>JAPCJR010000018.1:0-25924 GCA_027886865.1 Nitrososphaerota archaeon
AGGTCGTATCATCGCACGAAGTTTCTACGCTGCCAAAGTAGTGATACGCGTTGTTCTGAGAATCTGAGATGGAGAGACCCTTGCAATTCGCAGAGGGTCCGCTGAGGCATCCGAAAAAGGCGACTATCGTGGTGCCGGCCGTCGTGGCCAACGAGCAGAAGAAAGAGCTGCTGAACAATGAATCGTTGTTCTCACACTCGGCGCTGGAGTTGGTCGACAATACGGAAGAAGAGGCATTTGCCTGGGGCACCCCGGGCAGGGCCACCAGCATCAGGAAGAACGACGATGCGAGGAATGCCACCGCGTACCTGCTTTCCAGCGCGTGAGAGCCGCTAAGCCTCATTGAAAGCGAATCGGACGAATGTTGTCAAGAGATGGAAAACTCGTGGAATTCGTATCCAGATTCTCTCCTTTGCGTCCATTTCAGTTGCTGGATTTATAAATGTTAGAAGATTTCTTCTTCCAAATACCCAGGGGTCAACGTGGGCTCGTTCGTCTTGCGGGTGTCATGCGAAGGCGCGGACTCACTTAAAGATGGGGACTGACTCCCCGACGGCCATGAGTTTCAGGTTACCCTTCCTCGCGGCGCTCATCATCATTCTCATTCTTGTCGGCACGACGGGATTCCTCCTGGTCAACCCCCAGAAGGTGACTTCGACCGTTACGTCCACTGTCGCCCGAGCAAGTGCCACGACCAGTTCAGCAAGCTCCCCCGTCAGCTCGGCGAGTTCTACTCTCACACCTGTGGCGACTACCGTGACTTCGACGGTTACGTCGACCATCACCTCAGAAAGTGCCACTCTCACGCCCGAGATACCAACCGTGACCGTTGCGGCGACCTCCGACACATACCTGAACTCTGGATCAGTTGACATGGCGACGATGCAGGGCATATTCGCCAAGGAGGGATTGACCGCGAATCTGATCATTACTCCTAACGCCGTTCAGGCTCTCGAAGCCGGGCAGGTGCAGTTCGCCATCACCCAGCCGCCCTTCGCAGCTGACGCACAGGGAGGAAGCTTGGTCGCCGTCGGGGTGCTTGTACCCAGCTATCCCGCGGCGATAGTAGCGGCCCCCGGGATCACCTCGGTCAGTCAGCTCCAAGGGAAGACTTTCGGATGCACGACCGCAGCCGGACTGGTCTGCACGGTCGAGAAGCTCTTCATCGCTTCTCAGAACTGGACTCTCTCCAACCCCGTAGACCCCCTCGGCTCTTTGAGCGCGCTTGAAGCTGCATTCGAGAGCGGCCAGGTGCAGGGTTTCGTCTACGACTGGGCCGTCGCGGTCCAGCTCCAGAGTCAGGGACAGGCTAACATCGTCGGTAACCTACAGCAGTACGTCCCATCATGGTATTCAGCCAGCGTGGTAACGACCACCCAGTTCGCGGCCAGCAACCCGAACACCGTCCGGCTCTTTCTGACGGCACTGTATCAGTCGAACCTATGGCTCTCCCAGAACCCCAATGCGACCGAGAGCTGGCTCATGAGCCACTATTCGTACAACCTGGACGCGGCCGAGACGGTCTACAATGATACTGGATTCAGCCTCACTGGGATAATGCAGCCCTCGGTGATGGAGCTGATGTACAATCAGACGGCCACCGCGCAGAACCTTCCGCCAATCATCTGGCAGAGCACCTACACCAACGAGTATCTGCCTACGATCACCTACGACCCCTCCACTTGACGCAGAGCCCCTCCGGGCGCCGCCTGCGGCTGCTCTCATCACCCACGCTCGCGAAGGCGCTGATACTGATAGCTTTTGTGCTCCTCTGGCAGCTAGTCTCTCAGGTCTCCCCTCGGGATATCCTCCCCGGTCCTCTGGTAGTCTTCTCGGCACTCATCTCCCTGCTCACCCTGAAAACCATCCCCGACCTCCCGGAAGCGCTGGGGCTCACGCTCCTCGAGATATCGGCCGGATTCCTCATCGCGACCATCCTGGGGCTGTCCACGGCTCTCTTGTTCTCTACCACGAGACTGCTTTGGGGGGCCTACCTCCCCATAATCATCGTCATCTTTGCGGTGCCGCACATCATTATTCTCCCGGTCTTCATCGTGTTCTTCGGCCTAGGTGCTCTCTCGAAGATCGCCTACGCGGTACTCGCTGCTTACCCTGTGATCGTGTTGGGGGGATACGGTGCCATATCGAGGGTGGACCGGTCTACGATCCTTGCCGCCAGGTCGCTAGGAGTGAGGAGCAGGGACCTCCTCACAAAGATTGTCCTTCCAGCCTCTGTCTCCAGCCTGGTAGGGACCCTGCGCGTTGCGTTCGCTGTGGTCATCGCGACAACCATCGTGGCCGAGATGATCGGCTCCATTGGTGGACTCGGGTTCTACCTGACGACGGCCTACGAGGAGTTCAACACTCCTGAGTATCTTGCGATGGCCCTCATAGTGATGGCGTTCGCCTTGGTATTGAATTCCACAGCTTCGTTCTTGGAATCGAGGATGAGGAGATGGCGGCGCGGATAGGCTTCGTGTACGCGAGGCAGCGGGTCGGCTCCGCCGTATTGCTGGTCGCATCGACAATCGTGGCCTTGGGGCTGATAGAGGAGCTCGTGAGGTCGAGGGCCATAACTTCAAGCTTCGTACCGGCGCCTTCTGCGGTCCTGATTTCATTGCCTACGGCAGCTTCTCAATCGCTCGGGCCCCTCGAGCTGACTCTGGGGGAAGTAGCAATCTCCTTTGCGCTCGCAATGGCGCTAGGGGTAGGGTTGGGACTTCTCATGGGCGGCAGCCCATACGCCAATTCCGTGGCCGGCGGATACGCGTTCGTCCTGAATTCGACCCCTAAGGTCATCTTCCTGCCGCTGCTCATCCTCTGGTTCGGTCTGGGCCTGAAGGCGGTCGTCGTCTTCGCCGTGCTAGAGGCCTCTCTGCCCGTCAGCCTGCTCGTTGCGGGAGCCGTAAGGGACCTGGACAGGGACGCGCTGCGGATCGCAGTCTCGATGGGAGCGAGCCGGTCGCAGCTGCAACTGAAGGTCGTCTTCCCAGCGTCGGCTCCCGCGATACTCGCGTCCGCGCAGGTTGGCTTCGTCTTCTGCGTCACAGGGGTCGTCCTCGCGCAGATGTTCTTCGGCGTGGGAGGGATCGGAGCGCTCCTCCTGAACGACGCCTACAATCTCCAGATCGCGCGGCTCTACGCGGTCGCCCTTCTGCTCGCAACTCTCGTCTCGGCGGTCTTCTGGTCGACGCGATACGTGACGAATCACTACGCTGCAAAGTGGCACGCCCGGATCTCGGCCCCAGTCTAGCGCAGCCGGTCTTCCCTTTCTTGGTGCAGGGCCTCCGCGGAGAGCCCTTTGAGGAGAGCCCACAGCTGTTCTCTCGTCTCCTCGATCTTTATGGGGGTCCGCGGTCGCTCGCGCTCCATCGTGATGGTCGCGTGAACTCTTCCAGGTCTTGCGGAGAGAACCACGATCCGGTCGGACAGCGTCGCAGCTTCCTGCAGGCTGTGGGTCACCAAGATGACCGTCCGTTTTCCGTCGGCGCAGATCCTGAGCATCTCCTCCGCCATCAACATGCGCGTCTGCTCGTCCAGCGCCCCGAACGGCTCGTCCATCAGGAGGATGGGCGCGTCGAGGGTCAATGCCCTCGCCAAAGATGCGCGCTGCTTCATCCCTCCCGAGAGCTCGGCCGGATAGCGTCGCTCGAACCCTTCGAGGCCGACGGCCTTCACCTGCTCTCGGGCCCTGCTCGCCCTCGCCTCCTTGGAGACACCTCGCAGCTCGAGCCCAAACTCAACGTTGGCCAGCACCGTCTTCCAGAAGAGAAGGCCGCTGTCCTGGAACACGAGGGCCACCCTCCCCGGGTCGGGCTTCTTCATCTCCCTCCCCTCAATCAGAAGCTGCTCGACGGTCGTAGGGCGTAGCAGCGCGGCGATTATGTAGAGCAGGGTCGTCTTTCCGCACCCACTAGGCCCAATAACGGACACGAACTCCCCTCTGCCCACGTCGAGGTCTATCCCGTCGAGGGCAGGGACAGGCTCTCTGGCCGTCCCATACGTGTGGGATAGTCCCCTGATCCGAATGGGAGGTGTCTCGCTCAATCAACTCCCACCGACGAGACCCGCAGATTAAGCAATCGGAACGCCTCTCATGGTAGCAATGGTTATCTGAGCTTGGGCGCCCGCGTCCACCGGTTGCTACCACGCATCGCGTACTATACGGCACTGGCAATCAAGAACTCGACCCTCACGCCTCATGAGTTGCAGGAGCTGCGAGACAGGAAGGTGAGGAGGTTGGCCAGATATTGCTATGATTACGTCCCGTACTATCGCAGCATGTTCCGCAGGGTCGGGCTTACGGCCGACGACGTGCGCGGCACGGCCGACCTGAGACTCATCCCGGTCACGACGCGCAGCGACATCATCGAGAACTACCCCGACCGGATTGCAGTCCGCGGCGCTAAGGTCGGGTCGGTTCAGTCAACTTCGGGGACGACTACCGGCACGCCCCTGAAGATAGGATTAGGGGCACGCTTGTGCGACATACGGGTCGCTCAGAGTGTCAGGCGTGCCTCCCGGATGGGGGTCAGACCCTGGGAGAAGGTCGCGACGGTCGAGACCAGAGGGAGCGCGTCGGAAGGCAGCGGAGTCCGGAGGAAGAAGGGCAGAGCCGGAATCGCATCCCAGATATTCGTGGGGTCTTTTCACATCGCGGTACCGACGGTCCATCAGTTGACGCTCGGATTGGGCCGGACGAACACTGATGACGTCTGTCGAGCACTTGTGCGATACGAGCCAGACATCCTTTACTCCCGTCCTTCCCACGCGCGAAGGCTGGGTCGGACCTTGAGGGAGCGCGGGACGGCCATATCGCCCAAACTGGTGATGTGCAACGGCGAGTTCCTGAGCGACGCCGTACGGAACGACCTCAAGGACTATTTCGGAGCGGACGTTTACAATTCATACGGGGCGAGGGAGCTCGGGAGCGTCGGCACGGAGTGCTACCTTCACGACGGGCTGCACGTCAATGCGGACAACTACATCCACGAAGTGGAGAGAGACGGGCAAGCGGTAGGCGCGGGCGAGTTGGGAAGCGTTCTACTGACCGGGCTTGAGAACGAGGTCACCCCTCTCATGCGATACGAGATAGGCGACGTTGGAATCCAGGGCGAAACGGAGAGGTGTGGTTGTGGCTCCAATTTTCCAAGACTTCAAACGGTCCTGGGGAGGAGCGGCGACGGCCTCCTTGCGGCAGACGGGCGCATGATTCCGCCGGGCGTGATCTGCGACGAGCTCGAGTCAGTCCTTGGGCTGCGGGACTTCCAGGTCATCCAGAGGGGCGCGGGCGTCATCGTCGTGCGGGTCCGGGATCTCAACAACAACTCGGAGACGAAGCGGAAGCTCGGCGAGAGCCTGGGGCGGTTGCTGGCCGCCCCGCAGGAGCTGGAGGTCGAAACGTGGGGCGACGCTGACATCCCCGCCAAGTACAGACCCGTAATGAGTCAGCTCTCACCACGTTAGCGCGCCTCTGTGCCGCGGTGGGCTACCATGTCGGCCACCCAAATGACAAACGAAATAAGGCGGAGGAAGGACCATGACCGAGTCGAGAGGAATCAGCTTGTCAAAGGTTGAATTTGACCGGATCGCCGATGTTTACGACGACACGAGACGGGCCCTCGGTGAAGACACGGTCGGCGGAATCGAGGAGATGCTCACGAAGCATGGGTGCCATTCGATCCTAGAGATAGGGGTCGGTACCGGCCGTGTTTCTCTCCCGCTGATCAAGAGCGGTTACGAGATCACCGGAGTGGACATATCGCGGCGTATGATGGAAAAGGCGAGGGCGAAGGGAGTTGTGAACCTCATCCTAGCGGACGGAAGCAGGACGCCGTTCAAAGAGAGGAGTTTCGACGCGGCGCTGATGGCCCACGTCTTCCACCTTCTCAACGACCCGATGGCGGTAGTGCGTGAGGCCGCAAGGGTCAGCAAGGTTGGGGTTTTCGCGCTGGTCCGAAAGGGGTCCGGAAATCGGCCATGGTTCCCGTTCTACGGGGGAGCGAACCCCTCGGCCGCCGATGGGGACGACGAGGCCGCCAGGAAGTTTTTCGAGGAGAGGCGGGAGAGATTCAGGAAGATAGCCGAGAAATACCACTGGGACCGGGACCCCTCGCGGCGCCTTCGCAACTGGAGGAGAGAGCAGGAAATCCTTGAGACCCATCCTCCGGATAGCCTGAAGACCGTGAGCGACGTCGTCGTGAGCGAAACCATGGAGGACAGGATCGCTCGCTTCGAGAAGGGAGCGTACAGCTTCATGTCCGATATGCCGACCGGGATGAGAGAGGATATCATCAAAGAGATGCGGGCTAGTGCCTCTTCCCTTCCACGGCGGGACCTACTGCCCAGACGCGAGGTCTATCAGGTCGCGTTCTGGCGCTCGGCGAGTCTGCTGAGCGGGGAATAGACGCTTCTTTGGCGTTCAAAGAAATCCCGCCGGAATAATAGCATCTTTTAACCGGACTGAAAAGGCGTGGGCGCCTCAATGGTCGCCAAGCCGGTAGCAGGCGCTGCCCCTGCCTCTACCCGTTCGAGAGTTGTGACATACGCCCTGCTCGTCGCTTTGAGCGTCATCTGGGGATTTGGCTTCGTCGCGATCCGGGTGGCAGACTTTGGACTCTCGCCCACCTCTCTGGCGCTGCTCAGGTGGCTCATTGCTAGCGCTGGATTTCTGGCGATACTGCCCTTCACGAAATCCAAGGCGCGGTTCGAAAGCCGGGACTTGCCAAGGCTGCTCGTGATAGCTCTGAGCAACATCGCGGGTTACAACATCTCCCTGAACTACGCCGAGAAGTCCATCTCGTCGGGGCTGGCAGGGATCCTCGTCTCGCTCGGCCCCGTGTTCATGATCGTCCTCTCTTCGCTGCTCCTGAGAGAGAAGATAGGCAGGAGGCTCGTCTTTGCGCTCGTCCTCGCCCTGCTCGGATCCCTGCTGCTCTCGCTGAGCGACCTCAACGGGAGCGGCTCGGCATTCACGGGGTCGGGCGAGGCAGTTCTTGCGGCGTTCTTCTATGCCGTGTTCACGGTGGCCTCAAAGCCGCTCGTGGAGAAATACGGGGCGCTTCCTGTGTGCATCTGGGCCTCCGTGATAGGAACTGCGTTCCTCCTACCGTTTGCATCGGGCGAGTTCATCAGCCAGGTCTCCACGCTCTCGACGGAAGGTTGGCTCGCACTGCTGTACCTCTCCGTCGTGAGCTCCGTCGTGGGATATTCGGTGTACTACACGCTCATCGGGAGAGGGACCGTCTCGGGACTCTCGGTCCAGCTCTATCTCATCCCGATAGTCAGCGTGATCGCCGGGGTCATCATACTACAGGAGCAGGTGACCGTCCTCATCGTGCTCGGGGCTGTGGTGACGCTCGCAGCTGTGGGTCTGGCCAGAAGGAGTGACTAGAAGCGAGTCAGGCCGGTCCAAACTGTCTGTGTATGAGGAACTGGAGAAGGCCCTGGATGGTCAGACCGGACTCGACTTTGACCCTGAGCGTCCGGACGTGTCAGCCTCCCACTTTCTTGTAACCATCTCGTTCTCTTTCGCGATGTGCTCCAAAAGAGATATCTCATTGGGCTTACCAATCACCAGGAAGGCTCTTCCGCAAACGCACACGGCGCGAGTCTCGCTACCCTCCCCCTCAAAGCTACCGTTAGGCTGGTGAATCATTCGATCTCTTGCTTCCTTGCATGCCTGCCGATACCCCGCGTCTACATCTATGTTTTACTGTAAAAAGCAAATGCGCGGATGCCCGCGACCCGCTGAGAGGCGAGACTCTCACCGATGACCTTTCGGCTACGGGGGCTCAGCGGCCAATCGCTTCTCGAATCGTTCATCGATGGATAAATATCACCAGCAAAGCTGTACCTATCATGGGCACGACTGTCGGCAGGCCGATAGCGGTTCGTGACGTCCTCTCGAAATCGACCAATCTCCTTACGCGGACGCCGGCGCTCCTGATTCCCCAGGTCATCGCTCTGGTGATATCTCTCCTCGGGGACTTTGCGAGCACGGCCACCTTCAGTGTCGTGAGAATAGTCCTCGTGTTCGTCGGCGTGGTCGTCTCCATAATCATAACCGGCGCGTATCCGTCGATGGTGCAGGCTGCCCTCGCCGGCGGACAGCTGTCGGTGGAGCATTCGCTCAGGCAGGCGGCCAAGAGGTTCTGGAGTCTGCTCGCTGCCGGAATCCTGGTCGGCCTCATCGTAGCACTGGGCTCGATAGCCTTGCTTGTCCCAGGGATCATCTTCCTGACCTGGTACGCCTACACCGTCCCGGCGATAATGTTAGAGAACAAGGGTGCCCTGGCGGGCATGTCGGCGAGCAAGATGTTCGGCCGCGACAAGAAATGGAGCACATTCATCCTAGGAGTGGTCGTCTTCATCGTGATCATCGTGATCGCCATCATACAAGCCGCCGTGGGTCGCTCTTCGCCGCTGGCGGGAGGGGTCGTCTCGTCGCTTCTCTCGTTCCCGGTTGACGCATGGATATCGGTCATCATCACGTACGCGTACCTGACATACGGACCGTCAAGCGTTCCCGCTTCAAGCGCACCGGGGACACCAGAGGTCTTGGTCCCGGGTGTGATTCCCTCACCTCCGATGAACCAGCAGTTCCCTCAGGCCGGCGGTCCGGTCACTGCTTCCGGGCCAGCGAACTTCTGCAGGTCCTGCGGTTCTCCCCTCGCGCCTGGCTCCAAGTTCTGCGCGAACTGCGGGCAGTCGGTCTAGCTTCCGGCCGCTTGAAGGAACCGAAATCCTTGGATTCAGGCAGGTTCAGGGGTGCATAGGCTATGACGAGCGGGGTAGCGACCATAGGGCTTCTAACGAAGTGTTGTGTTGTTCCTATGGACGAAGGGCGAGCCCAGGCCATCGAGTCGCTCACAAGGGATTCGGTAATCGATTGGGATGGCCTGATCATCACAGCGGCTGAAAACCGAGTCATCCCTCAGCTCTACATCTGTCTCTCCGGTCTGAAATCGTCGGGACGACTGACGGTTCCTTCCCAGGTCCTCGGCACCCTCAAGACCCTCTACAATAAGCAGGTGGCAAACAGCTTCAGAGTGACGGAGTTGTTGAAGAAAGTCCTGGGTTCCTTCGAACAGAACGGAATCCGGACCATACTAATCAAGGGAGCCGCGGCCTCACGATATGGGTACGGCTTTCCGAACATCCGCGAGATGGTCGATGTAGACCTATTGCTGGTCGACGCAAAATCGACCGAGACGGCGGGGCGGCTTCTCTCGGGCATGGGCCTGATACAAGAGAAGGTCTCCCACCTCCAACAGGACCCTTCAGGAGCCGGTTACAAGTTTCAGTATATCAGCGGAGGGGGACCGCTGGGCATCGACCTCCACGCAGCGATTGGGACAGGCGGTTTCGCCTACCTGCCGAGTTCCGCCCTCTCCGGCGGCGCGCTCCAGATAAGGATAGGTCCCAACGAGGCCTCTGTTACCTCGCGGGAGGACACTCTTCTCGTCACGTGCGCGAATGCGGTCGGCGGAGGGAGATTCCTGATGCGAGACCTGCTAGACACCGTCACCGTGCTCGGTCACGACCACGCAGACTTGTCGCACATCCTCGAACGGGCGAGGTCGTTCGGACTTGTCTTTCCGCTTTACTCCCAGCTTGTCCTCGCGTCGAAACTTGACGAGGACGCAGGGTTACAGGATTTTCGGGACAGGTTTATGCACGTGCTCCCTGCCAGGTTTCGGGGATGTGTGCTCGACGCTTCAAGGTTCGGTGAAAAATCACGGTCCATTTCGTTGAAGAGCTTCCGCGATAACTACTTCCTTCCGGCGAAGCTGGGGCGCAGCTATCCAGTCCGTAACCTGGCCACAACAACTAGGGAGATGATGCGGGAATGGGCGAATGAGGGCGGCGTCTACAGAGGCCTCTCCGAATTCGTGGGCTGGAAGAGCAAAGAAATGATTAAAAGAGCTGCAGAAAAACTCTCGTCAGAGCACTAGGAGAATCGTCAATTGGACAACGGTAAGAAACGGAAATATGAAGACCCAGTGATTGAGGACCTGGTTCTTGATATCACCGATTATGCGAGCGTGATGAAGGGGGTCCAGGGTGCAAGAAAGAGCACCACAGGCTCGGACAAGAAGGCTTGAGGCACCGCATCCTGATATTCCCGAGCGGCATGTTCTCGGTCTCCGACGGGAAGTATGTGGAATTCGGGAACGGACACGTGGTACGGTGCGTCAATCTTGCGCGTGAGCTCGTCAGTCAGGACCCAGAGGTCGAAGTGACCCTGGGCGTGAGCGGACCCGAGGCCGCCTTCGCGAGGCGCTTCGTGGGCGAAGAGTTTTCCATCGTTGAGGTCCCCGAGGCCAACGGCACTGCTCCTCACTGGCAGTACGAACACAGGCTGCGATTCGAGACGAACCTGGTCAAGTTCCTGGAGCCTTCTGTGGTCATCTGCGACACACACGCAGAGGGCCTGATAGCGGCGAGATACAATTGGCGCAAGTGCGTGGCACTCCTGGACCTGCCGCCGATTGAATTCTATCACGTGTACGCCATGCTGGCGGACCTGGTACTGGTGCCTCTGACGGGGTCGCAGTATCGACTGCCCCCTCTTCTCGAGGCAAAGTCACATTTTGTGGGACCTCTAATCGACGCGAGGTCCATCAGCCGGGTCAACGCCACGAGTGAAGCCGAGCTTCGAAAGGAGACCGGGATTGGCCGTCCATTCATCCTTGTATATCTCAGCAGGATTCATTCAGACCGCTCGGCGTTCGTCTCCATCGTCCGGGAGGCGCATCGAATAGTTCTCGGAAAGCACGCCGGGATGATGCTGGTCCTGATCGGGCCGGGAGCCCTGCAAGAACCTGGTGACGAAGGCAAGGTTGTCGCGCTGGAGTTCGTGGATAACGTCCACAAGTACGTGAAGGCGAGCTCTGCCTTCATCACCCGGTCGCCCATCATAGCGATGGAAGGGCTGGCTTTGGGGAAGAAGGCCGTCATCGTTCCGATACCGTCAGATTACAACCAGTCAACGATGGGGCAGCGCCTCGGGAAGGACACAACGTACCTCCCCTTCGAGAAGCTAGACGCGGAGACACTGGCGGGGCTCATCGAGGATACCCTCGCGGACGATAGTGGCGCGGAAGGCGCTTCCATCACGAGCAACGGGACAGCTGAATCAGCCCGAATGGTACTGGAACTGGTGAATTCCGGCTGAGGCTGCAGGAGCCCTTCGGGATCTGCCAGAACTACCCCGTGCGCATCAACCCGTGGCACCTCGAGCACGACCTGAGAGTCATCAGCGGTATGGGTGTGAAGTGGTTGAGGACGGAGTTTGACTGGCGCAAGCTCGAGCCGGTCAGGGGCCAGATGAAGTTTGAGTGGTTCGACAATCTAGTGAAACTCTGCGCATCCATGAGGCTCCGTCTGGTCCCAGTGGTCACCTACACACCGAAGTGGCTGGCGCCAAGATTCAACGTGCCACCGGAACCGGAGCCCTTTGCAAACTTAGTGGACGCCCTGGTGAGGCGATACGGCCACTACGTCAAGCACTGGGAGATATGGAACGAGGCTAACTCGTACTTCTTCTGGATCGGGGACGCCGCGCAGTATGCCACTCTGCTCGAGTCAGCCTCGGCGGCTGCAAAGCGGGCGGACGGAGAATCCATGATTCTGATGTGCGGTCTGGCTGACCCGGCCCGTCCCGACACGAGTTTCCTCTTCGATGTATTGGACAGGGCCGACGGGCGTTCCGTGGATATCCTCAACCTCCATGCCTATCCCGGCACCTGGAACAACCGCACTATGGAGGACTGGCCCTCGGTCCTCCTCGGCCTCAAGGGGAGGCTGAGAGAGATTGGCGTCGACAAGCCGTTGTGGGTGACGGAGACCGGGCTTTCAAGCCACGAAGGTGGCTCGCTGGAGCACTCGCGCCAGGAATCTTATCTCGTCAGAGCTTTTGCTTCATTGTTGGGGTCGGGGACCCTCGAGAGGGTGTTCTGGTACCGGCTCAAGGACGAAGCCTCCGCCGAGAAGAATTCCGAGGCAGACCGGTTCGGTCTGCTGAGACAGGACACAGCCTTCGGTAGTCGAAAACGCGTTTACAGAGGCTATTCCAAACTTTCAAGGACACTCCCTTCGGGTCTGGGCAGATTGGCGGGGACGGTATTCCGGGATAGACCTAAGCCAGCATTCAAAGCCTACTCGGCTCTCATACGCCTGTTGGGACAAGATTTCGATTCCACCTCCTGTACATTCGATGGCGGCGCCGCCTCTGTCTTGCTGGAGCGACCGGAGGGCTCCATTCGCATTTTCTGGGACGGCCGGGCCGGCGAGCTCCCGCAGGCCAGCCTGTCTGGTTCTGCGCCGTTCACGCTCGGTGCTGCACAGCGCGTGCCCGGCGTCTCTCGTGGCCGCGGGCTGCGGTCTTCCTCAAAGAACCGGACGCCGGAGGTGAAGTGAGGGCTGACGGAAGCCGCGGAGGTATCTTTCCGAAGGGTGATCGAGGAGTCGGAAAAGAGAGCCGGCACCGTGAAAGCCTTTACGGTGTACGGGAAGAGACTCGCGTTCAAGACAAACTCCCCTGCAGTCGAGAGGGAAATCTCTCAGGACCTCAAGAACTTTGTCGACAGGTCAACAAAGGAACGAGACGTGACAGTCTATGGCTTCCTCGAGACGAGGAAGATGCTAAACGCCCTCACAAGTCCGCCGCCCGGTGCCGTCCTCGTCTGGAAGAGCCTCGACCACAGCCAATTCCATTATCAGCTAGATGATACTGTCATCATGTACCACACGAAAGACGAAAAAATCGTCGCGGTGACGCTCTCTTTCAACTCTCACGACTCGACCATCTGCTTCTCCGTTGAGAAAGATGTCCTTTACGAACTCTGCCTGTTTGAGCTCGAGAAGCGCGCAGCGAAAATGCTGGAGAAGGACGGAAAGCGCCTCCTCCACGCATCGTCGGTTGAGATGGACGGAAGGGGCCTGCTCTTCCCTGCTACCAGCGGGTTCGGGAAGACGTTCCTGACCCTCGTTCTGCTCAACAACGGCCACCGATTGCTGGCCGACGACAAGACCTTCGTCGACCCCGTCCGCATGACGATATTCCCATATTCCAGGCGACTCAGGGTCGACAGAAGGTCGGTGGCTCTGTTTCCGGCCCTCAGACCATTTCTGCGGTCATCAGAGAGACGATTCCTGAACTACAAGGCGAAGTATTTCATCGATGCGCAGAAGGCGTGGCCGGGGTCACGGGGCACTGAATGTCCCCTCGGCTGCATCATCTTCCCTACAGTCTGGGTGAGTGCTGAGTCCAAGCTGGTGCCGTGCAGGACCGAGCTCGCGTTGAGCCGGCTCCTGACGTCGATGAAGCTCTTTCATCAGGAGCTCACAAGAGCGGAGACTCAGGCAGCGCTGGAGCTTGCGACCAGGGTTCCCTCCTACAACTTGCTGATCGGGACGGATGTCTCGGCAATAGAGAAAGCGATAAGACCCGGCATCAAGTCCTGAGCGGGCTCGTCTTGGGAGACTGTGTAGAAAATGTCTGAGAGAAGAGGTAGCGGTCAAGGGGAAAGGCCGCCAAGCAGGAACTCGGGCGTCCTCTCAAGGGAGGCCGAGGATTGGGTATTCCTGTTCAACACCTCCTCGAACGAGTTATTCCGAGTCAACGCCACCGGAGGCCGAATCTGGGACCTGCTTGGAAAAGGGCAGTCTGCAGAAGAGATGGCCGTGACGATCTCGGGCGAGTTTGAGGGCTCCGACCTTGGAAGAGTCAGGACGGGAGTCCTTGCGTTCCTGAAAGAGCTTTCCAAAAGGGAACTCATAGAGCTATAACGTCCTGGTGATTCGCCACAATGCCGTGCCTGACTGACTCAGTTTCACCTTTGAGGTTGAAATTATCCCGGCATGTTGAGGCCATGATAAATGCGGGCCGCCCCCACGCAAGGACCATGAGCACAAGCACAATGGCTGAAGAACTCGCACACCTGAAGAACCACGTGAAATATCCGGCATCAAGGGCCCAGGTGGTCCAGGCGTGCAACGACATGTCCGACGTCCCCGCATCCGACAAGGATTGGGTGGAGAGGAACTTGCCAGAGGGAAACTACGGGAATGCGACCGCGGTCGTGAGCGCGCTGCTCACAAAGGTCTGAGGAACCCTGGCGGTCCCCCTTTTTTCGGGGACCAGGCATCCGGTCCGCTGAAACCCGGATATCTCCGCTCGGAAAGCATCCCAGGACTTGCAGGCACTGCGAGAGCGAAGGTGACCCGCACGGCGCGAGAAACCCTCAGAAACTCTCTGTTGCGTTCAGTCCGGCGGTACCCCTCAGTATCGAGCCGCGCCGAATCAACAGGTATGACGCGACGAGGACGACTGTGAAGGCGGCCGCCATGACGAACTGGTAGGGGAATACCGGGACACCGCCTCCGCTCGCGCTTGAAGTCGAGCTCGTGGTGGCCACACTACTCGCGCTCGCGACGCTACTCGTGCTCGGGGGCGAGGAGGTCGTGGCGGCACTTGAGGTCGTGCTGGACGACGCAGCGGAATAGGTCAACGGGTCGCTGTATTCCAGCACTCGTGCGAAGCCCGAGTCTGCGACCCACAGGTTCCCTGAGCCATCAAACGTCAGGCCGTCTGGGTAGCCCAGCATCGTCTGCGTCGCGTTCGGCCCTCCATAGACGTATGAGACCTGGCCAATCAGGCGGCTCGCGTTCATCCCCGTCGTGAAGGGAGAGGCGAACTCGATGACGCGACTGTTGCCAGAGTCAGACACCCAGAGGTTGCCAGAATGATCGAAGGCGATGGCCTCGGGAAGCGTCAGCGTCGACTGCGTGTCGTTCCCGTTGAACGAGGTGAAGTTTGGCGCGCCGACCACTAGACCGGCCCTCTCGCCGTTCGAGAAGGGCTGTGTGAACTCCAGGACGCGACTATTACCGGTGTCCGCCACCCAAAGGTTTCCTGACCCGTCGAAAGCGATATCCTCCGGTGAGGACATGTTGGATTGCGCGTCGTTGTCCGTGGCCGACGTCAGGCTGGTCTGCCCAAGGACGAGCGAGGCGGACTCGTCGTTGGCCAGAGGCGCCTTGTACTCCACGACCCGGTTGTCGCTGGAGTCTGCCACCCAGAGGTTGCCCGAAGAGTCAAACGCGATGCCGAAGGGCTGGTCGAGATTGGTCGCGTTCGGCTGTCCATCGGAATACTGCCCGATCACCGTGCTAGAGCTCTCTCCGGCGGTGAACGGGGCCTTGAACTCTACTATGCTGTTGTTCTCGCTGTCCGCCACCCAGAGGTTGCCAGCCTGGTCGAAGGCGATGCCGTTGGGGCTGCAGACGTTGGACGGCCCGGTGTTCGAACAACCGGTCGTCGAGAAGCTCGCGGAGCCGACCTCGAGCGCGGCAGATTCGCCGTTTGTGAAGGGCTGATTGTACTCCGCCACCAGGCTGTTGTTGTAGTCTGAGACCCAAAGATCGCCAGAGTGGTCGAACGCCACGAATTCAGGTTCGCTGAGGCCACCCGGACCGTTCCCGGATGCGTAGGAGGTGAAATCGGGCTGACCTATCACCACAGACGCAGGCTCTGGGTTTATCGGAGGGGGGACGGAGTGAACGGGGCCTATCGAATTCAGAGTGAGAAGAATGGCTACCGCGAACGAGAAGAGAACCGTACGCCGGGTGCTGTCCCTCAACGACACCGAGTTATTGAACCCGGTATATTTAATCCTAAAGCAGATTTGTTCCATCTTTCCAACGCTGATTGCCTAGATCTGCATTACAGGCCTCGGGCGTGCGAGGCAGAATCTTCAATAGCACCGACGCTTGCCGGAGGACATGATGAAGTTCGGCATACAGCATCCAAATTTCACTTTCGACGGGGACGGTCCCGCCATCGCAGATTCACTGCGTAAGATCGTCGTCGCGGCAGAGGACCTCGGCTATGACTCCTTCTGGGTGATGGACCATTTGCACCAGATTGCGAACGTCGGCCAACCCCAAGAGCCGATGCTCGAGGGCTGGGCCACGATATCCGTCCTTGCGGGCGTGACCTCGAAGATCAAGCTGGGCACCATGGTGACGGGGAACACCTACAGGCATCCTTCAGTGCTCGCGAAGATGGGTGCCACCGTGGACGTGCTGAGCAAAGGAAGGCTCTTCATGGGGATCGGGGCCGCGTGGAACGAAGAGGAGGCGTCCGCCTATGGCATCCCGTTTCCGCCGACGAAGGAGAGGCTGCAGCGCCTGGACGAGGCCGTCCAGGTGATCCAGCGCATGTGGACCGAGGACAGGGCGAGCTTCGATGGAAAGTTTTACCAGCTCCGTGGCGCCTATTGCAATCCCAAGCCGATACAGAAGCCACACCCGCCGATACTGATAGGAGGAGCCGGCGAGAAGCGGACGCTGAAGACGGTCGCCAAGTACGGAGACGCCTGCAACCTTTTCGGCTCCGTGGACACGGTAAAGAGGAAGCTGGGCATCCTCCGCGCGCACTGCAAGGAAGTGGGCAGAGACTATGATTCAATCACCAAGTCGAAGCTGGGAAGGATCGTCATCGGCGACCGCGAGAGCATTGAGAAGATGTTCCGACAGATGGGGGTCCCGGCAGAGAGGATGAAGGAGTTCCTCACCTACGGGACTCCGGAGCAGATACACCTGCAGCTTGAGGCATTCAGGGAGGTCGGCGTCGACTATCTGATATTCTCGTTCGACCCGAGAAACGAGCTGGAGGCGGTAACCCGCTTCGCGAAAGACGTGATGTCCACCTTCTGAAAGCATACCTCTACGCCGAAGTTGATGGCGGCGCGAAAGACCCGCCAGCTTGATGCCCCCTATCTCCCGCAAATGCTTAAGCGGACTGCATCTCTCAGCTATTGATCGGGCTGACGAATGTCAGGGAACAGCGGTTCATCCAGCAGGTCAACGGCCAGCGGCCCTGCGTCCGGCTCGATGATCATGATGATTATCATAGTCATGTTCGTAGTGACCACAACGGTGACATATTCGGCGACCCTTGCCACGGAAGGTTCGAGCACCATGTCTACCGCGTCCAGCAGCACCTCTGAAGGCGTAACTTCCTCAGCTTCCTCAGCCGTCCTGACGTGGAACCCCTCGGTCGGCTACCCGACAGATATCTGGACCCAGTCGTGCGTGGAGTCGGGCGGATACATCTATTGCGTCGGGGGGCTGACGGGGACTGACGCGGTAACGGATTCTACCAGCGCCGCCTACTACGCTCCGCTCTCGTCTTCAGGGATCGGCGATTGGACAACCACCACGAGCTATCCAACCAGCATCAGGTCTGAGTGGTGCGTGGCGGAGGCGAGCGTGATGTACTGCGTCGGAGGCTACGCGGGTTCCACCCTGTCCGATGCCGTCTACTATGCTCATCTCTCGTCTTCCGGAGTCGGACCCTGGACCAACACGACGAGCTACCCGTTCCCCGTATGGCTGACATCCTGTGTGGCATCGAGCAGCGGCATCTACTGCGTCGGTGGCGGGACCTCCGGGGCTGCACTGTCCTCGTCCGACGCTGTCTACTTTGCGCCCTTCTCGTCCTCGGGAATCAGCCAGTGGGTGAGCACGACTAACTATCCGGCCGGCGTCAAGCAGCAAGCGTGCGTGGCTTCTGCGAGCAACATTTACTGCGTAGGGGGCTATCTGAGCACGGATGTCTACTATGCCGCGCTCTCCCCGTCTGGGGTAGGCAAGTGGACGAACACCACGGGGTACCCGTTCACGGTAGGTGCCAACCTGGTATCCTGCGTAGTAATCGGCGATGAGGTGTACTGCGTCGGCGGTCACACGGGCCCGAACGTCTCCAGCGACATCTACCACGCCCCGATTTCCCCGTCCGGCGTCGGCCAGTGGCTCAGCGCCGCGAGATATCCGGTCGGCGTCTTCGGCCAATCCTGCGTGACAACCGGGGGCCAGATATACTGCATCGGAGGCGAGACGGCATCTGGAAGCATCCTCAGCAATGCGTCATATTCGTCCTGAGGCCCCTCAAATCAACGAGGCTCTCCAGAGCGAATAGGTCGACTTGGCAGAAGACCACCGACTGCCTAGCTTGAACCATCGCCCACTCAGGTTTGGAATCGCAATGCAGGTAAGCGTGAGTTCGATCCATCTACACGCTGGCTTTCCCGCGCATGAAAAGGACGGCGCCAAGCAGCCCAGCGGCCGCCACCACCGCTACTCCCACGATCAGATACGGCGTCAGACCCTGAGAACCGCCGGAAGTCACCGTGGCAGTGTTGTGAATCGTTGAAGTGACGGTCGCGGTCGCAGTCGATGCTTGTCCGGTCGTGACCGTCACCGCTGGCGCCGTCGTCGTCACGGTGACCGTCGATGCGGAGGTGGCCGTGACGGTAGCAGTGGCGGTCGCATCGGCAGTCGCCGTATTCGTCAAAGTCTCCGTGTGGGTCGCAGTAATCGTGGAGGTCTCCGTGGCAGTGGCTGTCAGGGTCGAGGTCGCCGTAGCGGTAGAGTTAGCCGGCTGCGTGACCGTCGTGGTAGAGGTCGATGTCTGGGTGACCGTGGTCGGCGAGGTCGATGTAGACGTTACAGTAGTAGTCGTGTTAGAAGTTACGGTCGTCGTTGAGGCCGGCAATGTGATCGTGCTCACCACCGTCGTCGTACTCGCCGTCGGGACTATCTCTGAGTAGTAGATTGACTCGGATGCAAAGAAAGCGTTGTTCCCGACGCAGAAGATGTAGCCGTCAGACCCAGGATACAGCGCACAGAGATTAGAGGCTCGCTGGATACCGAGCAGGCCGAACGGATAGCTGTTTCCGGTCGTCCACGTTCCCACTCCCGAGGATGAAAGCGCTGCATAGTAGACGCCGGCGGTCGGCTGGTTCTGCACCTGACCACCAACGCAGTACATGTAGCCCGAGTATGCTACGCATGACGCAGCCTCGATATCCGAGTCTGGGTAGTGCGTCGTCGAAGCCCAAGGCCCTACACCGGACGAAGAGACCGGCGCGAAATCGACGCCATTACTGACGAACTGGTTGCCTCCGCTTAGGATATATCCGCCGACGCAGTAGATGTAGCTGGAGTCGTAGACGCATGACTGCTCCCCGACGGGGAGCGGGTAGGCCGTGTCCTCTGACCAGGTTCCCGTCCCATCAGAGAAAGTCCAGACCACACCAGTGAAGTCCGAATCTGTTATCCCGCCGACACAGGTAATGTAGGGGACGGTGCTTTTAAGCTTGAGTGGCGGAGGCGACGTGTACTGTTCTTCAGAGACCACGCACGATGAGTGGCTGATCCCGGTGGGATAGGATGCCAGAGCTATCCACGACCCCACCCCTGAAGCGCTGACCGAAGCGGCGTACACGCTGTCCACCCCGTTTCCGTTTGAATCCTCGCCTCCTACGCAGTAGATGTCCGCTGTCGTGCCGCCGAACTGACTGGTGACCGTCCCTATCACGCAGGACTGCGCGTATATGCCCAAAGGATAGTTGTTCGGGCTTCGTACCCACGTTCCGATGCCGGCCGATGAGACCGGGGCGTAGTAAACAGGATTGCTTGGGTTGAAGCCGATGTCTCCGCCGACGCAGTAGATGTAGCCTGAGTACACGGCGCACGACTGGTCATCGACGTTGACCGGGTAATTTGTGGTGGAGCCCCATGGGCTGATGGAATCCGCGCCGGCCCTTTGCGAAAAGGTAAGGGTGCCCACGACTAAAAGGGCGAGTAAGATGATCGTCAGCCGTCGTCCGACCAGTCCGCGCTGCGAGCGGGACGAACCCCGAACCGAGCTGAAACTATGACGCCCAGCGAATTTCGGGTCCGACTGGGCCAATAATCTCTGGAATCATCGTGGTGGCCCGCTTATAAAAACAAGAAGGACTGGCCGAAGCTGAATTCACAGGTCCCCAAGGGGGTGTCCCGGTCTCCAAACAGGAGACACCCTTGATATTCTGAGAGCCTCCACCGAATTCGGCATCGTATCAGAATCGTTTCAGCCAAGTAAGGACCGTATCGAAATCGTTTCAACGAACCAATTTAGTCAGACGCTTCCTATGCACTCCCTGTGATTCAAAAATGACAGCACAACAAATGGCGGAAGCATTTCCCGGTGCCGCATCGATATTCGCTATCGTGGGCGCCTGTTTCATGATCTTGGCGGCGATGCTGATACTTGCGGTCTCGGCCTTCGTCGTGCCTCACCTGAACGACTCGTTCTTCAACGGAACCTGGAACTTCAACAGCACCGGCCATCCAATACCCATCCATAACATCCCGGGCTTCGTGGGCAGCGTCCTGACCGGGGTGGGCCTGTTCGGGCTCGTCTCGGGCCTGGTCGTGCTCGGCTCTGGTATCATGGTAAGGATCCATCCTGAACAGTCAAGCGTCTTCGGGGTGCTGGTACTCATATTCTCCGTCTTGAGCTTCTTCGGGTCGGGAGGGTTCGTGATAGGGGCGATACTGGGCATGATAGGGGGCGTAATGATACTCAGGTGGAGGCGGCCAGCGACGGTCGCCGAGGCGCCGACAAGCGTCCCAGTAGCGTAAGTCTGGCCGGATAAGGTAAAGAGTCGTCCACTGGGCATGAGAGCGAGGGGCCGAGCGAGTTGAAGAAGCTCAAGGTACTGCTGATATTGCTTCTGGCCGCGACCTCAGGCCTCGTCGTCTCGATCTACCTGCTCGCCGTGCTCTATGCCCCCGGCGAGTCGCCCCTGAGCGTGCTCTACCTGATCCTGACGAGCGGTGTCCCGCAGAACCTGACGTTCTTCATCCCGCTCTCCTCTCTGCTGTTCCTCAGCACGGTGCTGGCCAGCATGGTCGGCGTGATCTACTTCCTCGTGCTGCCGGAGGTGAAGACATACTACGAGTCCGACCCAGGAAAAGAGGCCGGCGCGATGGTGATGAGGACGCTGAAGCCCGACGAGAGGAAGGTCGTCGGCGTGCTCAAGGTCCATGGAGGCAGCTACATGCAGAAATTCATCACGCAGGAGACCGGACTGTCCAGGCTGAAGACCCACCGGGTGGTCGCAACGCTCGCGGAGAGGGGAATAGTGCAAGTTCAAAAGCGGGGAAACACGAACGAGGTCTCGCTCGCAAAGTGGTTCCTCGACGGAATGGGATAGGTCAGGTCTCTGGACGGGCGAGTCACCGATGGAACACTCAAAAGCCCGCTGAATCTTTGCGTGCCTAACTTCGATTGAAAAGGAACGCAACGATATCCGGGACGGAGAAAGGGTCGCGAAGGCGTCTTGTGTAGTAATCGGGAAGAGTTGTACTGCGTCAGCGGTCATCCGGCCGGAGGTCTAACTAGGACCCTCTTCCTCAAGAGGAGAGAGGTGGCGGCGACGGTCAGGACTGCTACCACCGAAACCAGCGGAAACAGGTACCCCAGAATGGAAGTGGAGCTCGCAGCTGTCGATGTCGAGCTGGAAGGGGCGCTGGAGCTCGCTGAGGACAAACTGGACGAAGTCGTCACCACGGCGCTGGTCGACGCTTGAGAAATCTCAGTGCTCGCGGAAGTCGCAGAGACCGTACCGGTCAGTATCGGCGTCGAGCTCGAGGTGCTCGTGACGGTAGCGGTGCCGGTCGTGGTGGAGGTGCTTGTGACGATAACAGTGCTGGTAGTGGTGGAGGTGCTTGTGGCGGGCGATGAGGTTGTCGATGTCTCAGTGACCTGCGCGACGGATAGAGCGAACATCCCCGAGATTCCGTCGTTGTCGGTGTCTCCTGAGTAGACCGCCGTGATCGTCACTGGCGAGGCAGCGGACGAAGGCGTATAGTTGACGGCGCAGGACCCGGCGGAGAGCGTACAGGTCGTAGCGGGGGAGAAGTCAGCGACGCCGCTGCTTGCCCATGTTATGGTCCCGGTCGGCGAGACGCCAGAGACGGTGTCTGAGCAGGTGGTGGCCGAGCCTGTCGTAACGGAAGATGGCGAGCATGTCACGGTCTCGGTAGCTATAGCCTTCACCCCGGAGATTGAAGAGTAGGCCGAGCTTGCAGGGTTGTTCAAGTCACCTGAGTAGCTAGCGTTGACCTTGGCGGGCGACGGGACGGAGGGTGTGTAGGAGACAGAGCAGCTACCCGAAGAGAGGGTGCACGTCTTCGGCGAGAACGTCCCAGTCGCATTGGTCGTCCAGGTCACAGTCCCCGTCGGGGAGGCACCCGTCTCCGTGGCGGTGCACTGTGTTGGCGTGGTCACCGTCACCGTGGAAGGACCACAGGTTACAGAGGTAGAGGCCACGTTGGGTGCAAAGCTTAGCGCCAACTCCGCCCAACCGTCGTTAGTCTGCGGGTAATTGAAGGGTGCAACCGTGGTACCGTTCTGACCCCAGAATACATACTCGCTCGCCTGCCATCCTCCAATCATGCCGCAATAATAACACGGCTGGCCTGGGATCAATGCGTAGCCTGACCCCGCGGAGAACTGGAACGCGTTGTTTGCAATGACTCCGGCTGCTACGAAGCTGTTCGCGTAAGGAGTCAATGGGACGATGAAGGCACCTGGGGCGTCGTTCGCACTTGAAGCGCCGATTCCCGTCTTGAACGCAGTTGCGTTTATCCCAGAGATGTCGTAGACATCCGCTCCCAGGAAGGCGCGGCCCGCGGTCGCGAAGACCATCGTATCGGCTCCTGTAGAGGATGCCGTGGCCGAGAAGACGTATTCTTCGCAGGTCGTGCTAGAGCATGAAGTTTCGACGTTATTTAGAAGGCGATAGACGTTGTTTTGAGAATCCTGGACTGAGGGGGAGTCGCAGTTCGCGGAGGGTCCTGAGAGGCACCCGAAGAAGACCACAATGGCGCTACCGGCCGTCGTGTTCAAAGAACATGAGAAGGAAGAGCTGAACAGAGAGTCATTGTTCTCGCAGTTAGCGCTGGAGTTGGTCGATTCTAGCGTCGGAAGCGCATAAACCGAGGTGGCCCTGGGGAGGGCGATCAGGGTCACAGCGAACAGAGATGCGAGCAGGGTGACGCCCAAATAAGCGCGTGGCCCACGAGACTCGATCTTCATCGACGAACTCGACCTCGCTCGGCTTCATATTGCGGAGAATCTGCGGAAATCACTCGGGATTGTCTCTTAATTATCGTTTTTCTTGTTGGACTAATAAATGTTGGAAGGTCTTTCATGCAGATTGCCATCGTGAGGGTTGGCACGTTTCGGAACACGAGCGAGGTCTCGCCCAGTATGTGCACCTCCAAAGCATAGCTCGGCAGTCCTCCCAACCAAGGCCCCGCGCTTCCGAAGAACACTCAAATGCGCGCTGACGGCTAGTCGGACAATCTCGCTTGAAAAGGAACGCAACGATATTCCGGGACGGAGAGAGGGTCGCGAAGGCGTCTTTCTTCACGCTGCTCGGTATCGGCATAGCGGAACTTCTGGCTGGCCTGTTCAGCGGCAGCCTCACACTCACGACGGACGGCGCCGACTCCCTCTCGGACGCCCTCATATCGCTGATAGTCTGGGCAGGGCTGAGGGTCGCGAAGAGAGCCCCGGATGACAGGTTCCACTTCGGCTACCTCCGGGTCGAGAGCTTCGCAGCGCTCATCGCATCCTTGGGGATGATCGTGGTCGCCACTGTGTTCATCTATTTCGCATACCTGAGGCTCCTCAGTCCCAGGGAGATTTCGTATCCGGCGCTCGTGCTCGCGGTGCTGTTCTTTGCGGGCCTGATATCGCTCTACAGGGCGCTGCAGATGAGGCGGATGGCAAAGACGACCAACCTGCTCTCGATCAAGACCGACGCGTACAACTCCGTGAAGGACGCCACGGCGTCGTTCGTGGGCTTCGGGGCGGTGCTCGCTCTGGTTCTCCTGAAGCTCACGATATTCGACGCGATCGGCAGCATGATAATCGGCGTCTACATCTACAGCGTGGCCTATGTGTCCATACGGGAGTCCTCGTTTGTGCTCCTTGACGCTTTCAACAGCCCCGAGGTCGTCGAGAGCATCAAGCAGATCATCGAGGGGAGATACCGGGGCACCGTGGACAGCGTCAAGCTGAGGAGGGTCGGGCCGCTCATCGAAGGAACAATCGACGTCGTCGCCGACGGGAAGATGACCCTCGACGAGATAGGCGAAGTCAGGTTGAAGATGAAGAAAGACCTGGACAGAGAGATAGACGGTCTCGGCAAGTTGAACATCATCTTCCACACGAGCAGCGAGAAGCACGTCCATTGATCCGCACGCTCATTTGAGGCCGGCATTCCGGAGAAGGGCGCCGGCGGTCATGGGCTTGGCGCGCTTCTTCGCACGACCTAAGCCTGTCTGAGTTCATATTGATGATCAAGCCCTTTTGGGCTCGGAGCCATTAAGTAGACACGCCAGCGTCATATCCGCCATGGTTTCGTCTTCGGAGCTTCATCCGAGGTTTGTCAGATCAGTTTTCAGAATGCGACTAGTTCCCGAACGAGCAGAAGAGGCCCAAGCGGGATGACGATCGCGCAGCTCTTCGCATCGTGGGAGGCGTGCTGATGCCTCTCATGCACCCGAAGACCCCTCGGGTCGGAAAGCGGAACCTATCGCTGGACCCCGTATTCGTCGCAGAGGGGTTGAAGCCGGTCCCGAGAAACGAGATGCCGGCCGACAGCATGGACCCCAACATTGCGTATCAGATAGTCCACGATGAGCTGCTGCTCGATGGAGATGCCAGGCTGAATCTGGCCACATTCGTCGGCACCTGGATGGAACCTCAGGCCCAGAAGCTCTATGCGGAGACGTACGACAAGAACATGATCGACAAGGACGAGTATCCGCAGACCGCGGAACTCGAGATGCGCTGCGTCAACATGCTCGCCCATCTGTTTCACGCTCCTGACGTCAGCATGGCTACCGGGTGCTCCACAACCGGTTCAAGCGAGGCGGCGATGCTCGGGGGTCTGGCGCTGAAGCGGCGATGGCAGCACAGGAGAAGGGCTCAGGGAAAGGCCGCCGACAGACCCAACATGGTGATGGGCATCAACGTGCAAGTCTGCTGGGAGAAGTTCTGCAACTACTGGGATGTAGAGATGCGCCTTGTGCCCATGGAGGGCAACCGCTTCCACATCAGCGCCGAAGAGGCAGTCAAGCTCTGCGACGAGAACACAATCGGCGTCGTTGCCATCATGGGTTCGACGTTCGACGGGTCGTACGAGCCGGTCAAGGAGGTCTGCGAGGCCCTCGACCGATTCCAGGCCAAGACCGGGATCGACATCCAGGTGCACATCGATGCCGCATCGGGCGGCATGATCGCGCCTTTCCTGGACAAAGAGCTCGAATGGGACTTCCGTCTCCCCCGCGTGGCTTCCATCAACGTATCGGGTCACAAGTACGGCCTCGTGTATCCCGGGGTCGGTTGGATCCTGTGGCGAGACGCCGAAGCGCTGCCAGAAGACCTCATCTTCAAGGTCAATTATCTGGGCGGCAACATGCCGACCTTCGCGCTCAACTTCTCGCGTCCGGGAGCCCAGATCGTGTTGCAGTACTACAACTTCCTTCGTCTCGGCTTCGCGGGCTACACGAAGGTCCAGCAGTATTCCCGGGACGTGGCCACGTATCTTTCGGGAGAGATCGAGAAGCTGGGCATGTTCGAGCTCGTCACAAGAGGCGATGAGCTGCCCGTGTTCGCGTTCAAGCTGAAGGAGAGCGTCAAGAACTACACGGTGTTTGACGTGTCGAGCGCTCTCCGGGAGCGCGGCTGGACGCTGCCCGCCTACACGTTCCCGAAGAACCGCACGGACCTGGCCGTGCTGCGCGTCGTGGTAAGGACCGGGGTCAGCCACGACCTCGCAGACATGTTGATCACAGACATCAAGCGCCAGCTCCCCCACCTCGAGAAACAGCCAATGCCGGCTCGTAACGCCGAGTCGGGAACCGGATTCCGTCACTGAGGAGGGGCTCCATCGTGACTTGGCCGAGGGCAGGATGATTGGGAATCGGTTTCGACTGGTGCCCTATCCGAAGACAGGGTCCTGTGCGGTCCCCGCGAGCGAGATCACGGCGAGGTACAGATGGAAGGCGT
>JAPCJR010000018.1:26024-27256 GCA_027886865.1 Nitrososphaerota archaeon
GGGTCCTGTGCGGTCCCCGCGAGCGAGATCACGGCGAGGTACAGATGGAAGGCGTCGATATAGTCGCTCTGCGTGAACGATACGATCCTGGGGTCGACCTGCTTCACCGTGGGTATCAGGCAAGCTCTGGCCGCCTCAGATGAGGTGGCGAGTTCGACCTTGAAGGTCACTGGCGTCGAGTACTTTAGTGGCTTGAACTCAGTGCATCGGTCGGCCGCCCTCTTTGCGGCCTCCTTTATCATCTGCCGGGTCGTGCTGAGCGGGAGGCATCGCGCGGTGTACTTGTCAATCCCATACTTCACGATGGCCCCCTCTATGTCGCCCAGGAGGTCCTTGCCCTGCTTGACCGCTTTATCATCACCAGTGATCATCCCAACGGGTACGCCGTAGTAGCCTGCGATGCCCGAGTTGATGGCGGCCTCGCCGGCGCGCTTGTTGTTGATCCAGATGTTGTGGGTCATTCTTCCGTAGAAGGTGTGGTCCATGATGGACGCAGTAGTACCGGCCATCGCGTGGTAACCGACGTACATGGCGAGGTCGAAGCTCTTGTCGATCCCTTGCATCATGGAGAGCGGCTTCGAAGAGCCCGAAATCAGCTCGGCTCTGGGGTCGAGCGACTCAATCATGACGTTCCTCATGCCGTTGTGGGAGTCGTTGACGAGAACCTTGTCGAAGCCACCCTCGAAGGCTCCCTCTACCGTTGCATTGACTTCTTCGGTCATCACCTTTCTGAATCTCTCGTAGGCGGCGGTGCCTGGTTTCGTGTCATCAGGTGCCACCACGCCGCTCACGCCTTCCATATCACAGGAAATGAAGAGCTTCATGGAGACGACTGGAGCGGACTGACTAAAAAAGCAATCAATCTTGTCCGATGGAGGAAGTCGAGGGCTCTGACTCTTCCTTCGCCTCCTGATCTGTCCCTGCTATGGGATCCTGCTTGGGCTCCACCGGCTCTACTGCTGTCACAGTCGCTTCCTCCTTAGGCTCTACCACGGGTTCTACTATCGGCTCCACTATCGGCTCTTCCTTCGGCTCCGCGACGGGCTCATCCTTGGGTTCCATTATGGGCCCTGCGGCGGGCTCCTCCTTCGTCTCTGTCAACGGCTCTACTACTGGCTCTACTACTGGCTCTACTACTGGCTCTACTACTGGCTCTACTACTGGTTCTACTACTGGCTCTACTACTGGCTCTACTACTGGCTCTACTACTGGCTCTACTACTGGCTCTACTA
>JAPCJR010000018.1:27356-43121 GCA_027886865.1 Nitrososphaerota archaeon
CTACTGGCTCTACTACTGGCTCTACTACTGGCTCTACTACTGGTTCTACTACTGGTTCCTGCTTCGCCTGCAATGCCGGCGATACTTTCGACTCCTGCTTCGGCTCTTCCTCCAGCCTGGCTCGTCCGGATGCGCGCCTCCTGCTCATGTAGAATAATCCGCTCAAGACCAAGATGATTGCCGCCAGTATCAGAGCCAGCAGCGGAACGCTGAGCGGCACCTTTACCTGGGACTGAGACTGTGTCGAAGCGTCCCCCGCAAAGGAGCTCGACACTCCCAGGTTCGATATCGCGGCCTGGAATGTCCCAAGCGGAATGAGGTCAAGTTTGATCGTCCCGCCAGACCCTGATTGCTCGTGCACTGTCGTCCCGTTGGCAAAGGTGAACTTTCCGTTAGCACCCGTCACCGGGAGTCCGAAAAGGTCGACGACCCTGATGCTCGTGCTGTATACGCGGGTTGCAACATCGTTTATCATGGGCCTGTCGACCGTGTAAACGGGAACGGACGTCGGCTTCACATCGACTCCATTCCAGAGCACTTCGGTTATGGTAAAGGTCGACCCGCTATCGAGCCATTCGCTGTCGTTGGTGACAGAGATGGTGCCCAGGCCCTGCACGGTCAACTCCAAGCCTGACGGGGATATTCTGTTGGCTCCGGTGCTGTCGGTGAAGACGAAAGACACGAAGTACTGGGTGACGGAGTTGAACTGGAGCGTCTGTGGCTTCGACATGACCAAGGTCGGAGTTGTGAAGGCCCCAGCCTGGGCCCTTCGGATCGAGATCGTCGCCCCGTCGAGTCCATATGATGTCAGGGTCTGTCTCGATTGCCCTACTGTCATGTTCCACACGTATGAGCTTGATATGGTTAGGCTGGTGCCGTTGTCGTACCAACCATCACCGGTCGGGCTCGGCACGGAGATCGATACCCCGTTTCCCCCCGAAACCGTGAGCAGGTACTGGGTCGTAATCGTCGCCGCGATTGATTCGGGGGCGCCAAGAGACGCGATATCCAGCACGTCGACAGATCCGGTCATCTCGACCGCGACCGTTGCCGCCCCGTTGATCGAATAGTCCACCAAGCGGTACCTCGCGCCCGGTCCTTGCGAGCCCGTCCCGTTCAGGATCACGCTCACTCCCGAACCTGAGTCATACCAGTAGTCATCTCCGCTGACGGTGGGAGGAGATATCGACCTGACCGCTGTCGTTGCCCCCGGACTCAGAGTGACCTCGTACTGGGTCACTGAAGAGAAGTCGACAGTGTGGGGTGCTGACATGGTAATTTGACCCGTCACTGCTCCGCCCGCCGCAGGCACCGCCGTCGCGGGTCCACCGTCAATTTCCCAAGAGATGACGCGCTGTCCGATTCCAGCACTCCTTCCATAGAAGCTCGCCGAAGTGACCCGCAGAGAAGTCCCAGAATCATACCAGCCGGTATCTCCCGCGATAGGCGGGGGGACCGTGAAAGTTATACCGCTTCCTCCGTTCACCGTTATCATGTACTGGACCGCGTCGGACGCGGTCAGCGTCTGCGGCGACTTGAGGTCCGCCCGGGCCTGGACGACAACTAGACCGTTGGAGGCTACGGTAATCGGCGAACTACCGTCGAGGGAGTACGACACGAGCCTGATGCCCGAGCCAGAAGCTCTTCCCCAGACTCCGTTTAGCGTGAGGTTGAACGAAGTTCCGGTGTCATACCAGTAGTTGTCTCCGCTAATCGTCGGCTTGGTCATCGAGCTGAGAGCGGCGAGAGAAGTGCTGTCAAGAGTAACCTGAACCTGCGTCGACGAGGATACCGCTATGGCCTGAGGCGATCCTAAGTCCGTCAGGCTCAGCACCTGGACCGGTGCTCTAGTCAAGGCCGGGACCACCGGGCCTCCGTTTATCGAGTATCCCGTCATCCGGTACCCCGACCCGTCGTTCCTCGAGTAGGTGCCGTTCAAGACAAGGCTGACCGAGGTCCCGGTATCGTACCAGTAGTCGTCTCCCGCAACCGTGGGGGACGTCATGCTGAAAATCGAGAAGTTGCCGGTGAGGGCCACTTGGTACTGGGCCACCGTCGTCGTATGAATCGCGTGTGGGGCCGACATCGTTACTGATGTGCTGAACGACCCTGAAGTCAGGAGTGGATTTGGAGAATTCGCGTCCAGCCACCAGCTCGATACCCTCTCGCCCGCACCTCCGGACCGCCCATAGGCGGCATGGCCCACATATTGGACCAAGGTTCCGGAGTCATACCAGTATGCGTCACCGGTGATAGGCGGGGGCGGGATGCTGGACAGGGCGCCACTCGCGCCACTATCGAGCGTCAACAGGTACTGGGCCGTCGTCACGGTCGTGACCGCCTCAGGACCGGTAATCGCGGGAAGGCTGAGCACGGTCACCGTTCCGGTCGTCGCCACCTGCGTGCTCGGGGCGGCGTTCAAAGCGAATGACTTGAGCCTGAATCCATCCCCAGCGGTTCTTCCCCAGACGCCGTTCAGCACCAGGTTGACCGCGGTTCCCGAGTCATACCAATAGTTGTCGTTGACCAAAGTCGGGGTGGTTATGGACACGAATGCGGCTGTGGCTCCGGAGTCAAGAGTGACCTGGTATTGGGCGACCTCCGTGAAGGTGACGGTTTGCGGGGCGGACATGACGACCGGAACCAGGACGTCGGAGAAGACCCCGGGAATCATGTTCGCGCCTCCGTCTACGTTGTACGAGGCGATCCTGAACCCGGCACCGCTAGCTCTGCCGAAGACCCCCAGAGAACTCGCTGTGCCGACGCTCCCTGCGTTGAACCAACCCTGTCCGTCAGCACCCCCGCTCCCTCCGGTCACGGTCAGATAGTAGCGTTGGGTGAAGGCAACCGACACTCCAAGGTTCCCCGAGATGACGCCCGTGGAACCGGAACGCGGGGTCGGATGGTAGGTACAAAGTGTCTGACAGGCGGCGGTGGTGGAGTTCTGGACGGAGTAGGTGTACGACGCTCCGCTCGTCGTCGGGAACGTGATCGTATTAGTGACGGAAGAGACTGTGCTAACACCGAGAGTGACGCTCCATGACGTCCCCGCTGGGAGGCCGCTCTCAGTGAAGGTGACCGTGAACGAGGCCGCTGACACCGGAGATGTAAAGACGATGAGGGCGACCAGAACCGCGGTCGTGGCTAGGACTGCGTGACTCAATCGAGGCAGACGCACAGATAAGGCCAATGGGGGGTCAATTCCCCTTCAGGGTCACCGACTATATAGTGTAGAGCTATTTTGGAAAAACGCATTTTGCAGGTCATTTGAAGAGAACAGAACCTATCTCATCTTCTCATTCGACCCCAGAGAGAGCTGATTGATGGCTGCAGTTCCTATCGTTGCGTCGCGATCTGCCGAGAGGGGCGCTTCCCGAGTCTCTTGCTGATGAGCATGAGCGTCGGAAGAAGCAGGGCGACGAGAATTAGAGCCCCGAGACCTCCAACCGCCGGGAACTGGGGCACGCCGGGAGGCGCCGAGGATGTTGAAGACGACGTGGTGATGCTGGTAGAAGACGTCGAGGATGTTGACGAGGATGATGAAGAGGAGGAGGTACTACTGGACGTGGTGGCGGACGAGGACACTGTGACTAGAGGCGATGCGTCGGACGTCTGCGTCTCCGGCGTGGTGGCGCCGTCGGTCACCTGAAGCTCGAAACTGTAGGTGTCCCCGATCGTCAACGTGTTGGCGGCGATGTCGCACGTCACCATGTCTCGTGCGATGGCGCCCACCCCCGAGTTGGCCGCGCATTGCGTCGCCGGCGCGTAGGGGCCTCCATTGACGCTCACCAGCCACTGCCACGCGTACGTCGGGGTCCCATCGGGTATGGTCCCGGAGACGATCAGCTCCTGCCCGACGCCGAGCATCGTGGCGCTGACGGTCGGAGTTGAAGGAACCGCGAGGGGAGAGAAGACCGTGACGGTGGAGGAGGGTTGAGGAGTGGTCGTCTGCGGCACCGGCGGGAGGGAGCTGTCGGTCACGTTGAGCTCGAAGCTGTAAGTGTCGCCGGCGGTCAAAGTGTCAGCCGAGACCGAGCAGGTCTCGACGTCCTCCGATGCTGCGCCCGTGCCCGAGTTGGCGGTGCATTGGGACGCCGGAACGTAGGTGCCGCCGTTCACGCTCACAAGCCACTGCCAGGCGTAGGGCGGGTTCCCCGCGAAGGTGATGGGCGGGCTAGTGACGGTAAGAGCCTGGTCGGAGTCCAGCGCTGAGGTCAGTCCGGAACTACCCAGGTGGTAGGTATCGCCCACGTACACCGCGGCCGTCGCGACATAACCTCGGTCCGCTGCGCCGAGATTGTACGTGACGGAGCAGCTGGTCCAGAGAGTGTTCGGAGCGGACCCGCCGATAGGGGCCAGCGTGCACCCGTCGAAGACGCCAAGGATGCCGGTGTCGAAGGTGGAACCCGCCGCAGCGGTGAAGGCTCCGGTTCCGGAGGTGAGGAAGTATGCGTCGCCGGTGGGAGTCGTCTCGGCGTACGTACTAAGGTCCTGCACCCACGCTGTGCACGTCTCGGTTCCAGCGCTCGGAGGCGTGCAGGTCACCGTCGTCGCGGTCGGACGGTAGGAGACATCTATCGACGTCGCCGATATGCTCCCGGAGTGGCCCGAATCGCCGCCATATTGAGCGATGATGTACTGCGTCCCGGCGCTTCCGGCGTTCGGAGTGTACCACAGCCCGATGCTGGTGCAGCTAGCGGTAGGTTGCCCCTCCCCGTTCATGCTGTCGTCGCCCAGCGTGCATGTCGTCGCCGGGATGGTACCCGCCTCGTCGGAGCTCAGCACCCCGCTGCCGCTCGGGTAGACCGAGAAGGTGACGGACCCGGTCGGATCAGAGGCCCCGTGACTGGCCGTGTCTGTGATTATCACCGTGCAGAACTCAGGAGCACCGTAGTAGGTAGTAGCCGGGAAGCACGAGACGGAAGTGGTGGTGGGGTTCATCGAGACGACCTGGAAGGTCGCCACGAGGGTTCCTGGGGCGTTCACCGTGATTGTGGTTGAGGCGGATGAGGGGTCGCTGACCGCTATGCAGGACGACCCTGACACGCACTGGACGACCCACCCGCCGAAGGAGTATCCGGGGTTGGTGCTCGCCGAGATAGAGATTCCCGCCGCGCCGGCGTCGTACCAGGTCCCGGAGGAGGGACTGGTGGTTCCGCCAGCGGCCGGGCTGGCCTCGAACGCGACCAGGTACTGGGTCTCGTAGGTTCCTGTCACCGTCGTATCAGCGCTTATCGCAAAACCGGAGGCCGGCGAAGGCGTCGCCGTCAGGACGAACTGTTCCCCGTCGTTCGAGCTGGGGACCGGGGAAGCGAAGGCGTAGTTTATCGGCGTGCCCGCGGCGATCCCCGTCTCAGTCGTGGGCAGCTGGCCATAGCTAACGGGAGAGAACTCGCCTCCCGTAAAGCTGAGTATCGTGCCCTGGGCGCTTGCGTCGAGGCCGGACTGTGCGAAGTCGAGACTGTACAAAGATATGCTGGTTGCGATCGTGAAGGTGGTCGATGCTGACTGGGAGAACCCGCCGTTGACGGTCGCTGAGACGGTGTACGGCCCGGGACCGAGGTCCGGCACGGTGAAGGTGCAGCTGAACGAACCGTAGTTGGGAACAGTCGTCTGCGAGGTACAATCCTGACCCGACGGAGTGACGCCATTGAAGGTGAAGGCGGTGACCGGGGCGCTCCCAGAGAAGGCGAACCCGGTTACTGTCACGGTCCCCCCTTCGGGGCCCTGAGCAGGAGAGACATGTATGACCGGACCTTCGGAGGGAGACCCGCCCCCACCACCTCCCACAACCGCATGGACCGCCGCGGGCGAGACCAGAAGCGCCAGAGAGGATGATAACAGCAACAGGCTGAGCGCGAAAATGGCAAGCGGGGAAACGGCCTGCGTTCTGCCGGACTCTCGGGATGAGCGCGCGATACGCAAGCCGCACGAGAGCTTGCCCGTCCATTATTTAACGGAAGTGAAGCCCAGACCAATCTCGATGGAGCAGAGAATCACGCGGGCGCCTCACGATGATTCATTTGCTCGTTCTGTAGGAGGAGTGCTGCGGGCGGCCTCGTACGGACGAACTGCCCTTCCCACCCAATACAAGGCGAGCGGCAAGTACCAGATGTAGAGTCGGAGGGGGCTCCCGAACAGCGTCCACTGCCAGAACTCCGGCAGTATCGAGACGAGCATCAGGAGAGCCGCAATTATGATCATGTTCCTCCCCGTACGGAAGTTGACAGCGATCTCGGGCGCCACCAGCCTCTTTTCCTCCATGCTAATCACGTGGCCGAACAGGGCCAGGATCGCGATGACCCCGGTCAGGTCCAGAGCAAAGAGCGTCGAGGAGTAGTCCCGAAGCGCGGAAGCCTGCGCCGGGCTTAGCGCGTTGTTGACGAGTTCGACGCTGTTCAACAGGTAGGGGACGAGCGCGACCAGCAGGAGCAGTGCAACGTTGAGGAACGTCGTCATCCGCGATTCGAGGGGAAGCACCGACATCTGGGTCGTGTAGATCATCCAGAACGTGATGAGGATCAGGAAGGTGAAGATGAAAGCGAGAATGTGGCCGTTGATCTCGCCCGAGCTGAGCGGCGAGTTCGCGATAAGGGCTATGGACCCTATAGACAGTGAGAGGCCAAAGATCAGGTCCGCGAGCGACTCCATCCTCGGACGCGGCCTCGCCGGGCCCGGCTGTCCCTGCATTCGGACGATTTGCCGGACCCTCGGTATTTGTTCTTTTGTCAGCGTCAGGGCCGACGCCGCACGGGCCTCTGACCGGCCGTGATCGCCGCAACGCCCCGGAATGGCCGCTTACGCCTTCTTCCTCAGCTGCGTGAAGTAAATGTCTGCGAAGAAGGTGGCCGCTATGGCAATCCAACCGGCGGGAAGCACGTTGGTGGCCTCGAGGCCGGTCATCGAAGGGAAGGCGGCCAAGATGAGGAGGGTGATGAGAAACCATACGATGTAGAGCATGACGTAAAGGATGATCCTGAAGGGCCAGCTCAGTATCCCAGGCATGGATGAGGCTTTGGCTGCGAGGTCGTGTAAGAAGGTTGCCGGAAGCCGTCTCTGCCGAGGGGTCGCCGTCGCTTAGTGAGTGAGCCTAGGTGCCTAGTTGCTGGCCCTTGAATCGCTAAATAGCGGGAAGAACAGGATTTTGACCGTGTTCTGCATCTCCTGCGGGTCGGCGAACGTCGACGGCGCCGCTTATTGCAGTAAGTGTGGTGCCGCATTGGACCGGGCACCCGCCGTACCCCTCCCGGCTCCTCAGGCCTTACCGGCTACATCTGGTCTGCCACCCGGCGGCAGGAACCCTTGGGTCGCGGCGATCCTCAACCTATTCTTCGGGGTTGGGTACCTCTATCTCGGCTACAAGAAGGTGCTCGGCCTCCCGACGATCCTGTTCGTCGTCGTAATGCTGGTCGCCGAAATCCTGCTCGGAATCTTCACGTTTGGGATACTGAGCTTCGTCACGGCGATAATCCTGGCGTACGACGGATACGTCAAAGCCAAGGGCGGCAGAGGCTACCTGAGCACCGAGCCGGGAATAGGCTACCGCCCGTAGATTTACACGTAGCTCACCGCGGCTAAGAATCGAGCGGTCAATTCAGAGACGCGTACTCGATGCACTTCGCGGGCTCGAGGCAGCGCTTCGGGGGGTCGACCTTCAGGCAGGGGCTCTCGAGGGTGATTAGTCCGAGAAGCGGCTCCTCTGCGTGGTTATCCCTTCCAACCGGTCTGATTAGGTTTCTTCCGCCGAACCAGCAGATAGGATGCCGCCAGAAGGACCGTAAAGATGGTCGCTATGACGAATTGATAGGGGAACACCGGGACCCCGCTCGACGACGACGAACTTGTGGCAGACACCGAGGAACTGGACGCTGTGGTGGACGAGGCGACGGTCCCGTACTCGACGACCCTGCCGTGAGCGTAGTCTGCGACCCACAGGTCATTTCCCTTGTCGAACGCCACTCCCTGAGGCTCGCTCAGCCAATAGCCGGGAGCGGTACTATTGCCCGAGGTGATTTTCTGACCTACCAGCTGACTGTATGCTTGACCGGTGGACAGGGGAACCGTGTACTCCGCCACCCCGTCGATCCCGTCTGAGACCCAGAGGTTGCCGCTCGGGTCAAACGCGATGGAGTTGGCATTCACCAGGTCCGAGGAACTCTCCGCGGAGGTGAGGCTGGGTTGGCCTACGGCGATGCTGGCAGCTTCATAAGTTGAGAACGGGGCGTTGTATTCGAGGACCCGGTGGTTCGCGCTGTCGACCACCCAAAGGTCTCCCTCGGAATCGAACGCTATCCCCTCGGGTTCAAACAGACCATTCGCGCCTGAAGAGGGGTTGCTTCCGGTGAAGTTTGCCTGGCCGAGCACCAATGACGCCGCCTGACCGGTGGAGAATGGAGCGGTGTACTCGAGGACCCTGTTGTTGCCGAGGTCCGTCACCCACAGGTCTCCGCTCGGGTCGAAGGCCGCGTAGGCGGGGTCCTCCATCCCCTTCGCTGTCGTGTGTCCGACGTAGCCTTCGAACGAGGACTGCCCGAGGACGAGCGTTGCATTCTCTCCATTGGTGAAGGGAGGCGTGAACTCGAGGACCCTGTCGTCGCCGGAGTCGACGACCCAGAGGTCTCCCTTGGAATCGAAAGTGATGCCCGTCGGGCCGAACAACTGCCCCGCCTCCGAGCCGTAGTCCGTTCCGGTCAGGCTGGTCTGGCCGATCACCAGACTGGCGACTTCACCGGTAGAGAACTGGGGCTTGAACTCCAGGACTCTGTCGTTGATTGTATCGACGACCCAGAGGTCTCCCTTGGAATCGAAGGCGACCGCCGTGGGATTGCCAATAGTGGTAGAACTCGGAGGTTTGCCCGCGGTCACGGATTCAGCGTTCGGCTGGCCGATCGCGATGCACGGGATGTATGTGGCGGCGGCCCACTCCGTGCACGAGTCAACCGATGGGCCGATGCAGAGGTACGAAGGAGAAGTGAGGGTCGTCCCTAACGGGCACGACGGTATGGACTGGCAGACCCCGCTTCCGTCACTGGAAGTCCCCATGGGACAGGAACCCGTAACCTTGATGGAGCATTCCGGGCCTGTGTCTGTGGACCCTGATGGGCAGGTCGACGCCCCCTGGCAGTAACCTACTGTACCGTCGTATGATGTCCCGTCAGGGCATAGCGGTGTCGGCCCGGCATGAACTGGCGAGGCGGTGAGCATAGCGGTAAGAGGGAGGATGACCAGAAGTCCCATAATGATAACCGCCCGACATTGGAGTTTCATTACTGACTCTCCAGCCTAGAATATGGCAACCGGTTGCCTATAAGCATCGCCCGCGCTTCGAGCCCCGGTCAGTTCAGAGAGATCTTTGTGCTGAACCTAGACATAGTTCATCGTGAAGGTTATCGAGACTTCCGACCCTTCGAAACCGCTCTCCGTTTAGGAGGGCGTTTATTGCCACCCGAACCCGCTGGAGGGCCACGCCGCCGCGGCAAGTGTGGTGGTCGTGGCGCCGAAGGCGTCGGGAAAGCGGCTACACCGAGCGTAGAGACTGACGCCGGAGCCAGGTTGGCCTTCTTGGCGACGCTGACCTTCGGCACGCCGGCGGGTGGCCAGTTGGGCCAAGTCGAGGTGTTGAACCAGGTGACGCCCTGGCCGTCGTTGGTGCCGGCGAAAAGGTTGGGCAATCCGTAGAATGTTAGGGGGCCGCCGGGGTCGGCTCCTGCTCCGTTGCTCACCTCGATAGTAGCGATCGGCGCTGAAGGGGAGCCGAAAGTGATCAGGTTCACCGATTCGGTGGCAACTTCTCCGACGGCGACCTGTACGACTTCGCCCGTCATGACGGCAATCGACGTGATGCCCTCTATCAGGCCCGACGAGCTCTGGCCCGATGCATGGAGCGCCCCTCCGTAGAATTCAAACAGGTAGACGTTCCCGTCGCCATCACCAACCGCGATTGATTCTCCGTCGTAATCGACCGTGAGTGGCGACTCGGGATGGGGCGGACTGAGTCCCTCCGGGAAGGAGGCGGCCCACGCCGGGTGGTGGGGCCTGGTGTAGTCGATCACGTCGACACTGAAGGTTCCGGCGGCGACCGCCGTTGAGCCATTGAGCACGATCGCAGAGATGCCGCCGTCGGAGAAGTTCTTGTCGGTGAACGTAGAGAGGATCTTAGGCGCCTTCTGGTTTGTGATGTCGATAAGTACCATGTTCGGCCCAGCAAGCTCCCCGACGAGCAGGTTGGTGCCATAGAGCGAGATGGCACCGATGCCGGTGTTGTTGGGCGCGCCGAGGGTCGTGTCGAACGTAGATATCTCCGCTGGCGTGGCTGGATTGGAAACGTCGTATATCGCAACATACCCGCCGCTGTATTGGCCGACGACGGCGACGCTGCCAGTCTGGTCGCCATGAGTGTAAAGGCGCGAGCAGGCGACGACGCATCCGTTGAAGGCGAGCGGTGGGCCATCAACCGGAAAGCCGGGGTTTACAAAGACTGTAGCAGGCTTGGCAAGCGTAAAGTCGGTCACTGCGAACCTGGCATCGTTGTTGCTGCCGGTAACTACGGCGACGGTCATGTTATACTTTCAATCCAAAGTGAACGGCTTGGAAGTATTTGTGCTCGCCGGTTCCGTTCGACACAGTCGTTTTGCTTGTCAGGCAAACTTGATGCTGCATCCGAACGGCTTCGTGTCGGGCACCCGCACATCGCGGCCGGCGATGAGGTCGTCGAGAGCATTTCTCAGGTCGTGGCTCTTGACATTCGACGGGTCTCTTGAATCGTCTATCCGTCCGCGATACCGCAAGACCCTCTTGTCGTCGAAGGTGAAGACGTGGGGTGTGCAGACAGCCCCGTATGAGTCGACCGCGCTCTGGTCCTTGTCTCTCAGATAGGCGAAATTGAAGCCCTTGGCCTTTGCCCGTTTGACCATCTCAGCATATCTGTCCTCGGGATACGCCTCCTCGTCGTTGGAATTTATTGCCACTAACTGTACGCCCTTGTCCGCATAGTCTCGCTGTATGGAGACCATCCTGCCCTCGTAAGCCTGGACATAGGGGCAGTGGTTGCAAGAAAATATCACTGTCAGCACCGGCTTGGCGTTGAACGAGGCGAGCGAATGGTTCTTTCCATCCGTTCCCAGCAGATTCTCAAAGTCCGGCGCGGCCTGTCCGAGAGCGAGCATCGATAGATGGCCGTCGTGGGGCCTAATGAATTTTTGCGCCCACGGTCTACATTTCTTCGTGGATGTGCTCCGCTTCGACTCTTACCAGGATTCGAGGGTCCTTGGGGGTCCGGTCATCGAATGGGTATCTAGACTTCCCAAGGTACTTCCTGCCCATCTTGTCGATGTGCTCCTCCGCACCCTCCTCCGTGATTTCGATGGCCTTTCCCCTTATCGACACGCTCGAGTACGGATTGTTCTGGTCAAAGATGGTGATCGCAATTCGTTGGTCCCTCCTGAGGTTCCTGGTGCGCTGCCTGCTTCTGGTCGTGTTGAGCACGATCGTGTCTCCTTCCCGGTCTATCCAGAGAGGTGCCACCTGAGGCGAACCGTCAGGCATCAGCGTCGCCACGCTGCCGAAGTTCTTTCCGTCGATGAGCTCCTTCGTCTTGGCCGATAATCTCATGGCGGAGTTTGAGATAATCTAGTCAGGTATTTCTGCTCATCTTAGCCTCTTGAAAGAGCCGACCGTACTTTGTAGTACTTTCCGTCCTTGATCACGGGGCTGAGGAGCGGGATTCTCTTGATTACGCGGAGGTCGAGGGCGAGAGTCGGTGGGTCGACGTCGATGATTGCGGGTTCGATGTTCAGGCCGTTGAGCACCCGGAGGATGTCGTCGACCAGCCACGGCAGGACCGGTGCGAGCAGCAGACCGGCGTTAGCGTCGATCACTCCTGCACTTTCGAAGAACCCCTGCATGAAGGCCAGCCTGACGCTTTGAGGAGCCGTGTGTATCCAGCTGAGCGATGATTCCATGCGAAGGATGCTGCTCGAGCTCTTAAGGACCAGCCAGACACCTTGGCCCGAAAACCGTAAATATTCTCGCCGCCCCCTTCAACCAAGATGGCGAAGTACGAATGCTGCGGGCTGCTGTACGATAACCCGAAGGTACTCACTGACCATATGAGGGCTGACCATCAGGTGGCGGAGTTCGCCGTGGCCATGTCCTGTTGCGGCGCGACATTCGCCCAGTCAGCTGAGCTCAGCGAGCACATGAAGGCGAAACACGGCATCAAGATGAAGGTCGAAGTCTGACCGGCCGGTCGGTCGGCCTACCGCGAATGCGCTTCCAGCTGGCTGGGCCACGCCTTCCTTGCGTTCTCCCAGTAGTGGTCGAAGAGGTCGGAGCACCACCTCTGGAAGTTTGACGTGTACCCTATGAAGCCGCAGCTAAAGTCCGTCCTCCCGGACAGGTCGGGGAAGACTACCCCTCCCATCTTCTCGTTGACGGCGATGCCGACCTTCACCTTATCCGCGAACCTGAGCTCGGCCTTCGGGCCGATGACGCCCCTCGCCAGCTGGTAGCCTTTCGGGGTGAGGTCGCTCTGCATTATCGCCCTCACTGCCAAGCTTTCGGGAAAGGTCCGCGTTATGCCCCATGGTAGGGGCTGGTCGGCTATCCAGCAGAACTTCTGCTGAGCCATTCCGAGGAGATGCTGGCACTCGTTTATGACGTTCGTCACATGGTCGACATACGAGTTGCCCTCGAGCTCTCCGATGCGCAGGATGAACTGCTGGGGCAGAGACGAGATGTCGTGCGTCAGGAAGTACTTCTTGTGGCTCGACATGAAGTTCAGCGACGGCATGAGGTCGAATACCACGTTCCCGTATGAGGTCAACCTGTAGGACCCGCCGGGGGCCTTCTCGATCAGCCCGCCGTCCACCAGGCGGCCGAGGTGCTTCGAGGTCTCCTGCGGGGTGGCTGAAAGCTTTCCAGCGAGGTCGGTCAGCCGCAAGTCTCCTCCTCTTATCTCCGTGAGGAGCTTCATCCTGTCGGCGCTTGAAAGCAAGAAGAGTGCCTCGCCGAGCTCTTCCAATACGTGTCTGGAATGCACCGTTTCCCGATTTCAACCTTTTGGTTGAAAATCAACCGTCCCGTTGAACAGGGTTATTCTTTGTGGGGAGAATGGGGACTGTCCATGACCAAACAGACCGGGACGGAAACAAAGGCTACGGCCGTGGACAGCGAGAAGCTGAACCGCTTCATAGGACAGTTCGTGACCGACTTCGGTGCGGCCATGCATGCCCCCACGATAATAATAGGCGAGAAGCTCGGCCTCTACAGGGCGATGGCCGGCGGCGGGGAGCTCACCTCACAGGAGCTGGCCTCGAAGACCGGGACCAGCGAGAGGTACGTGAGAGAGTGGCTCTCGGCGCAGGCCGCGTCCGGCTATGTGATGTACAACCACCTCTCGGGGAAGTTCTGGCTCAGCCCGGAGCAGGCGTTCACGCTGGCCGACGAGAACAGCCCGGCATACCTGCCCGGGGCGTTCTACATCGCGTCCGCCATGACAAAGGACGAGCCGAAGATAGAGGAGGCTTTCAAGACGGGGAAGGGGGTCGGATGGCATGAGCACGACGACAGCCTGTTCAGGGGGACCGAGATGTTCTTCCGGCCGGGCTACTCCGCCAACCTGGTCTCTTCCTGGCTGCCGGCTCTCGACGGGGTCGTCGCGAAGCTCGAGAAGGGGGCGAAGGTGGCCGACGTCGGGTGCGGCCACGGAGCGTCTACCATAATCATGGCAAAGGCGTACCCCAAGTCCAGGTTCGTGGGATACGACTACCACGGGCCCTCCATCGAGGTGGCAAGGGCGACGGCGAAGAAAGAAGGCGTGGATGACCGCGCGACCTTCGAGGTGGCCTCGGCAAAGACATACCCCGGTAAGGACTTCGACCTCGCCACGATCTTCGACGCCCTCCACGACATGGGAGACCCCGCCGGCGCGTCCGCTCACGTGAGGCAGTCCCTGAAGCCGGACGGGACCTGGCTAATAGTCGAGCCGTATGCGAACGAGAGGCTCGAGGAGAACCTGAACCCGGTGGGCAGGATCTTCTACAGCGCCTCGACGATGCTCTGCACGGGCGGGTCGCTAGACCAGGAGGTGGGTGTCGCGCTCGGCGCGCAGGCTCCCGAGTCGAGCATTCGCGAGCTCGTCATGAGGGGTGGCTTCACGCGGTTCAGGAGAGCGACCCAGACGCCCTTCAACAGGGTCTTCGAAGCAAAACCCTGACCGGCCTCTGGGCCAGGGAGGCGGCCGTGCCTCCCGATCGGCTTTTTCTCCCATCGCCTAAAGCGACTTGGCATCGCTTAGTCGAAAGTGCATGACGGTAGCAGAATGACCGCAGGAGGATGGCGTGGACCTGAACTACGCAAGCGTCCTTACTGTCAAATCTAGCGACAGATGGAGCGGCTTAGACCTTCAGCTGCTTCTTCTTGACCAGGAGCAGACCAGCGAGACCGGCCGCCATTATCAACGCCGTTGCAATAGAACCGAGAGGGAACTGGGGTACTCCAAGTGGAGGCGGCGGGAATGGCATGACCCCTCCGCAGCTGCCTGCGCCTCCGTAGTAGTGATGAATTTGGTTCTTTGTACTCGCAGTGTCGGAAACGTCAGGACTGATCATGATTGGATGCGTGACGCAGTCGCCGGACAGCCCGGAAACGCTGAATATCATGAAGGCGGTGGCATTCCCGGCCGCGTTAGTCAAGAGGGTAGTCGAGCCCACCAGCAACGTCAAGAATCCGCCTGGATCGCTCACGGTGAAGCTGGTGCTCGGCGTTTGATCGGTCAAGACGAGTTGCAAGCATATCTCCTCTCCGTTAGCGACAATCGGGATGTTCGAAGCGACGCCCAGATTCCCAGCGAATCCTATGTTCCCGTCAGAGAAGGTCCCGCCGTTCCAAACTGTAGAAGTGCAGGTCGAGCCGGCTCCGGTGCCGCTTACGTCGAAGAAGTTGACCTGGCCTGTGGGCGATATAGCCGCCGCGTACGGGATGGCGGTCAGAGCGAATCCAAAAAGAGTGAGAACTAGACCAGCCAAGACAACTGTGCTCGACCGTCTAAATTGCGTCATTGACTTCAGTCTTATCAACCCCGAGAACTATATAAGATGTAATAAGCACTAATTCAGCAACCTGAATTTGTAATTCATACGTGTAATCTCCAAGACAAGGACAAATAACTGAAGTACACCGGATGGTCAGATTCGACCCCGGCTGCCCCGAAGAGAGCCCCTCGCCCTTTCGAGAGAAAGATTGCGAGCGCAGAAAAGAATACCCGCTAACTACCCGGGAGGGGTATCGTCGCGACCGTGGACAGGGAGGACAGGTTGCTCACCATGACCTCCCCCTCGGAGATCGTGTAGAGGTAATTCCCGATGATCACGGACCTGTCTATCTGCAGGTTGTTGTTCGGCGAGTCGCCGTAGTTCTGGTCCGCGGGGTACTGACTCACCTTCCCGAGAAGCGTGAGTCCCGTGGAGTTCACCTGGAACACGTACACCCCCCGCCACACCGGGTTCCCGTAGGGGGGAGGGCCCTGCGAGGTGCCGGTGGACTGCTGGTTCGCTGGGACCTGCGCGAGGAGGACTGGGATCACCGTGACGTTGTTCGCCGGGTCGTAAGTGAAGGCGTAAGGGTCCGTCAGCACCGGCGAGTCGGTCCCCCGGTCACCGATGAGATAGTCCTGGACGTCCGAGGAAGAACCGTTGGGCAGGACGTGGAAGAGCGAGAGCTTGAGCCCGAGGTAGTACGCAAAGTCGCCCGTCGATGAGGCCACGG
>JAPCJR010000031.1 GCA_027886865.1 Nitrososphaerota archaeon
GTCAACCGGAATCTGATCTACACGATCGACAGCGGGTTCGACGTCATGAGGACGCAGATGGAGGCCCCCGCGAAGCGCAAGCGTTGGCAGCCGATGATGGACAGCGGCGACCTCCTCTCCACCGGGAGCCCGGACTGGGACAAGATACTCGGGGGCGGCTTTCCCCGGGGAGCGTACGTCCTGCTGGAGACAGCGACCGACGTAGAGGTCGGCGACATCAGGCTAATCTCCCGCGCAACTGGGCTCAACTTCATCTCGCAGGGACGGGGCGCCCAGATAATCCCTGCAGCTGGACTCCAGGCCAAGGACGTCTACGCGTCAATCAGCCCATACGTGACACCGGAAGTCTTCAACAAGTACGTCAGGGTAACGGAAGAGGAGAAGGTCAGGACGCTGCGCGGCGAAAAGGGAAGCGCGCCCCCCTACGTGGTTCAGTTGAAGGGATCCCAGGAGATAGACTCTACTATCCAGGAAATCTTCGACTCCCTCGATGAGCTGAAGAAGACGACCGGCGGCGAACCCATCTACAGGTCGGTCGCTTACGACACGATAGAGAGCTACTACCCGGACGACCCCGACAAGATGTTCGCCGAAGTCGGGCTCGCCCAGATGAGGACGAGGAGCGGCGGGTATCTGACGTATGGGATCGCGAGGCCGAGCCTGCACATCCTGGACAAGATCAAGGACCTAGCAGAATGGCACTTCAAGATGACCCGCAGGAACGGCCTGCTGATGCTTCAGGGGATGAAGCCACGCACACCGCTGTACGCCGCAAACTGCGACGTCTCGCGCGGCTATCCGATCATGACGCTCAGGATTCTCACTTAGGGTGGGCCTGCTTCAGGCCGGCAGAGGAGAGAAGGGAATCAGCCCCTTCGCGGGACCATTTCCTCCAGGCCCGGACGAACGCCAGGTAGCGTTGGTGACGGAAGTTGCGCTCCGCGCTGAGAATCTCCCTTATGGGGGGCGAAGGGCGCGCGCGTCCAAGATACTCAATCAACACATCACTGTCCCGAATTTCGCCCAGGACGTCCTGCCACTGCTTTAGCATCTTGATGACCTCCGACGACGCCCTCTTCGCAGGGATGAGCTCGAGCGTGTACCTGAATCTCTTTGCATTTTTTCTGAGAGAGTGCAGCTCGTCTACCCGTCCCTCGTTCTTGACCACGACAGAGAGCTCACTCGAGACATCCTCATCCAGTTCTTCGAGCGTTTTCTTGACCCACTGCGCCGCTCGCGCCGCCTCTTTCTTGGTCAGCTTCGGGCCTCGGAGCTCGAAGAGCTTCCACGCTGCCTTCATCGAATCGCCGGCGCGCTCTTCCCTCTCCTCTGCCATGTTTCTCAGCAGGAGGTCTACCGTCGCGTCTCCGGCCCTACCGGCAAGCTTCGCGCGCATGATGTCGATGTCCCGTACGTCGGACGTGAGGAGGAGCAGCTTCCTCGACCTGTCTCTCCGGCGCCTAGTTGTCTTGTCGCGGGCGCCCTTAGGCATCACCCCAATGCACGTGGCAAGCTTGCGGGCCGCTGCCCTCACGTTGCGGGTATTCTCTTCGTTGGGGTCTCCGAGGTACTCGCGGAGTGTCTCTCCCACGCGGTCGGCCAGATTCTCGTACTCGCCCACGAAATGGGCCGGCGTGAGACTCGCGTTATCCATTCCGGGATCGTACCGGTTCTCGCGGTCGGCGGAGCCGGGATTTAAGAGGGTGCCCGCTTTGTCCTGCCGAGGTACGCGTCCACCCTCTTCTGAAGGTCGGCGTTCACCTCGGCGACCGGTCTGTTGGCGTTGATCGGTACCAGCCCGTATCGCGCCTCCATCGACTTGAACTCTTTCGCCATCATCCGCTGATAGATTACGAAGGACTCGTAGAGGTCGTCCGACAGCCCCAGGTCGGCGCCGGATTCATAATAGTCTAGGGTCGCGTACTTCTGGAAGACCCTATGGAAGAGCTCCTCCGGTTGGACGTCGAGGTAGAAGACCAGGTCTGGCCGGATGGTGAAACCGAACAGGTCGTGCGACCATCTCCTCCCGATTCCCCTCACCGTGCTCCTGGCCATCAGGGTGTAGATGTAGCGGTCGGCTAGGACTATGTAGCCGGCTTCAAGCGCCGGGATTATCTTGTGCTCGAGCTGGTCCGCAAAGTCCGCGGCGTAGAAAAGGGTCAGGGTCTTCTTCCCAAGAGGCAGCTTCTGTTTGGCCTCGAGGATTCCCTTGCCTATGAGCTCTGACCTCTTCAGACCGGTCGTGGCGACGGCGTGCCCGTCGGACTCGAGCTTGGCGGTGATGAGGTCCACCTGCGTAGACCTACCGGAGCCGTCTGGCCCTTCGATCACTATCAGGCGCCCCTTTATGGTGCGCTCCTTGAGGTACGAGATCCCATCACCGTAGAACTCCAGCGCCCTCTCCCCGAGCTGCTTTGCGGCCGTCATTGTGCGCTCAGCTCCCTCGTCGCAACCGCTGCGATATCCCTTGGCAGCAGTTCCGCGACCTGTTTCCTCATCAACTTCTGCTGCAGCTCGATATCGAGCGTCCCGTCCATGACGCGGAATCCCTCCGCCGCGGCCATCGATTTGTACTCGTCGATGATCCTGCTCTGGAAGATCCTGTAGCTCTCGTACTCGTCGTTGCTGAGGTTCAGGTCCATCCCCGCCTCGTAGTACTTCAGCTTCGGTCTGCCGGTCAATATCCTCTTTACGGCTATGTCCACCGGCACGTGATAGTAGAATGCCGCGTCTGGTCTCGCGGCGAAGCTGTAGATTTTCCGGACCCAGCGTGGGTTGCAGCCTCTGACAGCGTCCCTCGCGTACGCGGTATACACGTACCTGTCGGCGAGGACGAAATAGCCGGCCCGGAGAAGGGGGAGGACGTTCCGCTCGTATCTGTCGCAAAAGTCAGTCGCGTGCAACAAGCTGAAGGTGGTGGGGGTGAGGAGCGCCTTCTTCTTCCCCTTCGAAGTTATCTCTTTGACGACCTCTGAAGAGTTCCATTCGGTGCTGAAAACGAGGAGCCCGAGGTGTCGCAGCCACTTGTCCAACAGATGGAGTTGCGTGGACTTGCCGGAGCCGTCGATCCCCTCGACGACTATCAATCTGCCTTTGAGCTTCTCTCTTGCCGGGGGTTTATTCAAACTCATCGTGACAGCTCCTGTGAGACCTGCGAGGGTAACGCGTCTACTGTGTTGCGCTCCACCGTAGTCCTGACGCGCAAGCCGGTCGCGTCCTCGAGCTCACGCACTGCCTGGTCGAGCATCAGCCCCGGGAAGTCGCGCTTGGACGAAGTTATCGTGAACCGGAGCCGTCTGCCCTTCTGCCGGACCGCGGCCTTGGATTGGGTCAGTTCGAGGATCTCCGCGAACTGGATGAACGCCGCTACCTTGTCCAGCGATTCCTTGCTCTTATCCTTGAGCATCGACTTGTAACGCGAGTAGAACCAGTTCGAGGTCTTGGGCGCCTTGGCGCGTACCATAGCGAGGGCGAGCGCGACCTGGTCCCTGTGGTCCAGGTAGCTGTCCTCGTTCAGTATCGAGTAGAAGAGGCTCTCCGCCCTGGTCGACATGTACATGTCGAGGAAACCCTCGATCCCCTCGTTGAGGACCGCGCGCTCCTCGACCGAGATGATGTGACGCGAGGCGAGCGCCCGCGTGAACCTCTCCGTTCCGCTGCTCATCGCGAACCAAGCGGCGAGCGAGTCGTTCGCCCTAGCCTCGTTCAGCTCGCCCTTGGCATAGTAGACCGGGTCTCGGAGGTATTCGGCCAGCACGCCGTCCCTGAGGCCGTGGGTGCTTACGATGAGCTCGTTGAACCTCAAGCGGCTCATGAGCATGCTCACAATGAGCGAGCCCGCGGTTATGCTCTCGGCTCTGTCCCTTCCCATCGCCTCGATGCGGGAGATCTTCTCGGCGTCCATCTTCCTGAGCGACTTGTGTACCGCGAGGATGGACTTCCTTCGGATTACATAGTTGTGGAGCTTGTTGAGCGGGTAGTCCCTCTTCCACTGGTCGTACTTCGCAAGCGCCCTGACGGTCCCACCGACCCCCATGAGCACAGTCTCCTCCGAGAGGCCGAGTTCCTCCCTCGAGGGCAGAAGCTCATCGACCCTCCTCCGGAGACTTTCGTGGTCTCTCTTGTTGAACTTTTTCTTCTCGTCGCCGTAGAGCTCTGTCATCCTCAACGCTCCGATGGGCAGCGAGAGTATCTTTCTCACCCGATAGTCCTTGGCATAGGTGAGCTCCAGGGAACCGCCGCCCAGGTCGAAGACCAGCGCGTCGGGGAACCGGGTGGCGCGCGCAGCGCCGACATAGGAGAACAAGGCCTCCTCCTTCCCGGTGAGCACGCGGAACCGGACTCCGAGTTCTCCCTGAGCCCTCCTGAGGAACTCCTCGCCGTTCGCCGCTTCCCGCACCGGCGACGTGGCGACCGCGATGACTTGGTTGACGCCCCCCAGGCGGTTGGCTTCGTTGAGCGACGCGAGAGCATTGAGCGTCCGGTCGATGGGCTCCTGGCTCAGAAACCCGGTCTGGTGCAGGCCTTCACCCAGCCGGGTTAACTGCCCCTTCTGGTCGTAGGCCCTGAAAGAGTTGTCCTTCCGTATCTCGTAGCTCACCATCTTCAGTGAGTTGTACCCCAGGTCGATGACCGAGGCCTTCATGCATTAGCGCCTCGCAAGGTCATGTGACCTTCTTGAGCAGCCGGGGCGTGAGCAGCCACCTAAGATTGCCCGACGGAACCGGCAAGACAGAGCTCAGCTCCACCTTCGCCAGGCCGGCCTTTTTTAACACAATGCGGGCATCGCCCTTGCCGCCGATGAGCTCCACAATCATCGAGCTAAGGTACGGCTCATGACCCACCACGAGTACGGATGAGTCCGGCCTAAACTTCGAGAGACGGCGATATAGCGCCTTTGAGTCGCCCTCAGGCTTTAGCTCGTCCCACTGCTCCACGGTCTTCCTGTGCTTCAGGGTCTTCGCGACGATCTCCGCTGTCTCGCTCGCCCTCTTGAGCGGACTCGTCATTATCGCGTCGAATTTCAGATTTAGTTTCCCCATGCATTCGGCAACCTCTTTCACCTCATCCTTCCCGGATACCGTCAACGTACGTTCGGCGTCCTTGTCCGTGAGCATCACCCTCTTTCCGGCCTCCCCGTGTCTAAGAATAATGAGGTCCATGAGAAGGGGTCACGATTGCGCTCTTTCCGTAGCGTCAACCATCCGGTTAGATAATATTTCTCATATTTTCAATATAGAAAATATGGTAATTGTGGGGCTTTGGTTCACTTTTTGCATTTTGGCAATCCCACGTGGCATGCCCGAGGCGGGACCGGTTTGGATTTCCGGAGGAGGGTGCACCTATTCTTCGTGCAGGCACTTGGGGCAGGCCCACACGACGGGCCGGCCTTCGGTTCCCTTAGTCTTCCTCATTATCCCCGAGCGGCACGCGGGACAGATCATCTCATCTTCGTACTCAGCCTGATTCTGCCGCGTCAGCGAGTCGACTATCCCCTTTTTGGAACTATCTCTAGCGATATCCGTCAACGTGACCCAGCCGACGAGATTGTCGCCGTCAAAGACCCCCAGCCTGGTGAGGCCGTTATCGAGAATCTTGTTTGCGGCATCCTTAGCAGAAGCATCGGCGCTGATCTTCATCAAAGGCGTCATCACCTCTCTGACCTTCACTTCGTCGGGGCGCTTGTCCAGCTTGACGAATCTGCGGAGTATCGACCTCTCGGTGAGCATCCCGACCGCTTTACCGTCCTGAAAGACGACGACCCCGCTCGCCCTCTTCTGATTCATGATCTTAGCTGCATCCTGGACGCTCGCCGCTGCATCGACTTGCGGGACGCCCTTGGTCATAATCTCACGCACTTTGGCCAAAATTCTCTTGCGGAATCTCTTCCCCTTGTTAAATCAACCTTTCTATTTCTCAATGGCGCGCGGTACCAGAAGCGAGAAGAGGGCCGCGCGGGGTTGCGTCTTCGGAAGCGACGGCCGAAGCTAGCGAAAGAATGCAAAGTGAATAACATTTATTTACGGCCGACGACGGGTTAGTATCACCGACGGAAACATAGGTAGGAAGTGAAAACGGATGAGTTTCGGACAACGTGGCGGGTATAACCGCGGTGGATTCGGCGGCAGCTCCAGCAGTGGAAGTGGAGGCGGGTTTAGATCCTTCAAGCCCAAGCCTGTGGAGGTCGGAAAGGAGTACGACGTTACTATCTCCGACGTCAGTAGGCGCGGCGACGGCATCGCAAAGATAGACGGTTTCGTCATCTTCGTGGCCGGCGCGAAGCAGGGGCAGCAGGTGAGGATCAAGGTCACCCAAGTATCGAACAGGTACGCGAGCGGTCAGCTTGTGGACGGTTCGACTACAGCTGCAGCATCAGAGGACACGGCCTCTGAGGAAGAATCTACAGAAGATTCAACAGAGCAGTAGACCGGGTCTACTATTCTGGTCGGAAAGGTTGTCCCGCCAGGGCAACCTCCCCCCTTTTTGAGCAGGAAGAAGATGAGCGCATGGCTGATTTACGATTGATAGAGATATACACAGACGGACTCGCGGAACCTAGCAATCCGGGGATCGGGACCTACGGCTACGTAGTGCTCCGCGACGGGAAGGTGCTGAAACGGGGGCACGGCTTCGATGGTGACCCAGTGAGCAACAACCACGCGGAGTATGCGGGGCTTGTGGAGGCGCTTAACTCCGTCGCCGCTTTCGCGGATGAGGAGATAGTGGTGAAGTCGGACTCCAAGATGCTCGCTAACCAGATGGCTGGCGAGTGGAAGGTCAGCAAGAAGGCCTACAACAATAGGGCCGAAGGTTCTTACGTAGAAAAATACCTTGAGGCCAAAGAGGCTGCAGCGAAGTTCAGCAAGCTGACGTTCGTTTGGATACCGAGGGAGGAGAACTCGGAGGCCGACGAGCTTTCGCGCGTGGCATACAGGGCGCAGGTCATGAAGAGGCGCTCGTGACATGGTCTCTACCGGAGAGCTCTCCTGTGAAGGCGTCTCGAAGAGATTCAGCAATGGGAAGGTCGCCCTGTCCACGATCAGCTTCACAACTCCGACCTCTGGCATCTTCACCCTGATAGGCAGAAACGGCGCGGGCAAGACCACCCTGACGAGGATTCTCGCGACCCTGCTCGAGCCCAGCTCGGGCAAGGCGACCATCAACGGTCTCGATGTGATGAAGGATGCCGGGAAATTGAGACAGATGATCGCCGTGGTCCCTCAGGAGGGGAGGACCGTCTCATGGATGACGCCCCGGCAGACCATCTCGTCTTACCTCCTCTGGCGAGGCGTCGCGTACTCCGAATCGAGGAAGCTCGCCGACGAAGCGATGCTGAAGGTGGGGATTGAGAGCTACGCACACAGGATGAACTCCACCCTCTCCGGAGGCATCAAGAGGAAGGTCCTCGTCGCGATGGCGCTCGCGTCCGACGCTCAGATAATATTCCTGGACGAGCCCACGACGGGCCTCGACCCGATATCGAGGCGCCAGATATGGGATGTGCTGACAGACCTCGGAGAGAAGAGGTTCGTATTCCTGACGACGCACTATCTGGAGGAGGCCGAGGCGGTGTCGAACAGGATCGGCATACTCAACGACGGGAGGCTCCTTTCGCTCGGGACCATGCAGGAACTGAGGAACCAACTGAAGTACAGGTACACGCTGAGGGTCTCGAACCGCAACGCGCAGCTCGGGTCGTTCGAGGGGGAGAGGTTCGTCAGGAAGGACGGCGAACTCCAGATCATGACGACCGAGGAAGAGGCGCTCCGGCTCTCAAGAGACCTCGTCGACCAGAAGGTCGCGTTCTCCCTGAACCCTGTCGACCTGGATGACGTCTTCTACTACATAGTGTCGGAGGATGAGCGACACACGGAGACGGAGAAGCGTTGACCCGCAAGGGAAACCAGGTGCTGGCGTCCATCCTGGTACTCGCCGTCTACGAGATGAAAAACTACCCGGTGGTGCTGGTCAATACGGTCCTCTCTCCCTTTTCGTTCCTGCTCATCATCACCCTGGCGAGCAAGGGGACGCTCTTCAGCGAGGGGATCGAGGGAGGCCTCATCATGACCATGTTCTCCGCCGGGACCTCTCTCCAGGCGGACCTTTCGCACCTGAAGAACGACTTCAAGCTGCAGGACATCGTCGTCGCGACCCCAACCAGCGCACTGACCTACGTCACTGGCATGACGATAGCCGAACTGATCTACGCCGCGCCGGCGCTGGCTCTTCTTTCGGTCCTTTTCGCACTCTACGTCCACGTGACAACGGTCGAGCTGGGGGCGATAGTCGCGGTGATGCTTCTGATGTTCTTCGCCTCCGTCTCCTTGGGCTTCCTGCTCGCGACCATCTCGTCTGACATAGTCCAGAGCTACTCGTTTTCGCGGATATTCACGACGGTCTTCTCGACTATCCCGCCCGTCTACTATCCAATAACGTACATCCCTCTCCCGTACAGGTACCTAGCTTACCTGTCACCGACGACCTACGCCTCGGAGATTGCGCAGAACGCAGCGGGTCTCCTGCCCGAACCGGAGATAAGCCTGTGGATCGCCTGGGGCATCCTCATCGCGACGACGGTTCTCTTCTTCCTCATCACCATCAAGAAGTCCCGGTGGCGAGACCGCTAGTCTGCGAGCTAAGTCAGAGGATCCAGTCTTCCCGCTCGACGTCGCGGTGCTGGAAGCTGAGCTTCGAAGCGCTGTACGCACCCCCGCCGTAAAGCGTCGCCTCGGCGTCCCAGCCTCCCCTGTAGACCGCGTCCACCACCCTGCCGAGAGAGTCTCCCTTCATGACGCCGCTTCCGCTGTCGCCGCCCACAACGATTAGGCCGTCCCCGTCAAAGACGTAGGGCATGTTGTCCAGCGTGTTGTACGAATAGAGGCCGGCCCACATCCTGCTAGGCCGGGCCCCCTCGAACTGCGGCAGATACTCCCTGAGTACCTGATGCACGCTCAGCTCATAGTAAGCCGGCTCGGCCTGGTATCTCTCCAGGTCGTGCTCCGGGAAGCTTATGAAAGGCCTGTTGATCTCGTCTTCGCACCCGATCCAGAACTCGTCGCTCTCCTTGACGGGCTTCACGAAGAGCCCGGATTTCGGCAGTATCACGAACGGCAGCGTGCCCGAGTCGTTGAACCCCTTCGCCCGCAGCAGTCGCTCAAGGGAAGGGACGCCCTTGGCCGGTACGGCGAAGAGCTGCCTCTTCTTCGCCTTGGCGTGTCCGTCTATCCCGATGGGGTCGAGCAGCTCGTTGTTCCACGCGCCGGCCGCGACCACCACCGTGTCGGAGCGGACCTCGCTTCCGTCGGCCAACCGCACCCCTGCGACGCTGGACTCCTGCCAGACGAATGGTTCACCCTCGACCCCGATGCTCTCCCTCGGCTCGACCACAAGGTGCTGTGCCTCCTGGTTGAACATCGTCTGGCCTCCCATCTCGCGGAACCGGTCCCTGTAGAAGCCCACGAGCTTGTCGGGGGCCAGCCGGCCGCACTTCGGCCCGAACACCCCGCCAGCGACGTCCTCGAGCGACATGAGCCGGGCTTGGTCAGAGTCCTGCCTCGTCTCGATGCCCGGGATTGAGCTGCGCAGCGCCGTCTGGCTGAATCTCTTCACCTCGACGCCGTTCTCGACCATCTTCCGAAGGGGGCCTTCCGCCGCCGAGAGCTGCCTCTCGCTCATCAGCCACATGTAACCGATCTTGTCCACGCCGATGTCTAGGCCGAGCTCGTGCTGCACGTGCAGATAGAAGTCAATCGAAGCGTTCGACAGGACCTGGTTGTCCGCCGAGCTGAAGGTGTTCCTGAACATCGCGTTGCTCCTGCCGGTGTTGGCCTGCCCGGCGTCACCGAGCCTGTCGATGACGAGCACCCGCTTGTCGGGGCTGCTCTTCTGGATGTGATACGCCGAGGAGATACCAAGGATGCCCGCTCCGACTACGACCACGTCGAACTTGGGCATGGTTCCACCGGCGCGCACAAGAGAACCCGCGTCTTATGAATTGTGCTCCGACCCCGGTACGGCGGTCGCGGGAGGCGAGACGGCATCGGCACTCCTTCCTCCCAAGATGCTCGATGTATAGATGCCAATGAAGATCAGTGCGACTCCGCCGAGAGTGATGTAGCTCGGGATTACTCCCGTGGTGGCCGCTCCATAGACCAGCGTCACGACCGGGGCGATGAAGATGAGAGTGGTGAGCTTGGCCAGCTTCTCCGTCCTGAGAAGGGCCATCCAGAGGAAGGGGTTGAGCGCCCACGCGACCACCCCAAGAAATCCGACGTCGAACAGCAGGTTCAAGGAAGGCCGGAAGCTGAAGTCAGCGAACGAGAGGGCCCCGTAGAACAAGAAGCTCACGAGCGACCCCGTGGCGAGGGTCTGTATCGGGTCCTGGAGCCTGAGCTTCCTCATGTATACGGAGAAGAGCGCCCAGAAGAACGCATCCCCGAGCACCAGCCCCACCCCGATCAGCGTGACTGTCCCGCCGAGCAGAGGTATGTTGTACACGACCACTCCGACGAACCCGACCACCGCCCCATATGCCTCTATCCTAGACGCTTTCTCGCCCAGGACATAGACGGAGAGAGGTATCGCCATGAGAGGCATCGTGAAGGACAGTATGGCGGACTGGGCTGCTGAGATGAAGTTCAGCCCCAAGAGCAAACAGGCCCCGCTGAGCCAGTAGAAGACGGCGAACAAGATCGTGTCTCTGTTGAGGACCAGCTTGCCGCGCGTGATGATGAATAGGACCACGCAACAGACCAGGGTCGTCAGCGCACCGTAAACGAAGGGAGACGCATACGAGAGGGCGTCTTTCGCGAAGACGTACGTGAAGGCCGTGATGAGGATGTACGGTGCGAGGTACCGGAAGGACGCCAACCCCTCGCACTGCCGGCGGATTCGTAATTGAACATTCGTCGAAGCTTCTGCGGTTTCGGAGCCGGGGGGCCGAAGATGCTATAAGAACCGCCCCGGCACGGGCCTGCTCTCATGCCGGGAAAACTCGATGACAAAGTAGCGTTAATCACGGGCGGCGCGCGGGGCATAGGGAAGGCCACCGCAGAGCTGTTCGCCCGTGAAGGAGCAAAGGTCTGCATCAACTACAGCAGCGCCGAAAGGGAGGCAACCGAGCTCGTGAGGGTGATAGGAGCCGCCGGAGGGGAGGCTATCGCGCTGAAGGGCGACGTCGCGAAGGAGGCAGAGGTCATGAGCATGGTCGGGAAGGCCATAGAGAGGTTCGGTAGGATCGACATACTGGTCAACAACGCTGGGATTCTCCGCACGGGTGACCTGTTCACCCTGAAGGACGAGGACCTGGACGCCATGTTCTCGGTCAACGTGAAGGGCACCATCTACTGCACCCGTGCGGTGGGCAGGCACATGCTGGAGCGCGCGAAGGGAGGCAAGGTAGTCAACGTCGCCTCGAACGCAGGGGTGGGGACATCCTTCAAGGGGACGACCGGTTATGCGCTGACCAAGGCGGCCGTCCTGCTCCTCACCAAGCGATTCGCCCTCGAATTCAGGGGGCGGGACATCAACGTGAACTGCGTGGCTCCGGGATACACGGAGACGGACATGACGGTCAAGGGGAAGACCGCTGAGCAGTTCGAACAGGCAGCGGCGGATATCGCGGCACGCTCCATGCTGAACCGAATCGCCAAGGCGAAGGAGATCGCGAGCGCCATCCTGTTCCTAGCGAGCGAGGACGCGAGCTTCGCGACCGGCCAGACCCTGCTCGTCGACGGTGGAAGGATGGACTACCTTACCCACGGGTTCTAGAGAATCAGCCGTAGCGGTATCGGACCCCGTGCCCGTCTCGCTCGGGTCCGAAGGCCACGACCTCCTTGGGTCCTA
>JAPCJR010000019.1 GCA_027886865.1 Nitrososphaerota archaeon
GGATATATGACGAGAAGATGAGGAAAATGATGCTGCAGGCGGCCTCGGGCCACCCTTCGATCGTGAAGCTGACCACCTCAGATTTTGACAGCTATGTCAATGGCGGCAAGCCTGTCTTCGTTGACTTTTGGGCCGTCTGGTGTGGTCCGTGCAGGGCCATGGAACCGGTCGTCGAGAGGCTCGCAGCCAAGTACGCCGGGAAAGTGGTGTTCGGAAAGCTGAACGTAGACGAAGAGTCTACGTTGGCCACACGATACGACGTCCAGTCCATCCCGACCTTCATGATTTTCAAGGATGGCAGGCCTATTGACGCTGTCATCGGTGCGGTCGGGGAACCCATGCTCGATAGACTGATACAGAAATCAGCTGGCTCCACAAGCGCCTAGGATCATACCCTCGTACCGTCCAGAAGGAAGATGTCGGCATCCTTGGCATCGACGGCGCCAGAGGACAGGACCGGTCCGAAGTCGAAGCCTCCCTTTGCGTTTATCGCCTGGCCTCCGACGAGGTTGTTGAAGGGCGGCATGACAATCAGCTCTCCTTCGCCTTTGACTCCTGTGGGATGGCCCGCCTTGCGTAGCAACTCAGCGATCTCGTAGCCCGCGAAGAGCCATACGGCTTCCTTGCTCCTGGCACCGAACCTGTCTCTCATCTCGTACCTGAAATGGGAGTGTCCGATCACCATTCTCCCGCAGGAGATCACCTCCTGGGACGGCCACGAATGCCCATGAGTGACGCCTACCTTCTCGTCGGAACCTATCACGATGCCCGTGGAGGCGTGCAGCTTGACCCTACTGGGGAGTAGCGTCTTTAGGCCGCCGTCGTGGTTGCCGGGGACCACCTCAACGGCCGCAAACACGTCGAGAAGCGTGTCGAAGAACCAAGGAATGACGTTCCAGTCTATGTCCTCTACCTTCCCGATGGAGTGCTTGACGTCTCCCAAGACCACTATCCTGTTCGCGCGGTACTTCTCTGCGAGCAAGTTCAGGCGGTCCATGATCTTGGTCGAGTATGGAGGAATCCTGAAGCCCTTCGCCGCCATCTCCTTCTCGAGGCCCAGGTGGAGGTCGGAGACTAGGATGGTGCACTCTTCTCCTTCTTTGAAGATTAGGGCTGCTTCTCCGGGGACTACCTTCAGCAAGGCTTAGTCCTAGCTCGCGGAGGGACTAATTACCATTGCACTTCTTCGGGGAGTGGATCGAGTGTAATCGAAGGTCTTATCTCGGGGCCAGCAATCTGATATCGCATACGAACCGAGAGGCATCGGTCGGACGCAAGCTACCCCGAGATTAGCGGGAATATCTCGTGCCTGATGAACGACTTGAAATCCGGAAGGTCGACCCGGCTGAAGGAGGTCACGATGCAACTTCGTGTGAGTCCTATCGTGTATGCCTGACGCCTCGATTGGAAGACTATGTACCACAGCTGCCCGTGAGTAAGGTAGTCGGTATAGAGCGTGGTGTTCCCTAACGCCTCACCGTAAAGGGACAGCTTCGTAATGTTGGGCAGGTCGACTCCGTCGTAGAATATCACCTTCGTGTTGTCGAAGTTCTCCTCATGGAATCGTTGGAGCACCTCAGGCTGGATCCTTGCTTCGACGATCTGTCCGAGGCTCATGAAGAGCGCCTTGCTCATCTCGTTGGCGACGCTGTTCGCCCTGCTCTTCTTCTCGAAGACCGTGAGGAAGAGATTCTTGCCGAAGAGCTCGAACGAGAAGGGAGCCTGATAGGTCCTAGTCATCGGGATTGATTTTCCTCGCTGATTGACCGTGAATACCGTGTCGAACGAGAAGGTGCCTTCAAGCGACTCCTTGGAGATGGTCATGTCTGAAATCTCCGAGACCAGGTTGAAGCTCTGATCTTCGACGCTCATCTCCTGCTCGAGCTTGAAGCTCTTCAATTTCGTTGCGAGCAGAGGCAGGTTGTTCTCCTCCTTCACCATGAATATCTTCGCTGCTAGGACCAAGACGCATAGCGGAAATATCACTAAGGTAAAAGTTAATCGCGCTTTTCAGCTTCGGACACCGCAGCCCTAAAATACCTTGGAGGTTTTCCCTTTCCAGAATCTTGTCGAAGCCTCTGGGAGAGCTTTCGCTCCGCGAGAAGACATACTCTCCTCCGATAAAAGAGATAATCCTAGAGAACTTTATGAGCTACGAATACGCGAGAATACCATTCAGGGAGGGTCTGAACCTTGTGGTCGGTCCCAACGGGGCCGGCAAATCGTCTATCCTTCTGGCCATATCCGTTGCCTTCGGCCAGGCATACACCGAGAGGTCCAGGAAGCTGAGCGACCTCATCCGTCGCGGTAAGGAGATAGCGCGTGTATCTCTCATCTTTGATAACAGGGAGAGGAAGGGGACTCGGCCAATTCCCTACTCAAAGTCAGACACCTTCATGCTTTCGCGCTATCTTCGCAAGGACGGTTCATACTGGTATGAGGCGGACTATCGAGAGATAGACAAGAGCGAAGTGGTAAGGCTCCTGAGGGAGTTCGGCATCAACCCGGACAATCTCCTGATAATCATGCACCAGGGGATGATCGAGGAGCTCGGTGCCATCTCTGCGCAACAGAGACTCACGATGGTGGAGGAGGCGGTAGGGTTCAGAGAGTACAGGGAGAGGATATTTCAGTCAGAGAACGACCTCAAGGCCCTCACCAGCGAAGAAGGTTCCCTTGTCCAGCTCATCGACAACGCTAACCAGACCATCGAATACTGGAAGCAGGTCTACGAGCGATATCTCGAGAAGAAGAATCTCCAAGAGCACCGGGCCCTGCTCGAGAGGGAACTCCTCTGGGCGCAGGAGGGCAAGCTCTCCAAGTCGTTGCGTTCGGTCCGCGAGAAGCTTACCAACAAGCAGGAGAGCCTGGACGACCTCCAGGACCAGCAGAAACGGTCGGGGACCGAGTCCGAGATGCTGCACAAGTCGCTGCTTGGGAGACAGGTGGAGCTCAGCAAGCTCTACGGGGCGGTCGTCCGAGCGGAGAAGGAGCGGGCGACCGACGATGGTGCCAAGCGGGCGATGGAGAACCTCCGGGACGAGCTCGAGAGCCTGCGAGAAGACCTTGCAACTCTCACTTCAGGTCTCGACCAGAAGAAGATGAAGCACATCCAAGAGGTCCTGGATTTTTCTTCTCAAAAGTCCAAGCGCGAGTCTGAGGAAGCCTCACGGAAGAAGACTGAGCTGGATCGGGAGGTGTCGTCACTACAGGCGGAGTTGGGCGGCGTCGAAGATTCGATCAAACGGACCACCGAGGAGTACATCTCTCAGAGGGTGAAGTTCGAGGTGCTCGGCTATCGCATCAAGCTCACAGAGTCCGAGATAAGGGAGCTGGAACGGTCGGAGAAGGAGGCTGTCGCAGAACTGGAAGCGCTGAAGAGCGACCTGGAGAGGGCGGGCGAGAGATTGGTCACGGAAAGGCAACCCTACGAGGTCTCGGAGGAGATGAAGTTAGTCTCGGCCCAACTGCAGAAGCTGCAGGACCTCCCGGAGGACGCAGAACGGATTTACAAGGATTACATCGGAAACATAGAGGGCCTGAAGGATAAGCTGACGCAGCTTCAGGAGAACAGGACGCTGATACTGCGCGAGCTCGAAGACCGCAAGAAGGCATGGAGGTCTTCCGTCGAAGGACTCATCGAAGAGATTACTCCTGTGTATCAACATGTCCTTTCCACCGTAGGGGCGCTGGGTGCCATACGCCTCGAAGAAGGGAGTGGCATCGAGGAGACCGGCCTGCAGTTGCTCGTAGGCTACAAGGGCGCGCCTCCAGCCGTTCTGGACCCGTACACACAGAGCGGGGGCGAAAGGTCTGTAGCGCTCGTTGCGTTCATACTCTCGCTGCAGAGCAGGATAATCTCTCCCCTCAGAGCCATGGACGAGTTCGATATCCACATGGACCCGAGGAACAGAGAGGCGATATTCAAGATGATACTCGCTCAGTCTAGGGCCAATCAGACATCCCAGAACATCGTCATCACGCCCTCGATCATATCTGTCATCGACCGGTCAGCACATGTCATAACCGTGCAGTCGGTCCACGGGGCCTCTGAGGTGAAGGAGTTTGCCGGAAAAGCAAGATAAGAAGCTGGAGGACATTCTCCGGCTGATAGAGCTCTGCCGGAGCGTTCAATCGTCCAGCGTCGACCCGTTTCAGGTAAACATCAGGGAGAAGCTGCTGACGCTCAAGAAGCACCTGCCTGAATGGAATCTCATAGACGTCATGCTGATGGACTCCGAGGCCATGCAGCAGCTCGTGGGCATAGTCAAGCTGCAAGACCAATGGATAAAGCACAGAGCGTCGTCGCTCTACATAGACCCGCTCCTCCTCGAGCTGAAGATCAGGCTGCTCTCCCGTGAGGACCTCGCCAACAGCTTCGCAAAGTGCTGGCATCCGATTGCCCAGGTGGACCAGCTCACTGCGAGAGGACTCGAGAAGGCGTTCATCTATTGGCGAGACCTGGTGCCTATGTCTGAACGGTTCAAGAACGAGTTTGGGAACTACGGGACAACCCCGGTCCAGATGGACTTCGAGGAGCTCCAGTCTCTGAACATCTTCACAAAGGAACAGTTCGAGACAAGGCTCAATACGCTAAACGACGAGCTTGTCCAGAAAGCTGGTGACGGCGAGATCGACTACCGGTCATTCATAGAGGCTGAGACATTCGAGGAGAAGGCGGTCCGAGCCTACCTAGTGGCATTCATCGTGACAGAGGGAAGGGCGAACGTAAGGACGGACCCGCTCACAGAGAAGATATTCATCTCCTCTGTGGTCGGACAGGCAGGTCCTGAAACAAAGTCGGTGGCGATAGAGATCATATGAGCACAGATGATGGGGAGAGAGCGCTACTGGAGAGGAAGATGAGGAAGGCGCTGCAGATACTGATATTGCAGAGGGGAAGAAACCCAGGCGTCAAAGGCTGGGAGATGAAGAGGCACCTGGGTAAGGACTACAGGACAATCCTTCAGGTCCTCTCTACCGACTTAAAGTCGTTGGGTCTTGAGGTCCACGAAGTCCCAGGGATCGAGGGGACCGACGACTCCATCAGGTTCCTGCTCCGGTTCCGGGACTCGCCGACCCTCAGCGAGGCCGAGACTGCGGGTTTCCGGATAGACGACCTGGCTGTTCTGGCCGCCTCTATCGCCCTGGTGAACTCCAAGCAGGGCAGGATCGGTCGGAAGGAGCTGGAGAGCTTCCTGAGAGAGAAGTTCCCCAGATGGAGGGTCGACTATTCTCTGGACCGCTTCATCAAGAGGGGATACCTCGACCAGGACGACAAGGCGCTGTTGCGGATAGGGTGGCGGACGAGGGCGGAGGTGGACGAGAAGTCGCTGATGACCATCATCCTTGCCAGAGACACCGCACAGAAATGAGGTCACCTATCATCTTAAATCTGACCCGGGGGGACCTGAAGTAGTGTCACGAGTCGACAATCTGAGCAGAGGTCGCACCATAGAGGTTGCCACCTATCTGCCCATCCCACCTGCAAGGTCCCGGGAGTTCTGGACCAAGTGGAAGATTCAACACATCAGGCAGATGGCCACTACAGGCCTCGCAACCCTAGAACCGGTAATTCCTGAGGCTGAACGCACCCAGCGGGTCCTGGACAAGCTTTACCTCAAGGATCAGCGCTCTACGTTCGAGGGCACGAAGCGAACGACGAGCATGCCCCTGTTTCCTGGCTCTTCGGTCGAGCTCTCCTCACCGCTATACCTGGGCGACATGTCATTCGGTGCCCTATCCGGCATCCCCAATATAGCGATCGCTAGGGCTGCAGACGAGACGAAAGTCCTGGCGGGCACGGGCGAAGGGGGCCTCCTGAAAGAAGTCGGCGAATGTTCAAGGATAACTGTCCAGTGGGCCTCGGCGCGCTTCGGAGTTACAATATCATCCCTCCTGAAGGGAGAAGCTGTAGTGATCAAGATTGGCCAGGGCGCCAAGCCTGGGATAGGGGGCCACCTTCCCGGGGTGAAGGTCACTGAACCCATATCAGAAACAAGGAAGATTCCAATAGGCAAGGATGCCATCTCGCCCGCTCCCCACCATGACATCTACTCGATTGAGGACCTCGGCCAGAGGATACTCGGACTGAAGGAAGCTACAAAGAAGCCGATCTTCGTGAAAGTGGGGGCGACGAACTACATCCCCTACATCGCGTCGGGGATAGCGAGGATGGGAGCAGCTGGGATAATCATCGATGGAGCGGGGGCAGGGACAGGAGCCGCCCCCTCCGTCGTCAAGGACAACGTCGGAATTCCCATCGAGCTAGCGACGGCTTCAGTGGATTCCATACTGAAGAAGGAGGGGTTTAGGGACCGCTTCACTGTCATAGCCGCCGGCAGGGTGAGCACTCCTGAAGACTCGCTCAAGCTGATGGCCCTCGGGGCCGACATGACGAGCCTCGGCACGGCGACCCTCATGGCCCTGGGATGCCTCATGGTCCACAAATGCCACATAGGCTACTGCCCGGCCGTCCTGACGAACAAGATCGCGCCGAATCAGGTCAGGTCGCTCTCTCTGCAACAGTCGATCAAGTGGCTCGTCAACCTCATCAACGGCTGGACGGAAGAGATGCAGGTATTGATGGAGAAAGTCGGCGTTACGGACATCATGGATCTCAGGGGAAGGAGAGATCTCCTGTACTACCGTTCCCTGAACGAGGAGACGGCGTCCATACTCGGTTTCGAGAAGGCCGCTCCCAGCGGACGGACGGACGTAAGAAAGCGAGCTCTCCCGCCGCAAGGGCAGAAGCTTTGGCCTCCACATCGAGTGGGTATCCTCAGGGACATGGCCGGCACCACAGGCAAGTATCCCGCCGAGTCGGAGATCTCCAGCATGGGAACGAACAGCCCCCCCTTCATCCAGGACCCGGTCCGCCTCACGGATTGGCTCGTCTCGGACGGAGCGCAGGTGACAAGGCCGAGCATAGACCCTTACAGGGAAGAGATTGAGATTTCGAGCTACATCGGAGGGGCTGACCTAAGGTTATCCTCCCCCTTCTTCTTCACCCGTCTCCCGCCCAACACCCCGGAGAGCGTCATCGTGATGTTTGCACGGGCGGCGAACGCGATGGGACTCTTACTAGATACCGACAGATCTACCGGTGCTACGCTCGAACCTTTCAAGGAGAGGATCATCTCCGACATCGAGGACGGGTTCAGCTCGGGTATTCGCTCAGTCCGCCTCGGGTGGTACCTGGCCGACCCCACGCGCGGCTCCCTGGTGAAGAGCCTGGCCGGCGGGGCCCCGATGCTGCTGCGTTCGCCGAGCGCGTGGGACGCCATCGCAACCATAATGAGAAACATCGCCGCCATGGACATCTTCTCAGGAATCATCCTCGACGAAGACGAGGCGGGTTCGGATATGCAGGTGGAGGCGGCCGTTTCACTCCTGGACCGTGAGCTCAAGCACCACGGGCTGAGGGGGAAGCTGAACGTTATCGCCGAGAGCAACGGGATACGCGGTTCGGATGACATCTTCAAGACGGTGGCGCTCGGCGCGGACTGCGTAGGGTTCGGGAAGGCTGCTTTGCTCGCGATCGGTGTCGAGGAGGACGACCGGGAGATCATACTCGACGCCAGGGCCTCACAAAGGCTGGAGAATTTCGTGGCCGCTACGCAGAAGGACATCAAGTTGCTGGCTGGCGCGGCCGGAATCAGCAACATCAACTCGACGCTCACCGGCAACAGAGAGCTGCTCAGGTCGATCGACATGGAGCCTTCATCTAGGATAGAGCTCGGCGTCAAACCAGCGGGGGGTGCTTGAGCATGAAGCTAGACAACATAGCCTTCGACCGGCGGTTCGGTCAGCCGGTTGTGAAGGATGGATGCGGAGTGTTCGGCATCTTGCGGAAGGTCGACGCGCCCCTGATCTCGAACAGTATGGCCGTCAACGGGATATCCTGCATCAAGTATCGAGGGAGTGACCTCGGAGCGGGCTACGCTGCTTTCAGGACATTGAACGAACCCGGCAGTGCTCCCTATAAGCTTCAGGCTTTCGTCACGGGGGAGAAGGTCGCCGAACAGATAACGTCATTGTTCGAGGAACAAGTCGGCGTTGTGGAGAGCCAGAGCTTGCGTATTGTTGACCCGCGAAGGAGGGAACTTTCCGTCTGGGAGGCGACCGTCCGTGCGCGCGGAGCAGACGCCGATACGAGGGTGGAGAACGCTGTGGACTCTGTCAACACTTCTCTCTTCACTGACAGCTTCGAGGGACGCATCTTCTCCTACGGACGGTATCTCGCAGTCTACAAGGAGGTGGGGTATCCGGACGAGGTGGCCAAAATGTGGGGCCTCGAAGGAGACAAGGGAGTCGCCGATATGTGGATCGCGCACACGAGGCAGCCCACCAACTCGCCCGGTTCACTTCCAATCTGGTCACATCCCTTCGCCTCGATGAACACCGCCATAGTGCACAACGGAGACATCAGCTCCTATGGCTCCAACATGGAGCTTCTCAACTCGTGGGGCATCAGGAGCCACGTGGGGACCGACAGCGAGGTCATCGCCAAACTGCTAGACCACTTGATCAGAATCGAAGGGCTGACCATACGTGAAGCGGCGACTGTGCTGACGAATCCCTTCGAACGAAACATCTCTCAGGAGATGAGGTCGCTCCTATACCGCTATAGAGGAGCGAGGCTAGATGGCCCGTTCGCGGTCGTGGCTGGTTATGCTGACGGCAAGGACACTTATCTCATCGCGCTCACCGATAGGTCGAAGTTCCGCCCGCTGCTCTTCGGCGAGGATGAGAATTACTACTATGTGGCCAGCGAGGAGAACCAGATTAGAAACCAGTCCAGGCGCGCCAAGATTTGGACTCCTGAACCCGGGGCCTTCTTCATCGCCTCCCTGCGGGACGGACTGATGGAGACCGGGACGGAGAGAAGCCTGGACACCCAGAACGCCGCCCTCGGAAACGGACCAAGACTGCCGGAACTCCCCGGATTCGTCCGGATAGACGCGACGGGGAAGGAGTTCAAAGAGATCAACGAGGCGATTTCAAGTGCCTATTCAGGCAGGGCACCAGGCGTGGTGGTCGAGAACTGCACCGGACAAAGGTATCTGGGGATAGGCGTCTCGACGCGTTCCGATGGCCGTTCCGAGCCATTCAGAATCGTCGTCACGGGCTTCCCTGGTAACTGCCTTGCGAACCTGAACGATGGCGCTTCATTCGAGGTCCACGGGAACGCGGCCGACGACCTCGCCGACACCATGCATGCAGGCTCCATCGCCATCCATGGGAACTGCAGGGATGTTGCCGGGCAGGCCATACAGGGAGGTACGATCTTCGTTCGTGGGACGGTCGGGAACAGAGCAGCGATTCAGATGAGGGAGTATACCAAAGAACGACCATTTCTCATAGTCGGGGAGACGGCCGACGACTATCTTGGCGAATACATGGCAGGTGGTGTGGTAATGGTGCTAAACCTCTCGGATTCGAAGAAGCCCGCGAGGAACTACATAGGGACTGGGATGGTAGGAGGGAGGATCTACATACGGGGAAGGGTCAAGGAGGAACAGGTGGGTCTGATACCTCAACGTGAGGACGTGCTGCGCTATCTTCGCGCACAAACACTCGATGGGAGCCTCTCAAAGGAGACCTATGATCTCATATCCCGCGCAGACTATCCGAGCCTACAGCTACTCTCGAAGACGCTTCCGGACCCCATCATGATTAGGATTCTGACGATATTCTTCGCCACCAAGTACACTAAACCCTTGGTGGTCGAGTCCCGAAAGCTGGACGAGCAAGACCTTGCGGTGGTCGGGGAGAGGCTCAGGCAGTTCTTCAAGACATTCTCGCTCCCACACGAGACGCTCGAAAGCGTCCTGGCTTCGGAGTTTACGGTCATAAAGACTAAGGACGAAAAGGTCGAGCTGCACGTTCCGCCCCAAGAGGCGCCAATCGAGGAGTAGATGGAAAGATGCCGGAGAAGACTTCAGACATCTGGTGGCTTTTCTCTAGACAGACCGTGAGCGTCACCACAAGGGAGAGCGTCCTGAACGCCGCAATCCTCATGAAGAACAGGAATTTCAGGCATCTTCCGGTTCTTGCTGAATCGGGAAAGATACTGGGGATTCTCTCGGTACAAGATATCATCGACTCGCTCAACCTTACTCTGCAGGCAACCACCTCGGCCGAGGACATCAAGAACTCCCTCGAGATACCCATTGAGCGGATAATGACAGGTCAGCCCGTGGCAGTCGAGCCGGGGGACGGCTTGAAGGAGGCGATCAAGAAGTTCACGTTCTATAACGTGGGGGCGCTCCCCGTCGTCAGCATGACGGGGGTGGTCGAGGGGATAATCACGCTCCGCGATCTCGTCAGCCTTATGGGTACGAGTTCGACTCCCCTGAACGTTCAGGTCTCGGAGATAATGAGCACGAACGTCACCACGGTGGACCCCGGTTCATCCTTGGCGGAGGCAGTGAGGCTGATGTCAGAGCGGCGAGTTAGAAGGCTTCCTGTAATAGCGCCCGGCGAAGCCCTGATGGGCGTGCTGACTAACAAGGACGTGTTGAGACACACAGTAAGGATCGTCGGGGATGGCTCCAACAGGTCGGGATTCGACCGGCGGGTCTCCGAGTCGATGACCGCTGACGTGATCACCATCGGCAGCGAGGAGGACGTGCGGGTGGCGGCGAATCAGATGACCACCTTCGGTGTCGGTGGACTTGTGGTTAATGACCTCCCGAGCGGCAAGATAGCCCTCGTGACTGAGAGGGATCTAGTCAGGTCGCTCTCTTCGAAGAGAGGGATAGATTTCTTAGTGAACTCGATGCAGTACGAACTCGAAGCGGAGGACGCCATGTCAAGGGTCCGCTCTTACGCGCCGCACTGAGAAACTCAGGAGGCGAAGTAGCGCCTCTTCAGCGCCTCTCTCTCGCCTTCGATCACATAGTCGACTATGTCCCCTCCTTCCTTGGCCTTCTTGGTGAGCAGGCTGGCGACCTCAGCGAGCCTAATGCCCCTGCCCGCCATGAGGACGAGCGCGTCAGACCCGAACTCATTGACGACCCTGGAAGACCTACGGAGCGTCTCTATCACCTTCATGTTCTTGCCACGCAGCTCCGACCTGCTCCTAGCCTTCAACGACAAGCTGAATATCGTCTCGTACGACTCGGTCGAATATGCCACGGTGTCGTTGCCGCAACGGGGACACTTGGCCGGCTGTATCCCTCCGACCCTCTTCAACTCGATGTAGTCCCAGCAGTTGGTGCAGCAAGCCACCAAGAAACTGTCCATCACGCGCGCTTCGGTGGATTGCCTGATTATCGCCCGGAGCCTCTCAGGAGAGACGATTTCCCCTCGCCTGCTGACCTCTTCCACCCCTATCCTCGCAAGAGGGCTAATGCCCTCGGGCTCTATGATCTCCAAACCCACTTCCTTCTGCCTGATCTTCGCGAGCACGCCGCGTGCCGCCTCGACGTCGAAGTCGTCATGGAAAATGACGCTGATTGCCTCTTCGTAGACGGGAGTGCCCCTGAGCGCCTCCATCAGCCCCGATATGGAGATGCTCGCGTAGTCCGCAGTCTTTGCAATCGCGCCGCACTTCTTGCCGACATGGATCAACCTGCGCTTGAATATCCCCGACCTCTCGACGGCGTTCCTCGCCAGCTCTCCCAGGTCCTTGTCCGGCAGGCCCTCCAGCGTCGTCTTGACAAGCGCAGGAGAGGCGTCCACCTCGAGTATGATTCGGTAAGGGTCCTGGTGGACCGCCACCGATTGCCCTAGCCGCTCGGAGATGAGATGCGCCACCACGCGCGCGAGCACCCTGTTCACCTTGTGGCCAAAAGAGGACTGGATTATGACGTACCTGTCCCATCTCTCGATCGTGATGAGCTTGTCAGAAGGGATGGGAATCCCCTGGGAGTGCTGCTCCAGCACTTCCTTGAGCGACTCCGTCGCCGCTGCTCGGTCTATAGGATATCTGCCGCAGAGTTGTTCAATGTAACTCTCAGCCCGAGATTGTGCGGCGCTTTCGGCATACTCTCGCCTGATCGCTCCCACCTCGACGGCGACGTCGAGCGGAACGGGTATCTCGTCTCCCACCCAGCTCGGAACGGCGCCCGTTGGGTCCTCCTCGGGCGCGACATAGACGCGGTTCTCATATATCTCGAGTATCTTCCAGCATCTTCCAGCCTCCACGAACTTGATGCCGACCTGTCCGTACTCAGAGACGAACGCCTCGTCCAGCACCCCCACGGGTTTGTCGCCCTCGCCGATCACGATGTACTGCTTTTCATCCGGAATCATGGAGAGGTTCTCGAAGTAATATTCGAATAGAGGCTTGAAGTCCCGCGCCCTCTTGACGATGTTATCGCTCTCCGTGAACTGCAACAGCTTCGGGTACCTGTCTCTCATGTAGTTGAGCAGGTTCTTCAGCGACTCTACGCTGAGGGTCGAGTACGGATATGCGCTCCTGATGAGGCTGTACATATCCTCGAGCTTCCATGAATTAGTCTCGACGAGCAGTCCGGCTATCTGATGGATCGCCGCGTCGCTCGCGTTCTTGAACGGAATCAAAGGTTCCAGCTCGCCCAAGAGCGACCTCCTGCAAAGGACCATCGCCTCGAGTGTGTCATCGGAGTCCTGCGTGATTACGAGGCCCTTGGACGTCTGTCCTATCCGGTGCCCGCTTCTACCCACCCTCTGTATCAGCCGCGAGACCTGTCTCGGCGAGTTGTACTGGATCACATAATCCAGGAACCCTATATCGATTCCCAACTCCAGGCTGCTGGTCGCTATCACCCCCGATAGCTTGCCCTCCCTTAGGTTGCCCTCCACGGCCTCTCTGGTCGCTCGGGACAGCGAGCTGTGATGTATCCCGATGGGAAGCTTGGAGTCCCAGACCCGGAACCTGTTGGCGAGGGCCTCCGCCTCGCTCCGCGTGTTGGTGAAGATGAGGACCGACCTGTACTTCTCGACCACCTCTCGGATCAGCCTGAGCCGCGCCGCGACCTCTGGGAACGTGAATATGGTCTCAGCGAATATCTTGTCGTCTGCCGTCGGTTCGGGCCTCGTCACCTGCAGCTCGAGGCTCTTCTCCACGGGTACCCGCACGACCTCGCATTCGGACCCCTGCCCCACAAGATACTTGGCGATTGTCTCCGGCGAGCCTACTGTCGCCGATAGCCCGATTATCTGGAAGTTCTTTCCGACTATCCTCTTTAGCCTCTCGAGCGCGAGTGAGAGCTGGCTGCCCCTCTTGTCCTCGGCGAGTTCATGCACCTCGTCGACGACCAGCCAGCGGAGCGCGGTCAGGCTCTCCCTGATTCGCCGTCCCGTCAGCATGGCCTGCAACGTCTCCGGCGTCGTGATCAAGATGTCGGGAGGCGCCATGCTCTGCCCTGCCCTCTCGGCGCTAGTGGTATCGCCGTGCCTCACTCCGAGCCGCACGTCGAACCTTTTGCACCACCATTTCATCCTCTCCAGCATGTCCCTGTTCAGAGCCCTCAGCGGAGTGATGTAGAGTAGCTTGATCCCCTTGGTCCTGGCCAGTTCGTTCCTGATCATGGTGTCTAGTATGGGGAGGAACGCAGCCTCGGTCTTCCCTGTGCCGGTTGGCGCCATCAGGAGCGCGTTTCTTCCGGCCATGACGATGGGAACGAGTTTCATCTGCGGGTCCGTCGGTGAGACGAAACCCCTCTCCTCCAGCGCCTTGTTCAGGGGCGGGGAGAACAACTGAAAGACGCTGGCTTCGGTCACCTAGGAAACACTCGAACTAGGCTCCGCGCCTACCTTCACATAATGTTGGCGGTGCGGTTAGTCGGTCCCGTCGACCAGGCACATCGCTCCCTTTGAGGCCGAACCGACCAGCTTGGCGTACTTTGCGAACACCCCGTGGGTGTACTTGGGCGGCGGGGCCTTCCAGGCACTACGCCTAGCATCCAACTCCGAGCCTGGCACCTCAAGGGTCATCGTCCGTTTGTCGATGTCGATTGCGATGATGTCGCCCTCCTTCACCAGGGCTATCGGTCCGCCCACCATCGCCTCCGGCGACGTGTGGCCGATCATGAACCCATGTGATGCTCCGGAGAACCTCCCGTCAGTTATGAGCGCCACGGAGCCCTTCAAGCCCTGCCCGACTATCGCTGCCGTGACTGCTAGCATCTCCCGCATGCCGGGTCCTCCCTTCGGTCCCTCATAGCGGACTATCACGACATCCCCGGGGGATATCCTCTTCGCCACAATCGCGTGGTATGCGTCCTCCTCTTTGTCGAACACCCTAGCAGGTCCTCTGTGGGTGGTCTTTGATGCTCCCGTGGTCTTCACTACGGCCCCGTCGGGGGCGAGATTGCCGCGCATTATGGCAAAGCCTCCCGTCTTTCTGACAGGATTGCTCATGCTGTGGATTACGTCCTGCCCGACAGGATATGTCACTCCCTCGAGGCGTTCGCTCATAGCCTCGCCGGTTACCATCCTCACGTTGCCATGCAGGAGGCCTGCGTCTTGGAGCAGCTTCAGCACCACGGGCACGCCTCCGACCCTGGCGACGTCAGCCATTACGTACTTGCCCGCCGGCTTCAAGTCTGCGAGCTCGGGGACCCCCGCACCCATCCTCTCGATGTCCTCGAGGTCGAGCTTCACGCCCGCTTCGTAGGAGATGGCAAGCATGTGCAGCACTGCGTTGGTCGACCCTCCCATGGCTGCGACGACGGCGATTGCGTTCTCGAAGGCTTCCCGGGTGAGAATATCCCTCGGTCTGATATTCGAGTGAAGCACCTTCATCACGGCGCGGCCCGTGTCGTACGCCAGCTGCATCCTGAGTTCGCTCGGCGCGACTGGTGCAGCACAGTTGGGCACGGTCAGACCCAGCGCCTCTATGGCCGACGACATGGTGTTAGCGGTGAACATGCCACCGCAAGCCCCATAGGTCGGGCAGGCGACGCACTCTAAGTCGTGCAGCTGCTGCACGGTCATGGTCCCCCTGGACACGGCACCCGCAGCCTCGAAGACATCCTGGATTGTCACGTCCTTCCCGTTGAACTCGCCCGGCGGGATGCTGCCGCCGTAGAGGTATATGCTGGGCAGGTTGACGCGCGCCATCGCCATGACCGAAGCCGGCTGGGTCTTGTCGCAACCTCCTATGGTCACGAGGCCGTCGAACTGATACCCCACCGCTCCCAGCTCTATCGAGTCAGCGATTACCTCCCTGCTGATCAGCGACGCCTTCATCCCTTCGTGCCCCATCGCCATGGCATCGTTGACGGCGATCGTGTTGAACTCAAGAGGGGTGCCCCCGGCGTCGCGGACTCCCTGCTTCACCTTGTTAGCCACCTCGCGCAGGTTAAAGTTGCACGGCTGAGCCTCGACCCACGTGTTTGCAATTCCGATTATCGGGCGCTCCAGGTCATCATCCGTGAGACCAATCGCCCTTAGCATGGCCCGCTGCGGCGCCCGTTCGATTCCAGCAGTCAGTCGGTTTTGCACGGTTCCAGACATTCGAATCTGGCCGCGTTCCGGAAATTCGCGGTTTATAAGCGAAGTGCGGCAAAGCTGCCTATGCTTATATTGGCCGGGCCGGCGAACGGGGGGTCGAACGAATAATGGTCAGAATTTGGCATGATGAACAGCTGAGCTTGGCCCCTCTCAAAGGAGAGACCATCGCTGTGCTTGGATATGGTATACAGGGAGCCGCGCAGGCTAGCAACATGAGGGACTCCGGTCTCAAGACGATCGTCGGCCTGCGAGAGGGCGGCAAGAGCTGGAACAAGGCGAAGAAGGACGGGCACAAGGTCATGACGGTCGCCGAGGCAGTGAAGAAGGCCGACATCATCCATGTGCTGGTGCCTGATATGCAACAGGCGAGCGTGTACAAGAAAGAGATAGCGCCCAACCTGCAGAAGGGCGCTGCCCTTTCGTTCTCCCACGGCGCAGCTATTCACTGGAAGTGGATCGTGCCCCCGAAGACAGCGGACGTTATCATGCTGGCCCCAAAGGCCCCCGGACAGAGAGTCCGTGAGCTCTACCTGCAGAACTTCGGTACGCCGGCGCTCGTTGCCGTCGAGAAAGATTACTCTGGGAAGGCTTGGGACCGCGTCCTCGGAATCGCAAAGGGCACGGGCTGCTCCAGGGCGGGCATCTTGGAGACGACCTTCAGGGAAGAGGTGGAGACCGACTGGTTCGGCGAACAGGTGGACCTGTGCGGCGGCTCAGAGAACATGATCAAGAACGCATTCGAGGTGCTGGTCGAGGCCGGCTACAGTCCTGAAGGCGCATACTTCGAGTGCCTTCACGAGCTCAAGCTAATAGTCGACCTCATACAGAGATATGGGATAGCCGGAATGTACAGGCGGGTCAGCGAGACCGCCCGCTACGGAGGCCTGACGAGGGGCAAGCGCGCGATCGACCAGCACGCGAAGAGCGAGATGAAGAAGGTCCTGAAGGAGATCCAGGATGGAACCTTCGCGAAGGAATGGGTAACGTCCTACGAGAAGGAGGGCGAGAAGGCATTTGGGAAATACATGTCGGAACTGGACGCGCACCAGATCGAGAAGGTCGGAAAGAAGCTCAGGGCGATAATGTGGCCCGGCGAGCAGATAACCTGAGTCGTCGCCAGAACGATTTATTAGTGACGCAGCACCAAAGGCCCCCGACATGATATCCGCTTGCGTGTTGATTCGGGCGGAGCGCGGAAAGTTCGACGAAGTGGCCAGAAACCTGAAGCAGATTCCGGAAGTGAAGAACGCGTTCTCGGTCCTCGGCCGATATGACATAGTAGCTGACATCGAGGCCCCTAACAGCAAGCGCCTCGCTCACGCGATTCTCAAGACAAACAGGCTCTCCGGAGTCGTGTTCACGGAGACGCTCCCAGAGGTAGAGGGGTAGAGACCTTGAAACTCAACGCGTGCATCCTCCTGAAGACCGTCCCCCTCCAGACCGATGCCGTCCTGAGCAATGTAAGGTCGCTCAAGGGCGTCAGGAAGGCCTTCGTGGCGTACGGAAGATACGACATGATAGCATTCGCGGAGGCCGCAGGATATCCCGAGATCCGGAAGCTCACCGGAGAGATAAACTCGATGCAGGGAGTGCGCAGTACCGAGACGCTCGTCGAAGCCTGAGGCTAAAGGATCTCGGAGAGAAGCTTCTTTGGGTCCTGAATCGTATCTATGATCTTGTTCATGAACCTGGCTGCATACGCGCCGTCGATCACTCGGTGGTCGAAGCTCAGAGAAAGATACATCATGTCCCTCGTCTCTATCCTCCCGTCTCTAACCACCGGCCGCTTCGTTATCTTGTGGATGCCGAGTATAGCCACTTCGGGATAGTTCACTATCGGGGTCGCGAAGAGGCCACCCACCGAGCCCAGGTTGGTGATCGTGAAAGTGGAACCGTGCACCTCCTCCAGCCCCAGTTCCCCGGACCTGGCTTTGGCGACCAGCCTCTCGATCTCCGCCGAGAGCTCGAAGATATCCTTCCGGTCTGCATCCCTGACCACTGGTACAAGGAGCCCCTGTTCCGTATCCGCGGCTACGCCGAGGTTGTAGTCCTTCTTCAGGACTATCTCTCCGGTCTTCTCATCTAGGCTCGAATTGACATAGAGGAATTCCTTCAGGGCCGGGACCACCGCCTTGATTATGAGTGGGAGGAAGGTCAGCTTCACGCCTCTCTTCTCTGCGCTACCCTTGAACGCCTCCCTCAAGAGAACCAGCTCAGTTACATCCGCCTCATCGACATGAGTGACCTGAGCGATAGTGTGGATGGACTTTGCCATCCTCTCCGCGGTCGTCTTCCTCACGCCCCTCAGGGGGACCCTCTCTTCATTTGACGCGTGCGTGCCGGCGGCACCGGGTTGTCCCAACCTCTTGACGTCTTCGTCTGTGACCCTACCGTTCGGACCGGTCCCTTTCACCTGAGCGATGTCGACGCCCAGCTCTCGCGCGAGCCTCCGGGTGGCGGGGGGAGCCAGGACGCTGTCGCCTAGACTCTGAGTCTGCACGGTCCTGACCTGACCCTGGGGCGAAGGCATCTGTGCCTTCGGCTCCACCGGGACTGGAGGCGGCGCGGAACCAGCTGCAACTTCGATTACGAGAATCGCCTGACCGACCTTCACCACTTCACCCTCCTTGACGAGAGTCCTTGCTATTGTGCCGTTCCTCGGTGACGGAATCTGGACGTTGACCTTGTCCGTCATGACCTCGACGAGCGACTGGTCCTCCTTCACCGTCTCTCCCTCTTTGACGAGCCACTTGAGGATCTCACCCTCCGCCACACCTTCGCCGATGTCAGGAAGCTTGAATTCGTACTGGACCAAGGCCGCTCAGTAACTCGAGGCCTTTCTTAGAGCCCTAAGTATTCTTTCTGGTGAGGGTAGATACATGCTCTCCAGGGCGTATGGGAACGGGGTGTCGTACCCAGCCACCCTCATTATCGGCGCCTTCAGTGAGTCCACTGCTCTTTCGCTTATCTGGGCAGAGATCTCGGCTCCGAAACCGGCTATCTTCGTAGCCTCGTGCGCGATTACCACGCGACCCGTCTTCTTGACCGAATCGATTATCGTCTCGATGTCGAAGGGCAAGAGGGATCTCAGGTCGATGAGCTCGATGCTCAAGTTCTCCTTGGCCGCGAGCGGGAGGGCTTCCTTGCAGGTCTGGACCATCGGTCCCCAGCTGATCAGGGTGATGTCCTTGCCCTCCTGGACCACCTTCGCCTTCCCGATGGGAATGAGATACTCCTCGTCCGGGACTTCTTCCTTGATGGTCCTATAGAGCCGCTTCGGCTCGAGGAATATCACCGGGTCGGGCGACCTGATCGCCGATAGAAGGAGCCCCTTCGTGTCGTAGGGTGACGAGGGCGTCACCACCGTCAGTCCCGGAGTGTGGATGAAGTATGCCTCCGTGCTCTGTGAGTGATAGTGACCTCCCTTCACTCCCCCTCCGTAGGGCGCGCGGATTACCACGTGAGCCGGATATTGACCTCCTGATCTGTATCTCAGCTTCGCCAGTTCGCTGACTATCTGGTTGAAGGCCGGATAGATGAAATCCATGAACTGTATCTCTGCCACGGGCATGAGGCCGTACAGGGACATCCCGATCGCCATCCCGACGATCCCGTCCTCAGACAAGGGTGTGTCGAGCACGCGCTCGGCGCCGAACTCGTCTAGTAAGCCTTCGGTCGCCCTGAATACCCCACCGTCCCTCCCCACGTCTTCGCCCAGCACGATCATGTTCCCGTTGCGGCGCATCTCGTCTCGCAGGGTCCGGTTGACCGTCTGGACGATATTCCGGACCGGCAACTAGCTCCTCTCCCTCATCAACTCGTCCGCCTCTTCCTTGATGTGCCACGGCATCTCGGCGTAGACGTCCGTGAACATCGAGTAAGGGGTAGGCGGAGGGACCTTCTCGCTCTCTTTTATCGTTCTCACCAATTCGCCGTCCACCTCTTCCTGCAGATTCCGGTCATCCTGCTCAGTAAGGAGCCCCTTCTTCGTCAGGTACCGCCGGAACCGGATTATCGGGTCTCTTGTCTTCCAGAGTTCTAACTCCTCGGAGCTCCTGTATTTGGTTGGGTCATCGGATGAAGAGTGACCTCCCATCCTGTACGTGACCGCCTCTATCAGCGTGGGACCTCCACCGGACCGAGCCTTGTCGACCGCCGCTTTGGTCGCCTTGTAGACCGCGAGTATGTCGTTACCGTCCACCAGGACTCCCTCGAACCCGTAGGCCTCAGCCTTGACGGCTATGTTCTCGCTGGCGGTCTGGCGCCTCACCGGCAGCGATATGGCGTACTGGTTGTTCTGACACAGAAACACGAGCGGGACCTTGAAGACTCCCGCGAAGTTCATCGCTGAGTGGAACTCTCCCTGGGACGTGGCGCCGTCGCCGAAACTGGTCATGCAGATTGCGTTGTCCTTCTTGAACTTCGCAGCGTAGGCCGTGCCCACCGCCTGCGAAAGGCGACACCCGACCGGGCTCGATACGCTGACCAGATTCCAGTCCCTGTAGCCCCAATGGACTCCCATCTGCCTACCCTTGTTCGGGTCGTCTGCGTTGGCCATGAGCTGGTCGACCAGCGACTTGAGGGGGACCCCTCTGGTCAGGCATGCGCCAGGGTCTCTATACGATTCGTACACCCAGTCGTTCCTGTTCAGGGCGAACGCGCTCCCGATCTGCGTGGCCTCCTCACCGGTCGACTCGATGAAGAATCCGATCCTGCCCTGCCTCTGGAGGAGGAGCATCCTCTCGTTGAATCGCCTGACGAGAAGCATCTCTCTGTACATCTTTTTGAGGTCTTCGTCGCGGAGTTTAGGCTCTAGCTTGGAGTCATACTCGCCATCGGCCCTGACGACCTGTAGCATCTCCATTGCTATTCTTTTACCATGAGAGAAGTCCGTTTCCTCTCAGATAAGACTTTCCAAAATCAGGACGGAGGTTCGTTGATTGTTCCCGGACTCCTCACGATGGACCTGACGAAAAACTCGCCTGCTCTGTAGCTGCTCCTCACCAGCGGACCGGACGCTACGTACTTGAAGCCCAGTTCCTCTCCCATCTTTCTGTATGCCTCAAAGCTCTCAGGCCTGACGTATTCCTTGACCGGAAGGTGCCTTGAAGAAGGCCTTAGGTACTGCCCCACCGTGAGGAAATCGACGCCGGCGTCCCTCAGATGCAGCATGGCGAGCCTGACCTCCTCTTCCTGCTCGCCCAAGCCCACCATAATCGAGGACTTTGTGAACATCCTCCGGTCAAGCTTCTTAATGCTCCTGAGTACCGAGAGAGACTGCCAGTAAGTAGCCCTGGGATCTCTGACCTTCTCAGTCAGAAAGAGGGTGGTCTCGATGTTGTGCGCGATAACGTCAGGCCGTGCCTGAACGACCTTCCTTATCGATTCAAGGTCGTTCTGGAAGTCCGGAATCAACACTTCCACCATCATGCCGGGGCTCGTCTCTCTGATCTTGGTGATGGTCCTTGCGAAATGGGATGCCCCGCCGTCCGCGACGTCATCCCTGTCAACCGACGTCAGCACGACGTAGTTCAGGTCCATCTGCGACAGGGCGAAAGCAACGTTGTCGGGCTCGAGTTCATCCAGAGCGGCCTTCGGCTTGCCGGGAGTGACCATGCAGAACCTGCAGGCTCGGGAGCACATGTCGCCCATGAGCATCAGAGTGGCGGTGCCGCCGCCCCAGCATTCCCCTACGTTGGGGCAGTGTGCCTCCTCGCAGACCGTATGGAGGTTGAGGCCGGCGAAGAGCTCCTTGAGCCTCAGGTAGTTCTCCCCCTCGCTGGGGAGAACCGTCAGCCACTCGGGTTTTCTTTCCAAGTCCGCGTTTCCTTATACTGCCGCTCTGGGCTTTATGTGGCTGCTCTCTATAGAGAGACCACCCACACACGCATAGCATCCGTCTGTCTTGAACTCGGGGTCGAGGTCTTCGTGGAGCTTGCACATCACATGGTTGAACCTGATGTAGTCACAAACCTCGGTCATCATCCTCAGCGCTTCCCTCTGATCGGGCTTCTCCGAGGAGAGCACTTCGGCGACCTGGTCAGCCGCCTTGGCAAGGTTCGGGTCCACCTCGAGGTTTAGCATGGTCCCGCGCGCCTTCCTAGCGTAGTTGCTGACTGACGCCTGCGTCACTCCTAGCCTCATGGCCACCTCTTGCTGGGTCAGGTCGTAATTCTCGGTGAGCCTCTTCGACACCATCGCCCGAAAAGCTGGGAGGGCGCTCTTCGAAATTATCTCGTAAGGATTGATCAAAGCACTCTGCCCTCGATATAACGCCATTATATTTAAGTCTACTCGGGGCAGAGATTCGGCGGTTATTGCAATCTGCCAAGTTTTAAATAGAAGAAAAGATAGGTTGAGAGGTCATGCAAGGAAACAACGCTATCGCCACCGCCGTTTTTCAACAACTAGCGTTGATTGTTTTAGTCTAAATTTCCTCGCAGACGTAGCTCATGCGAGGAAATTTGATTGGTGAATAGTGGTTACAATGACTGAAAAAATGTCCGGTGCCCGGGCTATCGTAGAGGCCCTTGAAAGGGAGAAGGTAGAGTACATCTTCGGCATGCCTGGAGGAGCCAGTCTGCCCCTGTATGACGCGCTCTGGGACTCGAAGATCAAACACGTGCTGGTGAGGCACGAACAGATAGGCGCGCACATGGCCGACGCATACGGAAGAGTGTCCAGACGTGCAGGCGTCTGCACGGCGACGTCGGGACCAGGAGCGACGAACCTCGTGACCGGCATAGCGACGGCCTTCGCCGATTCCTCGCCCGTGGTTGCCATCACCGGCCAGGTCCCCAAGGTCATGACCGGCAAGAACGGATTCCAGGAGACGGACGTCGTCGGTCTGCTCACGCCGATCACCAAGTACACGCTACAACCTCTTTCTGCAGCGGAGATTCCTTCAGCGATCAAGAAAGGGTTCTACATCGCCCAGACGGGGCGCCCCGGACCCGTGCTTATCGACGTGCCGAAGGACGTCCAGCAGGAGGAGGTCGAGATTACCTTCCCCGAATCGATCCAGATCAGGGGTTATCGCTCCAGCTATCCGGTCGACAGACAGGACATCGAGCGCGCCGCGGACATGCTGGCCAGGGCCGAAAGGCCGGTCCTCTTTGGAGGGGGAGGGATTCGAATCGCGGACGCGTCTCTGAAGTTCACGGCGATAGCGGAGCTCCTCATGGCTCCCGTGATAACCACGCTCCAGGGAAAGGGAACCTTCCCGGAAGACCATCCACTCTCAGTCGGACCCATAGGCATGCACGGACGTGCAGAGGCCAACAAGATCGTCCAGGAGTGCGACCTACTGCTCGCAGTAGGCGTAAGGTTCTCGGACCGTTCCACAGGCACATTCCACGAATTCGCTCCGGAAGCCAAGATAATACACATAGACGCCGACCCCACGGAGTTCAACAAGAACAAGCTGGTGGACCTCTCAATCCTCGGTGACGCCAACGAGGTGCTCGCCCTGCTCTACGACGCGCTCGTCAGAAGGCTCATCAGGAAGGACGAGAACAACGCGTGGCTGAAACATCTCAACCAGGTGCGCGAAGAGCTCAAGGGTATACCGGCCTACAAGGACTCGTACGCGGAGCTTTCCGGGCCGAAGATCGTCAAGATGATGAGGAGCATCCTTCCTCCGGAATCGATACTCACGACGGGGGTCGGAAGGCACCAGATGTGGTGCGAGATACACTACAAGGTCCTGCGCCCAAGGACGTGGATCACCTCCACCGGGTTGGGCACGATGGGGTTCGGTCTGCCGGCGGCGCTCGGCGCCAAGTTCGCGGCACCAGACGTGCCCGTGGTCGACTTCGACGGCGACGGGAGCTTCGTCATGACTGAGCAGGCCCTCGCCACCGCGGTTGAAGAGAAGCTTCCCGTTGTCTCGGTAATCGTCAACGACAGGAGCCTTGGGATGGTGGAGCAGTGGCAGCGGCTCATGTACAACAGGCGGTTCATCGGCATAAGGTTCCAGAACATACCTGACTTTGTCAAGCTTGCCCAGGCGTATGGGGTGCAGGGCAGGACAGTAGGCTCCCTCCAGGAGTTCGGGAACGCCCTCAAGGAGGGCCTGAAGAGTGACTCGCCCTCGGTGGTCGAGGTCCCGGTCTCTCACGAAGAGGACGTGTTCCCGTTCATGCCCCCCGGAAAGGGAGTCAAAGACACGGTCTACGGAACGTCAAAGGAGATGGCTGTCTTTTGACTGTCGCAAAAGTACTCTCTGCGCTGGTTGAGAACAAGCCAGGCGCGTTGTTCAGAGTGATTCACGTCGTGCGGCTGATGCGCCTCAATATCGAAGGGATGACCTTGGGCGTCACGAACGGAGGGGAGGACTGCAGGATCACGATCACTCTCGACGGGGACGAGGCGGCGGTAGAGCACGTCGCCAGACAGCTCGTGAAGGTCATAGACGTCCTCGAGGCGCACACATACAGCCCCGAGCAGATTACGGCGAGGGAGCTCGCCCTGGTAAGGATTAACACCGACAAGATGTCCCTGACGGACATACAGAAGATGAAGTCGAGCCGCATCGTCGACTCCTCCCCTCACTCGGTGGTCGTCGAGATAGTCGGCAGCGCGAGTGAGATAGACGACTTCGTGGCCGGCCTGAAGACGTCCGTCCTAGATATAGCAAGGACGGGAGTGGCGGCACTTCCCAAGGAGATTTCAGCATGAGCAACAGGATGGTCCGCGTCTTCGACACAACACTCCGAGATGGGGAGCAGACACCCGGAGTCTCGCTCACTCCAAATGAGAAGCTGGAGATAGCGAAGGCTCTCGACCGACTGGGCGTCGATGTGATTGAGGCGGGTTTTCCGATAACCTCGAAGGGAGAGCAGGAAGGTATCCGCGCGATTTGCAAGGCGGGTCTTCGAGCTGAGGTTTGCGGCCTGGCTCGAGCCGAGAAGGTCGACATTGACACGGCCATCGATTGCGGGATAAACGGGATCCATGTCTTCCTCTCCTCCTCAGACATCCACCTGGAGCACCAGTTCCATATCACAAGGAGCCAGATGCTGGAAAAGTCCGCCAGCGCCGTGAAGTATGCGAAGAGCTTCGGCATCAGGGTGGAGTTCTCGGCCATGGATGCCACGAGGACCGACATCGAATTCTTCAAGCAGGTCGTGAAGGCGGTCTCGGACGCGGGCGCAGACCGATTCGACATCCCTGACACCGTCGGTATTGCGACGCCTCAGCGGATTGAGGAGTACGTCAAGGCGGCGAGGTCTGTATCCGACATAATGATCAGCATGCACTGTCACAACGACTACGGGTTGGCTGTTGCGAACAGCTTCGCTGGGGTGATGGCCGGTGCTGATCAGGCCCACGTGACGATCAACGGAATTGGAGAAAGGTCAGGCAATACCTCGCTGGAGGAATTCGTGATGGGCTGCCGCAATCTCTATGGGCTGCGCACGAACATCAACTATCAGTTGCTCTATGAGACGTCGCGCTTGGTAAACAAGCTGACGGGCGTGCCCATTCAGCCCAACAAGGCGATAATCGGGGAGAATGCCTTCGGCCACGAGTCCGGCATACACACCCAGGGAGTGCTTAGCAATCCGTCAACCTACGAACCATTCGACCCCTCCATGGTAGGCAGGACCAGATGGCTACAGGCGGGGAAACACGCCGGCCGCCACGGAGTCTCAGCGCAGCTTCGAGGAATGGGACTCAAGCCGAAGGAGGAAAGCCTGAGGCTTATCGTTGACAAGGTCAAGGAGATGGGAGACAAGGGCGCGACCGTCACCGACTCCGACCTCTACCAGATCGCTGTGCAGATAATGGGCGGAGGCAATGCCGAGAAGAACGAACTGGTCGAGCTTGAAGGCCTAGAAGTTGTGACCGGGATCAAGAGGCTTCCGACTGCAACGGTGAAACTGCTCGTGAGAGGACATCTCTACGAGGCGACAGAGGTGGGATCGGGCGCGGTGGACGCAGCCGTAAACGCCATCCAGAAGATTTTCAGCAATATCGAGACTGTCAGACTGAAGGAATATCGTCTGGAAGCTCTCACGGGCGATTCGGGGGCGGTTGCCGACGTGACCGTAAAGGTCGAGGATGACAGCGGCAATGAGGCCTCGGGGAGAGGGATGAAGAGGGACATTGTCGTCGCAAGTGTGGAGGCCATAGTGGCGGGAACCAACGCCCTCCTCGCCAAGAAACTGGAATCCTCGGGGTCCAGGCCTGCCCCAGCGGAGACCGCCGCGGGAGCAATCGAGGGGATATAGAGATGGGCTCCACGATAACTGAGAAGATTGTGTCGCGGGCGGTCGCGAGGAAGGTCAGCGCCGGAGAGTTGATCGACGCGCTACCCGTGGACAAACTCTATTTCAACGAGGTCATTGGGCCGCCGGCAATCCTTAACTTCCAGAAGGACTTCGCCGACGTGTTCCAGGACGCTGGGAAGCGGATGAAGGTATTCGACCCCATGAGGGTCGCGTTCATGCCAGACCACACGGTCCCCTCGTGCTCGATAATGGTGAGCAGCGGGATCAAGTTGATGGCCAACTTCGCCAAGGATCAGGGAATCACGATGTACAAGGAGGGCGACGGCATAGAACACACCATAGCCTCTGAGGAAGGTTTCGTGCTGCCGGGCGAGATAGCGGTTGCCACCGACTCGCACACCTGTACGCAGGGCGCACTCGGTTCGCTCGCATTCGGAATCGGGACCACCGAAGCGGAGAACCTCCTTGCGACGGGAGAGCTCTACTCCTTCACCGTCCCCGAGACAATCAAGTTCCAGGTCGATGGGAAGCTGCGGCACGGCGTATACGCGAAGGACCTCGTCCTCCACGTCCTCGGGCTGATGGGCGAAGGCGGTTGCTCCAAGCGCATCGCCGAGTATTCGGGCTCGACGTTCGATACCATGGAGATGGACGGCAGGTTCACCGTCTGCAACCTCTCCGTTGAGATGAGCGCGAGGACGGCGATAGTGAACCCGGACGCTACGACGATGTCCTACGTAGAAGCGGCCCTCCATGGGCGAGGGGCGACTCTTACGCCGGAGCAGTCGGGTGCCATCGCGAGGAGCGACGGCGACGCTACGTACTCGCAGGTCGTAAAGGTAGACGCCTCCAAGGTCGAGCCGACGGTCTCTCTTCCGCATTCACCTGCGAACGCAAAGCCAGTCAGCGAGGTCAGCGACCCAATCAACGTGGTATTCCTCGGCTCGTGCGCGAACGCGCGCAGGAGCGACCTGGTGGTCGCGGCGAAGATACTCAAGGGCAGAAAGGTCCATCGCGACACGAACCTGGTGGTCATCCCGGCTAGCAGGAAGGTCTACAATTGGGCGATGTCAAATGGTATCCTGAACACGATAGCAGAGAGCGGTGCGAACATCGAATCATCAAACTGCGGCCCCTGTTTCGGCAAACACATGGGCATCCTCGCCCCCGGAGACAGGTGCCTCAGTACCAGCAACCGGAATTACAAGGGTAGGATGGGGTCTCCCGAGGCGTTCATCTATCTAGGGTCGCCCGCGACCGCTGCGGCCACGGCGGTGGAGGGAAGGATTGCCGACCCGCGCAAGTACCTGGGTGAATGAATGATTTGAAACTCAGGGGCAAGGTTGCAAAGAAGTACGGCGACGACATCAATACCGATTACATAATCCCGGCGTATCTGCTGCAGGAGAGCTGGGACAAGCAGTTCTTCGCCGACCACGCTTTCGAGTATTACGACCCGTCGTTCAAGACGGCGTGCCGCTCGAACAAGGAGAGCATCGTCGTCGCGGCCAACAATTTCGGCTGCGGCAGTTCGAGGGAGCAGGCCGTCTACGCCGTCAAGTACAACAATGTAGTGGCCGTGGTGGCGCAGTCGTTCCCGGACATATTCTACAGGAACTGCCTCAACAACGCCCTCCTCCCGATACAAGTCGGTGACACTAGCAAGATCGAGACCGGCGACGAACTGCTCATAGACCTCGAGTCGCGCATCCTCAAGAACCTCACGCGCGGAGAAGAATACGCGATAGCGGCGACCGACTCGGCCATCGACCAAATGAAGAAGGGCGGGTTCCTCGGCCACGTCAGGGAGCGGCTCAGAGAGCAGCTCACCACTCAGACCAGGTAGGTCTAGGTGACGAAGCCAATTTGACAACATACACTATCGCACTGCTTGAAGGGGACGGGATAGGTCCAGAGATCTCGGCCGCATCCATCAAGGTTCTGGAGGCGCTGAAAGGCCGGTTCGGCATCGCCTTCGAGGTCAGAAAGACCCCGGCGGGAGACAGATGCAAGGCCAAAACAGGAGACGCTCTGCCGGACTCCTCTATCTCGATCATCAAGGACTCGGACGCGGGCTTCAAGGCCCCTGTGGGCGACACAGCGGCGGAGACGATCGTCCGGCTGAGGCAGATGCTCAACCTCTATGCAAACATCAGGCCGTCGAAGTCGTTACCTCACGTGCCTTCGCTGAAGCCTGGAATCGATTTCGTTATAGTAAGGGAGAACACCGAGGACCTCTACAAGGGAATGGAGTTCGAGTTCGATGGAGGAGTGATAGCCCTAAAGACGACGACCCGATATGCGTCAGCCAGAATCGCCGCCTACGCGTTCGAGCTAGCCGAGCAGAGACGGACTAAGGACGTCATCGCGGTGCACAAGTCCAACGTGATGCGGAAGAGCGACGGCCTCTTCTCTCAGGTCTGTAGAGAGGTCTCCGGACAGCATCCTGGTGTATCGTTCAGCGAGATGCTCGTAGATGCGGCGGCCATGAACCTGATTCGGATGCCCGAGCGATTTGACGTCATCGTAACGACCAACATGTATGGCGACATCCTCTCCGACGAGGCGGCACAGCTGGTCGGAGGCCTGGGGGTAGCCCCGTCGGCCAACATCGGGGAAGACTTCGCGATCTTCGAGCCCGTCCATGGCGCTGCGCCCGACATCGCGGGGAGGGGACAGGCCAACCCGATCGCGATGGTCCTGACGAGTTGTATGATGCTGGAATGGCTGTCCAAGACGCGCCGAGACGCCACCTGCGCCTTGGCGGCGGCTACGATACGCGAGGCTGTCAACAGGACGCTCGAGTCGGGGATAAAGACACCCGACCTCGGCGGCGCCAGCACGACCGTGGAAGTGGGCGCGGTCATCGCGAAGCTAGTCGCCTCGTGAGCGATGCGTAAATAACCTCGAGAAATGGAGAACAACGTGATAGCAATTGGTGCCCACTAAGAGAATCTGGTTCGACGGGAAGTTCGTCAATTGGGACGATGCCAAGATTCACGTACTTACACACGCGCTTCACTACGGGTATGCCCTCTTCGAGGGTATCCGGTGCAACTCCACCCCCGAAGGCCCTGCGATCTTCAGACTGAATGAGCACATCGATCGGCTCTTCGACGGCGCAAGAGTCTACAAGATGCGCCTTCCGTACACGAAGGAGCAGTTGATCGGTGCATGTCTCGACCTCGTGAAAGAGAACGACCTGAAGGAATGCTACGTGAGACCGATCGTGTTCAGCGCGCAGGGTGAGATGGGAGTCAATCCGCTGAAGAACCCCGTGATGGGCGCCATTGGATGTTGGGAGTGGGGAGCGTATCTCGGCGAAGAAGGGATGGAGAAGGGAATCCGATGCACGGTCTCAAGTTGGGCGCGAATAGACTCAAGGATTCTCCCACCTCAGGCAAAATGTTCTGCAAACTACGCCAACTCCATACTCGCGAAGACCGACGCGTTGGCGGCGGGATACGACGAGGCTATCCTGCTCACGCTCGAGGGCTACGTGGCCGAGGGTTCCGGTGAGAACATCTTCCGCGTGAAGAACGGCGAGGTCTACACGCCGACCATGGAGTCCGGCATACTCGGAGGCATAACGCGGGCATCGGTGATCCAGATAGCGAGGGACAACGGCATCGTGGTGCACGAGGAGGACTTCACGAGGGAGGGGCTCTTCACGGCTGACGAACTATTCTTCAGCGGGACGGCAGCCAACGTGACGCCCATTCGCGAGGTGGACGGCAGAAGCATAGGCAGCGGCCAGTTCCCCGTGACAAAGAAGATTCAGCAGGTCTACCTCGACGCCATACACGGAAGGGTCGAGAAGTACAGGCCATGGCTCTCGTATGTCCGCTGAGCTTCGGCCGAGCCTTGAGGAATGTTTAAGGGGATTGCGCGCCTCCGGCCGATGAGTGCCGTGCAGAGAGAAACTGACCTTGTAGTCATCGGGGGCGGCCCAGGCGGCTATGTTTGCGCGATCCGGGCGTCCCAGCTCGGGGTCAAGACGATCCTCGTCGAGAAGGCCAGGCTGGGCGGTGAGTGCCTAATCGCGGGCTGCATCCCATCCAAGTCCCTCATCTCGGTGGCAAAGGCATACGACAAGGTGCGGGAGGGAGCAAGGTTCGGGATCCACGCTACCGGGCTGAGCATCGACGTCGCAGCGCTCCAATCCTGGAAGGCGGGGGTCGTGACGGCTCTGGAGACCGGGGTCGCGACCCTCTTGAGGGGGAACAAGGTAGAGGTGGTCAAAGGCGTAGCGGAGATGATCGGCCCGAACAGGGTGGCCGTTAGGACCGAGGCGGGGATGGAGGAGATTCAGGCCAAGAACGTGGTCATTGCAACGGGTTCAAGCTCGATTCAGCTACCCGGCCTCGAGTTCGACGGAAGCCTTGTGGTAAGTTCCAGAGAGGCTCTCGAACTGAAGACGCTCCCCAAGAGGATGCTCATAGTCGGAGGAGGTTACATCGGTCTGGAGATTGCCTGCATGTACCAGCGCCTGGGCAGCCAGGTTGTAGTAGTCGAGCTGATGGACCAGCTCCTGCCGGGGACCGAGCCTGACCTTGTCCGTTACGTCCAGAAGAGCCTGGAGAGGAGGGGTGCGACGATTCACCTAAAGTCGAAGGTGACGTCCATCGAGAAACGTCCTGAGGGCGTGAAGGCAAAGGTGGAGACACCGACGGGACAGGTGGAGGTCGAAGCCGACTTACTCCTCGTCAGCGTAGGCAGGAGGCCCATAACGGCAGGGCTGAGCCTCGAGAAGATCGGCGTAGAGCTCGACGCCAAGGGATTCATCAAGACGGACGCGCGCATGGAGACCAACGTCAAGGGAGTATACGCCATAGGCGACGTTAGAGGGATGCCGCTGCTCGCGCACAAGGCTCAGAAGGAGGGAATCGTCGCGGCGGAGTCCATCGGAGGCCTTCCAACAGTGGCGGACTGGAAGACGATACCGTGGGCGATATTCACAGACCCGGAGATCTCAGGCGTCGGCTTCACCGAGAAGCAGGCGGTTGAGGCGGGGATTCAGGTCAAAAAGTCTAGGTTCCCGTTCGCCGCTCTTGGACGGGCGATCGCAGCGGGTGAGACGGAGGGGTTCGTGAGGATAATCTCTGACGCGCAAACTCGCGTGGTCCTCGGTGTCCAGATAGTCGGTCCGGAGGCCTCTGACCTGATAAGCGAAGCAGCGCTCGCTGTGGAGATGGGAGCCACGCTCGAAGACCTGGCCCTGACGATACATCCGCATCCGACTCTCCCGGAGGCCCTGATGGAGGCAGCTGAATCAGGGGCGGGGCGACCCATCCATCAGTTGAGAGCATGAGCATAACGCTGCTGGACCTCGGACGAAGGCAGTACGCCGAGGTCTGGGACCTCCAGAGGCGGCTGGTCGAGGAGAGGTCTTCGGGGTTAGCCCAGGACACGCTCATACTCGTAGAGCACGACCACGTAATCACGCTGGGCAGGAAGACAACCGACGAGAACTTCAGGCCGCAGGACGTCCCGGTCTTCCAGGTAGAGCGCGGAGGCGACGCCACGTACCATGGCCCCGGTCAGCTGGTCGGCTACCCAATAATCAAGATGGACCCCCCTGACGTTAGGAGGTTCGTAAGGTCTCTGGAGGAGGTCCTCATCCGCACAACCAGTTCCTTCTCGATCCCCGCGGAAAGGAAGGAGGGTCACCCCGGCGTCTGGGTGGGTGAGAAGAAGCTCGCTTCCATAGGAGTCGCGGTGACCAACTGGGTAACCTATCACGGGTTCGCGCTCAACGTCAACACAGACATGAGCTACTTCCACCTGATCAAGCCGTGCGGCCTCGACCCGGAGACGATGACATCGATGCGGGTCCTCCTCGGCGGGCCAGTGGAGTTCGAAGCGGTCAAGGTCCAGGTCAAGAGAGATTTCGCCGATGTCTTCGGGGTGGCACTCGTCGAAGCACAGATACCGGTCAGCGGCACCCTTCGGTCCACTGGCACGGCAAAGATTAAGTAGCATTGCGGGTCCAAAAGTTTTCCTTGACCACGCAGGCTCCTAAGATTACGTACGTAACGCTCTTCGCCGACGAAAGTATCCACCCCAAGTATGAGGCTGCGATAAAGAAGTTCTCCAAGTCGCTGGGCAAGCACTACCAAATGCACATCGGGGAAGAGAATGTGAGTTCCAAGGACGGTGAGTTCGCAGTGCGGAGTCCGATAGACACTTCGATCGTAGTCGGTTACTTCCCTGTGGGGGACAAGAGGCACGCCAAGGCGGCTCTCGACGCCGCGAGCAAGGCGTTCCCGGCTTGGAGTTCGACCCCATGGAAACAGCGAGTCAAGATTCTCCTCAAGACCGCCGACGTCATGGACGAGAGGAAGTTTGAGATAGCATCAGCGATAACATACGAGGTAGGCAAGATCAGGACAGAGGCTCTCGCCGAGGTCTGGGAGGCCATCGATGCCATCCGCGTCTTCGCGAATTCCATGGATGAGAACGACGGATACATCAAGAAGATGGGACCGGGAGGACCCGGCGAAGACTGCAGGATGGTGATGAAGCCCTATGGCGTCTGGCCCGTGGTCTCTCCGTTCAATTTCCCATTCATGCTGGCAAACGGCATGGCCAGCGGGGCGCTGATAACCGGCAACACCGTCATCCTCAAGCCGACGAGCGCCGCGCCTCTGACCGGACTCATGCTCTACGACGCGTATCGAGACGGCGGCGTGCCCGCGGGGGCAGTGAATTTCGTGACCGGCCCGGGCTCGAACTACGAGAAGGAGTTCACCCGAGACGCGCGCGTCGGCGGCATAGCGTTCACGGGCTCGATGAGCGTGGGCCTCAGGCTCTACCATGAGTTCGAGCACAGCCAACCCTGCATCAAGCCGGTGGTGATGGAGTTGGGAAGCAAGAACCCGGTCATCATAACGGCCAAGGCCGATATTGGCAAAGCCGTAGAGGGCGTCGTAAGAGCTGCGTACGGGTACTCCGGACAGAAATGCAGCGCGGCCTCTCGCGTATACGTGCAGCGCTCTATCAAGAAGGAGTTCCTGCTCGCTTTGAAGGCACGAGCGAAGAAGATCCAGGTGACCGACCCGCGGACCAGGGATGCGTTCATGGGACCCGTAATCAACGAGGCTGCGGTCGCCACCTTCAAAGATGCAGTCAAGAGCGCCGAGAAGAAGGGGAAGATCCTCTTCGGCGGTAAGGTTCTCACCAAAGGGCAGTTCGGGAAGGGTTACTATGTCGAGCCAACGGCGGCCATCGACCTACCGAGCAAGCATAGGTTGTTCAAAGAGGAACTGTTTGTTCCCTTTATCGTCGTAGACGAGTTCAAGACCCTTGACGAGGCGCTGAAAAAGGCGAACGACACGAATTACGGTCTGACGGCGGGCATATTCAGCGAGGACCCTGAGGAGGTTCAGAAGTTCCTCGACCAGATCCAGTTCGGCGTAGTCTATGCCAACAGGAAGGGCGGCGCCACGACGGGCGCATGGCCGGGTGCTCAAACCTTCGTGGGCTGGAACGCCAGCGGCGCCACCGGGAAGGGAATCGGTGGCCCTAGTTACCTACTCTCATATCTGAGAGAGCAGTCTCAGACCGTGGTCAAGGGGTAAAGGTCACTCAGCATCGGCTCTTCGAGTGAAGAGGCCATAGAACAGCGCTCCTATGAGGATGCCTCCAAGTATCGGGAGGAATAGAAGCCCGAGCGAGGTCCCGCTATCGGTCGACAGAGCGCTTACAGAAGAGATTGAGGGTCCGGTCGTGGGTGGCAAGGCTGCCTCCGTAGTTGCCTGCCCCGTTGGTGCCGTCGTAACTTGACTCCCGGCAGGAGTCGACAGACCAGAGCCGGACGGGGTCACAACGGGCGTGGCTGGACGGACCAGGTCTATGTGAGACGCTGCTGGGCCGAGAAGACTGGCGCCGGCCACGAACATCAGGGCGATGAGCAGACCCGCTGATGCCCCGACCACGAATCCTCTCTCCTTCATGATGTATGCTCCGGGCCCTCTCTACTTAATTCTAACATCTAGAACGGCTTCCTCCGCCACACTTTTGCTAGTTCGTACCAGAAGACCGCCGCGGCGCCAAGCGTGCCGATCAGTGCGTAGACGTCAAGCGAGCTGAGGTTCGACAGGAAATAGGCGACTGCAATCGTGGTGAAGAAGACCGCGTAGAAACCCACTCTTGGCAGACTGAACCTCCCTACGTTCACGAACGCCTGCATTATTCCCGGGTCGACCTTTTTGGCGATGACATAGTTTCCCAGCTGATCCTGCTCTACGACGCCCAACCTGACAAGCTTCTCCACATGATGGAATGCCACGCTCGGGCTGGAGAACCCAAGCTCCCTCTGGACCTCCCTTATGCCGACCGATTTTCCCTGCCTCAGCATGTACATGTAGACCTTGAGAGTCTTGCCTCGCAGTTCATACTCGATCTTCTCCCTGTCCGCCATGTACGGGTCGGGCTAACCCTAGTGTAAGACGGTTAAAGGTGCTTTTAAGCGGACGAAAACAACCGCAAACAAGGTTCGCAGGAAGTGGATAGTTCTGACCATCGCAGGTAGGAGGCTGGCCATGGCCTTCCCCGACACTGTGCTTGAGGAGCACGAATCGCTCAGAGACAAGACCATGAAGATAGGGCAGATAGCGAGGGCGTGCTCGGTCTACGGGGTCGACTCGGTCCAGATATTCCGGGACCCTCGCGGGAGGGGCGAATCGAGCCTCATCCGTCACGTGCTTGAATACGTCGAGACTCCGCAGTACCTGAGGCGGCGCCTCTTTCCTCTAGACGACGCGCTGAAGTTTGCAGGATTGCTCCCGCCGCTCAGGATTCCCTCTCACAGGCCGAAGGTCCCCCTCGCGAGGGTCTCTCCCGGGGAGCTGCGCGAAGGTGTGGTCCTCACCGACGGCGGGACCGTAGACGTGGGTCTGGACTCGCCTGTTACGTTGAAGCATAAGCTCGGGGGGAACAGACGGGTGACGGTCAAGATAGTCTCCGTCGCTCCCTTGACGGGCGTGGTGGTCGACCGGTCAGAGGCAACGGAGTATTGGGGGTACACCGTCGAAGTCCGCAGCGTGGAAGAGGTCATAGGTGACGGAAGGTTCGGCTTGAAAGTCGCGACCTCCAGACTCGGCGACCCCCTCGCCGGTTGTCTTCCGCAGCTCCGCGATGAGTTCGACCGTTCCAAAGGCGTGATGGCAATCTTCGGTTCGCCTTCCAGGGGTCTCTTTGACATGGTGAAGAACCTCCGGCAGAAGGTAAGGTTCGTCGTGAACCTGTACCCTGAGCAAAAAGCGGTCACGGTCAGAACGGAGGAAGCGATGGGCTCCGCGCTCTACCTGCTGGAAATACTCAGCGTTCTAAAGAATACGAAAGTTTAAAGGCTAACAGAAAATCGGGGGTAATTCTAAAGTGCTTTAGCTTGGGTCACAGGAAGCATTCCGCACCTCGAAGGGGCAGCCTTGCATACAGACCAAGAGCGCGCGCTGGTCGTTTCATCCCCTCCGTCCACACATGGCCGAAGGTCGCAACGAACACGCCAACCCTCCTCGGGTTTCCTGCAGTCAAGGTGGCCACCATGCATAGTATATCGCTCGACGACCGTGAGAAGACTCCGAACTTCGGCAAACCACTCTTCAACCCCACGAGCGTCTTAGCCGTGCCGGAGACGACTGTGATCGGCCTCAGACTTTACGCACGGGAGAACGGTGCTGAAAAGGCGGTCGGCGAAGTCTACGCAAAGACCCTACCCAAGGGGGTCGACAAGAAGACCTCCATGGAGCCAGAGAAGTTCGTCGAGGCCTGGAAGAGTAAGTTTTCAAGTTTATACAGAATCTCGGCGCTCGTCTCGATAACACCAAGTGACGCTGGCATCTCACAGAAGCGGCCGATAGTCTTCGAAGTCGGCGTCGGAGGAGGAGACATCGCTGGGCAGGTGGATTACGTCACGAAGCTCCTCGGGACAGGAGTGAAGTTCTCAGCGATATTCAAGGCGGGTAATTACGTTGACGTTATTGGAATCACTAAGGGCAAGGGCTTCGAGGGCCCGGTCACCAGGTTCGGAATCAAGCGCAAGCAGCACAAGTCGAGGAAGAGCGTCAGAGCGGTCGGCGTAATCGGCCCGTGGCATCCCGCGGCCGTCATGTACACGGTCGCAAGAGCAGGACAGCACGGATTCCACCAGAGAACCGAGACCGGCAAGAGGATCCTTTCGATATCTAACCCGAAGGACGGCCCGATAACGCCGAAGGGTGGTTTCGAGCACTTCGGAGAGGTCAGCACAGACTATGCCCTCCTCAGGGGGACTGTTCCCGGAAGTAACAGGAGGGTGGTTCTTGTGAGGCACCCTGTCCGCGCTGTCAAGGGTAAGACGACGCCGGTGCAGGTACTCGAGCTTAGCACAAGGGTAGGTAGATAGTGGCATGGCCAAGATACTAGACTTGAAGGGCGAATCTTCTAAAGAAGCGGTCCTCCCGGAGGCTTTCCTCCGCCCGCTGAGGCCCGACGTCATCCATCGCGCTTTCTGGATATTGAGGTCACACGGAATACAGTCTTACGGACGCGACCCGGAGGCGGGAGAGAAGACCAGCGCAGAGAGTGGATGGCCGCCCACGGGCAGAGGCATATCGAGGGTTCCCAGGGTCAAGGGAGAACGCAGCCGAAGGGCAGGGCAGGCGGCGGGAGTCGCGAGCGTTGTGGGAGGGAGACTGGCTCATCCTCCGAGGTCCGAGAAGGCTATCTACAATAAGATCAATAAGAAGGAGAAGAGGCTGGCGCTCGAGACGGCAATTGCATTCACTGGTGACGCCGCTGCCGTGGCGTGGAGGGGACACAGGGTCGGAAACCTGGAATTCCCACTGGTCGTCTCCGACGACATCGAGTCGGTCTCGAAGACCGGCGAACTGAACACCTTCTTTGAGACGGTAGGACTCTCGAACGAGCTCAAACGCCTTGTCGATGGAGTGAAGAGGCGGTCCGGAAAGTCCAGAATGAGGGGCCGGGCATACAAGGAGCCGATAGGTCCTCTCCTCGTCGTGACCAACGACCGGGGGATTGGAAGGGCCGCCGAGAGCATTCCTGGTGTGAAGGTGGTAACTATCGACAGTCTGAGTGTGCTCGACCTAGCGCCCGCCGGGGTCGCGGGACGTCTCACTTTCTGGTCAGAGTCTTCGCTGGATGCGCTGAGGTCGAAGGAAAAGGGAGTTGAGATGAAGGTTGAGGCTTGAAGACGCTCAGAAGGTCGTAATCCGACCTTATATCACGGAAAGGACGTTCGAGCAGATAGAGCGCGAAAACAAGCTGTGCTTCATCGTCAACGACTCGGCGTCGAAGACACAGATCGCGAGCGCCGTCGAGGCTCTCTACGAAGTCAACGTGAGAGCCGTGAACACGACGAGGACTCTCATCGGAAAGAAGGCCTTTGTACGCCTGACAGCGGACAACTCGGCAGCCGAACTCGCGACTAAACTGGGCCTGGTGTAGTAACTTGGGTAAACGAATTCTACAAAGACGAAGAGGAAAGGGCGGAATGCAGTTCCGCGTCCCTCCGAAGGGCAAGATCGCGGCCGTCCGGTATCCGAACCTCCGGACCGAGGGTGAGGAGAAGCTGGTGGTCAAGGCTATACTGGACGAGAAGGGACGTTCCGCACCGCTCGCTCAGCTCGAGCAGGGAAGCGGCGAGATATCATACATCCCGGCGGTCAGCGGCCTGGTCGTAGGCAGCCATATCGGTCTCGGCCCGAGCGCAGCACCCTCGAACGGAAACATACTACCTCTCCTCAGCATCCCTGAGGGTACGAGGATATCAAACATCGAGCTAAGAGTAGGGGACGGCGGGAAGCTAGTTCGCGCTTCAGGCGGTTCGGCTGTCCTGTTCTCCAAGGGGAACGGAAGGGCAATTCTCAGACTGCCTTCAGGCAAGAGCATCCTTGTGGATGACAAGTGCAGGGCGTCAATCGGTGAAATCGCCGGCGGAGGCAGGCTCGACAAGCCATTCATGCGCGCGGGCCCCCGACACCACGCGATGAAGGCCCAGGGAAGGATGTACCCCAGGATGAGAGGCATCGCCATGGCAGTCGTGTACCATCCGTTCGGAGGCGGAAGACACCAGCACCCCGGCAAGTCTACCAGTACCTCGAGGAACGCCCCACCCGGAAGAAAGGTAGGGCTTATAGCTCCTAGGAAGACTGGAAGGTCGCGGTTGGCGAGGACGAGCACGGAGGTCAAGAAGTAGATGCCGAAGGAATTCAGGTACCGCGGTTACACGGTCGACCAGCTCAACTCAATGTCCACCGAGGCCATCCTTCAACTGCTCCCTTCGAGGGCAAGGCGCTCTCTCAACAGAGGGATCTCTGACGACAAGAGGAAGCTGCTCGAGGATATCCGGGCTCAGAGGGAAGGGAAGCTCGAGAGCCCGATCAAGACGCATGCCAGAGACATGATAATTCTCCCGGTGATGGTAGGGGCGAACGTGAGCGTCTATAGCGGGAAGGAATTCGTCGCGCTCGAGGTAAAGCCAGAGATGATCGGTCACTATCTAGGTGAGTATGTCATAACGAACAAGAAGGTCGTTCACGGCACGCCCGGAATCGGCGCAAGCCGCTCCAGCCTCTACGTCCCTCTCAAGTAATCGCCTCTCGCTGCTTCGCGCCGGTCTTAGCCTGCGCTCGGTGACTCGCCGCAACGGTCCCGACCTCCGGGAAACTATATCGGTATCGATATAGTTATATAGGCAACGTTTTCCCTACGGCCAGTGTTTGCAGGTTGTCTAGCAACGTAAGCAGCCTTTTTTCCGGTATCGACCTCAGCAACGTGGTCACTTTCATAACCTACGGTTTCTTTTTCGTGTTCATACTTTACGGCCAGAGGATTCAGTTCTACGTCGCCGAGCAGAGCGTAACACGGTCTCTCAAGAAGCTCGTCGTAATGAAGGATAACTCAGCGAAGCAGACCGTCGACTATTTCTTGACCGCAGGGAAGGCGGCTCAGGGTGCGGCAGACCGTCTGGCGCAGCTCTTCGAGTACGTCACGATTCCGCCGGTGAGCATGGACCCTAACGGCCTAGTAGGCAAGCTGGAGCACGTGACGAGGACAGGAGAGGACAGAGTCAGAGGCGAGGTCCAAGCGCTCATAGGGACCGACGACCCGGTAAAGGTCTCCGTCGGGTCCAACCTGGTCGAGATCTCGAGCGCGCTGAACATAATCCACAAGGTGGTGAGGCACTACTACCTGTCGGCCAAGAAGACGAACTCATACATCACGATATTCCAGCTGCAGATGGTGCTTCCGCAGATAATGGAACAAGCGAACGCACTCGCAAAGGCCACCGAGACATTCAAGCTGGCTCAGCCGATCGGGGACGGAGTCGGTCCGATGCTCGCTGCCAAGTTGATCAATGGAGCCCCGGTCCAGAAGATAGCCAAGGACACCGTGGTCGCAAAGACCGAGTATAACGGAAGGACTTTGTATGTTCTCAAGGCGGAAGGCCCGATGGGGTACGTCGGAGAGCCCCACGTCGCGCTTCAGCGCCTGATAGAAGACCAGGGCGTCTCCCTCAACATGATAATCATGGTGGACGCCGCACAGAAGTTCGAGGGCGAAAAGAGCGGTGAAATTGCACAGGGAGTCGGTGCCGCCATCGGTGGCCTCGGCGTCGAGAAGTTCGAGATAGAAGAGCTATCCTCGAAGCACAACATCCCGATCTACGCCGTCCTCATCAAGCAGGGCGACGTGGAGACCCTAACGGCGATGAGGAAGGACCTCGCCGAGGCGGTCGAGAAGGCGACGGCTATCGTACGGAGAGTCATAGACGAGAGGAC
>JAPCJR010000020.1 GCA_027886865.1 Nitrososphaerota archaeon
CATCCTGACATGGTGGTGTCAGGCATCAACATAGGAGAGAACCTGACGATCCAAGACATCCTGGCTTCAGGCACCGTAGCCGCGGCGATGGAAGCGGCGCTCTTAGGGATACCGTCGATCGCGTTCTCCATGGAAGTGCCATCCAGCAGACGCTTCAGCCACGGCCAGAAGGACCCGCGCTTCGACCTGCCCGCCCGCGTCGCGAAGGAGATAACGCTCGAGGTCCTTGAGCACGGGCTGCCCAAAGGGGTGAACCTGCTGAACGTGAATTTTCCGTGGAACACGAAGGAAGGGACCAAGGTGAAGCTCACATCGATCGAGGTGAGGAAGTACCGCGACTATGTGATCGAGAGGAAGGACCCCAGGGGGAGGCCATACTATTGGGTGTGGGGAGCGAGGCTGCCGACCTTTGAGAAGGACTCGGACATCTATGCTGTGCACAAGCAGAGTGCCATCTCCATCTCCCCGCTCTCGCTCGACCTGACACCGACCGTCGCGAGGCAGGTCAGGCTCTTCGGCGGCCGTCTCAAAGACAGAATAGGGATGATGTACCAGAACCTCGGCGGTTCACATAAATAGGGAACCTGAGAATTATCTCTCGCGGCCGTGAAAGTTTGGAGAAGGCTACCTAGCGTGCAGAAGAATTCTGGGGCTTGGCGGATTTCAGCTAGCCCCGAGGTCTTCCCACACGTCCGGTTCGTGACTCTCTCCCGAGCGGTCAGACTGGCGTTCCCGCCCCTCCTGGTGTCGTCGCTCCCGAAGAGGGCAATCGGATTCTCTTACCCTAGTGGCAGAGAAGGGAGGGTGCTCGGCATCGCGCTGCTATCGGCGACGTTCTTGATTGGCTTCCTCCTTTCGCCGACAATCGGCCTCTCCGGCTTTCTATTGATGGCCTGGCTGACGGGCGGCACGGCGGCGCTGATGCTCTACAACTCCACGGTGGGCAGGGTGGCGTTCGTCAAGAGCTACTGTTCCACCTGCAGGCTAAGGCCGCTCATCGAAGAGCATGAGACGATGCACCTGAACGGCGAGCCCACCGAGGAGGTGGTCTGGGGGGAGACGAGGAAGAAGTACACGTATGAAGGACTCTCGTTGGCGAACGACCCGAAGATCTGCACCTTCTGCCCGATCGCCAAAAAGCTAAGAACTCAGTGAGGCGGGAGTTGCAACCTTGGTTCACAGGGTAGCCGTTCTTGATGATGACCTTTGCCACTCCGACAAGTGTGGCCTAGAGTGCATCAGGGACTGTCCGGTGAACATCAACGGCGAGGACTGCATACAGCTCGGCGAGGAGAAGCTCGCGGTCATCTCAGAGTCGCTGTGCATCGGATGCGGCATCTGCGTCAACGTCTGCCCCTTCGACGCGATCACGATACTCAACCTGAGCGAGGAGCTGAAGAAGGACAAGATCCACCAGTACGGCATCAATTCGTTCAGGCTGTACCGTCTCCCCACCCCCAGGAAGGGCCAGGTCGTCGGGCTCGTGGGCCGGAACGGGGTGGGCAAGTCGACCGCACTCCAGATACTCTCCGGACAGGTGATCCCCAACCTCGGCGACTACGAGCACGAGCCATCCTGGGACAAGTTCCTAGGATACCTGAGCGGGAGGGAGATGAAAGACCACTTCAAGCGCGTCTCGATGGGCGAGGTCAAGGTCTCGCTCAAGCCTCAGGCGGTGTACAAGCTCCCCGAGGTCTGGAAGAAGGACGTGCGCTCGCTCATCGAGAAGGTCGACGAGACCCACGACGCGGCGAGAGTCGTCGCCGAGCTGGGACTGGGCGAGGCCATGTCGAAGAACCTCCCCGACCTGAGCGGAGGGGAACTGCAGCGGGTCGCCGTCGCCGTCGCGGCGCTGAAGGACGCGGACATCTATCTCTTCGACGAGCCGTCGTCCTTCAACGACGTCTATCAGAGGATGGCCGTCTCGCGACTCATAAGGCGCATAGCGGAGAAGGGCAAGTTCGTGGTGCTGGTCGAGCACGACATCACTTTCCTTGACTATGCGAGCGACTATGTCCAGATCATCTATGGAGAGCCCGGCGTCTACGGGGTCGTGTCGGCTCTCTATCCGTCCCGCACGGGAATCAACGCGCTTCTCGAGGGGATGCTCCCGCAGGAGAACATCAGGTTCAGAGAGCGGGCGGTCACCTTCGAGGCGCCCACGGCCGTGGAGAGCCAGCAGTCGACGGAGGTGGTGGCGAGCTACACAGACATCAAGAAGACCTTCCCGGGTTTTTCGCTGGAGGCCCGAGGCGGTGAGCTCACGAGGGGCATAGTGCTCGGGATTATCGGTGCCAACGCGCTGGGCAAGACGACGTTCCTGCGCATCCTCGCCGGAGAGGAGAAGCCTGACTCCGGCAACGTGAACCTCGGAGCGAAGATAGCCTACAAGCCCCAGTACCTGAAGTCCGACTTCGCCGGGACGGTGCAGGAGTTCTTCACCGAGAAGGTCGGGAAGGGCTTCGACGACCCCAACCTGCAGACGTCGTTGGCGACGCCGCTCAGGATGGAGAAGCTCCTGGCCCGAAACATGTCCGAGCTGAGCGGGGGAGAGCTTCAGAAGGTGGCCATAGTCGCGACGTTCTCGCAGGAAGCCGACATCTACGCCCTGGACGAGCCTAGCGCCTTCGTGGACGTCGAGGACAGGTTCGTGATCGCCAAGGCGATTGGCAGGCTGGTTAAGGCCGTGGGGAAGAGCGCTATGGTGATCGACCACGACATCCAACTGCTCGACCTCGTCTCCGACAGGATGCTGGTCTTCACGGGAAATCCGGGGGTCGAGGGCTCCGCCACGCCACCGCTCGGGAAGGAGGAGGGGATGAACATCTTCCTCAAGGAGGTCGGCCTCACATACAGGCGAGACATCAACAGCGGAAGGCCGCGGGTGAACAAGCCGGATGGCAAACTCGACAGGGAGCAGAAGGAGAGAGGCCAGTACTACTACGAGACGAGGGGAGTCCCTCGTGAAGCCGCCGAAGAGTGAGCTCCATCACAGGATAAGTAGGAGGCCGGGGGGCCGAGAATCGTGGTCAAGCTTCTTCAGAAGACGCTCAGAAGCGTCCTCCCGCCCGGTCAGGCAAAGGCCGTGGAGACCGGTATCGACATCATCGGCGACATCGCGATAGTGAAGCTCGACGCGTCCGTTAAGGACCAGGGCGGGGCCGTCGGGGAGGCGATCCTCGCGTCGATGAAGCACGTGAGGGCGGTCTTCGACCAGGAAGGTGGCCTGGAAGGCGACTTCCGCCTGAGGAGGCTCAGACACGTAGCGGGGGAGCAGAGGACGCTGACCATGCACAAGGAGAACCAGCTTCGCTTCATGGTCGACGTCGAGAAGTGTTATTTCTCGCCGAGGCTCTCGACGGAGAGGCTGAGGATCGCCGATCTGGCGCAACCGGGCGAGCTTGTCCTGAACATGTTTGCGGGGGTGGGACCCTACTCGAACACCGTTTCAAAGAGGAAGAGGGCCACGGTGTACAGCAACGAGCTGAACGAGGTGGCGTTCGAGCTGCACATCCGCAACAACAAGCTGAACAAGGTCGAAGGGCTCACGAAGATGTCGCAGGAGGATGCCTCGCGCCTTCCCGAGGTCCTCGACGTCAAGTTCGATAGGATACTCATGCCCCATCCGTCGCAGTCCGACAGGTTCCTCCCTTCGGCGATCGAGATGGCCAAGCCGGGAGGATGGATACACTACTACAGGCACGTATCGGGGTACGACCTCGCTGAGGCCGAAGAAGAGCTGGCGCGAGAGCTCCGCCGCATAATCGGCGAAGGCGTGAAGTTCAACAGCCGGAAGGTCCGTGAGATAGGCCCGAGGTACATCGAGCTGGTAGCGGACATTCAGGTCCCGCGGTGATCGGCGCGCCTGGCGCGTGCCAGAAGCCGGGCCACTCTGACGGGCTCTGCGAGCGCCCCTTGGAGAGTGAAAGAATCCATGACCTGCCGGGCATCGTACTCTTCGATGGAGGCGAGCCGGACATACACCATCTTCCCCGTCTTCAGGAGGAGGGAGGTCCTTGCCCCTAGCCTCCGGCAGAGCGCGACCTTCGCCTCCCAGGCGATGAAGCGCGCCTTGATGGCGTCCTCGATCCCGGGCGACTCGCTGTAGGTGAGGCAGATCACGGGCACCCCGGTCTTGGACGCAAAGGCGTCGACGTCGACTACGTTGTAGTAGCTGATGATGGCCCCAGAAAGCAGTATCACGTTAACGTCATCGCGGTGCAGCGCCCTGTAGAGGCGGACCAGGGCATCGGTCGCGTCGTCTCCTCCGACAGCCGCCCCGCCGAAGGCGAAGCCGTCCAGCACGAGGTCGGACCTCATCACTGCGCCCGCGATGGTTGAACGCGTGTCTGCCCTGCGGAAGCTCTCGGCTATCCCGAAGGCCCTGATAGCCGGCTTGTTTGGATGGACCCGCATCGAGAGCTGAGGGTTGGCGCAGCCTTAATACGCTTCGCCGGCCGCCGGAACTCGGCGTCAATGAAGTAACAGAGTTACGGATACATCAATATGACCGGAAGGCATTTGACTGAGACGCCGTTCAAAGTATCGCCAGTCCCTCTTCGAAGCGGCTGACGGACGCGAGGAAGTCACGCAGCGCGAAGATCGGGACGACCGGCACGCCCGACACTAGTCTAGTCGGCGCGTCGAGCAGTGTGAGTATGACCGGCAGCACCGGGATACGGAGGGCCATCTTCTTCTTGTAGAGTGCCGTGCGCTCTATCTGCTCGGCCGCCACGCGCTCGAGAGTCGAGGGGGCGAAGCCCTTCCCCCAGTGCTTACAGTCGACGGAGAGGGCGAGGCCGGAGGATTCGGCGAAGATGTCTATCTGCCTCCTGGGTTTCGTCATGACGACGTTCTTCTTGACCGAGTAACCGCTGGCCTTCAGCAGCCCGGCACAAAATTCTTCGAACTCGGCCCAAGTCATCAGGGAGCTGACCGATTCGGGCGTGGCTCCTGTCTTGATGAGCGCGACCGCTGTCACGACCCTGTCAGCGGTGCCGGGACGCAACCCGAGCTGGGTCGAGATGTCTTCCAGCAGCGCGGCGGCTCTTGACTCGCCCCTTGAACGGCGGACGAGGAGGTGGAACAGAGGATCCGGAATCTCGGACACAGGCCTACCTTGTCCCATACTGTCTCTCCCTATTTGTGGGCAACGCTACAGAGCGGTTAGGGTCGGAATGCCATCTGCTCAGCGCAGAAAATAAATCGAAGGACGAGAGCGAGCCCTCGCTCGCTCCTGTTACGCGTTCTATGGAGTCGCTATATGCGTTGAGGGACGGGGGTACCCGCGCCTGCGGCTCGAACCGATGGCGAGCGCTGCCATCAGGACGACCGTAACCATCGCTATTCCACCAAGCACCGTCGGAGACAACGCCAGGCTGCCGCTTGTACTGGACGTGCCAGTCGAAGTGGACGTCGTGGGTTGGCTGCTGCTGGTCGTGGTGGTCGTGATACCCGTCGATGACGTCGTCGTGGTCACGCTAGCTGCGGTCAATTCCACCGCCTGGACGAGTGGGTTGTAGAGCGTAGACGCCGCGTTGGCGGTGTAAATTGAAAGGATGTACGCGCCCAAGGGCAGCGTTGTGGGCACCGTGAACGATGCGACCCCTTGGGAGTTGCTCGGGGTGCTCATCTGGTACGATATTGCGCCGTTTGAGATGAGCTGCATAGTGACGTTCGCTCCGGCGACCGGGCTCGAGGTCTTGGAGCCATCTGGCGTCTGTAGGGCGGTCACGGACAGCTGCTGACCTGGGTTGATTATCGCCGGGATGGTTGCTGACTGCGTGAGGACGACAGGAGCTGCCGCGGCCACGGAGGACAGCTGGCTGCCCCAGTTGAACTGGGAGTACCTAGTGAAGGTGGCGTAGGCAGGCGAGGTTGAAGGCGAGTACGTCGAGAGGATGAACGGCCCGTTTCCGATGTCAGCGTGACCGTACTGGGTGATGAAGTTGACCGCATCGTTATAGTCTGTGGCTGCTTGCGGTGCCGTAATCAGTGTCGTGCCCGTCAAAGACTGGAGCGATGCGAATTCCGGAGGAATGTACGAGCTGGACGCATAAGTCGTGAGTGCAGTCTTCAGGTTGGCGACGTCGGTCGGGTTCACGATGGACAGCCACGGGAGGTTCTTCTCTGACGAAGTGGAGCTGGACCAGACGTCCTTGCCGTTTGTTACGAGATTGGCCATCCCCGCATATACTGTCCAGGGTAGCTGTCCGTCCGCTCTTGTCGTCGGCGTGAGTGCGAAGAGGCCGCCGGCAGCGTTTATGCCCGCGAAGAACTGGTCGGGGTAATAGAAGCTCGAGTAGACTTTGATGGAAGTCGAGTTCACGATCTGCAGCCCAAGAACTGTCTCCCAGCTTGGCCCGAAGACGGCGGATGTGTATCCGTCAAAGATAGGGCTACTGGGGTTCTCGGATGCTTCGCCTGCCAGTATGTACTGATAGATTATGTCGGCCAGGGTGACCGGCTGGCCGTCTTGCCAAGAAGTCGAGAGCATCGGTGCGAAGTTGGCTGTGACTACTGACTTTGCCATCGCCCCTGAAGCGACATTCACGAACTGGTCCTGAGTAGCGTTGAGAACAACGGCGCTAGTTGGGATCGGGACGCTCGCAGCGGGACTGTCGTCTTGCACGCTGAAGCTCCACCCTACAGGGTATAGATATCCGGTAGACGGTTGATAGACTACCGGTGGAACAGACACGGCCTCACCCCAACCTGAAGAGTAAGAGTCTGTCGAACCACCGAAGGGGTTGAGCGAAGATTGTGCCAGATACCGCACCCCGATGTCAGCAGTCCCCGACGATGTGCTCATGCTAAGGAACGAAGCGTAATTTAGCACAGGGTCGGTGACGAAGTTGGCCGTGACTCCGCTCAGCGAATCTGATACGGCATAAGGCGCCAACGAAGTTGCGATGCCGATGACCACAGCCGCCTTCACTCCAGCAGATACCAAGCCATCAAGGTCGGCATCCCTGCCCGCGAAGCTCGTGAAGTTAGTGTTGAAGAAGTCGAGCGCGTATTTGTCGGCCGTGTTAAGGAGGGCCACCGTCGAAGCTTGCTCGCGCAGCGTGTCGTTGTAGGCCCCGAAGGCATCACCTTCGTTGCTGCTCGCAGGGATGGCGCCCGCTATCGGCGCATAAAGTTCGCCGAACCCTTCATCGTAGTACTGGTAGACAGCTCCGTAACTGGCCGGGTAGATGTCCCAGGTTGCGTTTGCGGGGTCAACAGAGAACACAGTGGTCAGGGCGGTCGAGAGAGTCCCGGGAATCACTGTGACCTGGAATCCTACCTTCTCCAGCTGGCCCTGCAGGAACCCGTCGTAAGCGTGCCTGACCGGGTCGTCCGCCCTGTCGAAAATCGTTATGACTATGGGCTTCCCGTCGTAATACCACTGAGGAGTGGAGGATTCTTTGAAGGTCGCGCCGTTTGCGATAAGAGCTGAGTAAATCGTGCTGTTGGCTATGGAGATAGAATCCGTGATGTTACTGAATGGGGCGGTCGCTGACGAAGTTACGAGCTGGTCAGGTTCGCCTCCGAACACCGATACGGTTGGGATGCCATTGCCGCCAAGGAGGCTACCTACGAAATAGTCCCTGTCAACCAGGTAGTTCAAGGCGAACCTTACCTGTTGGAACTGGAGCGGGTTGAACGAGCCGGTAGTATTCGTCGGGTTGATCTCTAGACCGTACCAGGCTGCGGGCGATTCGAGTTCGTTGAATCCGGTCGACGGTAAGGTCGATAGCTCGCTCGGGGTGACGGCGAAGTCATAGGCCTGTATCTTTCCGCTTCCCAGGTCAGAAACCCCGGTCTGGTCGTTACCGTTATAGCTGGTCAGCGTGAAAGAACTCAGAGGCGGCACGGCCGGAACCGTTGAGGTTACGGAGCTCTGCCCACGAACAAAAGGAACTGCTACGAGCGAAGATACCGCTAGTACTGAAAGAATGACCACAGAAAAGAGGACTTTCTGGTTCAATACTGAGGTCATTCCCTGTCGGCCCTTTTTTGGTGGATTCGCGTATATAATGGTTGCCCCACATTCACGGTGAATTCTTAAAAGTAAGAAGCGCCACTTCACACAAGATGGGATACGCGCGATTCGTTATAGGTAAAACGGTATCCTATGTCCTCGCGCTGTTCGCGGCAGTATCTCTTCTGTACGTGGGAATATATCCGACGCTTCAAAAGGTGATAGAAGGCTCGGCAGACCAGGCCGCAAGCGAATTCCAGAGGAACCTGGTGAAGACCCACTCCAGTCTCACACTCGCGGAGATTACGCAGGAGGTCGCTACCTTCAAGGCCTCATATCTTGGCGCGTTCGGTTTCAATCAGCCCTTCCCCATCAAGTACGCTTTGCAGATGGTGAACCTATTCGAGTTCCATCTTGGGTCGGCCTTCTTTCTTCAAGCACCCAACGGCTCGAAGCAGGTTACCGACCTGATCATCGCGTATCTTCCGAATACGATTGTTCTTTTCACTACCGGGACGCTGCTAGTGGTCGCCATAGGAGCGATCATCGGGCTGCTCGCGGCCAAGTCGGCGGGCGGCAAGCTCGACAGGTCTGTCCCGATAATCGCCGTCATACACTCGAGCATACCAGCGTTTTGGATAGGGGCCATCCTCATAGCATATTTCGCCTATTCGCTCAACGTGCTCCCCTCAGGGGGGATCTCTTCCGTCCCTCCGCCGACCGGGATACTCCCGAATTTCGTTGACTTCCTTGCGCACCTTACGCTTCCCCTGTTATCTTTCTTCATCGTGTCCGTGGGAGGGTTCGCTTACGTCGTTCGAAGCCTCGTCGTCTCCACTATGGGGGAGGACTTTGTCACGACGGCGAGGGCGAGAGGGATGACCGAGCGCAGGTTGCTCTTCAAACACGTCCTGAGAACTGCGTCGCCTGGAATAGCGACACAATCGATTCTCGCCGTCGCGGGTTCGTTCGGTGGAGCGATCGTGCTAGAGGTCGTCTTCAGATGGCCGGGGCTTGGCTTCCTGACCTTCGCCGCCATCATCCAGAACGACCTCCCCGTTATCGTCGGTTCGACATTTGTGCTCACAATCATCTTGTTTCTGGGCTTGTACATCGGCGAGTTGACGTACGGTTTCCTCGACCCGAGAATCAAGGCCGGAGAATGATAACAGCATGGAGACCGCTAACGTCGAAAGAAGCTACGCCCGAGAATTCCTGAAATCGCGTTCAGGGGTCATAGGTCTAGTCCTCCTCGTGCTGCTGCTAGCCACCTCTCTGTATGTAGTGATCGCAATTCCGCAGTCGGAGGCCTACAAATGGGACAATCCATCGGAATGGACGAACTATCCCGCGGCAGTCCCGCCGGTCTGGGTGAACTACTTCGGGGTCGATGCGCCCCAGACGGCCAGTTATGCGCTGAACGGGTGGTCCGGATCGAGCGGCGGCGCGGCCTACACCAGCTCCGTCACGATCGACTGGGACCACGCCGTGACCCCGAGCAATCTCGTTCTCACTCCGACGTTTAGCGGGACCGCCTATGAGATGGTGCTTCTCTGGACCAAACCGGACGGCAGCACGGTGCAGGTCGCAGTGTCGTCACCAACCTCAGGCAATTCCTACACGCTCACCTCGGCCCCCGTAGACCAGGCGCTCGGCCAGTACATCCAGAAGCAGACCAACACATACCTTACTACTGTAGGGCCGGACCAGGAGCTGGCGGCCCTGTTCAACCATGACGGCCCGGGCCTCCTCAACGGCACTGTGCAGAAGGGTACATACTCGGTCACCGTTCAGATGGTGGGCTCCCAGGGTCTCACGCCTTCGGCCTCTTCGATATCTCTTGTGGGCGACTCCTATGGAACGATGGGGACTGACAGTTTCGGAAGGCCGATTGACCTCGGGGTCCTCGCGGGCCTCCCGTGGGCGCTTGAAATCGGGATCATTGCGTCCGTCATATCGGTCATAGGCGGGATAATATGGGGCGGCCTCTCCGGCTTCTACGGAGGATGGAGGGACAAGGTGATGTCGTGGGGGACGCTGGTGATACTGGCCATCCCGGGCCTAGCGTTCATCATAGCCATATCCTATAGCGTCCAGCTCACGCTCTTGAACGAAGCCCTGATCATAGCCGCCCTGTCTTGGCCGGGTTTCGCGATAATCGCTCGCACCGTCACGCTGTCCATAAGGGCGCAAACATACGTAGAGGCGGACAGGGCCATGGGGATCTCCTCGACTCGCATCTTCTTCGCACACTTCCTGCCGAGACTGACCCCTGTCACGATAGCCTTCACGGCTCTGAGCATATCCGGGGTCATCATACTCGGCGAGACGCTCGCTTTCCTCGGGATAGGACCGGGCAACGTGATAACATGGGGAGGAATCCTGAACGACGCGATCACATTCGACGCTTCCTTTCACGGATGGTGGTGGTGGACGCTCTTCCCCGGGATAATGATCGTCGTAGCGTCGATCCCGTTCGTGCTCGTGGGGTTCGCCCTCGACCGCGTGGTTGCACCGAGGGTAAGCGCCAAATGACCGCAGTCCTTGAAGCCAAGGGGCTCAAGATCTATTACTCATCGGCCCGCGGAGACGTCAGGGCCGTGGAAGACGTCAACCTCGAGGTCGGAAGCAAGGAGATCGTGGGCCTAGCAGGCGAGAGCGGCTCGGGAAAGAGCACCCTAGCCCTAGGCATGATGAGGCTGATCACGACACCTGGGAGGGTCGTAGGGGGCGAAGTCAACTTCGAGGGTACCAACATCCTGACCGTTCCAGAAGAAAAGTTCCGCAGGGACTACAGGTGGAGCAAGATGGCTATGGTGTTCCAGGGATCGATGAACGGGTTCACTCCTGTCTTCACGATCGGCAACCAGATCGACGAGGTTCTGAAGATACACGGTAGGGAAGGGGGGGATGCCGCGGTCAGAAAGCTGCTGGAGACGGTCGACCTCGACGACAGCATCGCGAGGCGTTACCCTCACGAGCTGTCAGGAGGACAGAAGCAACGAGCGTTCATAGCGATGGCTCTGGCTCTTGAGCCAAAGATGCTCTTTGCCGACGAGCCAACGACGGCACTCGACGTGATCACGCAGGTCAACGTGATTAACCTGCTCAAGCGGCTAAGGAGGGAGATGGGTATCTCGATTCTTCTCATCACCCACGACCTCGCGCTTCTCTCAGAGGTCGTCGACACCGCATACATCATGTACTCTGGAAGGATCGTGGAGGACGGACCGGCGAAGACCATCTTCACCAAGCCCAAGCATCCTTACACCCAAGGGCTGATCGCGGCCACACCGACGCTTAGTAGTACGGAAATAAGGGGCATGCCGGGTTTCATGCCCGACCTTGCCCACCCGCTGGAAATGTGCAGTTTCAGTCCGAGGTGCTCATATGTGATGGACATCTGCAGGAAGGAAAGACCCAAGCTCAAGAGGACCGATGGAGAAGACGTTGCCTGCTGGCTCTACTGACGACCATACCGAAAGGGTGCTGCGGACCGAGGACGTCAGGGTGTTCTTCACGAAAGGAGGCTTCCTACAGAAACCCTCGGTGGTGAAGGCGGTCGACGGCGTCACGCTGAACGTGGGTCGCGGGGAAATCGTCGCCCTGGTGGGGGAGAGCGGCTCTGGGAAGACCACCCTCGGGAGGGCGGCGATAGGACTCAACAGGCCGACCAGCGGCTCCGTGTTCCTCATGGATGGGACAGAGGAGAACATCGGGACAGCCAGGGGGAATCGCTGGAAGCTGTTGCGGAAGAAGCTTCAGGTCATCTTCCAGGACCCCTTCTCATCCATCGACCCAAACATGCGCGTGTACGACGCCCTCAGGATACCGCTGGCTGCGCAGGGCGTCAAGGGGAAGGGGGAGATTCGTGCAAAGATCGACGACGTAATGAAGAGAGTAGGCCTGCCGCCTCAGATTATCAACAACTACGTTTTCCAGCTCTCAGGAGGCCAGCGCCAGAGGATCGGCATAGCGAGGGTCCTGCTCTTCGACCCCGTGCTTGTCGTCGCAGACGAGCCCGTCTCCATGCTGGACGCTTCCCTCAAAGGAGACATCCTCCACATCATCGAAAAGGAGTCGAAGGAGAACAAGGTCGCGTTCCTGTTCATCACGCACGACATGGCGATTGCAAAAGTGGTCGCCGACAGGATTGCGGTCATGTACCTCGGCAAGATAGTCGAGGTCGGGCCGGCTGACGCAATAATTCTAGACCCGCTGCATCCATACACCAAAGCGATGCTGCAAGCCTCCCCGGTGATCGACCCATCCGTGAAGGACGAAATCAGGAAGGTAAACATCATAGGGGAACTGGCCAAGTCTACTTCTCACCCGACGGGGTGCAAGTTCCATCCCCGCTGTCCCTACATGATGGAGGTCTGCAAGGAGAAGGAACCGCCGTTGCTGGAGGTGAAGCCGGGCCACTTCGTCGCCTGCTGGCTCTTCTGATCAGGCCGCCTCGCCGAGATAGTCTATCACGCCCCTCAGCGCGACGACCGCCCCCGCTATCGCGAGCGCGAAGGAGATGATCAGGACGAAGATTGACTGGAGGGCGCTTCCGGCCAGGTCCAGCACAATCGCACCAACCAGGAGGAGGACGCCGATTGAGATTGCCTGGGTTGCGCGGTTCATCCGGATTGTGCGCCCGGAACGCTAACTGGACCTTCGGAGCCCGGGGGCAGCGCCCGCCTCCGCCTGAGGAGCCCCCAAGCGAAACTTGCGTCGACCACGACGGCAACGACGAGGATCACCTGCAACCAGTCCACGGTGAGGAGCCCCTGGATTGAGTCGGTGCCCTGGACGGCGGAGGTGATGTAGGAGAGCGGGTAGTAGGCGGTGTTCGCGGTGAACCCCATTTCGTGCCAGTACGCGATCCTTGCCACGCGGTCGTTGTAGACAAGGGCAGCGAGGATTATCGCGACCCCGTTGAAGACTGCGAGGTTGATGAGCGAGGTGAGCTTCAACTGCGAGTCTCGTCGACCCGTCTTTACTTAAGAGTTCTCGGTCCGCGACCTTTAACAACCAAGCGGACGATGCGTGGCCGTTTTGAGTTCCGGCTCCAAGGCCTCAAGGGCGTTGGTCTACGCCGTCGTGATACTTTTGGTGGTCGCCGGGGCATCCTTCCTGATCAACAGCAGGGTCGGGGGGATACAGGTCTATGACGTCTACCCCACAAGCAGCATGCTCCCGACGCTGGAGGTCGGGGACCTCGTGGTCGTCCAGAGCGTCCCCTATTCTAGCCTCCACATCGGGGACGTCATCGTGTTCGCCGAGCCGAGCGAAGGCGGAGGGTGCTTGGATGTCGTGATAGTGCACAGAATCGTGAACATCACCGCCCTGGGAATCTACACGCAGGGGGACAACAGGTTCACCAACCCCAGGGCGGACGAGCCGCTGAGCTGGCCTCCTGTGCCCGCGAGCTGCGTCAAGGGGGAGGTCATGATCGGCCTTCCTTATCTCGGGCAGATCTCCGAGGCGTTCCCGCCCCCGTTGAACTACATCCTGGTCGCGATAATCATCATAGTGGTATTCATGATCGAACTGGTGGGCGGCGACAACAAGAAGGAGGAGAAGGCCCCGGAACCAGCGAAACCGGAAACCGCGCCCGCAGTTTAAATACCTTTTAAATAGCGCACGAAATCTTGCGCCCGACTGATGCCTCAGACCAAGGCCATAGTCAGCATCGAGAACGTGGTCGCCTCTGCCTCGATCAACCAGAAGGTTGACCTGAACCAGATAACGAAGAACTTCGTCGACGTAGAGTACCACCCAGAGCAGTTTCCCGGCCTCGTCTTCAGGCTGAAGACGCCCAAGACAGCGACCCTGATATTCAGTTCGGGGAAGATGGTCTGCACCGGCGCCAAGTCCGAGGACCTGGCAAGGAAGGCGGTCAACGAAGTAGTGAGGAGGCTGAGGAAGGGAGGCATTCCGGTCAAGAACGAGGCGGAGATTCAGATCCAGAATATTGTGGCGTCCGCGAACCTGGGAGGGAAGGTGCACCTCGAGGAGGCGGCGAGGCAGCTCCCCAAGTCCATGTACGAGCCGGAGCAGTTCCCGGGCCTTATCCACAGGATGGCCGACCCGAAGACTGTGATACTCCTGTTCGCCTCCGGTAAGCTCGTGTGCACGGGGGCCAAGCACGAGAGCGAAGTCTACCGCGCGGTCAACAACCTTCATGTGCTACTGGAAGAGAAGAACCTGATGGTCTACTGATGTGCCGAGACTTGGGCCCTTATCGCCTTCAACTCATCTGCTGATATCTCGTCCCTCTCGTGCAGGGTATGGACGAGTTCCAGTATGTCCGTCATCGGGTGCAAAACCACACCAGATTTCTTGAGGTTCGCCTTCGCTCCCTCGAGCCTGTCGATTAGGACGGCCACGTGCTTCACCTCGCCGCCCTCCTCTCTTATCGCTTCGACGCCTCCGAGGACAGAATGGCCCGTGGTGATCACGTCGTCCATCACGAGCACTCGAGATCCCAGTTTCATCGTGCCCTCGATGCGCTTCTGCCTTCCGTAGTCCTTCGCCTCTTTCCTGACGTATATCATGGGCTTCTCAAGCTGTAGGGCTATCGGAGATGAGAAGGCGAGGCCGGCGGTGGGTATTCCAGCGATTACTTCGAATTTGTCTAGGCCGACATCGTTCTTGAGGAGCGCCGCATAAGCGTCGATTACATATCTGTAGGCGCCAGGATAGCTGGGGACCGCCCGAAGGTCCACGTAATACGAGCTGAGTCTTCCGCTCGCGAGTGTGAAGGTGCCTATTTGGAGCGCCCTAACCTTCACCAACACCATGGCGAGTTCCTCGACCAGCTTCTTCCTTCCTCTCCAGCTCACGCTCCCTCAACTCCATCCGGCCTGTAATAAGGACTATCGAACCGCTCGCTCGAGAAAAGGTTGATAGAAGCCGCGAAGGAGGGACTGGCAGGAACCGCGTTTGGAGATCTGGGTCCCGTATGGAGATGTGGAGTCGCTCTTGACGCTGCAGGCGGAGAACCTCGGAGAGCTGGTCGACCCCGCGCCCGAGGGGCACGCCGAAGAGCTATCACTGATCCTGAAGGAGCGGACGAAGGGGTTCGAGAGGCTCATCATCTGCGACAGCAAACCCACGACGCTCAAGCTGCTGAAGGCCCTCGCGCCGCACATACCCCAGGACAGCGCGCTCAAACTAAACGCGCCTTCCCCCAAGAGCGTAGAGGACGGCGTCCCCGGACTCAAGGGGCGCGTCACGAAGCTTTCGCCGCCGTCCGTCGCGTTCGCGTCAGGAGGCGCAGAGGTCAAGCTCCCGCCGGAACTGGCGCAGGGGAAGAACCTCTTCCTAGCCACAGGGGAGCCGGACCCGCTGTTCGGGTACTCTGACGCGCGGGTCGCCGCCGCGCTTTCGTACCTTACGGGGGCGAGGAGGGTGGCGTACGATGCCAGAGAAGGTGACGCGCCGGCATTCTTGCAAGATACCAAAGCCTACACGGCCCTGGTCTCGCTCCTGGAGGGCGCGCGCGAATCCAGCTACGTCACACTCATCACGAAGGGCGGCGAACCCGTCTCGATGATCGACGGAGGGGCGAAGGACGCGAAGGGTCACTTCTTCCAGCAGCAGCTCAACCCGGCAAAGGGCATCGCCGTCGGGGCGGGTGGGAGGGGCTATGACGACACCTTCTCGAGCCTGCTCCGGCTCGCTATGGGCACGCTGGGAGCCGTGAGGAAAGGAGGCGACGTGCTCCTGATCGGCGAGTGTAGGGAAGGGATAGGCTCCGACGCCCTCCAGATGCAGGCCCAAGGCAGGATCAGCGAGGGAAGCCTCCGTCGCGGCTTCTACGCCGACGGGATGGAGGAGATCGGCTACCTGAAGAGGCTGAAGGACGACTACTCCGTCACGCTGCTCTCCTCGCTTCCGGACTTGTATGCGAGCGGGAGGTTCAAGTTTAGAGCCGCCAAGAGCGCCGGCGAGGCCCTGCAGAAGGTCTTCTCGTCGGCCGGGCGAGGCGCGAAGCTGCACGTCTTCACGCGCGCATCAGAGACGCTCCTTGCCTAGATCGGGCGCGTGAGGAACGTCTGCGGGATAGGGATGCACACCAGCACCAAGACCATCGCCAGCGCGAAGAGCAGCATCCTCGACCTGGATATCTTGGTTATGGAGTCCAGGGTCTCGTTAGAAGGCTGGACGGCCGCGAGCAGGAAGATGAGCAGGAACAGGACCCAGTAGTTCGGGACGTCTATCGCGACGAGCAGGAAGGCGGTGACCATGGTCGTTATCCTGCTGCCACGCTCCCCGAGGACGAGGGTCGACATCCGGCCTCCATCCAGGAGCGCGGCGGGGACGAGGCTGAAGAACGCTATGAGGAAGCCGATCCACGCAGCCAGCTCAACGGGGGAGAACAGCGCAACGTCGCCAGATGGCGTCACGGCCGTGAGGCTGTTTCCGCCCAGCGCGAGGGCCAGCGTCTGGAGGACCGAAGGGTTCGAGCTCAGCGTCCCTGGCTGACCGGTGGCGAAGACCACAGCGTCCGGCGCGCCGATGAACGCGACGGCGAGGGCCACCAGAACCGCGGCCACGGCGCCGACGAAATAAAAGTCGAAGAGCGAATCGCGGTCGATCATCGGCGAACGGAGGAAGGTGATCGACCCGAACGTCGGGAGGAAGTAAAGGACGGGCAGCGAGACGAAGAGCGGTATGTTGGGCAGGTAGTATTGAAGCGACGTGACCTTGCCCCTGCGACTCGCCACGTATCGCTGCGCGAGGTCCCTGGCGAGGAGGACCGCTGTCACAGCGAGCACGAAGCTCGCTCCGATCAGAAGGACGTTTCCTCCGACCGCCTGGGTATAGATCAGGCCGACCCCCCATCCCGTGGCTATGATCGCGACTACGGACAGCAGCATGAGGAAGACGGGAGTCCGCGCCGTCGCCTTCGGCGGCGAGGGGTCCTTCGAGACGATGAGGATCGCGTCGTCCCGGCTGCCTGAGAGGTGCGGGGTCAAACCCAGCGGGAGAAGCTTCTCACGGAGGGCCCTGAAGACGAGCTTCGAGCGGTCGTCATAGACAACGCTGTACTCGGTCGAGCCGTCGTCCCTGGCGAAGCTATCCTTCACCGTGAACGAGGAGCGGACGAGGGACCCGACCTCGGGATTCTCCGACAAGGAGAGAAGACGGGCTGGCCGAGGCGCTTTAAGTCTTGGCGGGAAAGAAATTTATTAGTCGCGGCCGTGGGACAGCGTCACCCGGCAATGCAAGAAACGACCAAGAGCAGTGGGGGTGAGTACTCGGTCAGGCGATGCACGCCTGAGGACATACCGAGCGTCATCAATGTCAACAGCCTGACCCTCCCCGAGCACTACTCTGATTACTTCTACTACGAGATCCTCAAGGACTTTCCCAACACGTTCCTGGTCGCAGAGATGGACGGAAAGGTCGCTGGATACATAATGTGCAGGATGGAGTACGGCCTCTCGATGACCAAGAGGTTCGGGCTCGCAAAGAAGGGGCACATAATCTCGGTCGCGGTGCTGGAGGAATACAGGAACAAGGGCATCGGGACGAAGCTCATGAAGGACGGGCTGGAGGAGGTCCGGAAGGAATCCGGCAAGGAGTGCTACCTCGAAGTGCGCATCACGAACGTGGGGGCCATAGAGCTCTACAAAGTGCTCGGTTTCAAGGTGACGAACACCCTGCACGGATATTACAAGGACGGCGAGTCGGCCTACACGATGGCCATGTCGCTCTGATGCCCGATGGGCAGCTTCGCCGGCTTCTCCTCCACCCTGGACCGCGTGAAGGAGACCGCGGGCAAGAACGAGAAGGTCAGGATCCTCGCGGAATATCTCCGGGGCCTCGACGAGCAAGACGCAGAGAGGGCCGCAAGGTTCGCGACGGGCCGGGCATCGCAGAAAGGGAGCGCGGACGAGACCCAGACTGGATACTCCGCGATCATGGAAGTGATCGAGGAGGTCACGGACCTCTCTCCTGAGGAGATCAGCCGCATCTACGTCAAGCACGGCGACCTCGGGCAGGTCGTCGAGGAGGTGATATCGGGCAAGAAGGTGACTACCCTCTTCCACGAAGACCTGAGCCTCGAAGACGTCGCCGAGACGTTCGAGGTCATGACCCAGACCAAGGGGAAGGGCTCCAACTCGGTCAAGAGAGGCCACCTCAGGGCGGCGCTGCTCAGGGCCAGCCCGGTCGAGGCAAAGTACCTGGTCAAGATACTCACGAAGGAGATGAGGATAGGGCTGGTGGACGGCCTGGTCGTGGAGGCCCTCGCGGACGCCTATGGGCTCGACCGCGAAGCGGTGCGCGAGGCCCACCTGTTGCTCGGGGACATCGGGCTGCTGGCGAGACAGGCGAGGGCGGGCTCGCTCGGCGCTGTGAGGTTGGAGCTGATGCGCCCGACAAACTTCATGCTGGCGGAACCCATGGAGACCGCGAAGGAGATCGCGTCGTTCTTTCAGAAAGAGGTCTATGCGGAGGTCAAGTACGATGGCGTGAGGGCTCAGCTACACAAGAAGGGGGACGAGGTCAGGATCTTCTCGAGGAGGCTCGAAGACATCACGGAGAGCTTCCCGGAGGTCGCCGAAGGGGCGCGCGGGTTCCCGGGTGACATGCTGGTCGACGGGGAGATCGTGCCCTTCAGGGACGGGAAGCCGCTCGCGTTTCAGCTCCTCCAGAGGAGGCTCAGGAGGATCGAGGGTTTCGAAGAGGCGCAGTCCCGGGTACCCGTGAGGTATTTCGTTTTCGACATCCTGATGCTCGACGAGGTCGAACAATACAAGCGGACGCTCCGGGAGAGGAGAGGGTCTCTGGATAAGGTCGTGAAGGGGACCGACTTCCTCCTCGCAGACATGACTCCCGCGACCCGGACCACGCAGATAACGAAGCTCTTCAGAAGGAGCCGCTCCCGGGGGTACGAAGGACTGGTTGTGAAGGACCCCGACAGCCCCTACACCCCCGGTAGGCGCGGCAAGTCCTGGGTCAAGCTGAAGGAGGAACTGGACACCCTGGACGTGGTGATCGTGGGGGCGGAGCTGGGGCACGGCAAGAGGGCGGGGAGGCTCTCAGACTACACCTTCTCAGTGCGGGACGGGACCGCCTTCAGGGTCATAGGCAAGGCCTACTCGGGACTGACCGACGCGGAGATAGAGGAGATGGCGGTAAAGATCAAGTCGATCACGATACAAGACGACGGCTACTTCAGGCGGGTGCGCCCCGAGCTGGTGATCGAGGTGGCGTTTGACAGCATCCAGAAGAGCGACAGGCACGACAGCGGGTACGCCCTTCGGTTCCCGAGGATAAAGGCGATAAGGACCGACAAGACACCGGAGCAGGCCGATACCATCGAGCGGGTGAAGCAGGTCTACGAGTCCCAGAAGGTCAGGTCAGAACCGTAGAACTTGCGGAGCTCCGCCGAGAGCGCGCCGTAGTCGGAGACGCCCTTCCCGACGATCGAGTCCAGGAAACGCGTCCGTCGCTCGAGGTCTGAGGCCATGCGCTTGGCGGAGTAGCCGTATGCTAAAGCCCTCTTTTCCAGCTTTGCCGAACGCTCCGGCGAACCCTCCCAGCCCGAGTCGGTGTGCTTGAAGAGCGGGTTCCACTCGAGCCCTGTCTCTACGACTTCGTGGACGTACCGCGTCCCCCTTTGGTCCCTCACCATGAAGACCACGGCGTCGATGAGGTCAAGCGAGGAGCGGGCGACGGAGAGCGGCGGCTGAGTCAGCCTCGCAACGAATCCCTCTGAGCTTGAGGCGTGGAAGGTCGTCAGGCATCCGGACCCGGAGGCCGCTGCCTGGAACAGGACCTGCACCTCCTCGCCCCTCGACTCGCCCAAGATGACGTAGTCCGGTCTCTCCCGGAGACTGAGCTTCACCAGGTCGAAGAGGGAGACGTTCGAGCCCTCGGCCTGGGTGTGCTTCGTGTGCAGCGGTTTCCATCCGCTCTGCGGGAGGTTGATCTCCCTGGTGTCCTCTATCGAGAGGACCTTCCAGTTCGGGTTGATCACCGTGCCGAGGGCGTTGAGCAGGGTCGTCTTGCCCGAGGCCGTGACCCCCGCAATGACCACGAAGCCCTTCAGCTCCAGCATGAGCCAGAGGTAAGCGGCCACCTTCGTGTCTAGCGTACCCGCGTGTATGAGCTCGGCGATCGTGTAAGGGACGGTGCGGAGCTTCCGGATGCTGAAACTGCTCCCGAGGCTGGTGACCTCCTTCCCCCAGGTCGCTGCGAGCCTGAATCCCTCTGGGAGCACACAGTCGACGATCGGGGCGGACACGGAGAGCGAGCGATTCGAACGATGCACGAGTCTCGATACGATCGCGTCGAGCTTCTCTCTCTGCGCAAAGAGCACGTTGCTCTCGAGCCACCCGTGCGAGTTGTGCTTCCTGTGCCAGACCTTCACCGGCCTGCCGGGGCCCTCGCACGAGATGTCCTCTATCTCGGGGTCTCTGATGAGAGGGTCGATGGTCGAGTAGCCCAGTATCTCGCGCATGAGGTAGTATTTCGCCGCCTTGAGGTCGTCCTCGCTCGTCCCTCCTCCGAGGTAGCCCGCGCGCTTGAGCTCGGCGAAGAGGTATCCCAGGGGGTCGATGGAGATCACCGGCGAGGGAGCGAGCCAGGAGGAGAGCGAAGATATGGCCTCCGCGACGGTAGAGTTGAGACCAGGCTCGAGATAGGGCTCCTTGACGAGATAGAGCCCCTTCCCGTCAGCCTCGTAGATGTATACGGTGTAGCTCGACCTGTAGGTTATGGGCTCCCTCTGAATCTCGTAGTTCACCAGATAGTTCTCCAGCATGACTCCGCCGCGGGGTGGGGCGAACGGGATGGAATCGAGGGCCGTACCCCTCCTTTGCCGGTTGGTGCGGCGCAGACGCCCCGCAACGACCGACCTATACCGAGAGAGTGATCGTCCTTGCTCCAAAGGTCACGGACACCGTCCCATGGGTCCCAGGCGGAAGCTGAACCACGCACATGTCCTTCGGCGAGAGCAGAGAACAGCTCGAGGTCCACCCCTGAGCTAGCCCTCCGTCCAGATACACTGACGTAAGGTGAGCCTGGTTCCATCCATAGTTGAAGAGCCAGACGAAAGTGCCTGAAGAGTTGCTCTGGGTCGCGACTACGGTGAGGAGGACGCCCGCCTCGCTCGCCGCGCTCTCAGACCCGGCCAGCAGGACCCCATTGGCGCTCCTGAGCGAGCCGAGGGATATCAGTCCCACGCCGCCCAGGACCGCGATCGTGATGGCGAGCATCGAGACCGAGGAGACGACCTCGCTCACCCCTCGCGACTTATGCAATGCGATCGTAACTCCCGTCGAAGACCATCAGAAATGAGCTCGCGGACCCGTCCGCGGGCACGTAGAGCACGAAGCTCGAGGCGGGGAGACCTCCCATGATCGGCAGAGTGGAGACATCCTCGCCCGGGTATGCGGCACTAGTCCCGTCGGGCTCAGTGACGCTGCAAGACGACGCGCCGTAGAACATGACCTCGTGCCATCCTGCCTGCACGGCGAGCGCGTCGGTCCAGTAACCGTCTATCCATGTCCTGCCATTCGAGCCGGCGCTGAGGATTCCTTTTCCGGTGTGGACCGAGAAGAACGTGGTCGCGTTGGCGAGGCAGAGCTGCTGCGTCGTGCCGTATCGGGCGCCGTCGAAGTACAGCACACCAGCCTGTGAGCTGGCGCCGCCTGCCTCGAAGGCCAGCGGGGCTCCCGGGGAGGAGGCGTTGACCACCACCTGCAAGAGCTCCGGAGAGCCTCCGATCTGGCTGACCTGGTTCGTGAAGATGTCCTGCTGCGGAGGCGCTATCCTGCTGACGCCCTCGTATACCACGTACGAGAGCGAGAGCGTGATGGAGACGAGGATGAGCGTGGCCAAGAACGTGCTGACCCCCCTTGAGCGCGTCATGCCTCGACGTTGAACGCGCGGGACAGCTGGTTCCCTACCACGGTCACGGTGAAGGGGTTGAAGGACGGGATCGAGAAGTTGGTGGTCATCTGCGCAGTGATTATTTCGCCGGGTTGCAGCGTTGTCCCGCCCGAGAGCACCGTGACGTTGGAGCCCGTGGGGCTTACGAACTTGAACGTATCGAGGCTGGTGTTGTAGCTCACCGTGAACTCGCTCAGGGTTATCGGGACATTGCCGTCATTCTTGACGCTCAGGATGATGCTCTGACCGTTGGGGGCGACGTTGATGTCGGTGAGGTCCATCGACGGGTTCCTCACCTGCGAAACGATGATCTGCTCGAACTGCGTGTAAAGCAGCCCTCCTATCGTCAGAGTGATCACGACCAGAATGATCGTTGCCAGAAACGGACTGATGCCCTTGCGCTTCTTCATGGCCTGACAGCTCCAATTGATATTTAACCGCCAATCTCTCTCAGAGGACTCCGAGAATGAGGAGAGAGGCTAGCGTGGAAGCGAGCAGGATCGGCACGGCGAGGCCATGCCTCGTCGTCTGCGTATACAGCTTGGACAGCAGCAACCCCGTCATCATGGAAACGGCCGAGATCGAGATCAGGATATAGCTCCTCGACACCTGGCCGAACGTCGGGAGGAATGGGATCGCCCCGGAGTTGAAGGTGCTCAGGAATGACATGGCAGCGATGGAGATACCAGGAACGATTATCCCAACCATGAAGAACGGGAGCAGCGAACGCGACGCGTTCCTTCGGGCGTCCGAGAGCCGCTTGAAGAAGGAGGAGAGCCTCTCCAGCTTCTCATACCCCGCACCGGTGACGAACGCCACCGAGAGCATCCCGAATGACAGGCGGACGAGCCAGGAGGGGTGGGAGATCCTCTTCTGGGCCTCCTCGGGGCTGGAGCCGAGCATTATGGACTGCTGAAACGCCGCGAGGGGCATCTTGATGGAGCTGAAACTGACCGCGCCCGAGCTGACCTTGGAGAGGGCCTCTGGAAGGCTCACTCCGGCCTTGCTCTCCTCCGCCAGGTCGTGGAGCAGCACGCTCACCTCCTCCTCCCCTTTCCTTATCCTGTCGTAAAGACCTCGGGTTCGCAGCACGCCAAACGACGAGACCGCGAGCGGCAGAAGCAAGGAGAGCTGTATCGACACGAGTCCGAAATAGAACAACGACGTGGAGACGCCCCACGCGACGACTGAGAGGAGCAGAGGGTAGGTTGTCGGTCTCGAGTTGTAGAGCACAGGTTGCGCGGAGTCCATGAGCAGGATCAGTACTCCCGAGAAGACGCCCAGCAGCGCCAGCGACCCGAGGAGTATCTGGGCCGCGGCAAGCCCTGGGATCGCGGCAGCGACCATGTCTAGGCCGACAGGGAAGAGAGCCAGCACCATCAGGGAGACCTCCGCGAGGGATCCGACGGATTCGGAGAAGCCCTTCCAGCTCGCCTCCATCAGCTCGACCTGCCTGAGCGACTCCTCCTCCAGGTACTCGGTCACGCTCTTCCCGGTGGTCAGGGTGATCATCACGCTGTGGATGAATTGCCTCAGTTTCTTGCTCGGATGCGCGCTGAAGGTCTTCTCTATGACCTCCTCCGGCGAGCCAGGGACGAAGGTGAGGTCTCGTTCCATTATCTCCGCCTCGAGTCCGAACGCGGGGAAGACATCGCCGCCGAGCGCCGCCACCTTCCTCAGCCCGTCGTCGATGGAAGGGGAGGAATCGTGGGAGAAAATCGAGAGCAGCATGAGGAAGAACGGCAGCTCGGCGTCGACCGACCTTTGCCGGGCGTGGGAGAGCGTGAGCGGCAGCAGGAGGGGTACCGCCTGCACGATGCCGAGTGCGGCCAAGATGAGGACGGCTTGCGGCACGGGGAGCAGGAGCAGCGCCAGCAGTTCCAACGGAATCGGGTAGACGAGAAGGGAAAGGGAGAACCTCGAATAGACGCTCGGCGGGAGGTATATGCGAGCCGAGCCGAGCATCGACGAGAACCTGCCCTCGAGCGAGGATGCGAGCCCTCTTGCCGGGCAGAGCGAGGCGAGGCGGGCCACCACAGACTCGTAACGAAGGAGAGACAACGGCAATCATTTCGGGTTCGCTTATAAAGAGCGCCGGGATAGTCGCGCGAGATTGTTCCTGCAGATACTGATGGCCGCGTCCTTCCTCATCGCTGGCTATCAGGACGTGAGGGAGCGGCTTGTCTCTGACTTGGTGTGGATTCCCGCCATCATCGGCGTAGTCCTTGCGTTCTACTTTGTCCCTTCGCAGGACCTCTACCTGCTGGTCAGGATAGCGATAATCGGCGCGATAGCCTTCGGGGTCACCTGGTACGGCCTGGTGGGACAGGCCGACGGCATAGCGTTCGTCCTAGTAGTAGCGGACCCGACGCCCCTGGCCCCGCTTCCCGTGCTGTTCGCAATAGCCGCGGTCGCGCTGGCGCACATCGGTTACCTCTACGTCGCCGGGCTCACCGGCAAGGACAAGGTCATCAGCCTTCAGCAGTTCAAGTCTGAGGCCAGATGGATCCCAAAGGCCGTCATCATCGGCGGCGAGAGGAGGGACGTGGACAAGGACGTGAACGTCTCACGCGAGGACGTCGAGAAGGTGACCGACGAGACTGCCATGGTCGACGTCCAGTATGGAGTGCCCACCGTAGCCTACATAGCCGCGGGCTACATCATCTATGTCGTCTACCTCGCCATCTTCCACACGAGCGTCCTGACGAGCCTCCCGTGAGGGCAAAGCTGATTCATAGGGGCGCAAAGGGTGGTGGCGTTCTATCTTGGTGGAGTGGGAATCTTTGCTGAAGGAGGCCGGCGAGAGGGTCCAGGAGGTCAGGGACCGCTTGGTCGCATCTCAGGAGGGGACGGAGAGAGTTGGGGAGGGCGCGGGCGGCGACACGACGATGAGGGTCGACAAGGAGGCCGAGGAGGAGATAATCCAACTGGTCAGGCAGAAGGGGGACGTCAGGCTCATCGCCGAAGAGAACGGCGAGTCCGGCCCGAAAGACGCCAGGTGGACGGTGATAATCGACCCGATCGACGGCTCATCCAACTTCGAGAGGCAGATTCCCTTCTACTGTACTTCTATAGCCGTGCTCGAGGGGAAGACGCTCGACGACGCGAGCCACGCGCTGGTAAGGAACCTCGTCAGCGGCGACACGTACTACGCCGAGGGGGCCGGGTACGCGACGAAGAACGGCTCCGAGATCAAGGCGAGCAGGGAGCAGGACCTGCGCGAGGCAATCGTGGGGGTCGACGTGTCGAAGACCAGCCTCTCGCTGGTGTCCAGTCTGAACCAGCTTGTGTCCTCCGTGAGGAGGCAGGTCCACTTTGGCGCCAACGCGCTCGAGGCGTGCTTCCTGGCGGAGGGGAAGATCGACGGCTTCGTGGATGTCAGGGGGAGGATCAGGGTGATGGACATGGCCGCTGCTTATCTGATCGGGAAGCAGGCCGGCGCCGTGTTCAGCGACAGGGAGGGGAGGCCGGTGAGGCCGGCGATCAGCGTGAAGGAGCGGTTCAGCATCGTGGGCGCGGGCAACAAGGTCCTCCACGCCAAGATGCTCGAGAAGCTAAAGGAAACCTGATCAGCTCAACGTGGACGCGAACTCGGCGAGGGTGTGAAAGACGGGCACCTCCTCGTCTTCGGGGTCATCTCCGTGCGTGCGGATCATCGCGAACGCGATGCCGACCTTCTTCGCCGCGTTCAGGTCGTTGAACCTGTCTCCTACGAAAACACTGGAGAGCTTCTTGGCCCTCATCGAGGACAGGGCCATCTCGACCTGCTCCGCCCTGTCGAGCGAATCTTCGCGCGTCAAGTAGTACGAGAAGAACTGCTTCAGGTCGAACATCTCTAGTACTCTCGTCGCCGCCCTGCGTCCCTGGAGCGTGACAAGAGATACTTTCGCTCGTTCGGAGAGCCGGGCGAGGAGCTGGAACGCGCCGTCGTAGAGCCGCGCCGAGGGGACGGCAGCCCACTCGAACTCGTCGATGACCGCGAACACAGCTCTCCCCATCTTCGGGTCATTGGCGATCATCTCGCCTATAGTAGGGAAGATGGGCTTGAACTCGGCTGTGCTCCCCGTTACCTCCCTGAGCCTCTCACGGACCCCGTCCCATTCGACGGGGATGCTGGCGAGTGTCCCGTCGAGGTCGAATATGTACGCCTCAGTTCCGGTCAATCTCAGAGGACCTTCTCCTTCCACCCGTCCTCTCTCCACAGGAACGCGCCGACGTCCATGTCCCTGAGAAGGTAGTAGCCTTCGGGGAGCAGATCCGTGGATGGGATCGAGTCTTTGACCTCCTCTCCGAGGCCCAGCCTGACGTAAAGGTCGGCCAAGTTCGCATACCACGGCATGCGAAGATGTTTGACGGCGATGTACCCCCAGAGCGGCATCGTCGAGTGGAACTTCCCCGAGTCGACCTCGGTCACGCACATGGTGCCGGTGGAGGACTCCTTCAGGTCGACCGAGTAGGCGCCGTGGGGCTTCGGGTCCATCGCCCGGACCGCGGCGACAGCGACCTCGTTGACGGAATCATCGACGACTATCCGGGCGACCGAGGGCGTGCCGGTTATCCCGGAGGGAGAGATGTGCTTGAACGGGTATTCCAGCCGCTCCCGAGAATAGGAGGTCACGAGGCGCCCCTCATGCCAGATGCTGTCCCATGCGATGTTCCTTCCCGGCAGGTACTCCTGGACGATGAACTCGTCGACCTTGGAGCCCTTGAGCACCCAGAGCTCGACCCAGTGGGCGGCCTCCCGCTCGTTGTAGCAGAGCAAGCTCAGCCGACCGCCGGCGCCGTGCCTCGCCCTCACCCAGAGCGGCGAGCCCAGCTCGGAGAAGGCGTCCTTGATGTCCGACGTCGAGCTCAGGCTCTGCGTCCTCGCGACGGGGACCTTCTTCTTGGCCAGTGCCTGCTGCGAGAGCAACTTGTCCTGCCCGACCTTCATGACGCGGCTGTCGGGAAGGAACACGCGGCAGGGGACCTTCTCTCTGCTCTTCGCTATGACGTAGGCCTCACTCGAAGGCTGCGCGTGGAGGAACTGGAGCTTCTCCTCCTTGACGATGGCCGCGACCCGCGGGATGAAGGTCGGGTCGCTGTGCCTCGGCGTCAGAAGCCTCAGGTTGACATCAGGATAGACGAGATGATACTTGTTGAAGTCGGTCCCGACGATGTAGTAGTCCCTCCTCGAAGCCCGAAGCGCCCTGACGAAGTTCACCCCCGCCAGGCCTCCTGAACCCGTGACGAGGACGCGCGCCTCCGGTCTCAAACTAGGTGACCTCCAGCTCGAAACTGCTGCCAGCAGGTCGGACAAGCCGGGAACTCCCATCCCCCGCGACAGAACCCGAACTGACGCGCGGCGCCCGCCCTTCCGCCAGGTCCAATCGTAACACCAAGTCCTTGGGGGGATCCCGGCCCAGCCTAATCAGTCTACCATCTCTGACCAGGGGGACCGAGCGCGCCCGCCACCACCGCGCAACCTCCGCGCCGCTCCCGACGAAGCAACCCCGCGATTTGAACTCCTGCAGCAGCCGCCAGTAGATCCTCCCTCCCCTCATCCTCACGGCCTCCTGATGCCAGAGGAGGGTCATTAGACCCTCCACCCCCTTTACGGCGTCTATGAGCGCGATCGAGTCGGCGAAACCCTCCTCTTCCGTCCTCTTCAGGTATCCCCAGAGCGTTGTGTCCATGAGCACGAGCGGAACCTCGAGCAGGTTCATCGGGACCCACGAGTCGTCGGGAGGATGAAACGGGCTCGCAAAACCGAGCTTGAACCCGACGCGGTCGTTGGTCCCCACGGTGGTGTCGTAGTCGAAGCCCGCGCCCTCCATGACCTGCCAGCTCTTTGCAAAGTCGAACTTGAGATAGTGTTCGCGCAGCCCGGTCGGCCTGAACCCGAGCCCTGCGGAAAACCGGGACACAGCCTCGTTCATCTTGTCGAGGGAGTCGTGCGTGCCGAAGTCGCCGTGCAGCCCCACCTCCCATCCCGCTCCCCTGATCTTGTCGCTGATTGGTCTCACGTCGCTGAGAGGGTAGTTAGCAGACATGAGGTAGAAGCTCGAGTGGAACCCGTGCGCCTCCTCCCTGGAGGCGATCATCCCGATGTTATTGTAAAGAGAGACCGCGCCGAGAAGGCCTCCGACGAGATCAGTGAAGCTAAAGCGCGACCTAGTCTTCCAGACGTGGCTCGCCGGCCGCGAGATGTTGTCCACGTCGTGCGTGAGGCAGACCGCGAAGGGTGCCGCGCCGGGCCACCTCGCCTTCCTGACAAAGAAGCCGTCTTCCTTGAGGGCAGCGTCTCTGACCTGGGCGAGCATCAAGACCATCCGGTCCTCGAGCACAGGCCGGCTGATATCCTCGGAAGGGCCGCCCCGTATCATGGAAGAGACGTGGTCGACAAAATCCTGGGAAAGCGGATGCCGGTCCAGCTGGCCGCTCATCAGCCCGAGGCTCTCCTCGACCATCGAGGAGACGTACGCCCGCGCGTCGCTCATGGTCGTCCGCCGGCCCGGGTGCTGGGGAAGAGCGGAGAGAGGTGGCCTTCGATCCTCTCCTGAACGTCCTCAAAGGTGCTGGTGGCGTCGATCACAGGGTAGCGGTTCTTCCGGGCGATGTCGAGATAGCGTTCGCGCTCTAGCTGCAGGACGGAGCGCGGGTAGCGGATGTGGTCGGTCCTCTCGTCTATCACGCGGAGGGACTTGTCCACAGGTACATCTAGGATCATCGCGAAGAAGGGCCTCGGGAGCAGGTAGATCGGCGCGAGAGGCCTCACCGGATATCCCAACGCTTCGTACTTGATGTACGTGCTCCAAATGAACCTGTCGTAGATGACGACGGTTCCCTCCACCCTGCAACCGATCGAGGAGGAGATCTGCAGGAGCAGGTTGTCAATGAGCGAGAGGACCGGCCTGAGAGGGTTCCTCCTCCGCCCGCCAGCTCCGCCCCGGACGGTCGTGGATATCGACGACAACCTCTCCACGAAGAGGTATCTGTGGAACGGCATCAGTTTCACCCGGTAGCCCCTGTCCTCGAGCCACCGGCTTGTCGCCGCTGAGTGGGAGGACTTGCCGCTGCCGTCTATCCCGAGCAGGGCCACGGAACCGCCCCTGCGGCCAGTTCGGAGCGAGTAGATCGCACGCCGCTGGTACTCGTCGTTAAGGTAGATGGAAGCGAAGAATAGCACAATACCGGCTGCCGGGAACAAGAAGAGGCGGTCCACCGTCAGCAGGTAGCCGCCCGCCGATGCGAGGAAGACCCTGAAAGCATTGGGCAGGTCGTTCAGCGGGTCGATGTGGGCCGACACGCTGCGGGCCACGCCGTAGAGCGCGAAGACGACACCGAATGCGAGAGGAAGGAGCAACGCCCACCGGTTCAACAGCAGCGAGAGGACGACGGTCGCGACGAAGAACAGGGTGACGCTGAGCTTCATCTTCAAGCTGTCTTCACGGCGTTCGCAGCGAGTGCCTCCTCCCGAATTAAAGAATCTTCGGATGCAGGTGAGGCCTCGGCCGCGATTGATGGATTTAAGAAGAGAAGATGCAGAGCCACGCGACAGAATGGTCACCAAGGCGGCCGTCCTCTGCGGGGGGGAGGGCACCAGGTTGAAGCCTCACACGAACGACCGCCAGAAGACCATGATACCCGTCGGCAACAAAGGAAGGCCGCTCCTCGAGTACATCGTGAGGCTCTTGGCCTACAACGGGGTGAACGAGATCACTCTTCTCACGGGCTACAGGTCGGAGCAGGTGGAGGCGTATTTTGGCGACGGGGGGAAGTTCGGCGTCAGGATCAACTACTCGAAAGACGCAGAGGGCGTGAAGGGAAGCGCCCCGGCGCTGGTCAACGCCATCGACAGCGGCAAGATCGGGATGTTCGACGACCTTGTGATATATTACGGCGACGTCCTGTCTGCGCTCAACATTCGCGAACTCGTGGCTCATCACCGGGAGAGAGGCGCTGCGATGACGCTCGTCCTCTCAAAGGACTACAGGGTCCCCGTGGGAATCGCTCAGGTCGAAGGCGAGAGGGTGACCTCCTTCAAGGAGAAACCTGTCCTTCCGCTGAATGTGACCGTGGGGGGCCTAGTCATCTCCAAGGACTGTCTTCCCCTGTTGCGGCAGGTAACCTCCACGGGGGGCACCGACATCATGACCCATTTCGTCCCCAAGGTCATTGCCCAGGGGATGAAAGTGTCGGCCTTCTACATAGAGGGATTCTGGTACGACGTGGGCACCACGGAGGCCTACGAGAAACTCGACAGCGAGCTCGTCGAGAAGAACCTCAGGTTCCTGGATTAGTCGAAAATGTCGAAGCAGATCTCGGTGAGAAGGACCGGCCTGGTGGTCTTCTCGGCGAGAATCGGGAGCATCTTCACCGGCCTCGTCTTCCTTCTCCTGATGACGCGCAGCCTGAGCTCGCAGCAGTTCGGGCTCTGGGAGGTGATACTGGACGTCGTCACCTTCGCATCCTACCCCTCGGGGCTGCTGGTCTACTGGGCCACGCGCGACATCGCGCGCGGTCAGATGAAGGGCAAGACCGCCCTGGGGATCAACTTCGCGCTTAGCGCTGCCGGAATCGCGATCTACGTGGTGCTATCGCACTTCACCGCGGGGACGGTGAAAGCAGACTGGACTACCTTCCTGCTCGCGGTCCTGCTCGTCCCGATAGGCTATTGGAACCAAGCGGCCAACGCCATCGTCTCCGGTTACAACCCAGTGGTGGGAGGATACTCGGTGATATCGTCGGAGGCCTGCAAGCTACTGGTGGCCATCCCCGCGTTGCTCGTCTTCCACGCAGGGATAGACGGGGTGATCCTTGCCCTGATGGCGGCCAACCTCGCCCAGGCCGCGACCTCCACCTACCTCTGCACCGACGCGCTCAAGCTCCCCTTCGACCTAGATACCGGAAAGAGGTGGATGACACGTTCGTGGCTGACCTCGCTCACATCGATACCTTATGTCGTCGGGATCGCCGACACCTATGTCGCCTCGCTCGCCGCCGGGGGGACCATCCTGGTCGGCTACTATCAGGCCGCGTTCTCCGTGGCCACGCTCGCTGGTTATTCGATCTACCTGGCGGTCGCGCTCTACCCGCTGCTCCTCCGGGGAGGCGGGTCCGATGAACTGCCGACCATCACGCTCGACCTCTCCCTCCTCTTCGGGATACCGTTAGCGGTCGGAGCGGCGGCGATGGCCAAACCCATCCTCTTCGTGCTCAAGCCGACGTACACCGAAGGCAGCACGGCCCTGATGATCCTCGCGTTCGCCGCGCTGGTGGCGTCTGTGGGTTATTTCCTGGACCAGACCCTCTCTGGGAGGGTGACCGTCGACGCGGACGACTCGGCGCGATTCACCCACTACATCCACAGCGACCTCTTCTTCGTATTCCTGGTGAACCTGGGGAGCACGGTCACCTACATCGTCGCTGTCTTTCTCATCGTGTTCACGGCCAGGCCTCAGGGCACGAACTTCGCCCCCACCCTCGACCTGTGGGCCATAGCGCAACTCGTCGTCTTCTCGGTCTTCATGATAATCAGGATACCGAGGGTGAGAAAGGGAGGGAAGCTCTCTCTCCGACCTTCGTTCCTGAAATACGTAGTCGGCGCCATCCTGATGGGCGGGTTCCTCGCCCTCACGGGCAGCTACCTGAGCTACGGGGCGCGCAGCTTCGAGTTCGGGGCGCAGGTGGTCGCCATCGGGCTATCCGGTGCCGCCATCTACTTCGGCTTCGTCTTCGCTACGGACGCCACTTTCAGGCGGCTCACAAGGCGGCTTCTCCGGCCGATCACTAACCCAGGAGAGCCCTGAGCGCCTTCAGCTCGTCTGAACGAGCTGCAGAGAGCGCATCATACCACCTTATGATCCTCCCCCGATACTCTGCGCGGACGGCCTCGTCCTTGAAGAGCCTGACCTTCGTCCCGATCGCCGAAGGCTGCGTCGAATCCGTGTAGAGAAGGGCGTCACCGAAGAAGTCGTCCAGGACTTCCTGCCTCGACGAAATCACCGGGATGGAGCTCGCCGCGTACTCGAGGAGGACGTGGGAGAGCGTGTAGGGTTCGTCGGTGATGTTCACCGCCATGTCGACGGAGGCCTTCAGCGTCTCGTACGTCTGCCTCTGGAGGAAGCCTAGATACTTGGCGTTCACCGGCATCTTGTACCCCGAGAGCCTGCGTTCGAGCTTGGCGGGAGGTCCCGTGATGAGCAGCTCCACCCCGTCGACCTGCCCCACCGCCGCCGCCTCCGCCTCTATCCTCTCGAGGGGATGACCGCCGTGGGAGCACATCGCTATCACCGGCTCCTTGGTGAGGCTCGACCTGAGCGAGTCGTCGCGCCCGTTCGGGTTCCGCTCGACAAAGTCGTGGATCACCTCTACGCGCCTCGCCCCCATGGCACGCAGCTTGTCAGCCCAGAAACGGTGCGGGGCCGTGTTGGCGTATGCCGCGCGCGCCACGACTCCCTCTAGGAAGCCCAGCAGGCGCGAAGCAGGGCCGCCTCCCAGCGTCTTCACCTTCCAGATGGAATGGTGGTCGATGACCAGCCGCGCGCCGCTCGCACGACAGTAGAGGAGACAGGTGAGCGGGCAGAACACGGGAGGGTTCTGCGCGTAAACGACGTCTGGTTTCCGCTGTCGGAGGAGAATGAGCGTCTTGAAGAAGAGCGCGAGATACCTGACGGGCGCAAAATAGCGGGGGCCGTAGAGGAAGGTTATGCTCACACGTTCTGCGCCGACCGCCTCGGCCAGCTCATCGGCCCTAAAGCCGAAAGGGCCCCACACGAGGGTGAGTATCTTCAACCCGTCACCCCCAGGTCGAGTGTCTGCATCGGCTCCAGCTTCTCGCCGCGAGCGCTTTTATGATTTTGAATCTCTCCGTACAAGGCGCATACCAGCAATCAATACTTTTAAGCGGAAGAGAGGGTGTGGGCCTCTTGTACTAATGCGGACCACACAGAAGCAGCTTTCTCTGGACTACGAAGAAGTTGAGCAGGAGATTCTCAGGTTCATCCGGAAGGTCGTCACCGACGCCGGGGCGAAGGGCACGGTCATCGGTCTCAGCGGAGGGATCGACAGCGCCGTGGTCGGGGCGCTCTGCGTCCGCGCCCTGGGGAAGGACAACGTGGTAGGGATTTTGATGCCGGCTTCGCACACCCCTGTCAACGACACCGAGGACGGGAGGGCGATGGCGAAGAAGTGGGGAATCAAGCTCTATGAGGTCGGCATCGACCCGATCTTCGATTCTTTCATGGCGGCCATACCCAAGTTCAAGGGCGAGAACAAGATCGCAAAGGCGAACGTAAAGGCGAGGATCAGGATGGTCATCAACTATTTCATCGCGAACTCGCACGGGATGCTGGTGGCGGGGACGGGGGACAAATCGGAAGATCTCATTGGATTTTTTACTAAATTTGGCGACGGAGGCGTAGACTTCCTCCCGATTGCTCACCTCTACAAGACCCAGGTGAGAGATCTGGGCGGACATCTGGGTTTGCCGCACAGCGTCTGCACGAAACCGTCCTCGCCGCAGCTGTGGCCCGGGCATCGGGCTGTGGACGAGATCCCCATCGAGTATGAACGCCTGGACCCGGTGTTGGCGGGGTTGTTTGACGAGAAGCTATCACCGAAGGAGGTAGCCAAGCGCACAGGGGTCGAACTCAAGATCATCGAAGACGTCGTCAAGCGGCACCGGGCCTCTGCCCATAAGCGGTCTTACCCGCCGATGCTGGGCAGCTGGTAGCGTGAATGCGCTTCTCATTTCAGACGACTCCCTGACCGCGAGACTTGTTCGTCGAGTTCCTGTCCGTTCTAGAAGTTCCTGCGAATGGTTACGCTGACGCCGCGGTGCAGGTTGAACCTCTCCTCGAACTGCCTCTTGAGTTCCTCAGAATGAACTTCGATGCTTATCGGAAAAGGAAGGGCATCGAGTTTCAAGAGCTCCGCTTCTCCACCTTCGATGTCCATCTTGCAGAAGTCAAACTTGAGCTTCAGGTGTTCAAGCTTGAACGGCTCTTGGATCACCTCGACGGGCCAATCGTTGACCTTGATCGTTTGCCTCAGGTTTTCACACGCCGAGGGGTCTGGCTCGATTGCGATCACCTTTGCAGCCCCGTTCTCCAGAAACAGGTGCGCTGTCTCCCCACATCCTGCCCCGGCATCGAGCACCGTCAGCCCCTTGAGGGAAAACTCCGTGGGAATGTAATCGTAAGACCACTGGGTATAGTACTCGCTTACGGTTGCTGCGCAGTGATACTTGCTGAGCAGCATGACCTGGCCGTCATGGACAACGGCGTAGTTATCGCCTCGTTTCCTGAACTTCCATTTCCTGAACTTGACAGCTCTCTTCGCGTAATGGTATGGGTTGTACTGCTTGCCGGCGACTTCCAAAGAAAGGGGACGGCTGCCGAACCGCGTTATCCTAAGGAGACCCATCTCGTTTCTCCAAGAGACCCCGATAGAGGCCGTAGAGCTTCTTGACGACGACCTCCGGTCTATTCTCCACTGGAAGTTCGGTGATGAGCCTGTCGGGTTTGATGACCTTGCTGCCGACAGCGAGGGCCTCGAGCGCGGTCTTGCTGAGGTCATTCAAGCGGACACCCCTATTGTACCAGTCGTTCTTCACGTCTATGTAGTATTCAAAACGTCCAAGAAAACTTGGGAACTTGCTGTGCTCGATGGGATTCTTCTTGCTGTCATGGATAGTGAGTTTCAGGTCGTAGTCATTCGCAAGTTTGTTCGCAAGCTCGTCCTCACCGAACTCGATGTGAAGAGCGGTTCCAGGGACTGGTTTCTCGGCCATTGGATGAAATATGTCCGTGTCGACGGGGGTCTCGCTCACTTGAACGCGTGAGGGTGCGTTGGCCAGCTGGTCGGCGCCAAAGATCAAGATCGCGTCAGCCTTCTTCCACCTGCTCTCCGACTTCGACCAAAGCTCCGTTTGCCCGACACCATGGTAGTGAAGGACGACGGGCTTGCGCGGATACAATCGCTTGAGGTACGGGACTATCTTGTCGAGGCTGTGCACGTGAATCACATCGTAGTTCCTTGCTTCCACCAGCGCCCGAAACACGAACGTCTGCGCACCTACGTTCCAGGTCTTGCCGTAGGTGCTCGTAAAGTTGAACTTGTCGAACGCCTTTCGCATGATGACCTCGCTCTCCGTGCCGCAAGTTCTGTCCATCCATTTGGCGATGACGCTCGAAACACCCGAGACGTTCCAGACGTGCAGGACCCTCATCGGTGGCATCGACCTAGGGCCCTTCGGAGTGCCGTCGCAAGGATTTCTCGGACCAATCGACGCCAGACGTTATTTAAGTCGATGCCGACTCACGCGACGCGCTTCGAGATGTCGGCCCAGCTGAAGTGCAGGCGGGTCAGGATGATCGCGGTCAGCGCATAGGCAAGGATCAGGCCGACCGAGAAAGGTATCGAGGTCTCCGTGGCGCCGATGCCCACGAGCTGGAGGATGGCGAAGGCAGGCGCCTGAAGCCCGGGCTGCGCGATCAGGACCGTGAGAGAGCTGCCGGGCGTCGTGGGCAGGTAGAAGTTGAGGTGCTGGTAGAACACGTTCCCGGTGAACTCGTAGATGACCCTCAGGTAGATCCCCGCTATCTCGCTCGTGAAGTAGACGGCGGAGGCGAGGACATAGGAGAGGGAGGACCGCCTGACCAGCTCGCCGGACATGAACGCCAGGGAGTAGAAGACCACCGACGAGAAGACCTGGGACACGACGACCGCGGGAAGGACGCCGAGCGACATCTGCCCGCCGAACGCGAGGGTGGCAGCTGTGACGCTGAGGGCCGCGTTGAGCAGTATCACCATGGTGAGCAGCATGTAACCTCCAGTGAACTTTCCGGCCAGGAACTCATCCCTGCTCACCGGCTTCGACAGCAGCACCTCGGCCGTGCCCTGCTCGTATTCCTCTGACATCGAGCCCGCGGCGATTAGGAGGGCGGTGAAAGGGAGGAAGAAACCCTGCGGGACGAAGATTCCGAGCACCCACGCGTAGGGGTTCTCGGAGACAGTGAACAGGGTGGGGGCGCTGGTCCTGAGGAGGTAGTACGGTATGGTGTCGATCAGGATGGTGAGCACGACGAGCGCCAGGACCTTCTTACGAGCGACCGCCCGGCGGACCTCGTAGAGCGAGAACGCCCAGACCTTGTTGAGGTTCAGTCGCTCGACCCCCGGATCGCCGCCATGTAAGCCTCGTCGAGCTCGCTGCGCGAGTAGCCTATCGACAGGAGCTTGGCGCCAGACTCGACCACCGCATTCGAGACCTCGCCCCGTACGTCGGAGCCCTTCTCCATCTCGACGCTGAAGCCTGCATCGGTCGCAGTCACCCGGAGCACCCCAGGTATTTTCCCGACCGTCGCCGCTAGTCCTTCTGTGGCGGACTGCACCTCCACGTTGATGACGCGGGACGTGAGCGCGCCACTGATGAACTCCCCGATTGCTCCCCTGTAGATCAGACTCCCCGAGTGCAGGACGGCAAGGCTCGTGCACAGGGCCTCTACCTCGGACATGATGTGGGAGGAGAGGATTATCGTGCCGCCTCGGGCCACGAAATCTCTGAACAGCGCCCTGAAGTGAACGGCCCCAGCCGGGTCTATCCCTATCATCGGCTCATCAAGTATGAGGAGGGACGGCGAGCCGAGCATGGACTGCGCGACGCTGAGCCTCTGCACCATCCCCTTGCTGAGCTTGCCGATCTTGTAATCCTGGTAGTTCAGAAGGCCGACGTCCTCGAGGACCTTCGGTATCTGCGCCTTCATCTCCGAAGAGTCGAGCGAAAGCTCTCTTCCGATGAGCATGAGGAGCTCCACGGGGGTCATGAACGTCTGAAGGTTGGGAAGCTCAGGCGAGTAGCCGACTCCGGCGAGGGCCTTTGAGTGTTCGCGGACGGGGTCGAGCCCCATCAGCCTGGCGCTGCCGGATGTGGGACGGGCGAGGCCGAGCGCCAGTCTAATCGAGGTTGACTTGCCGGAGCCGTTGGGACCTAGGAGGCCGACCACCTCCCCCTTGCCGACCGAGAAGGTTATCGGCCCTATCGTCTTCGACCCGTAGTTCTTTACCGCTGCGTTCAGCTCGAGGACTTGTGTCAACGAGATATCACGCCTCTACGGAGGATGACCCGTGTGCCTAGTCGACCCAGTGCTCGGGCTTCTGCTCGGGTACGACTTCCCTGTGCTTCCCGCGGTGCCTGACTCCCAGCCCGACTGCCAACGCCGTGACGGCGGCCCCGGCGCCTATGCCGATTGAGGCGACCTGGGCAGTCGTGGATGCAGAACCGGAGTTCAGAGGGAGAGAGGTGGAAATGAGGATGAGGCTGACGTTAGCCGTGCTCTGGCCTGTAATGGCAGCACTGAGCCCATTGGGTATCGGGAATAAACTCGAGTTGATCCCGCCCATAATGCCCTGGAGGCCGAGACCAGGGAAGGACGGATAGTTCACGTTGATGCTCACTGAGTATACGAGGCCTGATGGGAAGGTTGCGACTTCGCCCTGCAACGCGGTCGTCGAACCGTTGTAGACAGCCTTCGCGGTCAAAGAGTAGGTGGTCAGAGTGTAACTCTTCCCCTGGAACTGCAACGGCAGAGTCCCGTTCTTGGTGATGCCCGCAGTAAAGTTACCGGATACCGAAGCATAGCTGAACGACTGGTTCGTTATCGAGGGCAGGAACGGGGACACGTCTGAAGAGGAATTAATTGACCTAGAATAGCTGGAATTCCAGGTCCCTGTTGTGAGACTCAAGATGAGGTTGTCGTAAGAGCTGTTCGAGGTGGCGGCGACGGTCTCATTTACGACGAGCGAATAGGACGTGCCGTGCGACGCGAACTGGACCTTGTAGGCGGCGAAACCGGGAGTCGCTGCGCTCACACTGCCAACCGCCCCTCCTAGCAACATCAGGAGTGCGACTGCGGAAAGCGCCATTGCCGTACGGTTCATGAAGATTCGCGGCGCGCGCACCCATAAAAGGCTTCGCGGTAGTCGGAGCGCCTACCCGTCCATCCGGCTAACCCGCAGGATGAAGCGCTCGTAGCGCAGGACGGGCTGCACGACCACCTGGAAGCGGCCCAGCCCACCCAGAGCGCTCTGCAGGATGTCGAGGTCCTTCATGCCCACGGCCTTGAGGAGGGGAGCCGCGGTCAGGTACACGAAGACGAACGCCGCGATTTCCAGAGGAAGAAGCACGGCGTCCCCGAGGCGGAGACCCGAGATCGCGACCACGGCCAGATAGGCTAGCAGCGAAGAGGCGAGTATGGAACCACAAGCCCGAAAGTCGACGTGAGCGTCGAGGAAGCGAGACGCAAGGTAGAGACCTATTGCGACCGCGACGACGTTCGCGGTCAGTATCGAGAGTATCAGGCCGACGACCCCGAGCCCGGCGCCGATCGATAGGAGTGGAGCGAGCGCGAAGAGCACGGCCGCTGCACCGATGCTGAAGAGCATGTAGTAACGGGGACGGCCCATGCCGTTGAAGAACGAAGGAAGGACGCCGTGACCGAAGAGGAAGGAGATGTTCGAGAGGGCGAGCAGGGTGAGGAACGTCGAGGCGGTCGCGTAGGAAGAGCCGAGCGGGAGCCTGATTATCTGGAGCGAGGCGCCCATCAACAGGAAGATTATCGGGGTGATGGCGAAGCCCATGTACTTTGTCGCGTACCTGAACGCGCGGGCTACGTCCGACCCGCTCCCTTCGAGGTGGGCGAAGGCCGGAAAGAGCGCCTGTGTTATCGCGCCGGACGTGAGCGTGATGGCGGCGATGAAGTTCGCCGCGGACTGGTAGTACCCGACGTATGCGTTGGACGCTATGACAGCGAGTATCAAGACGACGTACTGCGCTGAGATGCTGGTCACGAAGGTCCCCACGAAGAGCTCTCCCCCGTAGGAGAGCAGGGTCCGTACGTCCGGGCCGAAATGTCCGCGCGAGGCCACCGGCCCGCGCATGCCGCGCCAGAGGAGGGAGTAGGCCAGGAGTCCTCCCAGCGCGACGGAAACGAAATACGCTGCGAGCGCGCCGTAGACGCCATAACCGAGGTAGAGGAGGGGGGCCACCACCGCCAGTCTGAGGGCGGCCTGCACGATATTGGTCGCTCCTATCTTACCCATGTAGCTCCAGCCGAGGAGCGCCGCGACCCCGCTCTGGAAGACCGCCTGGGCGAGGATGAAGCTGGCCGATACCCGCAGCATGGGCGCGATGTCGGGCCTGTGTAGGATTGTCCCAGCCAGGAACCCCGCAGCAAGATAGTCGACCGCCGAGAGGGCGACGCCGACCATGAGCACGAAGGTCGCCCCGTTGACCGTCATGCGCCGAGCA
>JAPCJR010000032.1 GCA_027886865.1 Nitrososphaerota archaeon
TCGGAGACCGACTCCTGTAGAGTCGTGTACCATCTTGAAACTCTCCGCTCGATATACCTAGACAACGGGCTCCGGGCGAAGCCGAGTTCCAGTTCGTCCGAGACCATCACGTGCTTGACATTATCTTCAAGCGCTAGAGAGACCGAAGAGAACTCTTCGTCACCGACCACCAGCTCAGGTTTCAGCCGACCCATGAGCTCAAGCATCCTCGATTTTGTGGACCGGTAACCGGACCAGTAGCGGATGTACCATAGCGCGGGGTACCGCATGGTTCCGTTCTTTTCTGAGGGAGTCGGTTCGGTGACGATATCGTGCACCGTAAAACCATAGGACCTCAGGAAGGGGACGGCGTTCGCACCCGTGGCAAACTCTGCCTCTAGACCCTTCTCCTTCAGCTTCGTCCCCACAGCGGCGGCTCTGGAGGCGTGTCCTAGCCCGATGGGGCTGACCGCATAAAGGATCCTGGCCAAGCGACGACCACAATGTCTTTGCGATAATAAATCTCATATCATACCTTGCGAATAACTATGGAGAGATAATTTGAAGGTAACCTTCGTCTATGCGGGAATAAGGGTCAAGGACATGCGCAAGTCGGTCGAGTTCTACACGAAGCTCCTGAGGATGAAGGAGGTAGGTAGGAGCAAGATTGCGGTCGCAAAAGGAGAGGTCGTGAACCTTGTCAGCGTGGACGACGGTTTCAACCTGGAGTTGAACGCGTACGACCAGGACAGCGAGTACAACACGAAATATGTCGTGGGAGAGGGGCTCGACCACCTCGCGTTTCAGACGGAGGACCTCGACAAGTTTCTGGCAGAGGCGAAAAAACTCAGGTACCCCGTGGCCGCAGAGATGAAGACAGAGAAGAGCCGCTGGGCCTACATCAAGGACCCGAACGGCATCTGGATCGAGCTGTTCTAGATGGTTATGTGGAACAGTATGTGGATTACTGTTCCTAGTATGTAGAGCGCGACCGTAGCGCCGAACATTATTCCGGTCATCTCCAAAAAGTCCCTCGTGAACGGCTTGCCGGATATGACAGAACTGTAGAAGCTGACGAAAGCTATTAGGATCACTGCAAAAGTAAGTGACGTGCCAAGAGCATAGGCCATCTGCTCGGTGACAAAGTACGGGCTGGCCAGAATCAGCGCGGCCGCGAAATAGGATACCCCCGTGTACGCGGCAGACAGGCTCGCCGACCCTTCGAAACCCTGTTTTGCCTGGGCATAGGCAGCAGAAGCCATGGCGATGGATGCGGCCGCCCCCGCGACCACCCCGGCGAGACCGGCGAGCCGCGTTGAGTCATAGATTCCAAGGGACCCAGCGTGGATTCCCGCGATCTCTACGAGCGCGTCCGCGAGTCCGAGGACCACGAACGAGATGTACTTGACGGCACCGGATTGAGTCTTGAGCTCGAATTCCTTTTCGTGGGTCACCTCGTCCTGGAGCATAAGTTCGAACTCCGCCCGGTCCGACTCCGGGATGAGGCTTGCAATGCTCTTGTACTTGGCAATCACCGAAGCCTCGTTTCTTTCCAGGTACTTGCTGGCGAAGGTGGTCCCGAAGAGGATCCTCATCAAGAGGGTGAGATAGACCCTGAGCATGCTCGGTTTGACATTTGCATTTGGAATGTATTTACTCCAAAATTCGTAATGTCTATGTTCCATATCTGCGAGACTGCTTAATATTCCGCGAAAATCAGTATTTCTTTCAATCCCAAGAGTCGAGAGCCTCTTGTAGACCATCTGGTCGGTAATTTCGTCCTTGGAACTCTCCAAAGCTACCTCTTGTAGAGTTTCAGACGACAAAGGTTGGTATTGGTCACTTTTTGGGCCTATAAAGTTTGGCAGCCCGCGATTTGATGGTTCGCTTGGCAACTAATCCGGTTCCTTTTCAAGGGCATTCCGCACGGTTCATAGTGGAGAAGATTCGGCAGTTCGCAAAGTAAATCCTAGGCATTATTGAAGATGGATGTCATCTGGTTCTTGGCAATTTGCAGAAGGAAAATCATCCTGTAACGTTTATAGACTGTTTTGACGCTCCACTGGCAAGGCGAATCGAAATTGGTCCAGGCCTATTGCGTGAAATGTAAAGCAAAGAGAGACATGAAGACCCCGCAGAACATAACCATGAAGAACGGGAAGAAGGCGGTACAGGGCGTCTGTCCAGTCTGCGGCACCAAACTATTCAGAATCGGGGGCTCGGTGTAGAGCGCCTACTCGGCCCTCTCTTTTTTCTCCAACCAGGCAGTAATACTAGTCTGATCGGCGGTCTCTGTTCTTAGCTCCGAAACCTTGAGGCCGACGAGCCTCACGGGCCGTTTCTTGTCCTGAAATTCATGCAGCATCGAGCTGGCTTCTTTCGCGATGACCTTGCCGTCGCTCGAGAAAGTGGCGAGTCTGGTCTCCCGGGTGTGCGTCTCGAACCCTCTGAAGCGAATCTTGATTCCTACCTTCCGAAAGATGACGTGAGCCAGCGAGGCTCTGCTTGCAAGTTCGGACGCCAGTCCGGAGACCAGCTCGTCGACCTTGCCCCAGTCCTCTGTGTCCTCCTCGAACGTCCGCTCCGTGCTCAACGACTTCAGTTCGTGCTCTCTGACCGGGTAGTTCTCGATGCCGTTCGCCACTTCCCATAACCAGAGCCCAGATGTGCCAAGGCGTCTCTTCAGGACGGCGGGGTCCAAGGTCTGGAGGTCCCCGACCTTCGCGACTCCGAGGTCCTTGAGCGTGAGCTCGGTCTTCATGCCCACTCCCGGGATGACCGAGATCGGGAGGACTGCGAGGCTTTGCCTGATCTGACCGGGGCCGATGACCGTTATCCCGTCCGGCTTGTGCAAGTCTGTGGCAATCTTCGCCGCCGACTTGGTCTCGGCCAATCCGATAGAGCAGGTGAGCCCCGTCATGCTCTTGAGTTCAGCCTTCAGCTGTATCATCCAGCTCCCGGCATCCTCGAAGGTGCTCGCCACGCCTGCGAGGTCCACGAAGGCCTCGTCTATGCTCACCTGCTCGAAGACCCTTACTTTGCTCTTGATTATCTTCATCACTTCGCTGGACAGCGACTCGTAGTACTCGAAATCGGGGTGGAGATAGACGGCGTCCGGACAGAGCCGCCAGGCCTCGGAGATCGGCATCGCTGATCGAAGCCCGAATTTGCGCGCGGCGTAGTTGCAGGAGATGACGACTCCCCTTCCCTTCCCCTCTTTGGGCTCAGCCCCTATCACGACCGGCTTGTCCTTCAGGGCTGGGTTCCTCCGCGCTTCAGCCGAAGCGTAGAACGAGTCCATGTCGATGTGCGCGATGATGCGGGCATTGGCTGCGCTCGGTTGGCGGTCTACGACCGAGTCATTGCCATCAAGCTGAGGTGGGATGCGGGTCAGAAGCGTCTTCACGCGTATTCAGAAGCCAGGAGAATAAAAGCGCAGCATCGATCAAGCCTACGGCGCTTCGCTCCGTAGATCCTCTGCTGAAACTACTCCAGAAAGAAGGCCGGCTTGAACGGCAGTGCCCCGTTCGCCTTCTTGGCCGGGTCATAGATGTCCTTCGCACCTGCCTTGTAGACCTTCACCTCGATGCCAAGTTCGTTCGAGAGGAACGCAGAAGCCGCAGCCAGGATAGAGAACTCGTCAAATCCCTTCAGCGACGCAAGCCTCGCAGCCAGCTCTTCCCCCAGCTCGTGCTGGAGCTTTATGACCCTCTCGGGCTTGATCCCGGTCCCGGCATACTTCTTGATGACGTCTCCGCGGTTTCCGGCCTCCTTCTGCGCCCTGTAGAGCTCCAGGAAGTAGTCCCGGGCGTCGTCGGACGCAGCATAGAGGTTCAGGCTCTTCTTCTCGTCCTTGATTATCTTGAGGAGGTTCCTCGCGTCCTCGATGACCTGATTGATCAGCAGCTCGGCCATCTCCGCGCTTTCGTCGGTGGGGAAATCGACAGACGAAGGCCAGTCTGCGGTGCTCAGTAGGCCCTTCCCGCCCATCCTCTTGTTTAGCTCCTCGGAGGCGAAGGGCGTGAATGGGGACAGCAGCCTGATCCAGGAACCGAAGACCAGCTCCAGCGTCTCCCTCCGGGGCTGCTCCCCGCGGCGCAGGTACCAACGGACGTCGTTCCAGAGGTCCAGCAGGGCGATGGAGAGCGCCCGTCTCGTCCTCATTATCTCCAGCGCGGCTGTGACCGCCTCTATCCTCCGGTGCGTCACTGAAAGCAGCCAGCGGTCGAGATGGTCGGGCTCGCGCTTCACCGAGTCCCTGAGGCCCTTCTCGATGAAGCTGAAGAGCGAATCTATCTTGAACTTCAGGTCCTCGGCGTTCTTGGACTTCCAGTCGGCGTCATCCATTCCGTCGGCCGCAAGAGCGAGCGTGGCCCGAAGGGCGTCCGCCCCGTACTGCTCCAGAGCCTGCCTCCAGGTCACGAAGACGCTCCGTGATTTGCTCATCTTCTGGCCCTCTATCTCGATCATCCCGTTGACACTGAAGCCGACAGGCCACTGCTTCTCCTCGAACATGGCTGCGTGATGGAACGCGTAGAACGTCAGGTGGTTCGGTATCAGCTCCTTCGCCGAGTTCCTCATGTCCACCGGGTACCAGTAAAGGAACTCGTTCCGCATGTTGTTCAGCAGCTTTGGGTCTATCCCCGAAAGCTTAGCGACGTGGGGCTCCGAGCCCTTCCCAAGCAGCAGGTAGTCGAATACCTCGGGCACAAGCTGCTCGAACTTCACCTTCTCGGCGTTGACCATGTGGTTGATCGTGTAGAAGGCCATGTAGATTGTCGAATCAGAGAGCGTCTCCACTATCCATTCCTTGTCCCACGGCAGCTTGGTACCCATCCCAGACTTCCGGGCGCACGGCCAGTTGCGCAGCCAGTCGATGGTGGAGAAGTACCACTCCAGTGACTGCTCCGGGTACACGTTGGCCTTCCTGATGAGCGTCTTTGTCTTCTCCTTCCAGGCCGGGTCTGAGTAGTTCAGGAACCACTGGTTTTCGAGTATCTTGACGTAGCATCTGGTGCCGCACTTGCAGACCACCCTCTCCGGGAGCTCCTGCATGGCGGCGAGCGACCCCTGGGCCTTCATCACCTCGATTATCTTGGGCTTCGCCTCGTTCACCTTTAGCCCCCGATATCCGTCGCAGTTCTCCTTCATGACTCCCCGGTGGAACTCCGCCTTGTAGAGCTCTGCCGTTGCTTCCTCGAGCTTCGGGTCGCTCGAGTCCTTTATGTCGCGCTTCTTCACTTCGTCCCGGGCTGGGACATCGGAGTATCCCTGGATCGAGATTATCGATATGGGGCTGAGCTTCTTGGCTATCTCCACGATCGCGGGCGACGCACCAGTCCTTTCCTCCTGGATGTCGACCAGACCCATGTAGTCGTAGGGCGCGTGCGCGGGCACGCTGTACACGACGCCGGTCACCAGCTCTGTGTCCACGAAGGTCCCCGGGAGGACCGGCAGCGAAGCTCCGGTTATCGGCGCGCTCACTATCGCTCCGAGGAGCTCACTCCCCTTGAACTCCCGTGTTACCTTCACTTTGTGCTGCTGCTCGGCGAGCTTGTTGGCCGCGGACGAGCTGATTATCCATCTCTCTCCGTCGACCTCGGCCTCGCAGTAGTAACCTTCCGGATGCAGCCACAGGTTGGTCGCGCCGAAGATGGTCTCCGGCCTCAGCGTCCCTGCGACGAGCCATGCGTCCCCGAGTTTGAACTTGATGAGGTTGAACTCCTCCGGGGAGACGCCCTCCCCCTCCATCCTGTCGTGGTCACCGGTCGGGCTCTCGTCGCGCTTGCACCACACCACCGGGTGCGTCCCCTGGACCACGTATCCGAGCTCGCGCAGCCGCAGGTATTGCCACTCGATGAACTTCTTGAACGCCGGGTCAACCGTCCTAAACTCTCTCCTCCAGTCCACGGAGAAGCCGGTCTCCTTCACCGCCTCCCGGCTCACCCTGGTGTAGTACGACGCGAGGTATTCCGGATCCACAAAGCGCTCCACCTCCTTCGGCGGAACGCCGTCCATCTCCAGGAACGCCTTCCTCACTGACTGGTCGCCCTGCGAGAGCCGGTAGCTCATCCCGGGGATGCTCTCTCCTGTCCAGTGCCACGCCCATGGGAAAAGGACGTTGTAGCCCTGCATCCTCTTGAAGCGGGCATAGATGTCGACCCTCGTGGCGGTGAAGCAGTGCCCTATGTGCAGCGGCCCGTTCATGTAGGGGAAGGGGAAGGTCACGAACGATTTCTTCTTGCCGAAGAGCGGCTCGGCCTCGAAGAGACGCTTCTCATTCCATACATTGAGCCAGTATTTCTCGTAGGACGCCAAACGGTGCTAACCCCGGACGAGTCCTGAAACCAGGTCGTAGATGCCCTCGGAGGCCTCTCCAATCTTTCCCAAGTTGGGACCACCGCCCTGGGCGAAAGCTTTCGTCCCTCCTCCTGAACCTCCGAGGAGCTTGGCGAGGCCTTTGACCACTGCATCGGCATGCACGCCCAGTCCTACCGCGGCGGTGCCAGCAAAACAGACGATCCTCGCGGCGCTCCCGCGGGGCGACAGACTAACGTAGACGAGGGAGGGATCTGCTGTTATGCACTTGCTTCCCTGGCTAACAATCAGTTCTTCGGTCATATCCTGGCCGTTGGAGAAATAAACCTTTACCCCCTTGACGCTCCGTGACGAAGACAGCACTTCCGGAATCGATGCGACGACGAGCTTCTCGCCTAGGCTCTTCTCACGCCTCGAGGTCTCTTCCAGTTTTTGCTGGAGTTCCTCCAGGACCTTGACTAGGTTCTCCCTCTGTGTATTGAGGATCGATGACGCTTTTCCGAGGGTCGAGTCCATCTCCTGCACATATTCCACGGCCGAATAGCCGGCGACGAAGTGCAGCCTCTCGACCCCATCCTGCACCCTTTCGGTCCTTACTATCTTAATCAGGCCGACCTCGCCCGTAGTCTTGACGTGGGTCCCACCGCAGGCCTGGACATCCCAGTCGGCGATGTTGATTATCCTGAGAGTTCCCGAGGGCACGACTCCACCCTGGAAGATCCTGAACCCATACTTGCCTTCGGCCACCCTCCTGGGCACGTTGGTAATCGTCACGGGGAGGTTCTTCATCACGATGTCGTTGGCAACATCCTCGATCTTCTTGATCTGCTGGTCGTTGAGGTGCGCAAAGTGGGTGATATCGAGCCTGCCATAGTCGGCTTCCTTGAAAGCCGAGTGCTGCCACACCCACGGCCCGAGCACCTGGCGCGATGCTCCGTTCAGTATGTGGGTGGCGGTGTGGATACGTTTGATTCTTTGCCTCCGTACGGAATCGACGACACCGTGGACCTTCGAACCGACGGTCAGAGACTCTGCAGCGAATTTGTGCAGGACGATCCCTCCGTATTTTATCACATCTTCGACCGTCTTCCCATCGACAGTGCCATGGTCCGGCTCCTGTCCACCTCCCCTAGGATAGAAGGCCGTCTGGTCCAATGCCACGAAGCCGCCTTCGTACTTCTTCAGCACCTGCGCGTCGAACTCGAACGTGTCGACGTCCTCGTAATAGAGGAGGCGCGTATTCGGTACGTCGGTGATGTCGAACTTCGGACCCTTCTCCTCGTTCTTCTGGAGGGTATGCTTGGAGACCACCCTCTGATAGAAGTCGTCGGGGACGGTGACGTTCAGCCCCGCCTGAACCAGCTGTTCGGGAGTAATCCCGTCGGAATCGTACAGCTTTACGAGGTCGTCTGTGCCGATCTCCTTCTTGGAGCCGGAGAGGCCAGAGATGGTCTTCGAGACCCGCTCCATCGCCGAACCGTAGCGTCCGGCTTCAACATCGAGCACCTCGGATACGTCGCCTCTGTGCTGCTCGAGTTCAGGGAACATCTCGGATAGCTGGTCTACATGCCAGTTTATGGCATCGATAAGATCAAACTTGAAGCCGTAGCGCTGTATGAACGATTGCGCCCTCCTGAACACAACTCGCAGATTGTATCCCCCGCCCACGTTGCTCGGCAGGAGCCCATCGGCTATTGCGAAGAGGAGCGTCCTGGAGTGGTCCGCGACAGCGTAGAGCGCCTCCACCGGCGCGAGCTTCTCCGTCAGGTCCTTCGCAGAGACTCCAAGCGTCTTCGCTATCATGCCCCTAGCTTCGGACAGGTTCGGAAAGTCGTCGATGTTCATAGCTCCCGCGACGCGGGAGTAGCGGAGGAACAGGTCATGATCGTAATCAACGGGGGAGACCTCTTTCATCCGCTTGAGGACGGAAGCGAATGTTATGTCGTACGAAGTCGGTGTCCCCTGCGTGATCCAGGCCAGCCTCTCAAGGCCAGATCCCATGTCTATCACCTTCTCCTTCATCTCCGTGAAGTTGGTGAGGTTACCCTCGAAGGCGGTGAAGACGGCGTTCCCGAGTTCAAGACCTCGAGCGAAGAAATCCATGCAATATCCGAAAGCGCCGTATCCGACCCAGACCCCTTCTATGAAGGATAGCTCCTCCTCCGGAATCCCCAGCACCTTGGTTACCAGATCGAAGTCCAGGTCGACGCATCTGTCCTTCCAATACCCATCCTTGTTAGCGAGCGCCGTCTGTCCTATCATACAGAACGACGAATTGTGCTTCCCGTTCACACCTACCGTCGGTAGGTCGTTGAACCTCACGCACATCTGAGGGACCACTAGTGGGTTTGCCGGAAGTTCGAAGATTACCTTGCCTCCCTCTATCCTCTGAAAATCGATTATTGATGCTACCGTAAAGTACAGGTCCGGTCTCCACCTGGCCACTACGGGGTACCTCGGAATGATGGTGTGCCCGTTGTTGCGGAAGAACTGCTCGACCTTCTTCCAGGTTCCGACGTAGTCCAGCTTGGTACTGGTTGGCGGGTCGCCGATGAAAGTGTACGGCGAGCATGGCTGGTCGTCGCACCGGGTACGTTCAGGTTTGAGCGTCCAGAAGTGCTTCCCGCAGTTCTCGCACTTCTTCCTCACGAAGCCTTTCCGCTTGAACAGGTCGACGAGATAGTACTTCTCGTAGTCCTTCGAGAACTTCTCCTGGAGTATCGCCTTCGCTTCGTTCATGAAACGCGCCTGTAGACTACGTCGCTTTCCTCAATTGGTAAATAAAGTAAGGCATTATGATCGGGTCGGTCGCGATAGGGGCCAAAGATTCCACACCCGGAAGACGATGCGCTCGAAAACTATAAAAGCACTAGAAGGATGGCGCGGCTTTGTAAAATGACCGACTCTTACATGTATGCCGCTCTTCTCCTTCACAAGGCAGGCAAGCCAGTCAATGAGGAGAACCTGTCCGGCGTCGTAAAGGCTGCCGGTGTCGACGTCGACACAGTCAAGGTGAAGGCATTAGCGTCAGCATTGAGTGAGATCAACATAGACGAGGCTCTGAAGAACGCCTCTGCGATGGCGGTCGCTGCTCCAGCTGCTGCGGCACCTGCGGCAGGTCCGGCAAAGGCAGAAGAGAAGCCAAAGGAAGAGGAGAAGAAGGAAGAGGAAGCCCTCGCGGGTCTGGCATCCCTGTTCGGGTAAGTCGATTCTACAGAACCTCCGAGCTTCTGTGAGCTAAGGATTCTCAAACTCAGCGGAGCGTAGGCTCCGCTCTCATATTGTCGTCAAATATCCGCTATTTCGGATTGGTCGCGAGTGGCCGAGACTTCTACTGGTAGCCCTTCTCTTTGGCCTTCGCCAAGAGAGCTCCTGCCTCCGCTTCCGCCTTTCCTAGGATTGCCGGAGCGCTCTCGACAGTAATCTCTCCGACCTCGACCGCGAGGGCGAATGCTTCCCTGTAGGCCTTTGCTATTATCTCGGGTGCCGTGTCCTTGGTGAGGTAACCGATGTATACCGCTAGCGCCCGCGAAGAGACGAACCCTGACAGCAGGCTCTCCCTGTACTTTTCGAGGTCTATGGCGACGGCGTCGGCCGCGTAGATGAGCCCGTTCTCGTACGCGAGGGCTATGGCGAGTCCGGCGCGGATGGGCTTGATCCCGAGTTTGGACAGTAGGCTCGCGAGCTTGGGAGATATCTCGGCTCCGGTCTTCACAGCCACCGAGTCCTTTACGACCCAGATGCTTCCCGCCTCAATCTTCGTCTGGATTCCAGCTTCCCTAAACTCACTGAGTACGGGCCCGGCAGGCTGCCCGGTGTTGCCTGCAGGCACGATGATGTCGTTGGGCGCGATGTCTCCGGCCCTTGCACCGAGGCTTACACGGTTCTTCTCGAGGAGCAGGTAAAGCTTGAACGGGTCCATCCTCGAGAAAAGCAAAGCATTCTGTCCGGTCAGGTGCTCCAGGAGCTCATCTGCGTTCTTTATGCCGGCCCTCTTCAAGGCTATCTTTGCCAGCTTGTTCTTTACTACAACTATCTCGGCGTTTCCGCGTAGGACCTTCCTAACAGCCATCAGTTGCGCCGAGCGCACCTTTGAGAGCTGCGTTATGACTATGACTGGATAATCATTCGTCAGACGGACTATCTTCTCGATGGTCGAGACTTTGGTAGGACTGTATTCCCTCTGAACCTGGACCTGCTTGCTCAAGATTCTTCGACCTTGCTCTTAACCGGCTTCCCCATCGTCGTCTTTACGATTACAGACCTTATGTTACGCTCCCCGTTCGGGAGTTTCCGTTGGACCGCCTGCACCATCGCCAGGATGTTGTCAGCTACCTCCAA
>JAPCJR010000006.1:0-70648 GCA_027886865.1 Nitrososphaerota archaeon
TCGGTCGTGCGGGTTATGCCCCCGAAGATGTTTACCAGAATCCTCTCTGCGTTGGGCAGCTTCTTCACGAGCCTCAGAGCCGCCTCGACTCTGGACCGCTGGGAACCGCCGCCCAGGTCCAGGAAGCAGGCGGGTCTGCCGCCCGCATCAGCGACGAGGTCCAGGGTCGACAGCACGAGTCCGGCGCCGTTCCCGACGACCGCCACGTTCCCGTCCAGCCTCACGAACGCGAATCCCTCCTTAGCTGCTTCTCCCTCGAGAGGGTCCTCCGGCATGTACTGGGAGAACTCCGGGTGCCTGAACAGGGCATTGTCATCGAGGATCACCTTGGAATCGAGCGCGAGCAGGGAGCCGTCCGGCCGTATCGCCAGAGGGTTGATCTCGGCCAGTTCGCACTCTTCCTCCCTCAGAAGGCGCTCCAGCGCGATCGCTATCGCGACGAAGTCTTCGCTGCTCTTGCCCGAGAGTCCCACGCGGGACGCCAGCGAGACCGCAGCTGCGTGCGAGAGCCCTGTCACCGGAATCGGCTCCACCGTCTGCCCGGTGGCAGATTCCACCTCTACCCCTCCCGCCTTGGCGACGATGAGGACGAAGCTCCTGCGACGCCTGTCCAGGGTGATCGAGAGGTACATCTCGCCTGAGTGGGTGGATGCCTGCTCCACGAGCAGGGCGGTCGGCCTCTCGCCTCCGATCCTGAGGTCCATTATCCTGGAGGCTTCCCTCGTCGCCTCTTCCTCAGAGTTGACGACCACGACTCCCCCTGCCTTTCCTCTTCCCCCTGCGAGCACCTGAGCCTTGATCACAGCTGGCAGGCCGACCAATTCGAGTGCCGACCCGACGTCCGCCGGGTCATGAATGACCTGCGACTTGGGGACCTGGATTCCGTACTTCTTGAAGAGCTCCTTCCCTTGGTACTCGAAGAGCCGCACACCGTGCAGCGCCCTTCTATGTTCCATAAACGTAGCGGAGCCCGTATGGATACGCTTAGAAAGAACAAAAGGAATTTCCAACATTAGAGGTTTAGTGCCATGCGCGTGCTTTCGGTAAACGTCGGTTCGCCGCGTGAGATGGCGAACTCCCGGGGGGCACAAGTCCTGTCGGCGATAATCAAGAAACCTGTGGAAGGCCCGGTGGCAGTGAAGAAGCTCAACCTTGAGGGGGACCGACAGGCCGACCTGACCGTTCACGGAGGCGAAGACAAGGCGGTCTACGCGTATCCTTCTGAACACTACGGGTATTGGATGGAAAAGTTTCCCAGGATGGAGATGCCGTGGGGAACCTTCGGCGAAAACCTCACCACTGAAGGACTACTGGAGGAGGTCGTCCATATCGGCGATACTCTCGTCACAGGCTCGGCCCGGTTGGGGGTGACCCAACCTCGCTTTCCCTGCTTCAAACTCGGATTGAGATTCGGGACCAACGCCATGGTGAAGCTGTTTCTCGAATCGGAGCGGACCGGTTTCTACCTGAAGGTCCTGAAGGAGGGGCGCATCGAGGCGGGTGACGAGATAGAGCTCATCAAGACGAACTCGGATTCAGAGACGATAAGCGCCGTCGTGCGGAAGGTCAAGAGAAGCGAGTAGCCTAGAGTACTCTTGCGGATGCGACCTAGTGAGCGAAACGGCCGGTCCACTAGACATAAATAACGTAAAGGCTCGCTCGGGCAACGAGTAAAAATGAGCACGCAGCGCGAAAACAACAACACAATCTTCGTCGGGAAGAAGCCAGTGATGAACTACGTCATCGCCTGCCTGACCCTCTTCCAGAACGGGAACGGCGACATAACCCTGAAGGCTCGCGGGCATGCAATCTCAAAGGCGGTGGATGCGGCTCAGATGATAACGAAGCGGTTCGTGCCGGGCGTCACCGTGACGAGCGTGGATATCGCCACGGAGCAGGTCAAGAACCTGGAGTCGGGCGCCACGAGCGACGTCAGCTCAATGGAAATTCACCTCTCCAAATAACGCCACATTGGGGATTACATCCCCATATGGTTGGCAGTATTTCAGTGGCCGCAATTTTTATATTGTATGAGATGCGCGCCTTTCTTCGATCTTGCCACTGAGGATTCCGATTTGCGCATTCGACGCAAAGACAGGCATCCTATGTGCCAAATGTCAGGCCAAACTGACGGCAGGTCAGATAACGGAGGCCGACATCCAGGTGTCTAGGGCGCTTGTCAAGCTCGCCGAGAAGATTCCAGACGTAAACAAGATGACACTATCGCGCAGTTTCCAGGTCGACGGCAACTTCGTGCTGGAGGTCGAGCAGGTCGATGCGGCGACCGTCCGCTCCAAGCCAGAGATCAAGCAGAAACTCGAGGAGCAGCTCAAAGGAAAGGTGTGGGTGATAGCGGCCTCTAACTCGGACAGGAGGTTCCTGGAGGACCTGTTCTACCCCATCAGGCTGCTCACCGTGAATACCGTCTGGCTGCCGGACGGGAGCAAGCTGACCAAGGCGATTATCCCAGGCAGGAGGGTCGAACGGCTTTCCGGAGAGGTCGAATCACTCAAGAAGATAGTGAAGCAGGTGAAGGGCATCGAGCTCATAGTCGAGTTCGAGAGAGAAGCGACCCTGAGACTCTAAGTCAACAACGCAAGAAAAACCTGAACTGCCCAAGCGTCTCGAATGCGGTTGGCCTGGACGCCCCGAAAAGACATGAAGTAATTCTACCTAATTCATGCTTATCTTGGACCAAGCCCTTGGTCGCGAGGACAAAAGTGCCCAAGCTATCAAAGAAAGACCAGCTAGTCTTGATGGTGATCATAAGCTCAATCGTGCTGGCTTTCGGGATAGTTGTTCTTACTAGGAGCACAGGAGGCGCGCCCGCGCAATCGAACGATACTCCGACGATGGTCTATGTCTCGGGTGACGTGCTACTGAGAGGCGCGGGAGACACTGCCACGAGCTTGAATTTCACCGACACTTCAGGTCATGTTTATTCCACCGTGGTCCAAGGTGAAAGCTACGCGACATTTCTGCCAAACAACAGGAGCTATATCGTAACAATCGGTTGGGTCGGTTCCTACATTTGGCAGAAGGGAGTGGTGACTGGAGGCACATTCTTTCTTGATCAGAACTCGACTACTTACCGTTTTGAATTTTCGGGCTATGATGTGCCCCCGTCGAACGCGGAATTAGAGGGACTGGTGAATGCTACCGGAGTCACACCCACTGCGATCATCCTCTCGGGCGTTGCCGGGAACTTCACCTCCCCCGTCAACACAGGCCAGTATTCTGTTCAGGTTCCAAATCTTACTTCGTATGCAGTTCAGATAACCTGGCAAGGAGGCGAATGTTCGGCTGGCACGCTCTATTTCGACTACTCGCCCGGGATAACCCACAACTTGACGTGTTCGAAATGACCGAAACGGCATTCGAGGAGGCGGTAAAGCTTGTCGGCAGACCGCCGACTCCGCAAGAGAGGGATGACCTCATCGTGCACGGAAAGATGTCGCGACTCTGGAGGTGGAGTCCCTACTGGGTGCTGAGTCTCGAGCAGGCCATAGAAGCCCACGAAATGCTCATCAGCGAGTTCATGCTTGTGCGACCGCCGGTAGAGACAGTCCCGAGCAAGGGAACCCCTCGCACTTTGAAGAAACCAAGTCGGAAACCTCTTTCCGATCGTGCACCTGCGCCGACACCAACAGCTAAAACGACTCTCGCTCCTAACTCTCAGGGTCCCGGGGAATCGCCTCCGTCGGACGAGTCCGCGTCTGCCGATTCTTCTCCCGGGCCAATGCTCGACGCTCTCGAAACTCCCACAAGCGACCCCCCAACAACAACAGATGAATCGACCGCTCATTCACTCTCAGGGGAGGCTACCGCTCCTGAGTCGTTGGCAGCTCCGTTCACGGAGTCCCCGAACAACCGGGCTACCCCCGAACCGATCGACGCCTTCTCAAGTGCTCCGTCAGAACCACTTCAAGAACCTGAGGACATGCCGAGACAGCCGGCGGGCGGAATGTCTCCTTCCGCTTCGGGGGACATGGGGGAGCATGCGACGGTCGACGGGCCCGTAGCGCCCTCGCAGATTATCCAGCCGTCACAGCCAGTAACTGCCGACAGGAACCTAAATCGCCTCTACTTGCTCGTGGTCTGGTTCGTCGCTTCGTCAGGAGTGTTTGCATACTTCCTAGGTAGGTTCACCGCGTTGGGGGTCGCCTGGGTAGCGGGATACTGGATGGTCACGGTTGCGGTTGCAATTCTTCTGTGGGCCGCCGCCACCCTGTTCTTCTCGCCTAGCAAGGATCGTGGCCTCACGAAACAATGAAGGAAAGAGGCGCCTGGCCGAGCGCTGTTCACGGAAATCTAGCCATTCATCGACCTGCAGCCTCGTCCATCATGTAGCCTCGAGGCTACCCCGTAAGCGAAGCCGGCGAACCGCCTTGCGGGCTCCCATCCACCGACCACCTTCGCAGCGATGAACCCGCCCGGAAGAAATTCGAGCAGCTGGGGTATGGCCCCTGCGCCGCTAAGGACATCACCGTCCGGTCGCACGAGGTGCGCTGAGGCATGACGCGAGCGGAGAGGTATCTCGTCGAGCAAGCCTTCACTGTCGGCTTCGTGCAGTGAGAGATACTCTAGGTTTCCGCGCGGCTCGAGGAAAGACACGACTCGCTTGAACGAGTCGCAGGGCCCGCAGTCCGAGTCGTATACGAGCACATATTTTGACTCCGGTGCGAATCGGGGCGACAACGACGGCAAGACTGTGGCGGATGAGAAAAAGGTTCCCAGCGTGCCGGCGAGTTCGCTAGGGCTGGAGCCGTTCGGGGTCTCTCGGGAAGAGGGCGGCCTCCTTTATGCTCGGGAGATTGAGCAACGCTGCCGCGAACCTCTCGATACCCAGCGAGAAGCCGCCGTGTGGAGGGACCCCGTACCTGAAGGGCTCCGTGAACCACTTCAGTCCTTCCTCGTCCATCCCCTTCTCCCGGACCTGCTGGACGACCCTCTCGTGCCTGTGCTCCCGCTGTCCTCCGGACGAGAGCTCCAGACCCTTGTAGACGAGGTCCACGGACCTCGCGTAGCGCGGTTCGTCGTCGACGCGCATGACATAGAACGGCTTGATCTTCGAAGGGAAACGGTTGACGAAGAAAAAGTCAGAGCCATACTCCTTCTTCACGTAGTTTGTGAGGAGCTTCTCCGACTCGCGGTCGAGGTCCTCGTCCTCGGGGAGGATGTGTCCGAGGTTCTCCAACACCTCGTATATGTCGGGGAAGACGAGCTCCGGAAACGGCGTCTTCGGTTCCTCCACTGTGACGTGCAGGAGTTCCAGCTCCGGCGCGCACTGAGCGATGACGTTCCTTATGCCGGCGACAATCATCCCTTCCTCGACCCTCATCGTGTCAGTCTCGCTGGCGAGGAATGATATCTCGGCGGCGATAGTCCTGTGCTCGCTGATGTGGCGCGGCGTGTGCGAGAGCTCCGCCCTCCAGTTCGTGCCCAGGTCATACACCCGTCCGAGGCCTCCGGCGATTGCCAGCTGCCTGTGGAGCTGGGGGTCCTGCCGCAGGAAGGCGGGTTTGCCGTAGAAGTCGATCTTGAAGACCTCTGACCCGCCCTCGGATATCCCTCCGAGGATGCTCGGAGTGAAGAGGCGGATGAAGCCGTTCGCCCTCAGATAAGACTCCATCCCCGTTATCAGCGCGTCCTCCACCTTGAAGACGGCCGCAGTCTCGGGCCTTCTCAGGTCCAGTGTCCGCCACTGCAGCCTCGTGTCCAGGTTGGCGTCGGTGACGCCCCTTGGGTCGAGCGGGAGCGGGGTGGCCGACGCGCTGACGACCGTGATGGAGTCTGGTATTATCTCGAACCCGTTACTCGCCTGCTTAGCCTCCTTGACGAGCCCGGAGACCGTTATCACATCCTCGGGGTGAAGCGAGGAGAGGGTGGTCATGACCTCTGGGGCGACCACCTTCTTGGGAATCGTCACCTGAATTATGCCGTCCCGGTTCCTCAGAAGAACGAAATTTATGCCGCCAAGGAGCCGGACGTCGTGGACCCATCCGGAGACGCGGGCCTTCTGACCTATCATCGCCTTTAGGGCAGGTATCGACGGGATCTCTTCCAAGGCTCCCCACGCTCAGCCGGGGAGCTTTATGAAGGTTGGACGCTCAGAGGGCCTTGAACTGCTCGGTCCAGTTCGCGTACGCGCGCAGCATCTCGGGCGACACGCTCGGCCTCCTCGACTTCATTATCTCCTTGAAGTCGGTCATCACGATAGGCCTGGGCTGTGCGCTCTTGTCCAGCGCCCTTCCGCTCTCGAAGAGCTCACGCACGACGCGGAGCTGTCCGCCCTGGGCGATGTCGCGTATGTCCGAACCGGAGTAGCCCTCGGAGATCCTCGAGAGGTCCTCGAGGCTTATGGTCGGGTCGACGTTGATCGGGGCAGTGTAGTTCTTGAACATCGAGATCCTTCCCTCGAAGTTCGGGAGCGGCACGTAGATGCGCTTCTCGAAGCGGCGCAGGAACGGCCAGTCGAGCGCCCAGGGCTTGTTGGTGGCGCCTATCGTGTACAGGTGGGTGTGCTTCCCCTTGTCCTGGATGCCGTCCATCTCCTTCAGGAACTGGTTCCGCACCCTGATCTCCCCGCCGACCTCGTTGTTTCTGGAGCCCAGGAGGGAGTCGAGCTCGTCGATGAATATTATCACCGGGTCGCCCTTCTCGAGGAGCTTCCTGGCCTCGTTGAAGAGCTTGGCGACGTTCTTCTCCGCCTCACCAAGCCACTTTGACATAATCGAGGCTGCGTCTATCGATATGAAGTATCCGTTGATCTCCGCAGCAGTCGCCGCGGCGAGGATGGTCTTTCCGCATCCGGGTGGACCGTAGAGGAGCATCCCCCTCGGCCAGCCGAGCGGGAAGAGGTCCGGCCTCTCGAACGGGAAGACGATCGACTCCCTGATCGCGGTCTTCGCGTCCTCGAGTCCGATGACGTCGTCCCACTTGACGTTGGGCTTCTCCTTGATGACCAGCTCGTTGAAGGACGCCTTCAGCTGCTGAACCATCTGGGGCCCCTTGGGGCCGCCGTTCCCGTTGCCGTTACCATTACCGTTGCCGTTCTCGGCAGCGTGCCCGTTGCCATTGCCGTTGCCTTCGCCTACGTTTCCACCCGCTATGGCGATTGGCGTGAAGGAGGATTCGTCACTGTTTTGCATATCGCGAGGCAGGAGCCCGTGCGCCTGCTGGATGGCCTTCACCCTCTCCTGATAGAGCCCCGCGCGCTCCATGTAGTGCCGGTTCAGCTTGTAATCCGGGTACAGGTGGACGAGCTTGATCAATGTCGAGATCGCCTTCTGGTACATCTGTATCGCCATCCCGTGCGCGCCCTGCGAGTCGAGGCGGATCGCCTCACCCGCGTACTTTCTAGCATCTTCTTCGAGCTCTCTGGCAGCTACTACACTCATCGCGATGACTCACTCCGTTGTGACTTTACCTTGCCCTGGGCGACCAGCCGTATCATGGACTGTTCGACTTCGTCCTGAGGTATCCCGAGGTGCGTCGACGTCTCCGACACGTCAATTACGCCGTTGTGTGCGGTGGCGTAGGTCAGGACCTCGTTCTCGACCTTGGGGTCGGCCCTTCTTGAGAAGATGGTCCCCAGGATCGGGCTCTCCTCTTCGCCGTCTTCTTCTCCCGTGGCAAGAATAGGTATCCGGTCCTCGACCATGTGGACGTCGGTAGCGAACTTGCTCGGCATGACGTGGAGGGTCTGATTGAGCTTCTCGGCCTGCTCGTCGGCGAACTTCTTTGCCTGCTCGACGAGTTCCTCGGCGTTCTCCGTGCGGATGTTGACCGTGAATCCGGGCGAGATATTGCCCATGTGCGCCATTGTCTCTGTCAGACTGGCGTTGATGCTCTCTGTAGTGGCGCCAAGGGCGGGGCCGAACTCCTCCATAGTCTGGCTCACGAACTTGAGCGATTTGCTGAGATTGGTCATGTGTGACATTGCGTCTCCTATCTCGAGCAGCGTCTGCAATCTGAGCGTCACTTGCGTCAGCGCGAGCTCGCTCGACTCCACGACTTTCATCGTCTTGCGCACCTCCGCATGCTCGTTTGCGTAGACGCTCGCCTTGGCATTGTTCTTCTCCTGGACCGCTTTCACCGTCGAATCGAACAGCTTCTGCCTCCTCTCTGCGAGCCGTACCCTTACGCCTTCGAGCTCCCTCCTCTGAATCTCGATTTCCTTGAGAGCGACCCCAACCTTGCCCTTGTACTCGCCTTCTTTCTTACCTGCGAGCAGCTTGATGGAATTAATCGTTCCCAATATATTATCCACTAACCACTCTGAACGTACTGAACCCGAGCTGAGTAATCACCATCTTAGTCAACAAATAGAAACAAAAAACTGAACGGCCGACGAGCTTTGCCAAATAACTGCAAGGAGACGCGACCAAGTTGCGATCTACCACTTTGTTTTCCGGAAAAAGAGGAGTAGAGGGGGTGTTTCTCCCGCGTGGCCCTTTCGTCGACCTCGCGGGATTCGGCCCCACTCTTCTTTCTTCCTAAGATGTTTCTGCGGACCCTTCCACAGAGGGAAGTCCAGAGGGAATCTCTGGGAACTTCTCCTTCATCCTCTGCTCTGCCACTGCTGCGGCTTCGGCAAGGACCTTCTCCGCGTCCTCGTTGGCAGCCTCGAAGTTCAGCGAGTATCCACCCACCGTGCCCGCATCCACGAGGATGCTGCTGAGCAGGCCGGATATCTCTCCGATCTCTCCTTCTGCCTCCGGGAGCACGCTGACGAGTCCCTGTCTTACGCTGCGGATCACTGACATCGCTGGGGTGAGGGTGACGACTATGTCGCCGAGTTCGGTGATGGTGTTGAGTCTGAGGGTGATCTGCTCGAGGGCCAGCTTGGCCTGTGTGACCATTCTGTTCATCTTCCTTACCTCCGCGAGTTCGTTCGCGTAGACTGAAGCATGCTGCGAGTCGTGCTTCTGGATAGATGAAACGACCTTGTTGAAGATCGAGTTATCCCTCTCTCTCAGTTTGGATGTCGTCGCATCGAGCTTGGCGACCTGTACCTGGATTTGTCGGATGGCTAGGTCCAACCTCGGCTTGAGGGGACCTGGGTTCTTTACGGACTCACGCATCTTTGACGTGAATCCCTGGCTGTTGGATTTCTCCCACTTGGAGGAAAAAGTGCTCATAGACGAAAGGTAGAGAGGACACGGATAAATCGCCGGCGTAACCGCGAGAGGTGTCACCGCGGTGACAGCGGTCCCGGTGACAAGGATTCTTGACATGATGGTTTATCGAAGATGACCCGGCACGTTATCGTGACGGACCTCGAGGAACTGTCGGTTCCCGATGAATACGGCGCTGAGCGTGGGTTTGTTTTCATGAGGTTTGCTGACGAATCAAGCGACTTGGCTCTGGGGTTGCAGGCCTTCGGTCTGACAGAGTACGAGGCGAAGGTCTACGTGGCGCTGCTCTCGAATGGTCCGAGCACCGTCAACCAGCTCCAGTATGTCGCCGGCGTCCCGAGGACCAAGGTGTATCAGGTGTCGCTGCAGCTAATCAAGAAGGGCGCGCTGAAGGAACTCGAGGGCAAGCCGGTGAGGTTCGAGGCGCTCCCCCCCGAAGTCTTCCAGAACGTGCTCACGGAGAGAGAGCGCGGCATAAAGTCCCTGAGGAGGGTGATGAACTCGCTCAAGAAGGTGAGGGAGCGGAATATCATGCCCCAGGACTCTATCGAAGAGCGGTATCTCTCTCTCGGCTCCCAGAGCGTCCTTCTCAAGCTCAAGGAGGGGATACTCCGCTCGCAGCAGAGCCTCAAGTGCATAGTCGACAGCTGGGGGCTCCATCTGATCCAGGAGTGCACAGAGGAGCTGGAGACCGCGTGCAGACAGGACGTCGAGGTGAAGGTGATCTCCTCCGTCCCGCCCGTGCTCCCGACGTTCCCGTTCGCCTCATCGAAGATGAAGGTCCGCTACGGGAGGCACATGCAGGGCCGGAGCGCATTCGTCGTGGACAACACCGAGGTAATCATAGTCAACAGCCAGACGGGCCGGGGCTTCGAGTTCATGCTCAGCGAGCTGAAGGGAGCCATCGGGGAGGACCTCTTCGGGGAGTTCTGGAGGACGTCGACGGGGAGCAGGACGCTCGCCTCGGTCTCCAACACAGACAACCTGCCGTTCCTAATCGACGGTCAGAGGATGGGGAAGCTGTTCGTGGAGGCCGTCTCCAAGGCGATCCGAGACGAGAAGCAGATAGAGAGGATAGGGCAGGAGTTCATCAACATACTGGGCGAGAAGGTCGACCCCAAGATAAAACAGGAGAGCTTCGAGAAGGCCGTGAGCCTGATCGTCGCGCTAATGCAGGAAGACCTCGGCGAGGAGACGACCGCGGAGTACGACCCCCTCACAAGGATATTCCGGCTGGAGCTTCCCACCTACCAGGAGGGCACCCCGACATCGGCCTGGTACTTCGCTTTGGCGGGGCTGCTAAAGAACTCCGGGATAAAGAACGAGCTCCTGCACGACATGCCGTTCCCGGAGGCCAGGAACCGGATAATCCAGCGTAAGTTTGTCGGAACGTCCTGAGGTCACTTCATGCATGGAAGGAATAATCAGGTCGACGGACCGTCCGATCAATCGGCGGCCGACCAAACAATCATCCTGATCACAATCAGAAAGCCACAGGGAACGTCGCCTGTCACTCCAGCCTGACGAAGTAATTGCCAGACCGTGTTACGGCAGCGTTGTCTCCGGGATGGAGAAGAATGGTGGTGGTCAGCTCCTCGATTATGGCGGGACCGGGGATCAGCGTTCCATACCCGAGCTTGGAGCCGTCGTAGACCTTGGTCCAGGTCGAGCCCTCATCTGGGTCGAACCAGGCCTCCCTCTCACCCTTCTCCGCATCTGAAATGTCACCCCCCGCCTGCCACTCGACTTCAGCCTTGTTTATCGTCCTGCCAATCGCCTTGGCCTTCCAGTTGACGCATTCAAGATACTGTGCGGGGCTCCTCGTGTTGTACACCCTTTCATGGGTTTCGTGAAAGTCCTCTATCAGCTTCTTGATCAGTTCCGGGCTCATACGGCCAGATGAAAGCGGGACCTCGAGTTCGTGAACCTGGAAGGGATACCGCGCCTCGGTGGAGAAGGCGATGCTCTGCCTCCGCTTTGGAATCTTTGAGCGCTTGAGGAACTGCGCGGCCTGGTCTTCAAGCCCACGCAATACTCTCTTCAGCGCAGGGTAGTCTATGGTGTTTGTCTCGCAGTAGTAACTTCTCGTGAAGTCTCTCTGGATGTTCGCCTCTATTCCGCCGTAGGCGCTGAGTACTCCCGCACACCTCGGTATGATGATGTTCTTCATCCGCAGCGCCCTCGCGATAGAGAGAGCGTGCAGACCGGCGGCGGCTCCCCCCGACACGAGGATTTGGCTGGCCGGGTCGACACCACGTCGTATGCCGAGCTCGCGAATCGCGGAGAGCATGTTGGTGTTGACCACATTGTTGATGAGGTGTGCCGCGTGGATCGCGTCCGTCCCCAGCCTGTCACCGATGTGCCTTTGGATCGCCTCGCTGGCAAGGTCTTTCGAAAGCTGCCACTTCCCTCCGAAGAACGAGGTGGGGCTAAGGTAGCCCAAGACTAGGTTGGAATCGGTCACGGTAGGCAGCTTTCCGCCTTTTCCGTAGCACGCGGGACCCGGCTCCGAGCCGGCGCTCTTGGGGCCGACATGCAGAAGGCGACCGCTGTCGACCCACGCAATGCTCCCTCCTCCGGCCCCGATGCTCTCGACGTCGACCTTGGAGATGCCCAGATTATCTGAACCCACCATAGAGTCCCATGTCGTCAGAATCTCACCGTCCCGAACATAGGAGACATCGAAGCTAGTTCCTCCCATGTCAACGCAGATGTAGGTCTGCGACTTTACCTCTTGACGCGCTATCGCGAGGCCCGCGACGGGCATCATGGAAGGACCTGAATCGACTATCAAGATCGGGTGTTCCGCCATCTCTCTAGCTCCCACCACGCCACCCGTCGAAGTCATCATGAAGAGTTGTCCGTGAAATCCGCCGGCTTTGAGAGCAGCTTCGAGCTTCAAGGTGTAGTCCTTCACCAGCCGATAGAGGGATGCGTCTATGGCGGTGGAGATGAATCGCTGATACTCGCGCAGAATTGGATTGACCTCATGGCTGAGGAACACCGGCACTTCGGGTAGAAGCTCATTTACTATCTCTCTCACCCTCCTCTCGTGAGCGTGATTCGCGATCGACCAAAGAAAGAGCACGGCGATCGCGTCGACCTTGTACTTTCGCATTATTCCGATGGCCTTCCTTACATCGCCTTCATTCAGGATTGTTTGGACGCCTCCCTCGGCATTGATTCTCTCCTCGATTGGAAAAGTGAGGTATCTCGGGACAAAAGGATCGGGATAATCGACATGAAAATCGTACGGATTCGTTCTTCCTTCGCCCGTGCGCAGATACAGCGTGTCCCTGAAGCCTTTGGTGATCATAGCACCAACTTTGGATTTCTTGCCTTCAATCAACGCGTTAGTGGCGACGGTAGTCCCGTGTACGATTCGGCTCGTAAGGTTGAGCATATTCGATAGTCCGAGTTCCTCGTCGTCGGCCGCAAGCCGGATCACGGCCAGTACTCCTTTCGTCAGATCATCGTAGGTGGTTAGGGATTTATGGTACGACCTTCTCCCCGTCTGTTCGTCCAGTACGCACAAGTCTGTGAACGTACCTCCGACGTCAATAGACATCGCATAGGCCAAGAACACTTTAGCGTGACGGAGTTGACGATATGAGCGTTTTCCTGTTGAAGACAGACATCCTTCGGAAGGGCGAGAACTCGCCTAGGTCTTGCTGCGACGCCCGGCGCCTGGCCTCTTCGCTCTCGATTCACGCCTCCTCATGGCAGTGGCTCGAGCGTCTACTTCGAACGACTCGGTTCTTGTGTCCAACACAACATTATACACGCTCTTCGCCCTCTTTACGCTCAGCAGGCCTTCTCTGACTCTCTTCCTTACGAGCTCCGGGTCCCTGCGCAAAGGATCGCCATACCCTCCTCCGCCTGCGTCTTGGCCCGTTAGCTCCTGATTCGGCATGACGACCACCCCACCCATCAGGGGGGTTTCGATATGCACTCCCTGGTCTTCGAGGCTGGCCACTGCGCGGGCACCGGGCATGCCGCCAAGAACTCCCATTGGAGGAAAAACCGCGCAATCTGTCAGGTATGCGGCTGACATTTCTTCGAACCTTGGGGAATACGTGACCCGCAGAGCTGGAGCCCCTTCCCATTCACCCGCGCCTCCCGTGTCCGGCTCCAATTCGTGCCATTTGTACAGCAATGGGAATCTCTGCTCCGCAAGTTCGATAGCGATTAGCCTTATCACTCCAGCTTGACCGGGAACCCCGTAGGTGAGCCAGCCGTCATGACCGTGGGTGGCCGGGCCGCCGCTGCAGCCCGTGCACAGTTGGTTCACGTACGATTGCTTTCTCCTCGGATCCCAGCCGCTGATGACCGCACCCAAAGGATCACTGCTTGCATTTCCTTCCGCCAACCCGTAGGGCTTACCCAGCTGTGCGAACGCCGATGAAATGAGATTGAACAGCCGGTCCGAAAGAACGGTGGTCGCGGCTGCCGTCGACGTAGGAAGTTTGGGTATCCCCACAACTCTGTCCTCGGCCATCAGGACTTCTATCCTCCTCAGGCTGCCATGATTGTGCGGGACATCCTTGCTCACGTTGTTGAAGATGCTGCCGTAGGCCGCGGCGAGGGTCGTGGCTTCTGAGAGATTAAGTCCGCACCGCAGGCTCTTGATGTTGTCTCTCAAGTCGATGACTATCTTTTCCTCGTCAGGATCGATCTTTATCGTTACCTTAAGGGGCACTCCAGAAGGGGCAACCCCGGGCAACGGGTCACCCCTCGAAGTGGCCTTGATAGTTTTCCTAGGCATCCCCCGAATCTCATCCCGAATCAGCCTCTCTCCGTAGGCGAACCAACTCTCCACGAATTCCTTTATCGTTTCCACTCCGTATCTGTCGCACAGCTCGATGATTCGTTTCTCCCCTGTCCTCACTGCCCCCGCCTGAGCGATATGATCACCATACCACTGCTCCGGAACGCGGATGCGAACTTTGGCTATCCGTATGACATCCTCGATTTCCCTGTAGTTTCGTTGGACCCTCACGCACGGAAAGTGCACGCTTTCCTCGTAGATGTCTCGAGCCAGCGGGAGATACGTGTCCGCCACGCCGTTCGTTGTCCCTCCACAGTCTGCTTGGTGAGCTCTCAGAAGGCTCCAGAACAGGAGTTCGCCCTTGTAGAAGACAGGCGCGCACAGGGTATAATCGGCGTGATGTGTGTTTCCATAGAATGCGGAGTTGTTTAGTATCATGTCTCCGGGAGCCAGGTCGCTGAAATACCTGTTCAGCTCCCTTACCTGAATCTCCATGCCACCAACATGGACAGGCAGCCCCTCGTCGATCATGAAGAGTCTCCCGTCCGCAGTAACGATGCCTGACGAGAAGTCCTTAGCGATTATGATGAGAGAGCGGGCGGAGCGGTAAAGAGTGTGACTCATCTCCCTGGTTACCGAGTCAAAAATTCTAGGGAGCGTGTTCATCAGTGTGGGATCTAGCTTTTGGCGACGCTCCTTGGCCAAATTCGAATCGAAAAACTCTTCTGATTTATTTAAAAATATCGGATTGGAATCGCAATAAACCAAACTTCGCCCTCCGACGGTTATGCCATTTCTAGAGGCGACGAACCGGACAATCCAGCGCAAGTTTGTGGGTACGAGCTAGTCAGTCCACGGCCGACCAGACGAGCACAGACACCAGCATCAGGAATCCGCCGGCGATTCCGGCGAGTATGGCCCCTGAGAGGTCCTGGTTCAGACCTATATTGGAGACGAGGTTCGCGACGGAGGAGCGCAGGAGCCAAGCCAGGAAGCCCAGGACGTAGCCGAAGAGCGCGAACCCGATGAGGACGGTCTTCCTGCCCATTTTCTGCCTTTCGACGGCGGAGGGCGATTCAGTATATAAGAAATGCTGGCGGTGCAAAACGGTTAACATAGAGAGGGCGGTCCCCGAACGTATATGGTAGAGCCGCAGAGAGAGTTCGCCTTCGTCTCCGACGTGCACTCGAACTTTGAGGCGCTCCGAGCCGTCCTGGACGATATGGGCAGGAGGCCGCTCTACTGCCTGGGAGACTCAGTAGGCTACGGGGCCTCGCCCAACGAAGTCGTAGACCTTCTCAAAGAGAAGGGGGCGACATGTGTGCTCGGGAACCACGACTTTGCGGCACTCAACGCCGACCCAAGCGGCTTCAACTCCAGGGCGGCCGTCGCAGTAATCTGGACCTCGAGGCACCTGAGCGATGAGAACAAGGGCTACCTCGCAGAGTTCCCGCTCAACCGGACCGTCGAGCTGGCCGGCGAGAGAGTCTACATGACCCACGGGAGCCCCGACGACAACCTCGGAGAGTACGTCTACCCGACGACGCACTCGGACATGTTTGACTTCTACCTGAGGAAGCTCTCGGTGAAAGCCATAGCTCTCGGCCACACGCACATCCCGTTCGCTTGGTCCGAACGCCAGGGGGTCGTGTTCAACCCGGGCTCGGTCGGTCAACCGCGGGACGGCGACCGGAGGGCGAGCTACGCGATCCTCTCGGTCAACGGCGGGAAGGTAGAGGTCGAGCACAGAAGGGTCGAATACGACGTCGAGACGAGCGCGAAGAAGATAATCGAGGCAGGCCTGCCCCCTTCGCTCGCGAACAGGCTGTTGACCGGAGAATAGAAGGTCACGACACGTCGATGTAGATGGGGCGGCCGTCGAGCTCGTCCTCCTCCCATTCGGCGTCGCCGGACTTCTCGGCCGTCACCTTGACCTCCTTCACGCGGACCAGGTAGGCGAGGTCCTTCTCGAGGGGCACGAGGAGGCTGGTCATCTCGTCGTCGAGCCCCGCGACGCGCGCCCTTTCGAGCACCGAGGTCGGCGAGTAGCCTCTGGCCTTCCGGAGGGACTGGAGCCGCCTCGCGACGTCCCGCATCAGCCCTTCGGCGATCAGCTTGTCATCCCTGACCTTCTCCACGGCGACCAGGACCGGTCCCTTGGCCACCGCTTCCCAATCGCCGGTGCCTTTGATGTTCAGGTCGTAGACGGTCGACGGCACCTCGAGCTCCTGGCCGTCGACTGTAAGGCTCGGCGGCCTCCCTCCCTGGTGGATTTCCCAAGCCTCGTCGCCCTGGAGAGGCTTGAGCAGCTTCGAGACCGAGTTCGACTTCTCCTTGTACAGGGCCCCGATTCTCGACCGGTTCGGCGTCAGTTCGAACACGATCGGCAGGTCTGCGACCGACTTGACCACAGAGACCTCCTTCACGTTGCAGAGGAGCGCTATCAGCTCCCTGGCTTCCTCGGCCAGGTGGAACGATTGCTGCGAGACGCGTATCCGGAGCTCCCTCAGAGGCCAGCGCCTCTTCAGCTTCGCCTTCATCCTCGCGGAGTTGCACGCGCTCTCCACTTCCAGAGCGAGGTCAACGATCTCGCGGTCGTGCTTCGAACCGGCCGGAAGGGCGACCTGCGGATAGTCCGCAAGCAGCAACGGGTGCTTCCATTCTCCCGCGAGGAACGTCTCCTGGTAGAGGTACTCCGTGGCGAAGGGCGACACCGGGTGGAGAAGCAGGTCGAGCGTCTGAAGCGCGAAGGTGATCATAGAATAGATGGCGAGCCGTCTGTCCCTGCTGCTCGGGTCGTCGCTCCACAGCTCGTTCCTGACCATCCTCACGTACGTCTGGCTGAGCGTCTCCACGATCAATCCCTCTAGGCGCTTGCAGGCGTCGTTGTAGCGGCATTCCGCAAGAGCGGCCTTGACCTCGGCCGCCCCCTCCTCCAGGTTCGCGAGGAGCCACCGGTCCACGGTCGTCAGGAGTTTCTTCTCGTGGGCCCAGGCGACGGTGTGCTTCGCCGGTTCGAAGCCGTCCTGTTCCCCGTTCTGCTTCAGGTAGACATGAAGGTGGTAGAGGGTGTTGAGTATCTGGTAGGGCCTGGCCTTCATCTCCTTCAGGTCGAGGCTCAACGCGTCGACCGGAGAGCTCTTCCACATTATGTAGAACCGCAGGAGGTCGACCGAGTCGTTGTTGAGCATCCCCAGCGCGTCCACCACGTTCCCGAGGCTCTTGCTCATCTTCCGCCCCTTCTCGTCCAGGACGTGCCCCTGGAACAGGAACGCGCGGTACGGGGCCACGGGGGCCCTCTCATAGATCACGTTCAGTACGAGGAGGGTGTAGGCCCATCCCCTTGTTTGGTCTATCCCCTCCGTCAGGTGCTCGACGGGAACGAGCTCGCCCCTCTCCTCGTCCGTAAAGGAGGCCAGCGGCGCAGAACCGCTGTTGTGCCAGGTGTCCAGCACGAACGGCTCCCGCCGCGCCTCAGCGCCGCACTTGGGGCACTTGAGGACGACCCTGTCGATCCACGGCCGGTGAAGCTCGAAGTCCTTACCGTCCGGCAGTGACACGGCCTGCTTGATGATACTCTCTCTGGAGAAGGCGGGGACCTTCTCCTTGCAGGATGTGCAGACCCATATCGGCAGTGGAGTGCCCCATATCCGCTCCCTGGAGATGCACCAGGGAGGCGACTGCTTCATGAACTCGATGAACCTGTTACGGGGCTGGTCGAAGTAGTACTCGACCTTCTCCGCCGCCGCGACCAGGTTGTCTTTGATCCGGTCTATCCAGTAGAAGTACTCGCGTCTGGCCACCCAGACCAGGCGATGCCCGGACCTCCAGCAGGTGGGGTACTCGTGTTCGAGCCGACCGAGGTTGACCAGGTTTCCGCTCTCCTCGAGCAGCTTCGCGACTAGGTTGTCCGAGTCCCTCACGAACATCCCCGCAAACCTTCCCGCATCTTCAGTGAACCGGACCCTGTCGTCGATGGGCGCGAAGATCGGGACGTTCCTCCTCATCGCGACCTGAAAGTCCTCCTCTCCGTTCCCGGGAGCGAGATGGACGAGCCCGGTGCCCGTCGCGGTGTCGACGAAGCCTTCGGCGACTACCTTGTGGACCTTCCCCTCCTTGCTCAGCTTCTCCAAGCCGGGGATCATCGAGAGCAGAGGGTGCTCGTATCGGAGGCCCTCTAGCTCGGCGCCCTTCACGACCTTGACCGTCTCGCCGAGCTCCAGGTTCAGCTCCTTGGCGAGGGCTTCCTTCCGGTCGTTCCCCAAGACCCATACCTCGTCGCCCACTTTGACATACGCATAGTCAGCGTCCGGGCTGACGCCGACGAGCTCGTCGGTGACGACGGTGAACGGCATGGTGGTCCAGATGACGAGGTACGCGCCGTCGGCCATCCTCACCTTGTAGTAGAGGCTGGGGTCGTCGAGCGTCTCGTATCCGAGGACCGCCTCGGCGTGACTTAGCGAGGTCATGCAGCTCGGACAGTAGGGGACCACCTTGAAGCCCTCCCCGAGTATGCCGTCGGCCCATGCCTTCTCGAGGAACCTCCACTCTCTCTCGATGTAGGAGTCGCGGTAGGTCATGTAGGCCTTCTCGCGGTCCATGGTGAGGCCGAGCAGGGTGTCGGCCTCCTCCCAGGCGGCCAGGTACTTTCCGATGAGCCTCTTGCAGGCCTCGACCATCTTCTCCTCTCCTATCGCCTTCAGGTCTTCCCACTTGTTCCCAGAGAGGCCAAGCTCCTTCTCGGCCTGGAGCTCGACGGGCAGACCCTGACAATCCCATCCCGCCCTGAAGACGATGTTCTTCTTCGAGAGGGTGCCGAAGCGATACCACAGGTCCTTCATGATCCTGCCGCGGACGTGCCCGATGTGCGGGACCCCGTTGAGTGTGGGAGGGCCTTCCACGTAGCCCACGACGGGGTTGTTCCCGAGCGCCTCCCTGACAGCCCTGGGGAGGTCCAACTCGGCATTAAAACGCCTGACCCTAGACTCGACCGTCTTCCAGTCATAGATGGAGGGCAGCGAGGGAGTCGTCGGCTGTGACTCAGTACGGCTGGATTTTATAACCACTCAAGGCCCGCATAGTGCACGCCTGCTCGATTTTAAAAAGCTTAGTCGCGCCTGCAGTTCTCATACCGGAGGATTGTCGACATTGTCCTTCGGCCCGTTATCGATCTTTATGTTGCCCACCAGTATGTTGCCGACGTAGTTGAATCCGAATACGATGATGATCGCGATCAATTCTGAGTATATGTAGTACAGATGCGCTTGACTGGTCAACCCGTAGAGAATCCCTAGATTGAGCGCAGTCCCGATAGCCCCTATGAATCCGAACTTGATTCCCTTTATCGCAAATTGCCTGAGGTTCATCTTACGCTTCACATTCATGACGACGTATCAGGTGCCCGCAGCGAGCCTTATTTAACGAGGGCGAACGGAGCGTGTGCTGGTGGAGGGAATGCCCAAGATTACGTATGAGCCGGTCGAGGAGATAGTAGTTCACCAGATTCTGGAATACGACAACAAGACGTTCTTCGAAGAGGTCATGAGGCAGAACCTATCCCAGCAGATTACGGTCATCCCGACGGTGAACTGGATCGATGGCATAGCGTTCTCGATATGGAGGTTCACGGACTCGGACGACATAGTGAAGGAGGCGCTCGAGGGGAAGGTCCACTACTTCGCCGTGTCGTTCACAAGACTCCCGTTCCAGACCCATTTCTCGGTCAACATGGCGAACCAGGACATCAAGGTCCCGCTCAGGAAGGCTGACAACAACCCCAACTTCGTGTCGCTGGTCGGTTACCTGAAGGACTTCAAGGCAGAGAGCAAGCCCGCGTCTCAGGGCGCTTAGGCCTAATATTCAGAGATGAACGTCTGGTCGCCCGCGAGAGGCTTGGCATCGAAGCCCTGCTTCCGCAGGTCCGATGCGAACTCCTGTGTGAATCCGTGAGTCGTGTAGACGACCTCGGGCGAGACGTCGTGGACGAGCGACATCAGCTCCTGATAGTCGCAATGGTCGCTGACGGCGAATGCATAGTCAGCTCCGAGCGAGTATGCGTATCCCGGGTCTGCGGCCCAGCCGCTGAAAGCCACGAAGGCCGCACCGTACTCCTTCTTGAGCCGCTGCGCGACCTTGTTGCGTGAGCTCATCATAGGCGAGATCATCACCCATGGTCCCTGCGGCAGGCCGGCGAGGTCGGCGGAGACTGTCTTGCCCTTCTTGAGCGATATGCCGCACTCGACGTAGACGTCGTTGATCTTCGCCACCTGCTCGTGGAGGAAGAGCGGGGACCATGAGGAGAACAGGTGTGAGAGTATCTGCGACTTGCCGAGCGCGTATCCCATCAGGACGACTGGCTTCCCTTTGTCGAAGAGCATGCCGATCGTCGAGTTGACCTGCTTCGCGACCTGCTCGATCGGGGGGAACACGTAGTTGCTCTTCCCGAAGGTGGACTCTGTGATCAAGACGCGCGCCTTCTTGGTCCTACACTTGCTCATGAAGGCACGGTCCCTCCCTGCCGCGTCCCCGGTGTAGAACACCTCGTCCCCGAGGCAGATCGCCTTGGCTCCTAGGATGTGCCCGGAGTCGAGCAGCTTCACGCCCTCGACCGTCTCGGTGGTCCTGCCGAGGTCGAACCCGCGGACCTTCGCGAGCATCCGCGTCTCCCTCGAGGCCAGCACCCTAGTTCTCGGGTCGGGGTTTTGGACATGGTCCATGTGGGCATGTGAGATGAACGTATAGTCCGACCGCACAGGCCCCTTGGGGTCGAGCGCGAAGGTGGAGACGCCGTATTCGACCATGATGCCATTGCCCAAGGAGATCTTCGCACGACCCATTGTGAGGCCCTGCTCGCTGGGTGCTGCTGCCTCGGTTTATCTCTCTTGCGAGCGCGGAACTGACGGCTCCAGTCGCGATCGGATGTCAGGACGTTATCTGGACTACCCTGAAGGCCTTCCAAGACCCGGACTTGACCTCGACTCGCAGCTCAATCCGGTCCAGTAGCTTCTTCCTCTCTAGCCTCTTCCACCCCGCGGATTCCTGGTCGAACTCCTCGAGGTCGACGTAGAGCGACCGTGCTATTGGTTTTCCTCGTACGGGTATCGATACCGCGCCGGCGTAATCGCCGGTCCCCTGGTTCCCCAGGCAGAGGAGGAGCGATACCTGGTCCCAGAACAGCAAGCCTTCGAAGGGAGCCGCGACGTCCAATCGCTCGGCTCCCTGGTACCGCTTAGAACCCTCGACCTCGACGGAAGCGTAGCTCGATGCCTTGAAGGGCTGAGCCGAGGTCCTCCCGATGAAGATGCACCCAGGAGCTCCAAGCTCCAGGTTGCGCACGAGGAGCCAGCGGAGCCTCGAAGTGTCCGGCGGGCGCAGCCTGGCCCCCTGCGGGGTGAAAGAGAGCCCCAGCTCTCCGACTAGCACCGCTTCGATGAACCTCGACGCAGCCACGGGGTCTGAACCGACGACCCCGATCGTCTTCCTCTCTGGGTCAAGCCAGTAGGGGAACTCTCCGGGAACCCCACCCATCGCCTCGCACTCGGAATACACCAGCTTGGACACCTTCTCCAGCTGGAGCCCTGCGATGCTGGGGTAACCGGACGTGTAGGCAAGCAGAGCATGAGCCAGGGAGGCCCGCGTCCAGAAGCCTCCGAGCTGCCCGTCCCCGTACGAGGGATTGTAGTATAGCGCGTTGGTGCTCGGGACGGTCCGGGGCCCGAATCCCGTCTCGAAGTCCTTCTCCAGCAACCGGTGTATGATGGAGGAGACGAGGTTGTGGTCGAAGGCGTTGTAGGATAGGGCGACGGCCTGGTCGGCCGTGACCTCCTTGTGGAGCCTGCCCTTGGAGTCGAGGTTGAGGGCGAGATGGCCGCTCTCTGCGTCTTTCAAAGTTGAGCCTACCGCATCGATCACCTTCAAGCTCGCTTCCTTGAAACCGGCGGAGTCTGTCCCCTTCCCGATCGTATAAGCGAGAGTGGCGAGGTCGCTGAGGGAACGTGACGCTATGATGTTGGTCTCGCTGAGTTCACCGGTCGGGTAGCCGGAGCCTAGCCTCCTCCTCCAGCCATCTGGAGACAAGGGACCGGTCGTGATGAGACCCTTCGATGCGGCGCCGCGCAGCGCCTCGCCTGCCTTCCTCAGGGCCGGGTACCACTTTCTCGAGAGCTTCTTGTCAGCCTTTAGCTGGAGATGGCCGCACGCTTGGATCAGGAAGAGCGCCGTCTCTAGCGGGCCGGGGCCGTTGGAGCCCGCGTGTGGCATGAAGCCGTCCTTCCGCTGCGACTGCTTGAAGACGTCTAGCTGCTTCTCGAAGTAGGCTGGCCTCAGCATCCGGAGTCCGAAGCCGCTCGACAGCCTCTCCAGTCCGTCAGCCTCGGCCTCCATCGAATGCATCGAGGCTCCGGCCCAGGCGTAGGCGAAATTCAGGGATGGGCTGGAGGACCTTATGACCGGTTCGGGGTCGATGCGCCTCTGGTCCCTCTCTTTGCCCGCCAGGAGGGAATTGAACTCTGAAAGAGCGACCTCGAGCGAGGACGGATGGTATAGAGCTGCGATGCGGAATTCGGCGGAGGCGCCCGGCTGAAGCTCGAACTCCTGCTCCGTGAGGACGAGTATCGCACCGGACATCCCGGCGGTGCTGTCCGGCAGCTCTCCGGAACCGATAAGGTCGACGGCCCTCTGCTTGTCCTTGGTCATGTAGATGGTGGAGGGGATGGGCGAGAACCCGATTATGCGGACCCCCGTCGTGTCGCCGACATCGTCCATCACAACGTGGTCGCCACGGTTGAACGCGTTGACGCCTATCTCTCCCGGAGGGTCCCTCTCACGCCTGAAGTTGAGCGAAGTCGGGTCGTGAATGGTGAGGAGCCTCAGCCTCAGGCTCGTCTCGGCCCGGTTAGTGACCTTCACCCGGCGCGAGTATCCCTCGGAGGCTCCACTGAAGGACGACAACGACTGAGAGACCTGCAGAGGCTCCTGCGACCTGAACTCTAAGGAGAGAGGGGAGAGCCTGACCTTCAGGTCCTTAGGCTTCTGGGATATCCTGACACCGGCTTGGACTTTGAAGATCTCGACGGCCTCTCGCCCGAAGACGAGCTTGCCGAAGCGAGAGGAGTGCAGGGAGGAGACGCTCGCGTCCGGCTCGACCCTGAGCCGGTCATAGCCGCTGGCAAGGAAGAGGCTGCGCCTCAGCTGGGCGGCTGAGAATTCCCTGGCGTCCGCTAGAGGAGCCTCCTGTTGCATGGGTCCTGGTCGGTCTCCGAGAACTAATGGGAGAGGATTTAGCTAAGTTGAGCGAATGTTTAGCCGATGTTTACAAGTCGCGCCTAAGTCCGCTTCCACTGCGTGCCACCCGGAGCGTCCTGCAACACGACGCCCTTGCGTCTCAATTCCTCCCTGAGCTCGTCGGCCCTCTTGTAGTTGCCCTTGGCCCTCGCCCTCTCTCGCTCCAGGATTAGGGCCTTCAGCTCCCCGGGTAGCTCCTCCTTCTCGAACTTCATGATACCGAAGACCGAGTCGACTCTCCTCAGAGTTTGCATGATTTCATCGCGGCCCCCCTGAGAAAGGTTGCCTTCGTCTATTGCGGTGTTGATAGTCCTTTGGAAGCCGTAGAACGCGGCGAGCGCCTCCGGCATGTTAAGGTCTTCATCCATCGCCTCTTCGAACTCCTTCAGGAAGGTCGCACTCGCCGACCCGCCAGGGTCAGGTGATGAACCTGAGACCGCGTCGAAGGCGCCCGACCCAAGTCGTTTGATGAACTCGTCGGCTCTCTCTATGTTCTTCGCAGCCTGCCCCAGCGAGTCATCTGTGAGGTTAAGCTCGTCCCTGTAGTGGGCACCGATGAGGAACAGACGTATGGCGCGGGGGTTGAACCCTCTATCCAGAAGCTCCCGCACAGTCACGATGTTCCCGGAAGACTTGTGCATCTCCTCTCCCTCGATGTTCAGGAACTCGGCGTGCAGCCAGTACCGCGCGAAGGGTTTGCCCGTGACCGCCTCCGACTGCGCGATCTCGTTCTCGTGATGCGGGAACCTCAAGTCCTTCCCGCCAGTGTGGATGTCGAAGCTCTCTCCCAGATACCGGACCGCCATCGCGGAGCACTCGATGTGCCAGCCCGGTCGTCCCTTGCCCAACTCCGTCTCCCAGAAGACCTCTCCATCCTCTGGGTCCCATGCCTTCCAAAGCGCAAAGTCGTGAGCGCCCATCTTCTCGTAGTGGTCCGCCGATACGCGCGCTCCCTCCTCGAGTTCCGCAGGCTTCACCCCGGACAGAGCGCCGTACCTCTCGAAGGTCCTTATCGAATAGTAGACCGAGCCGTCATCCGTCTTGTACGCATGTCCCGATCGGAGCAACGAGTCTATCATCGAGACCATCTCGGGTATGTGCTGCGTGGCCCTGGGAAAGAAATCGGCTTTTTGGAAGTTAAGCGCCTCCATGTCGAGCATGAACGCGTCACTGTAAAAGTCGGTGAGCGCCTTGAGGCTCTTGCCCGTCTCCTTCATCCCCCTGATTATCTTGTCCTCCACGTCCGTCAGGTTCTTGACCTGTGTGACTTTGTATCCCTTGAAGACCAGATATCGGCGGAGCACGTCCTCGAACGTGAACGTCCTGAAGTTCCCTATGTGGGCATAGTTCCACACGGTCGGGCCGCAAGTGTACATCCGGACCTCTCCCTCGCGAATCGGTTCGAATGGAACCACCTTCCTCCCGAGGCTGTTGTAGAGTCGCAGCAACTTCGAGGGAAACCGTCGCGGTAGATGTGATAAGGGTTTTTTGTTGCTAAAATAAAGAGGGAGGGAGAACTTACTTAGTGAGCTTGCCTATTCTGAATATTGGCTTGCCGCAAGAACCACATATGCCCTTGATCGCAGCTCTTCCGTTCTTGAGCTTGATCTGCTTTGGACTCTTGATCTCCCTATTCTTCTTCTTCTCGTATACGCAGTAGCCAGTGACCATGGCTTTTTGCCTCGCACGTATTGCGTAAATCTTTGTATATAAGCTCTTGGTGAAAGGGCAATAATCGGGGGTTTTTCGGAAAACAGAGACATTTTGCAACTCTGAAAAATAATAGGAGCGAATGCGCCCTCGAAGATATGTCCACAGTTCTTCGATTCTTACCGTTATCTGAAAAAAGGACGTTTCGTTCCGGTGAGGCATCTAAGAAGAGGTAAGAATCGGAACGCTTTCTCCAAGTCGATGAAGGCCGCAACGCGCCAATCGAATAAATCGGTCGGAAAAACGTCTCAATAAAAAAACGGAATTCTTATGAGGCTGTCTTGACTATTATTGTTCCCTCTTCGATGTAGTTGAGATAAATTTCGTAGGTGTAAGTTCCCGGCGCGACTAGGGTCACGCAGTAGCTGTTCCCGCCGCTCATATTCTCAAAGTCCCACATGATGCCCCCGGGCGGGACCGAGACCGATATCACGTTGTGCACGGCCGTGGTGTCCTGGTCGTTCCAGACGACGGTGTTGTTGAGCCCTACCACGAGAGTCAGGGTGGGAGGCTCATACTTGATGCTCGAGTTCACGCCGATACCGTTGGGTATCACGATCTCCATCGGCATGGTGGGACATGTCGAAGTGCTGTTGGCCGACGGGAGGGCGGGAGGCGTGCCCAGATAGTAGGCGATCCCGGCTACCGCCGCTAGGACGAGTATGACGATCGTGGAGATGGAGACTCTTCTGTTCTGCTTCGTTTTCGGGTTCTCAGAATTCTGAGCGGCTCGAATCCGTGGTGAAAATCTAGGAGAACGGCGGCGCGTTTTTCCTCACTCTTCACTACGACTGGGGTCGACCAGAGCCCGACCTTTAGCCCGTGACCACGATTGTGCCCTGCATCCAGGCGGAGTGGTACTGACATTCAAACTTGTACGTCCCGGACGTGGTGAGGGTGACGTTGAAAGTGCTCCCCTTTGAGAGGTTCGGGGAGACTGCGGGCGTCGAGGCGCCGCTCGGAACTGACGTGAAGGCCACGTTGTGGACAGCACTAGAGTCCTGGTCGACGAACATTATGGTTGCTCCCGAGGCGACGGTGAGGGAGGCCGGAGAGAAGTTGAGTTGCTGAGCGCTACCGGCCCCCTGCGGTAGATAGATGGTGTTGCCCGCCGCAGAGGTCGAAGTCGCCGCCTGGGTGGCGGTCGGGAGAGAGTACGGGAGACCCTTGACGAGCACAGTGCCAAGAGCAATCGGTATGATTATCGCCACTATGAGGAGCACGACGAGGACCGTCTTCCCTTGTCCACCTATGTTTTCGTGTTCTGACATTTTTCTCACTGTATTATCGGGAACGACAGCACCAGGGTGATTATCAACACTCCCACCAAGAGAACGGGGATGAGGAAGAGGTACTTCACGGCCGTCGACTCTTGCCTTATGCCCATGGAGATGAGCGCAGTGACTATCGCACCTGCGGCCGCGACCAGCCCTATCACAATGTCGACGTCGATGTTTCCAGGATTAGACCTGAACAACAGCACTTCCACTACGGCAAGTACGACCATGTAGAGCCAGGTGCCAACGGCTGTAACTTGTTTCATCATCACACCTATAGTAGATAGAACAGAGGGAAGACGAAGACCCAGATCAGGTCGACGAAGGCCCAGTACATGGCGAAGTTCTCGACACCTGTGTAGTTCGTCTTCGAGAAGCCACCCTTCCTAGCCTTGTTGAGGAGATAGGCCATCACCACAATGCCTGCGGTGACGTGCGCTCCGTGGAGTCCTACGGTGAAGAAGTAAGTGCTCTCGGGGAGCGTGCCGCCCCAAGGAGTGAAGCTGTTGCTGGAGATGTAACCGTACCACTCCCAGCCCTTGATTATCATGAACGAGCCGGCGAGACCCATGGTGATGACCAGGTACCGGATCAGCGCGCTGTTCTTGCCCTCCTTCGCTGCCTCGAGCGCCAGGACGGCCGTGAGGCCGCTGGTGAGGAGGATGATCGTGAGGAACAGGCCCAGATTGACGTCGTGGATGGAGCCGGGTATCGGCCACGGTACCGGGGAATTCACCCTAAGGTAGAGGTCGCTGGCAATTATCGCTCCGAAGACTATGATGTCCGAGGACAGGAAGATCCACATGCCGAGCCTGAGCTTCGGGATGTTGCCGAACGGCCATCTCTCGCCGGGGCCTTCGTCAAACTTGAACTTGTTCATGGTGTCGTCCTTCATCCAGCCGATCACCGCGTAGCCGAGCAGGACGAAGCCAGCGAGCATGATCAAAACGCTCGACCTCCAGTACCATGTCAAGAGGCAGAGTCCGAAGAAGGTGACCATCAGGCCCATCGCGAGCTGGACGGGACGCGGACTGTAGTGCTCCTCGTGGTGCCCGCCGTATCCAGCGTCGTGCTCACCGCCGACCGCCGCGGCCGCGCCGTGCTCGCCCGAAGCGCCCATTATGTGCGGGGTCCATTCGAGACCAGTGGCACCCCATGGGTTCGGTGGCGATATCTTGCCGCCGCGCAGGGTCCATACCAAGTTCAGCACCAACAGTATCTGCGCCCCTGCGAAGATGTAGGCACCTATCGTCGCGATGAAGTTCATCTCGTTCCAGAGCGGTATCGACTGGTAGGTGTAGATGCGCCTGGGCATCTCATAGAGGAAGAACATCGGGAAATAGAGGACGTTGAACCCGATGAATGAGAGTATAAAGTGCGACATCGCCAGGCCGTTGTGGTAGAGCCTGCCGGTCATCTTGGGCAGATAGAAGTAGATCCCGCCGAAGAGCGCGAAGATTGCGGCTCCGACCATGACGTAGTGGAAGTGCGCGACCACGAAGTAGGTTCCCCTGAAGACCACGTCGAGGACGAACGACGAGAGGAAGACCCCCGTGATTCCGCCGATGATGAACAAAATGATCGAGCCGATCGCGAATAACATCGGAACCGCCAGTTTGATCGAAGCCCGGCCGAGGGACTTGACAAATGCGAGTATGATGACATCGAACGGAAGAGAGATCAAGAGCGTGGCTACGCTGAAGGCTTCGTCCTCCGTCAGACTGACCCCGGTGAGAAACATATGGTGCTCCCAGACGAGGTAGCTGAGCGGGACGACCACCGCGCCCGTCACGGCGAGGATGATGTTCCTTTCTGCGAGCGGGCGGCCCGAGAACACCGGGAGGATCTCGGTGATCATTCCGAACCCTGGAAGCAGCACGACGTACACCTCAGGATGGCCGAAGAACCAGAAGACGTCGTCCCAGAGTACGGAACCGCCAGCTGCTACGCCCTGAGAGACGGGCAGCGAGAATATGACGGTACCAAGTACCCTGTCCGAGACCAGCATCAGCAGGCCTCCGAGCAGCGACGGGAACGAGAACAGCATCTGGAGTATGGTGAAGAGGACGAACCAGGTGAACATCGGGATCCTTCTCCAGGTGATGCCCGGCGCGCGCATGTACGTTATCGTGAGGAGGATGTTGACGCTGCCGATGGTGATGGAGACTACCAGCATGATGAGGCCCAGGAAGGCCAACGTCGGACCAGGCCCGGGGGTGTACGTCGTGGAGAGCGGCGCGTAGGTCGTCCAGCCCCCGCTTGCGTTCCCACCCGGCAGGAAGAAGCCCAAAGTCGCTGTGAGGCCTCCGAAGACGAACAGCCAGTAACCGAAGGCGTTGAGCCTAGGCATGGCCATGTCTTTCGCCCCGATCTGCAGAGGCATGATGTAGTTCATGAAGGCGATAGCAAGAGGCGAAAGGAACCAGAGGATCATGATGAGGCCGTGCAGTGTGACCGCCTGGTCGAACGCGGCCGCGCCCAGGAAGTTGTTGAGCGGTATCGCGAGCTGCACCCTCATGAAGACGGCTAGGATGGCGCCGATGAAACCGAAGTAGAGGGCGCTGATGAAGTAGAGGATGCCTATGTCCTTGTGGTTGGTCGTGAAGAGCCAGCGTTTAAGCCAAGGGTCCATATCTTATCACCCAGTCACCACTATCGTTCCTTGCATCCAGCCGCTGTGATACTGACATTCGTACTTGTAGGTTCCCGGTGTCGTAAGAGTGACCTGGAACGTGCTCCCTTTCGAGAGGTTCGGAGACACCGCGGGCGTGGAGGCGCCGCTCGGGACGGACGTGAAGGCAATGTTGTGTACGGCGTCGGTGTCCTGGTCCGTCCATATCACCGTGGTGCCCGAGGCGACGGTGATGCTAGCCGGCGAGAAGTTGGCCTGCTGAGCGCCGCCTGCGCCCTGGGGTATCGACACGGGCGAGGTCGGACCGGTGACGGTCCCGCTGCTGGATGAAGGTGGGGCGGGCGTAGTGCTCGTCAAGAACGCACTGAACCCGGCCGAACTTGTCACATTAAAGTCCGCGATCATGTCGGCGTGGCCTATCCCGCACAGTTCCTTGCACCTGATGTCGTCCTTGAAGAATCCGGTCTGAGTCGCGTTGAACCACACGAAGTTGTGCTCTCCGGGCAGAGCATCCTTGGCGACGCTCAGCGAAGCGATCGAGAACGAATGGTCCACGTCTATAGAGGTGATGTTCAGTATCACGATCGCGTTGACCGGGACGGTCAGGTTGTCTATCGCCGTGTAGCCGTTCGCGTAGGTGAAGCTCCATGCGAACTGCTGCGCGGTCACGTTGATGTAGACCGGGTCGCCGTTGGTGACGGGAGGGACGATCAGTCCAGTTGCCGCGAACGTCTCGACCTCCACAAACGTGAGGACACCCCCCGTGAGCAGGAGCGTCAGGACCACCGTCTTCCAGTTGCCCCATCCGCTCTCGTCCTCGTGATGATATTTGGGGGCCTCCTTCACGTCCTTCCTCTCTCTGTACTTGACGATCCAGTAAAGCATCCATACCGTGACGACCGCGCCTGCCGCGAATCCGAGGAAGAGGTAATAGCGAAGGAGAGTCCACCATAACACGTTGGTCGGTGCCTCGACATCTAGGACCAGCGGAAACATTGAAGCACAGTAGGCGCAACGAATATTCGATATAAAGATTCTTGACCGTCTTGATGAAGCAGGTTATGCGGACTCTACGGTTGGTTTTGCCGCTGGAGGGCGCTCAGCTCGGCCATGTCTTGAGCGTGTCTATGATTTGCTGCGCGCGAGCTCCCTTGTAGTACTTTGTGATCAGTTTAGTGAACTGCATAGGCTTGTTCGCATAGAGAACCCTCAGCTCCCGCACCAGTTGTTCGTCGGTCATCAGGCCGGCCATGGGGGGCGTCCGTTCTACGCGTTCATAAGCTGGACGGGAGGCAACGGCTAACGCATATTTAGCCACTGGACGAACGCGTGTTCGCGGTGGGATGGCGGAGCGGCTACGCGCGTGCCTGCAGAGCACGTCCACGGGGGTTCAAGTCCCTCTCCCACCTCTTTCGACCAAAGCTCAATAGTAGTCCATTTTCCCTATTGCGACGCCATTCCGGCTCTGTTTCGCGTTTAAACGCACTATTCTCGCTTGGACCATTGTATGCCTAATCGTCACGGTTCACAGCGAGAGCGAGTGAATCGGATTTTCTCCTGATACAGAATCCAACTTTCTCCTGAAAGAGTTTCAGAGATCGCGCCCTTACGTAAATTTAGTATTGGTCGAGGTTCCGTCTCCACAACTTTCCTCGAATCATAACCATCCCACCGCGTCTCATTTTGAGATGAGGTCCAGTGAATTCAATCCCGAGAGCCTCCAATCTGTTAGTCACGACACCTAGCAGTTCAGGGTCTCCATTTGCCGCTTTGAGTTTTCTTCCCGAGACACCGCCTTCAGAATCGAAGAATCCCCTCAGGAAAGCTCCCGAACACTCGTCGCAGTGCTCGATCGTCGCCCTGAGCTCTTCGAGAGGCCGGCGGAGGAACTGCTGCAGGAGCAGGCTCGAGACATCGACGTGCCACGCGTTTGTCTTGGCATGGAACCTCACGTGCAACTCAGGCCTGTTCAGGACGGTTCCCACGGCATCCGCGAAAGCCTGGGCAAAGTCCTTGTCGGTCACCCTCAGCTTCAACTTGTAGTTGTGGTCTCCCGTGATGCTCATGGACCCGTCGGCCACCATCACCCCGATGACGTAACAGAGCGAGTTCGTCGGGACCGGGACGAACTTGGTCACGCTGCCGTCGGGGAGGTTCTTTCCTCTGGTCCAGTTGCTCACGTGCGACTTGCTCAGACGTACGTGGAACTCCTCTTCGACGAGCCTGATTATCGCATTGTAGCTCTCCCCTCTGCCCGATGCTTTTTCACCGCATCGTACAGCAACATCCTTTGCGCAAGGTCGCGCTGTGGCCGCTTGAGACCGTGCCTCATGATTGAGAAGCGGTCGCCGCATAAGAGCGCCAACGTGCTGACGCACGATTCGGCCCCGCCTCGGTCAGAATCAATCATCCATCCTTAAATCGAATGGGAGGGAGGGCCTTGGTAGCATACGTCTTGAGCGTCAGCAACAGGTCGCGCGGGGCGCGCGCAGGCGGGAAGGCTAAAGCGCCAAAGAAGAAGGCAAAGAGCGAGTTCCAAGGCCGAAAGAAGCACTCGGTACCGGCCAAGGAGGTCGACAAGGGCGAGGCCAGGAAGAGGGTCGTCGAGTCTCTGGAGCATCTTGGGAGTCAGAAGCTCTCGGGGGAACCCGGCGGTTACGACCAGCGGGGCTGGCTCAAGAGCCTGAAGACGCTGCTCGACGATTTTGAAGATAAAATTGGGAAGGAGTCGCTGACCGAGGAGTTCAACTCCAAGCGGGAAGAGGTCGAGGCCGAATTCTCGAAGCATGGGGACACCGCCCATATCGACGCCGAGATCGAGAGCGTCAGGAAAGAGGAGGCCGACATCAAGGAGAAGCTCAAGGAGGAGAGCGAGAGGATCGCGTCGAGGTTGAGCGCCATCGGAGGGGAGAAGACCAGCAAGGCTCAGGAGCTCGCGGCGGAGAAGGCGAACCTCGACAAGGTGCACGAGGAGAGGCGGTCGGTCTCGTTCTTCTCGAAGCTGGTCGGAAAGTCCGGGCCCCCCACGGAGCCGGTCCAGAAGAAAGTGGACGATCTGGAGAACGGCCTCCGCATGCTCGAGGAAGAGACGCTGAACCTGCAGACCGTCCGCAAGTCCATCGAGGGCGTCAAAGCCGCCGGCGCAGGGATATACCAGGACCTTTGGACGAGGCTCGAGGCTCTGGAGACGAGAGTGACCGAGCTGAACGTCGCAAGGGAGACCAAGGCGCAGCTCCTCCACGAGAGAGAGGAGGCCACCGGGGCCCTTCGGAAGATCATCGCAGAACTCAAGCTCGAAGAGCCCAAGAAAGAAGAAGAGTAGGTCCGCCGACTAAGCGGAGGCGCTCGAGGTCAGGTTCGAGCTTATCGGCGCGTAGTACGAACCGTCCATCGGGCCTGAGCTCGGGTCGAACCCGCCCACGCAGTAGACGTCGGTAGCGGAAGCCACGCAGTCCGTCGCAAGGCCCGTTGGATAGCTGCCGCCCAGCTGCCACGAGCCGATGCCCGACGGCGAGAGCCCGGCGTAGTACACGGCGCTAGTCGAGGTCCCTCCGCTCACGATTCCGCCCACGCAGTAGAGGTAGGTCACGGCGGTCACGCAGGATTGGGCTATCACCGGGACCGGGTACGCGGTGCTGGCGGTCCACGGGCCGAGCCCCTGGGGAGAGACGGCCGCGTAGTATGTGGAGGAGACCACGTCCGGGGCAGAGTCCTGACCGGCGACGCAGTAGACGTAACCGCCGAGGGAGCTGCAGCCCGGGAAGAACACGCCACCCGGATACGCGGTGGTCCTCGTCCAAGTCCCTATTCCCGACGGGGAGAGGCTCGCATACCATGCGGAATTGCTGTTCGTCGCCGTCGCGTTCGTCCCGCTAGTCTCGTTCTCGCCGCCCACGCAGAATATGTAGCCCGAAGAGGGCGTGCAGGACTGGCTGTCCGTCGCTACAGGGTAGGGGGAGGTGGCGAGCCAGCTGCCGAGGCTGTTCGCTTCCACGGGCGCGAAGTAAGAGGAGGTGGTGTCGTCACCGGTCCCATCGTGGGTGCCTCCGACGCAGTACACGTAGCCGGAATAGGTCACGCACGACGCGAACATTATCGTCTCCGGGTACGAAGACTGGTCGGCGGTCCAGTTGCCGAGGCCGGAGGAGGTTATCGGGGCCGAGTAGACCGTGCTATGGGGCGCGCTGCTGGCATCCTCTCCCCCTATGCAGTAGAGGGAAGTGGACGAAGAGACGCAAGACTGTCCAAGGACTCCCGGGGTGCCGTTCACCTGGAGGGGGTAGGGGGTGGTGGCGACCCACGGCCCGTTGCTCTGGGGTGCGCTGTACTGGAGGTAGAAGGTCAGGGCGACCAGCAGGAGAAGCACCACGGCGAAGGCAAGGATGACCTTGCGAGGTATCTTCACCAAATCAGGAGCGACCGCCGGTTGCGGAATCTTAAGGGTTGTGAATCTCTGGTCGGCACGGGCGCCGTGGCAGACGAAGAAAGAATGAAAGAAAGAAAGGTAATAGCCCGGAAGAACGCCCAGCACGCCCATGAGGTTCATAGAAACCCCGAACGCAGTGAAGCCGATGGGGCCTTATTCGCAAGGGATCGTCGCGAACGGGCTCGTCTTTGTCGCAGGGACGATCGGAGTGGACCCGAAGACCAACGAGCTGGTCAAGGGCGGAATAGTCGAGCAGACCACGCAGGTGATGAACAACATCAAGGCGATCCTCGAGGCGGCCGGGAGCGGCGTCGAGAAGGTCGTGAAGGTGTCGGTCTTCATCAAGGACGCTTCCCATTTCAAGGACATGAACCAGGCATACTCTAGCTTCCTCGGGACGCATAGGCCGGTGCGCACGACGGTGGTCACAGGCTTCGCAAGGGACGACCTGCTCGTCGAGATAGACGTCATCGCGACCCAGTAGAGGAGGGAAGGAAAGGGGGCACTTGGAAGGGCATGGAGACCCAAGCGTGCCCCTGCTGCGGGACGGCCATGAAGGTCGAAGAGACCGGCGCCAAGGTCCTTCTTCGGTGTCCGGCGTGCGGACTGACGGACTTGAAACTGAAGGCGTAGCCCCAGACTAGACGAAGAGCGCGTAGATCACTATCGAAGTGATGAACACTATCGAGATGGTATTCAGCACCTTGATCAGTGAATTGATCGCAGGACCGGCGGTATCCTTGAACGGGTCGCCGACCGTGTCGCCCATGACCGCAGCGGCGTGGATGGCCGTGCCCTTTCCACCCAGGTTGCCCATCTCGATGTACTTCTTCGCGTTGTCCCATGCGGCCCCGCCGTTCGTCATCGTGAACGCCAGGAAGACCCCGGAGACGACGCTCCCGATAAGAAGACCGCCCAGCGCAAGGGGACCGAGGACGAAACCGACAACGAGGGGCGTGATGATTGCGAGCAGGGCTGGTTTTGCCAGTTCTCTCAGCGCGGCGGTCGTGCTGATGTCTACAGCCTTGGCATAGTCTGGCTTGCCGGTCCCCTCCATGATCCCGGGGATCTCCTTGAACTGTCTCCTGACCTCGTTTACCATCTTGATCGCTGCCCGTCCCACGGCCTGGATCAGGAAGCTGGAGAAGTAGAATGGAAGGAGCGCCCCGATGAAGAGCCCGATAAGGACCAGCGGGTCGGAGAGGGCGAAGGTCAGCGTCTGGCCGCTGACGAGCCCGTACTTGGCCATCAGGCTTGGGCTGGCGGCTATCTGGTTGTTGACCTCGCTCTGGAAGGCGAAGAATATCGCTACTGCTGCCAGCGCCGCCGACATTATGGCGAAGGCCTTGGTCGTCGCCTTTGTGGTGTTCCCCACTGCGTCTAGCTCGTCGGTGACGTCCCTGACGCTGCTCTCGAGACCGGCCATCTCGACGATCCCGTTGGCGTTGTCCGTTATCGGTCCGAAGGAGTCGATCGACATGATCTGACCCGTAAGAGAGAGCTCGGCCATGGCCGCTATCGCGGTGCTGTAGATCCCGACCAGGACCCTGGATGATTCGGGCAAGGACGAGGGAGCGGCGTAGTAGCCTATGAAGTAGGAGACCAGTATTGCGAGCACGAGGACTATCGCGGACGGCGCTGTGCTCTGAAGGCCCACGGAGAACCCGGCGAGGAAGTTCGTGGAGGGGCCGGTCGCGCTCGCTTCAGCTATGAACTTGACGGGCTTGTAGTTGTACGAGGTGAAGTAGTCCGCGACCCTCTCGATCACAACGACCACCACGATCCCTACCACGGCGCTGGCGAAGAGCGAGTAGCCGAGCACGCTTCCCTTGAATATGAACGCGCTTATGGCGACGTCGATGACCCCGGCGATCACCGCTGAGATTATCAGTGCGATGTTGAGCGCGCCCATCGGGTCCTTCTTGATCCCCTTTCGGATGTAGAACCCCCCGAGGATCGAGCCTATGATACCGGAAGCGCCCAGGAGGAGCGGATAGACGAGCAACTGATTCGATGTGATGAGCGCGGTGAGCGACCCGAAGTCGGATGCGTGCGAGGTGATCAACGCAGCCAGGATCAGGGCCGCAATCGAAGTGACGACGAACGACTCATAGACGTCAGCTCCCATCCCTGCACAGTCGCCGACGTTGTCTCCCACGTTGTCGGCTATCACTGCCGGGTTTCGGGGGTCGTCCTCCGGGATTCCTGCTTCAGCCTTTCCGACGAGGTCTGCCCCGACGTCGGCTGCCTTGGTGTAGATCCCTCCCGAGACCCTCATGAACATGGCGATGAGGGAGGCGCCGAAGCCTAGTCCCGCGATGACTATGGGCGTGGAGATGATGGTCGCCTCATAGGCGAGATAGAAAAGAGACACTCCGAGGAGACCGAAACCGACGACGGCCATCCCCATGACCCCGCCGCCGCGGAACGCCAGGGTCAGGGCGCTACCGAGTCCCTTGCGGGCGGCCTGGGCGGTCCTCGAGCTCGTCCTTACCGTGATTGCCATCCCTATGTATCCGGCTGCTGCAGAGAGAGAAGCACCCAAGATGAAGCCCACCGAAGTCGCGCCGCCCGTCTTCAGCGGGATGTCGATGAAGATGTAGATCAGGACGGCGACGATCGCGGCGACCGGGGCGATTATGCGGTACTCGCGACTAAGGAAAGCGTTCGCCCCCTGCCTGACGGCGAGGGCAATCTCCGTCATCTTCGGTGTACCCGGGTCCTGCCCCCTGATGTAGAGGATCAGAAAGACGGAATAGATGAGAGCAACAACTGCGCCACCAGCGGCGATAAGCCCATAATCGATACCCAATTCGGTTATTCTACCTAGCCCGTGCGGGGATTTAGGAACCCGTTATAAAGTGAACTGCCAGGGATCAAGACCTGGCTTCTTGGTAGCTTCATCCCTTCATCTTGGTGAGCGCGTAGGTCGCGATGAGCGGGAGGGCGATGGTGGCCTCCGAATAGAGTGTCGTCTGCTTGGCCCGCTCCTTGACCTTGCCCCACGAGATGGCCTCGCGGACCTGTGCGCCGCTCAGCGAGCCGTCGTACTCGACGGCCGTGGTCACGTAGCAGGCGTAGTCGAGGCCCCCCTTGAACATGTTCCACCAGATGACGTGGTGCTTCGATATGCCTCCGCCTATCACCAGGGCGCCGGTCTTCTTCGACTCGAAGACGATGTCCGACAGGCGCTTTTCGTCCTTGATGACGTCGATCTTGAAATCAGACCGGCGGTTGGCGAAGAGCCACGCCTGTGACCCCACAGCCCCGTCCATCGGGCCGGGTATGAAGATCGGCACGCCCTTCTTCTGGGCCCAGTAGAGCAAGCTGCTCTCGTCGTCCACGGACTTCCCTAGCTCGGAGCACAGCTCCTCGGTGCTGAGGCTCTTCCTCCCGCTCTGGTAGACCTGCTCAAACCACGGCTGGAGCCTGCGCTCGATTGCGGGGCCGTAGGTGTCGAGAGGCACGAGGACGTTCCCGAGCCTGTGGTATCCCGTCTTCTGCAGCTTGGCGTCGTCCATGTTGAAGCTGCCGTGGTAGTAGTCTCCTCCCGAGCGCGCGAGGTCGTGGTCGAGCGTCCCGCAGGTGGTCACTATCACGTCGACCATCCCCTCCTTCACCATGTCGACTATCACCCCCCTAAGGCCGGTGGCCATCGGTGCCGCGGGGAACGACAGGAATTTGGTGCAGCGCTTGTCGGAGAGCATGTCGACGTATATCTTGGCGACCTCGGCCAGGTCCTTGCCCATGAACCCGCCCGCAGCGTGCATCTGGTCGACCAGACGCACCACTTCGCGCGACGGCTTCAACCGGATGTCGACCACCTTATCGAGTTTCAATCGCTGCGACCTCGGAGGATGCGCGCCGGGCACGATTTTTAACGGTTCGCATCAGTTTCACCGAACCCACCCCTCCGCGCCATAGGGAGGGCAAGCGACCCCACGGGATGTCGATGCGCACCGTCCCGATGGCGGAGCCTGCGGATTAGCCTCAGCTCGCTACCCCGTGTCATGCTCACTTCTGCATATCGGGGCGGATGCGCCCAGTGCTCGGGACGGATAGTCGACGCGGGCGAGGAGTTCGTCTGCTCCTCGTGCGGGACGGTAACGGCCAAGGAGGTCATCGAGACGGGGGAGGACAGGTCCCCGCAGGCGATAGACTACACCACCCATTCCCTCGGAAGCTATCTGGGTCCGCTGGACTACGGCTACGAAGAGCGCTACTCCTCGGGATTCTCAAAGTCGTCGTCCACCTTCAAGTACCTGAAGACGATCTCGGATTTTGCCAACAGGGACGGCGCGACGCTCTACACGTGCGCGAAGCTCGTGGAGCGCGTATGCGAGAAGCTGACTCTCCCCAGCGCCGTCGTAGGCGAATCGGTGAGCATAGCGCGCGAGGTCTTGGGCATGAGGAAGGAGAGGGGCGAGATCACGATAGCGTCCGTCTCGGCGTTCGCGATAATCAACGCGTGCAAGAGGCTGGGCGTGACCAGCGCCGGCGTGAGGGAGGTGATGGAGGCCCACAGGAACATGGGGTACCGCGTGAAGGCGTCTGTCATAATTCAAATCTCGATCGACTCTCCGATAAGGACGAGGCCGAGGAGGGCGGAGGAGTATCTCGGGAGGGTCCTCACCCACCTTCCCAGGGTGCTCATAAAGACCGGCGGGATGCCCGCGGGGTACACCAACAGGCTGCACGAGGCGGCCAAGGCGGTCCTAGAGCAGGTCGACGGGCCGTCGAGGGGCGGCCACAACCCGCGCGCTCTCGCCGCGACCGCCGTATACGCGGCCGAGGTTGCGCTCTCAGAGTCCGAGGGCAGAAAGAAAGTGTTCTCCCAGCGAGAGGTAGCAGGGTGCTCCGAGGTGGCTGAATATACCGTGAGGGAGCAGTACGTCGAGATATTCAAGTCTCGCATGGGACCGATACAGGAGGCGATCAGGTTGAGAGAGAGCCAGAGCCGAAGACAGTCCACTGAAACGCACCGGATACTCCCTGCAACCCCGTCTCCGTTGTCATGACCCAGTAGCTCACGACGCAGTGACCTCCGACGGTGCTGGTCGAAGCTCCAGCATCGAAGGAACCGAGGACGGCTGACCTGGTCCGCGCCAGAGCGACGTATTGATTGACCACCGCCGAGTTGCACGAATGAACCGTCGAGAGAGCAATCCTCAGTTCAGAGAGGGCCGAGAGGCACTGGGAAGCCGCGCGCAGAGGCTGCACGGGGAGGTGTACCACTTCAACGGACTGCGCCGAGAACGACGGAAGACCCCCCACGAACGTCTCGTTGACCCTCGTGGTCACCTGCAGGTTGAGGTCACCCCCCGAGAATCCGTCGAACTGCGTGGGAAGGAGGGCGTCTCCCTGAGCGGAGCCTGACGCGGAGACGTAGCTCCAGGAGGACTCCACCGAGTACCAGACGCTCTGGTTCTTGCCCCCGCTGCCATCACTCCCGGAGAGCGAGTCGAGGTAAGGCTGCGGAGACGAGCAATCCATCGGTGTGGACTGCAGGAATGACTGTGTCTTGGCGAGCGTGGAAAAGGAGGACAGGCCGACGAACAGGATGGAGTAGTCGTGCTCCTGTAGCTGGGCTGCCGAGAGGTTGGAAGCGCCGAGGTAGCTGTTCTCCGCAGAGTACACCGCCGCGTTCGCCAGCAGCATGGTCGTGAAGACGATGACCGAGGCGATGGTCGCGGCTACTGCCCTACGGTCCATGCTTCGATCTTCTCCTCCCTCCCGGACAGGACGAGGGAGACGCTCGACTCGCCCTCGAATATTCCGGGGGCGCCCGGACACGCGTAACCGGCGATGACCCCGCCGAGCACCATCGTCGAGTTCCCGTGTTCCCGGAGGGAGAGGCACACCTGAGAGGTGGCGGCGTCGGCGAGGAAGACGAGACCCACCGCTTGGACGTACTGGTAGACCGCCACGTTCGCATGCCCGTCCGAGGAGCTCTTGGCGGCCTCGGCGCCGGCCCCGTACGGGCTCATGACGGAGATCAGGGATAGGCAGAGGAGGGCGTACCCGGTGGCCACCCCGATGTCGAGTATCCTCATCCTAAAGCACCAGCATGGGATGCGACCACCGAGAGGCAAAGAGCGGCGAACACCAGTATCACCACGTACACGATGACGATGTCGACGTACACGTCGATGAACCCGCGTCTACGCAATGGTGACCACGCCCCCGGCCAGAACGACCTCATAGACCTCACCCGGCAACAGCGTCGATGTGGTGAGCTGCTCGTTCACCGCTTGCGTGGAGGAGAGACCGTTGACGGTGGCGGTGACGTTGGCGCCCGACAGTGTCACGACCGCATCCATCCCTGGGTAAGAACCGAACTCGATCGCGCTCCTCATGCCGGGAGACAGGTCGTCGATCTGAGCGGCGATCCCGTGCGCCAGACGGCCGGCGGCCTCCAGGCTCGACCCACGATAGAGCGTGACGGCGGGAGCCATCACCGCCACCATGAGAAGGAGCACCGCTGCGAAGTAGACGGAAGTCGAGATTATCCCGGAGATGCTCGAGGTCGGCATCAACTCTCCACCTCGAGGGCCACGCCGTCCGAGTCCCGCGTGAACAGGAGCGTGCACAGGCCGTTCAAGCCGGAGACGCTGAACCCGCAGGATGCGCCGATGGCGGCGGTATAGCTTCCGCCGCCGGTCGAGAGCTCGACGATGCCGTTGGAGCAGCTGATGGTGGCGTCGCTCAGCGGCAGGGCCAACGTAGCGGTCCCGTTCTCAGCCGCAAGGCCTGCAGCCCCAGCGATCTGGTCGAGTTCGGCCTGGTCTTGCGTCTGGTGCAGCGTCGGGAGGGAGCCGCCGAAGACCAGGACGCTGAACCCGGCCAGCACGGCTGTCACGCCGAAGACGAGTAGGTACTCGATGACCTCGACCAAATTTCTCGGTGAGAAACCCGCCAGCCGATTTAAGCGGCAACCCGTGGTGGTTTTGTACCTCACTGGATTGATTCCCGATGGAAGGATTCTTCTGGGGCTTGCTTCTCAGGATTGCACGAAAGAAGGACGTCGCGAGGGCAGGACAGCCGCTGCTCATCGAGCTCCTCCAGGAGGTCGACGGGGAGGAACTCGAGTCTTATTCGGTGCCCCCCTTCAAGTACACCGTAAAGCGGGCCTCAGGGAAGATCAACTATCAGGTATTGCCGGAGATCTCGGTGGCGGAGCTCGGCTTTCTCCGTGAAGCCGTACTCGAGATGAGCACCTCCTTCAAGGTCTCCTCAGTATCCCCTCTTACCTTCGCGCGGCTGATAGAGGTCCTCTGCCAGGCTGGCGTCGCCCGTCTGGCCCCCCTCAGGGAGGCGGGACGCGTGAGAGCGCTCTCGCGTCTGGCCGCTTTCGAAGCCGTGGGCATCCCCACCGTCTACGCGTTCGCGCTGGACCGCGCGGTGACCGAGTTCTATGTCGACGCGACCAACACACCCGTCTACTTGGACCATACCAAGCACGGAAGATGCGAAACGCAGGTGACCCTGACTGAGCGGGAGAGGAAGGCGATCGAGACCCACATGGACACGTTCAAAGGATACACCATGGACTTTTCGAACCCGTCCCTGAAGAACGAGTTCGACATCTTCGGGAACAGGCTCCGGATATCTCTCGACCTCGCACCGCTCGCCGTGAACTCGTTCTCGCTCGACGTCAGGAAGCTCACGTCGAACGACCTGACGGTCCCAGACCTTGTGGCGATGGACGTCATCTCTTCCGAATGCGCTGCCTTCCTTCTGGCGGGGCTCGAGCTCGGGATGAACGTGACGATCATCGGCGAGACCGGGACGGGGAAGACGACGCTCCTCAACGCGCTCGACGAGGCGCTCAATCCCAGGCTGCGCAGGATCTACGTCGAGGATGCAGTGGAGACGAAGGACCTTCTGGGGAAGGGCTATCACCAGATGAAGCTGCGGGTCGACCCCTTCGAGAGAGGGGCGGAGAGCTCCAGGACCAAATCCGAAGAGATAACGAAGATCCTTCACCGGTCCCCGGACCTGGTCGTGCTCGGAGAGATCCAGTCGGAGGAGCACAGCAGGGCCTTCTTCCACGCCCTCACCGCAGGGGTGAGGGGACTGCAGACCTTCCATGCATCTTCCCCGGGGCAGGCGGTCAGGAGGTGGAGAGAGATGCACGGCATCTCGAAGACGAGCCTGCTGGACCTGGATATCATCGTGCAGATGAGCAGGCCTGACAAGCTCGGGTCGAGACGCCGGGTGCACGGAGTTGTGATGGTCGTCGAAGAAGAAGGAGAGCCGAGATTGCGAGAGGTCTACGCTAGGGGGAGGGGGGCACTGCTCCACAGGATAATGCCGTGGGAAAGGCTCCAGATCCGCAGGCCTTCGCTCACGAACGAAACATTTCTGGAGAAGCTCGAGCTCGTGCAGGGCTCGCTCGAGGTCCAGGAGGTAAGGCTGAGCCGTTGAAAGCTGCATCTTGGGCCACCCTCGGCTTGAGCCGGGTGAGGATGTGTGCCCTCGTGGTCTCGGTGGGAGCGGTCGCAGCGGCCGCCGTCCTGGCGACCACCTTCGGTCTGCTGGGAGGGATCTCTATCGTCCTCGCGGCGGCCGTGGGGGCCGCCTCCTCCTACTTGGTGGCGAGCGCCCCCAAGCGCTCCCTCGACAGGTCCGCGCTGCTGCAGGCGAGGGAGGCCCCGGCGCTGGCGGCGTCGTCTGCCGTGTACCTTCAGAGCACCGGGTCGAGGGCGAAGACGGTGATGATGCTGCACTCCGATGAGTCCCGCCTGCAAGCGCTGTTCGAGCGGGCCAAGCGTTCCACGTTGCTCGGGTTTGACGCCCCAGCGGTCCTCGAGGCGGGCGAGTCTGTGCGGGCCGATTCGACCGCCGGGATACTCAGCTCCGTCGCGCGGGCCCAGGGGGAGCGCCTCGCCGACGGGGGAGAGGAGCTCGAGGGGATCGTGCGCGCGTCCCTCTCTGCCGAAGAGACGAAGTTTCCGGTCTTCCTGACCGTCTCGTTCTTCCTCCCGATAATGCTCATGCTGCTCGCGGCCGTGGGCCGCCATGATGACCCGGTCTCGGTGGTGAGCCTCATGGTCCTGGAGATATTCATCCTCGACCTCGCGCTTTCCTTCACGTCCACGGAGCGCAGGAGGCTGTCGGCGTGAGCTCGTCCGAACTCCGGAGGATGAACAAGCTCAGGCAGGTGATGAGGCTCTCCGCCAGGGGCAACGGGATGGCGGCCTCCCTCGTCGAGACGTTCAGGGGGAGCCGGTTGCCAGCCGAGCTGAGCGCGGTGCGCTCCATCCTCCTTGGGAGGCCGCTCGAAGAATCTGTGGGGTCGATGATGGCAGCGGACGACCGCAGCAGCGACCTGCTCATCTATCTGGTCCAGCAGGCGAAGATAGACGCGCCGGAGGCGAGCCGAAGGGCAGACAAGCTGGCGCTGCTCTTCGAGCACTGGGTGAGGGCGAAGCAGGACAGGATCGTCGAACAGCGGATAATGGAGACGCGGAGCATCATGGTCTCGGCGATACTGGGTGGGGTCACCGCGATGGCGGCGGCGCTCGCGCCAGCGCTCTCGACGTTCCAGCTCACCTTCGCCCAGCTGCAGCCATCACCGGCCTACACGGAGTACCTCGGGCTGCTCTTCGTGATACCGGGAGCGCTCTTTCTCGGACTCTTCTTCTCGCCCCGACGCGCTCTCCTGAACATGGCGATATCGGGCGCCGCCTACCTGATGGTCGTCTACTTTTTCGCGCCTCTAGTGGTCTCCATCTAGACGATTGGTCGTTAAATATCGCACCGCGCTATATCTCGATGATCGAGAAGATATTCAGGCGGCTCAACAAAGACAGAAGGGCGGCGCAGTTGATCGAGGAGGCGCTGCTCCTCTCTGTGGCGCTCGTGGCTCTATCCCTGCTGGTGGGTGGAGTCGACTCGATTCTCAAACAGGCAGGCACTTTCACATCGGGCATCTGGACCTCGATATCGTCGACCCTCAACAACCTATTCAGCTCCGCCTTTCAGTGGTGATTCCGGTGAGCGCTGAGACGGACGGCGGAATCCTGTCCAAGATCAAGTGGAAGGTCAGGAACGCCCTCCCGATAAAGGTCGATTCGATCGGGATCGTCGAGAGCCGCTACCTGGCCATGTTCAGGGGGGACAGCGCCCGTCTTTTCTCCCTGCTCAGGGTCGGGCTGTCCGAGACCGTCGATGACGCGAGACTGGACTACTCTACCGCGGTCAGGATCACCCTGCAACAGCAGAGGATGAAGGGGCTCTTCGACGGCCTCCACCGGTCCAAGATACCGTTCCTGTACCTCATCCTAGTCAAGCCAGGAGAGCAGGGTGACGACGACAACCAGGTCTTCGAGTTCGACCTCGTCGTGGGCACTTGGTTGGACGTCAAGTCCAAGGAGGCCCAGGCCTCGATGCCGGCGCTGGAACAGAACGCCAGCGTACTGGCTGCGACGCTAGCGGTCGGCGTGCCCAACTCCGCCGTGAGAAGGCTGACCCGGAACGAGCTGAGGGACTTCGCACAGAACCTCCTGCAGCCGACCGAGCCGAAGCTCTCGCAGGTGGCCGACTCCTCCACGATCAGCAGGCTCGAATCGTTCGACGGGCGCAGCCCGATGGTCCAAAACTCCTCGAGCGCGCCGGACTTCTACATCCCCAACTCCGCCGAGTCGGGGACGAGTGGGATCCTGCTGGGCAAGGTCCGGACGCGCTCCGGAACCTTCCACGAGTTCCGGCTTCAGCTCGACGACCTGAGGAGGCACACCACGATAATAGGGATGACCGGGGCGGGTAAGTCGACCAGCGCGTCCGTGATAGTGCGGCAGGTGGCGGGGATGGGGCTCCCGGTGATGGTCCTCGACTGGCACAACGAGCACGGGGACCTGATCAGGTCCATAGGGGGCCAGGTCCTGGCCCCGGGCAAGGACCAGTTCACGATCAACCCGCTCGACATGACCTCGGCCACGGACCCGATAGAGCACATCGCCATGATAACCGACATCTTCTCAGACATCTACCATTTCACGCACCCACAGGCCTACATGTTCAGGAACACGTTGCAGCGCTGTCTCGGGGAGACGTCGGAGAACGAGGTCCCCACTCTCTCTTCGCTGGTGAAGGTGATCGAGTCGTGGCCCCTCAGGTCGGCGTATGACAACGAGACAAAGGTGGCCCTCCTCAGGAGGCTCGTCCCGCTCACCGAGGGGCAGGTCGGAAGGGCGCTCAACGGGCCGTCGAGCCACACGGTCGACGAGCTGCTTGACAAGGTGCTGTCAGTCGAACTGGGCCACATAAGAGACATACAGACCAGGACGATCTTCGTGGACATACTGCTGAAGATGATCTACGAGTACAGGGTCAGCAGAAGGGGCAAGATGGAGCACCTGCTCGTCGTGGAAGAAGCCAGGAACGTGGCGCCGGTCAGGAGGGAGGAAGACCCGCCGAGCGTCGGCGAAAGGATGATCTCGGAGCTGCGGAAGTTCGGCGAGGCGATAGTGTTCGTGGCGCAGTTCCCGACGCAGGTGGCATCCGAGGTGATAAAGAACTCAGGGGTGAGGGTCATCCACAGGGTATCGTGGGCGGAGGACCTGAAGCTGATAGGCGACGCCCTGAACCTGAACAAGGAGCAGCTGGCGCACGTGGCGAACCTGGGCGTCGGCGAGGCGGTCATCAGCCTCACGAGGCTCCAGAACCCGATATTGGTTCAGGTCGACGCAGGCTCCGTCCTCGGCGTCGAGAGGAGGGACCTGAGCTTGGTCGAGGAGTCGTAGTCGAGCGTCCAGTCGATCCAGGGCCCCGCGTGGACGGCCCTGGCCGTATAGTCATCGGCGATCTTCCGAGCCACGGACGCCGGCTTCGAACCTGTCGTGTCGTACTCATGGACTGCACCGGCGCCGAACGCGCTGACGCTCGCATCGAGCACGACTCCGATGAGCTCTGCCTCGACGTTTTCGATGACCTTCTCGTGGGAATAGCCGCGGGCGGTCAGCCGGCTCTTGAGCTCAGCGGGCTCGCAACGGATGACGGCGACAAAGTCCGGCTCGCCCTTTCGTAGGACGTCGGGGGCCAGGTGGCCGAACACGACGGCGTGCGAGAGGTCGTTCTTCAGGAGCTTTGACCTGAGCTTCCTCAGGTCGACCCTGTACCCTCCTTTTGTCTTGCTAGCAGCGTCCTCGAGAGCGACGGCGTTCACGTCTATCAGGCGCGACTTCGTGAGTCCAGCGAGGAGCGGGGCGATGGACTTCTTCCCGGTCCCCGGCGACCCGGTGAGCACCAGCAGGCCCGTGTTCTTCAGCCTCGTCTCACCGGGCTTTGAAAGCGCCTTCGCAGTTAATTAAGCCTGCGGGGCGCGACTGGCTCCGGGCGGGTCCGGAGCGGAGGGGTCCGGCCGGAGTGGCCGGATGCAGGCTACTTGCCCGTCACGACGTTCTTGCCTTGATAGAGTCTTACCCCTACCACGACGACGGCGGCGATGATCAGGATGTTGATCAGCTCGCCTCCGATGCCCCCGATTATCCCGAGGAGCCACAGCGCGACCAGAACTAAGGCTACGGTCCAGAAAAGGTCCAAGCTAGGTCAGCTCTTAGAAGTGCAGCCCGGCAAACCCGAAGAACGCGAGCACCGCGACCACGAGTACGACCAAGACCACGACCCAAGGCCTCCTATTGCTTTCCTGCTTGTCCCCAGCGGGAAATCGATGTTATTTGACATACTATTGTAATACGTGATTCGATATATACACATTTACATATGTTGGCGACACATTTCAATATATCCGATTCGGTCATGAAAAACGAGCGTATTGCTCACGGCAGGGTGTCGATTGCAGCGAAACGGGACGCTCGGGAATCGCAGGCTGCATCGGCTCGACGTCCTCGTCTCTTGCTATCGGATAAATACAACTCGAGCCGACGACTCAGAAGGCGAGTGTCTTGAGCGTCGACGACCCTAAGGAATCAGAGGAGGAATCTAAGGCGATAGAACAGGAGCGCGAAGAAGCGGCCGAACCGACGGTCGAATCGGAAGAGGAAGCAGAATCAGAAGAGATGGAGGACGAAACTGAAGAAGAATCGGAAGAGCACGAGTCTGAAGAGATCGAAGACAGGGAGGATGGGACCTTGAGCGATAATAAATGAGGTGGGCCAGGGGGCAAGACGATAAGAGAGAACCTGTTGGCGATGCCTCAGGCTCCCTTGTTTGATCAGGGGGGTCACGGATGTGGATATACCACTACGTAACCGTAGTCCAGTGAGAAGCTAGCGCAAGACAGTGAGCTACACCCTGCAAATATCGTTGCGCCCGTACCAGCGGCCGCTATCGTGAGTGCCTGCTGAGAGGTGTCTGGAGTCGCGAATTGACCAGGTCCCGGAATGGTCGGTGTTCCGCCACCAACTTCCTCGGCGACGAGGAGAGGAGACCCATCACCACGAAACCGAAGGAAGTCACCGCTTGACTCCCCTGTTCGAATCTCATCGGCCCCACCAGGTATGCCATTCAAATCCGCGTCTTTCATTAGGCCGGACACGCGCTCAGAGTGGCCTAGTGAGGCAGGCCCATGCGGCGACTCCCTTTCGTTCCCGTGGAATCCTGCCGGGCCGGGGTCATGCTGATGTACGGGGCGATGGAGCGGAGGACCTTCCCCTCGGCCTTCCGCAGGTGCTCCTCATACGTGGTCCTCGGGAGCCTGAGTTTGCTGGCCATCTCCTCTGAGGTCGTCTTCTTTGGAACTTGGTAGTACCCGTTCTCGAGTGCAAAAACCAGCGCCTGAACCTGCTTCTTCGTAAGGCCGCCAAAGAGCGCGGCGGTCGAGACTAGCATCGTCTCCTTGACCGCTCCCGAAGGTATCGAACGGCGGGAGATTATCTCGACTTTGCAGAAGGTCTCGAGTTCCACCAAGAGTTTCCTCATTTCCTTCTCGCTGAAGGAGATGAGTCGGTAATACTCCCAGCCCCCCTTGAATGTGGTGGGTTGGAGCGCCAGACAGTTGTACTTCTCGAAGACCGGGCTCACAGGGGTTGGGACGTTGTCGCATCCGCAGCGCGAGACGACGATCTGGACGTTGCGGTTGCTGTTCCACTTTCGGATTACTTTGCTCTGCAGGGCCTTCTCGAGCGACTTGATGTCTTTCTGAAGACCGTCGAACACCGCCGGGTCGTCGGAGGAAATTTCCATGACGTCGTTCACGTTGTTGCACCAGGAGGCTATCAGTAGCGCGGGATTGTTCTTCGAGAGTTCGTTGAAGGGACAGTCATGCTGCAACCTTAGTGCCGTCTCCTGCAGAGTCATGATGCAGTCGGAGACGAGCCTCGGCTATAAAGCAGGTGCCGGCGTGTGCCGGTCATCCGTCGGCCCGCCTCCGCCTCAGAATGCCGGCCTATGCCGGCATCAAGGATATGCGGGGCGAATCCTCCAGCATCTTTTGGCGAAAACACATGAAAGCAATCAACGGTAAAATGCAATTGGTGATCAAGAGCGAAAAGGTGCGCAGGTTCATAGAGTTCGAGGTACCGCTGATGACGCCTCGCGGGAAGGTCGGTGCGGAAAAAAAGCGAGCGATAGTGTACGACTACGTGCTCGACGAAACACAGAAGCTAGCGTTGAATGAGGCACGGGAGTTGGCGAGAGAGCGGGGCCTCGCTCTCAAAGTGACCGACCTTTCGCGACAGGGTTTTCTCAGGCGAATTGTAGCTTTGGGCATGGACAGAATCGGTGGACACGTTTGGTCACGTTCGAACTCTTTATTGGCTGCACCTGACGACTGCCGGAGATAATCACTCAGACGGCGGATATCGACGAGTCTCGTCGGCCCCACCGCCTTCTCGATTTCCTTCAGGTCCGAACTCGCTTGGCGATCTTCCCCATGAAGTAAAGGCCGATAACGAGGAATCCAAAGAACGTCATCAGGAGGTACTCCTTGTCCGGCGGCGGAGTTATGTGCGCTACGTTGTCGTAGGTCTGGAACACGCCGCTCACTCCCCAGGAGTCGATGACCCCGAACTCGTAGGTATCGTTCAGGTCATCGGGAACGATAGCTCATAGGACACTAAGTATCCAAGAGGGGACACGTCGACGAACCTCCAAGTCTTTGGCAGGATGCATGAACCTATCCCCAACCGAACCACACACGAACGTCCGTGAGGACCTTAGCCAGGTATGGTGTACCCTTTTGTCGCCATTATCACCTTACAGAACGCGATTTTTGATATGGAGTCAGGCGTCTCAACTTGATCCCACCATACGAACTTAATGCAACTCCAATATGACTTATTTGGATAAATGGAGCACAAAATGAGCTAATTAGATGCCCCGAGCGGGATTTGAACCCGCGTCGCTACCTCGAGAGGGTAACATGCTTGACCGGTCTACACCATCGGGGCAATCCGTGGTGCCCCCTTTGGACTAAGTGGATTAAAGCTTGCTTCCGCTGTTGGAGATGCTCAGGTCTTCAGTACCGCTTTGGCGGCAAGCTTCACGTCCGACGGCTTGACGGTCTTCCTGCCGGCGTGCTTGGCCATCTCGATGGCCTGCTTCGCCACCTGCGTCCCGATATCCTCGAGGACGGCTCTAAGCTCCATGGCCGCGTCGTCGCCAACTCTATCGGCACCCGCCTTCTTTATCAAGCGGTACACCGCTGCTAAGCCAAACTCAGACTCAGACATACCGTTTCGAAGCAGACGGGGCAGATAATTAAACGTTTAGTGTCAAAACGATTGCATCTCACCTCCATTCCCGTTCGTCTGGATGATTTTCACCGTTTGACCCAAAGAGGTCAGGATAACGAGGAATATCCCGTGAGGGGTGTGGATTTGCGCCTCCACAGGAGATATATCGGTGCGGACGGGGGGAAACCGCATGAACCTCGTTGACGCTCACGTCCACCTCGCCAGTTACGGGAGCCACGCCGAGGTCATCGGAGCGGCGAAGGCAACGCGCACCACGCTGCTCTCCTGTACGGTGAACGCCGCCGAGGCCACGGTGAACCTCGGACTCCGGGACGAGAATCCGGGAACGGTACGCTGCTTCCTGGGCGTACACCCGTCCGACGTCTCCGAAAAGCTTCCGAGCGACGTCCTCGGCGACCTGTTCAGCAAGGCCGACGGCGTAGGGGAGATCGGCCTGGACGCGAAATACTCCGACGCTACCCCGGGCAGTCTGCAGATGAAGGCATTCCTCGACCAGCTCGGCGTCGCGGAGAGACTGGGAAAGCCGGTTGAGGTGCACAGCCGAGGCTCCGAGGCTGCCTGTCTGGCGGCGCTCACCAGCTTCAAACCGAAGTCTGTCCTCATGCATTGGTTCGAGGGAGAGGATGAGATTCGGGAGGTCGCTTCGAGAGGATACTACGTCTCGGTCGGTCCGGCCATCCTCTACTCCAAGAAGATAAGGCGCATCGCTTCGTCTGCCCTAGGCGGCAGCCTGCTCACGGAGAGCGACGGGCCGGTGAGCTACAAGGCGCTGGGAGGCAGGAGCGGGCCCGCACTGGTCCCCAGCGTCGTTTTCCGTCTGGCTGAGACGAGAGGGACCTCGTTCGAGGACCAGGCGCGGGAGGTCGAGGGCAACCTGCACAGGTTCCTGAGCGGCACGTAGGCGGTCGCCCGTCAGGCGTACTTTCTCTTCGACGCCCATGCAACTATGGTGCCGATGTTGATCTCGTACTTGGTAACCGTGTACCCATATCCGTTCAGGATGGACTGCAGAAATGCGAAGGAGCACTCGGTCGACTCTATCCGTCTGCCGGCCCCGACGATGCTGATGTCTATCGAGTCTGGGACCCTTCCCCGCGTTATCTTGAGCTGCTTGAGCGGGAGGAGGAGAGCGAAGTCCTTCCCCAGGAGAGCGAGCTGGTCGATGTCCGCAGCCGCGATCTTGAGGATTCCAACGAGCCTGCTTCCAAGGTCGCTGAACATCTTCAGCAAACCCTCCTTGTCGTCGGCGTACTCCTTCGCGATGAGCTCATCCACGAAATCGGAGGGGAATGTGATCACGTCCACCTGCTTCAGCACGGCTACTGTCCTCCAGAGACCATAGAGCTCGGCCGGGTCTCCCCCTTCGGAGGATATCTTGGCCATGGTCGAGAGCGCTTCGTTGGCATACGCGAAAAGAGTCTTGTTCGACCGCTTCGCCTCTGAGGAGAACTCGTCGAATACCGCCTGGTCGACCGAGATGTTCGTCCGTGTCATCGCAGCGACCACAAATCCGCCCGTCCGTATTTAATCGATTCATCGGTGTGTGCATTTGCACGCAGGTATGGGCATCTGCCCGGATGGTGTTTTATCTCCTGGTCCGATGAAAGACCGACGAGGCGTCAAATTGAGCAAGCTTCAGATTGCTACCTCAGGAGTCCTCGTACTTTCGGCTATCATCGGCGCGACGATACTTAGGACGGATGGCTATCTCTGGGCGGCTGCGCCCTCCCATGCATACGGCCTCATCGCTTTCGCGGCCGTGGACCTCGGTCTTGCGATGGTCGTCTGGAGGGCGACCAAGAAGGTCCTGCTTGCGTCGGCACTGCTGGGCGCGGTCCAGTTCACGGCGATGGCAGGGGATGTATTTGTCGGCCAGCCTGCAGGACTCACGGCCTCCCTCTGGGAGCAGTACCTCCTCGGGGACACCTATTTCGTGGTCCTCCTCTTCGTGCAGCTCGTGGTCGTAGCCGTGGCGCTGCTGGGACTAGTCTATCGCCAGTCCGCGGACTCGACCGTCCTCAAGGTCCTGGAGCCTTGAATCACCCGTTCTTGCCCTCTTCGCGCCCGGAGAACTCGTTCACCGCGACAGCAAGCTTAATCTAGCCTCCCGCGGGGGCGAGTATTAGATTTGGACAGAGTTCGGAGGATTTCCGAGGAGATGCTACTGAAGTTCCCGGGTGTCTTCGGAACCGATTATCAGGAGAACAAGGAGCACCTTAACAAGGTCGCGATCATTCAATCCAAGATGGTAAGGAACAAAGTTGCGGGTTACATCACAAAGATGAACGGCAGGGCGGCGGACGAGGAAGAGGTCGAGAAGCAGGCGGAGTAGGCTCCGTGCCGGCGCAGCAAACAATCAACCTCAAACTAGTACCTATCAGCAAACTGATTCCTCACGAAGAAACCGTCGCTCACCTATCGGACAGGCTGGCCCGGAGGATGATACGCGATGGTGTTCAGAAGGACCCGATAGTCGTGGACGAAGAGAGCCTGATCGTTCTTGATGGGATGCATCGGCTCGAAGCTCTCAGGAGGATGGGCGCCAAGCAAGCTGTATGTTCACTTGTGGATTACGAGGGTGACCAAGTGAAGCTGTTCAGGTGGTTCCGTCTTGTGGAGAATCCCGGGGAAGAGCTGGTCTCGGATATGCGGAAGGAGCTCAAAGCTTTCGAGGAGGTCTCGCTCTCGTGGGCCGATGCAGGTTTCGATTCCGGATTGACCCTGACCCACAGTGGAAGGGCGTACGTCACGACGACTGGGGAAGGGGCGGACTCAGTGACGAGGGCGGTCAGGAAGTTCGACGGTTTATCCAGGGCCGCCGAGCAGTGGGTACGGTACATCGACGAAGGCACGGTCTCGCCGGAGCTGCTCAAAGGCAACTACATGGCACTCCTGACCCCCAAGTTCAAAAAGGACGAGGTCATCGATGCGGCCATGCAGGGCAGGCCGTTCCCGCCTAAGACGACGCTGCACGTCTTCCCGCTGCGCCCGATGGGGATAAACTACCCGATCGAGGCGCTGCGTTCGCAGGGTGACATGCTCGAGAAGTTGCTCGGGACGAGGAAGCCCCGCCGGATAGACCCCCCGTCCTTCTACAGGGGAAGGCTGTATCGAGAACCCGTGGTGGTGTTCGAATGACGATTAGGGTGAGATGCCTGGGACATATCAAGACGAGCGTGGGCAGCGAGACCGTGGAGATCAGAGAAAATACTATGAACGCCGGAGAACTCATCGAAAGCCTCCGCAAGATGGGGGCGAAGGACCCGCACCTTGGATTCACAAGGTTCAACACCCTGCTGATAGTGAACGGTCAGACCGCGTTCACCGCCGCTGCGGACGACCGGAAACTGGTGGATGGCGACGAGGTGCTGCTGGTGCCGTTCTCGCACGGAGGATGACCTGATGGGGACCGCAGTGGCGGCCGCAGCGGAGCTCGCCCCGGGCGAGGCGGAACGGGAACTTCTGAGGCTCAGGTCGGCCCATCCGCGGCTGACCATCCAGCTGGTGGTCATGAATAGGCTACCCGGCGCTGGGGCGGTCATGATGATCGCCGCACAGACCCTCCGGGCCAAGGAGACCGGCGCCCTGTTGGCGGCCAAGCCCGAGGTGGACCTGCTGCTCCGGCTCGCCGGGACGAGCCAGATAACGGAGGCGCTGCAGAAGCACGGCTACGGCGCGCAGGGAGCGAAGATGCTAGTCGCGGCCGGCTCGAACAAGGGCGTCGAGAGGCTGAGGAGGGAGCTGTCGGGCAGCAAGTCGTACAGGGTGCTCGAACCGGAGAGGGTTGACGAGGAAGACCTCGACATGGTCGAGGTGGCAGCGCTGCTCGGGACCAAGACCTAAGCGCTGCGCTTGAGTTTAGTGATGCTGATCATCTCGTCGGGCCGGACGAGGCAGAGCGCCGAATACTCTCCGAGGATCTCTACCTGAAGGACCTTGTCGGGGGATTCGAGGCTCACCTTCCTGTCGACGACATCGGCTATGGCGTCGATCAACTGTTTCCTCGAATAAGGCGAATCTCTCTCGTCGATCTCGATCTTGAAGGTCTCCGACTTGCCGATCTGTTCTCCAAGCTGTTTGGCCGCCTCTTTGATCTGCTCAAGGATGGTGTCGACGACCAGGTCGACCGGTATGACCCTCTGGATGAAGTGGACCCTGAACGGCTCCGACCGCACATAGTCCCTCAGAAAGGCTATGAACCCTCTCGGGTCCTCGATGTCTACCTCGAGCAGACCGTCGAAGTCGGATTTTTCCACGTGCAGCTTCCGCAACCCGTGCTGCAGAGCGATCTCCTTGAACTCGGCTGAGGCTTTTGCCTCGCTGCCCTTCTGAGAGGTAAGAATCAGGTTCATCTATTGAAACTCTCCCGTGTAATCCCCGAATCAATGCCGATTGCACCCCTCCTTAAAACCTCAACAGACCCCCGGACCACTTTGACGATGGTTGACTCGGTGCCATCGGTGCGGCCTCCGTCTATCACCGCGTCCAGCAGGTCCCCCATACTGCGCTCCACCTCCCCTGCGGTCCTGCTGGAGGGCTGCCCTGACAGGTTAGCGCTGGTCCCCGTGATGGAGCCACCCGCTTCCTGAGCCAAGGCCCGGGGGACTTCATGGTCCGGGACACGCACCCCCAACCATCCCGTCCCCTGGTCCAGCCTGAGGGGCACAGGCCTCTTGAGCGGGGCGACTATAGTCAGCGCGCCCGGCCAGAACCTCCGGGCGAGCTCGAGCGCGAGGCCGTCCAGTGCCACAAGGCTCTCCGCCTGCTCGATTCCGGCGCACAGCACCGGGATTGGCTTCGCCTCCCGGCCCTTGGACTCGAAGAGCCTGTCGATCGCCTGGCTATTCCAGGGGTCGCATCCGAGACCGTAGACGGTGTCCGTTGGGAAGGCGACCAGACCGCCGCGCCTTACGATCGCGGCCACCTCGGAGATGGAGGCGGCGTCGCGTCCCAAAATTCTTGTCAACGCGACAGGTCGAGGCCAGCAACGCTTAATAGTTTAACGAAAAGCGCCACGGCCGCTACCTATGTCCGTCGAAGACGACGAATCCGAGGACGAAACAGACGAGGAGTTAGAAGACGACGGTTGGGAAGAGGACTCCGAAGAGGACGAGTTCTAAGCCCATGAAACAGTAGGAACGTAGTCCATTCGATTATCTTATAGCAGCGCCCGCTGGGCTTGCCCCGGGCTGGATGCATGGTCACGCCAATTTTAGTCATAAATTTCAAGAACTACAGCGAGATACTAGGAGAATCAGCACTTCGCCTCGCAAGGTCGGCGGAGCGCGTCTCCGCCATTATGGACGTCCACATCATCCTAGCTCCGCCGGTCCCTTCCTTGGCAGCGATAGCCTCCAGCGTCAGAATCCCGGTCTTCAGCCAGAACGTGGAGGACTCGGTCGAAGGGAAAAGCACCGGCGCCGTGATTCCAGAGGCGCTCAGGGCTTGGAGGTGCGCCGGGTCCCTGATCAACCACAGCGAGTCCAGGACCCGTCTCGATGTAATCGCCAAACTCGTCCCCAGGATGAAGGAGTCAGGCCTGACATCGTGCGTTTGCGCCGAGAGCACGGAGGAGCTGGTCAAGTTCGTCCCGCTGGACCCGGAATACATAGCTGTGGAGCCTCCGGAGCTCATCGGGACGGGAATATCGGTCTCAAAGGCGAGGCCGGAACTCATCTCGGACTCGGTCGAGGCTGCCTTGAGGGCAGGATACGGTGGAAGCGTCCTCTGCGGCGCCGGGATAGTCAGCGGCGACGACGCGAGGGCAGCTACCAGGCTTGGAGCACGCGGCATATTGGTGGCAAGCAGCGTCGTGAAGTCGACAGACTGGGAGGCTAAGATAAAGGAGCTCGCCTTCGGCCTCCTCTGACCACACCAGAAAGACTAGCCCTAGCGCGCCGCGGGCGTATGACGGGGCCGTGAAAGCTCAGGACGGCGTCAGCGGCCGGAGATCATGGATTCCACTTCCCTCACCAGGCTCTCGGTACCCATGTAGACGGGCGTCGACTCTGCGAGGGAAGACGGGGAGAGGGAAAGGATGTCCCGCGAGCCGTCGGATGCAAACCCGTGCGCCTCCCGTGTGATGTAGGCCATCGGCGCAGCTTCGTAGAGCACCCTCAGCTTGCCCTTTGGCTTGCTCTTGAGCTCCGGATAACCGAATATGCCGCCATAACGGAGGACCTGATTGTAGTCGCCGACGAACGTTCCCCCGTAGCGGAGCTTCATCCCGCGGTCCTCGAGCGACGCGACGAACCTCTCGACGGGCTCGATCCACTCCCTCCTCTGCCCCCCGAACCCGAAGACCTCGGGATCCTCGGGTATCCGAAGGCCGGTCTCCAGCAGGGTGAACTCCGTCCGGCCCTCTCGCTCCACGGCGACGAAAGTCTGTACGCCGCCTCCCGTCGAGTAGGTGAGGGTGAGCATAGGGCCGTAGGTGACGTAGGCGGCACCCACCATCCGTTTGCCGGAGCACGGCAGCTTCGAGGAGTACAGGCCGAAGATGGAGCCGAGCGGGTTGTTTGTCGAGATGTTCGATGACCCGTCTAGGGGGTCCATCGCGACGTGGACGGAGCCCCTACCCATCATGGCTTCGGCCATCTCCTCCGAAGCCACCTCCTTCACTCGGCCCGTCGAGATGAGGGACGTGGCGAACAGGTCGTTCGCGTATACATCGATCTCGGCCTGTTTCTCTCCGGAAGGGTTTATGCCGCGTGTCATCCCTCTGCTCATGGGAAGGGCGTCCCGGACCCGGACGCTCGTCGCCGCTATCGCCGAGATCAACAAAGCGAGGTCGTCCGGTGAATTAGCGCGAAGATGGTCTTCTAGAATCGTCAAATGTTCGCTGCACCCTTAAATACGCCTCGACGGGGATAAAGCTATTGCGTGAAGGGTCTTGACAGGTAAGAATGACCGGATGGACGTTTTCCTTGAGAACGGAAAGAGCACCATACTCGCATATGACCAGGGGCTCGAGCACGGTCCCAGCTCTGATTTTGACAACAGAAACGTCGACCCGGCGTTCATAGTGGAGATGGCCTCGAAGGGGGGCTTCAACGGGCTTGCCCTGCAGAAGGGCGTGGCAGAGAGATACTACGACGGGAAGGTCCCGCTGATATTGAAAGTCAACGGCAAGTCCAGCCTCCCAAAGGGGGAGCCGATCGCCCGTCAGAACTGCTCGGTCGAGTACGCAGTCTCGCTCGGGGCCAAGGCCATAGGCTACACCATCTACCTCGGAAGCGGTTACGAGTCGGAGATGTTCGCGGAGTTCGGGAGGGTCCAGGAGGAGGCGCACGAACGCGGCTTGGCCGCGATTACGTGGGTGTATCCCCGGGGCGCGGCGGTCCAGAACGACACGTCGAAGGAGATAGTCGCGTACGCTGCCAGGGTGGCGCTAGAACTAGGTGCGGACGCGGCCAAGATCAAGTACACCGGAGACAGTCAGTCCTTCGCGTGGGCGGTCAAGTCGGCGGGGAGGTCCAAGGTGTTCATGTCGGGGGGCCCGAAGGCCGCGACCGACGGTGCCTTCCTCGAGCAGGTGAGGGGAGCCATAGACGCGGGAGCCACGGGGATAGCCGTGGGAAGGAACGTCTGGCAGCATCCGGAGCCGCTGAAGATGGCGGACCTGCTGAGACAGGTGGTCTTCGAGAACCTGCAGGTGGCTTCACTGAAGGCATCGAACTAGCTGGACGCGGAGTTTGTCAAGATGAAAATATTCATCATAGATATCGACGGCACGATTTGCGAGAACATCCCCAACGAGCTGGGAGCCGAGAGGATGAGGCACGCCAAGCCCTACAACGACTCGATAAAGGCGATAAACAGCCTGTACGATGAGGGGAATTACATCTGTTTCTTCACGGCCCGGACCGACGAGCACGACGAGGCGACGAGGGACTGGCTCAAGAAGCACGGGGTCAGGTATCACAGGCTCATACTGAACAAGCCGAGGAAGCTCCCTCCCTTCACCGAGTACCACTTCATCGACGACGCGCACGTAAAGGCCACGACCTTCAAGGGGAAGTTCACGAACTTTGTCAAGAAGAACGTGGAGATAGAAGTCTTCGAAGAATAGCGCGACCCCTACTTAGGTTATATACGTAAATCGCAAACGCTATCAGGTATGTCCATTCCGATGATACAGAAGGGACTCGAGAGGCTCGAATCCCTCATCGCCGAATCGCAGGCTCAGATGAAGCGGATGGAAGAGTTCATGCGCTCGAGCAGGGGGGAGTCGAACTCCAAGTTCGACGCGCTGATGGAGGACCAGAACGCCAAGTTTGCCAACCTGAAGACCGAACTGAGCGCGATGCGGACGGACATGAACAGCCTGAAGAGCGGCCTGACACTAAGGATGGACTCCCTGGACAAGAAGATAACGACGCTAGAGATCAACTTCAAGAAGCTCGACGACGGTCTCAGGCAAGGCTAAGGCGCTACCTTCGCCAGGCCGCCGCCGGCTACCCTCAGGCCCTTTCCGTTCAGGTCTATGACGGCCAGCCTCATGCCTTCCCAGACCGGGACGGGGCCCGGCACCTTGGCAGAATAGAGGTCCCCCTCTTTGACGATGCTGGCGAGCACCAGCTCCCCGGGCAGCTGGAGGTGCAGGTCTCTCCCGTCCACTTCCTGTTTGTAGTAGGCACTCTTCGCGAAGGCGAACGAGACCTTCTCGGCCAGCTTGAACGAGCCGTCGTCGAGCCAAGAGGTCTTGTCCAGGTCCTTCGCGTCCACACCCTTCAACGAGAGCCCGACCCTCATCCCTCTGCCCGCGCTCTCCTGGTCCTCGTCGTTGACCTGTATCCCCTTGACCTCCACGGTCCTCTCCGGTGACGACGGGACGGCTCGCAGCTTGTCGTGGACGGAGACCTTCCCGGACAGCACGAAGCCCAGGACGACGGTTCCGACCCCCTTCACGCTGAAGGCCCGGTCGATGTAGACCAGCGCCCCGGCAGGGGCCGCGGGCGACGACCGCTCGACCCCCGAAAGGTCGATGACCGACGAGTCCCCGGTCCTGCGTTCCACCGGGTAGCCCGCAAGGCCTAGCCCCTTGAAAGCCGTCTTCACCTCTTCAGGGCCCGCCCCGCCGTCGATTATCTCTACGCGGCCCGGAAGCCGAAAGCTCTCCAGCAGCACGGCGAGCTCGCCGTCGGGCGCCGAGAGCCGTCCGTTGGGCGGGAATAGGTAGCAGGCATAGTCGGAGATGGATGCGATCCGGGAATACCCCTGAATCTTGTCCGGAAACATCGGGTCGTCCAGGAAGGAGATCCTCTTCCCAGCCTCGTTCCTGTGGTATACTATCATCCCTTCGACCTCGCTCTTCTTGGCGATCGACCCCTCGAACTTCGTCTTGAGTTCCTTGTCAGCCCCGAAGATGCCTATGGTATGTCCTTCCATGAAACGAACCCACTCCGCCCCTCGGAGGTGTAATAAGCTCTAGGGGAAAAGGTCGGTGCTGAGGTACTTCAGCGCGGTGTCGGGTATCACCGTCACGACCACGCTGTCCGGTCCCAGCCGCCTCGCGAGCTTGAAGGCGGCGGCGACGTTCGCCCCTCCGCTGAACCCGCCTAGGATCCCCTCCTTCCTAGCGAGGAGCCTGGCCGTCCTGACCGCTTCAGCGTCCGAGACGCCAAGGTAGCCGTCGCAGAGGGCCGAGTTCCAGATCTTCGGGAAGAGGGCGTATCCTGCGCCCTGCAGCTTGTGCTTCTGCGACTCGACGCGCTTTCCCGCCAGCACCCGTGCGCGCTGCGGCTCGACCACGTAGCACCTCACCTCCTTGTTGTGCGACTTGAGCGCCTCCGCGATCCCGACGAACGTCCCGCTCGTGCCGGCGATGGCGACGAAGTGGTCGACCGCGCCCGAGGTCTGCTTCCAGATCTCCTCACCGGTCCCCTCCCTGTGTGCTGCGGGGTTGGCGGGGTTGTTGAACTGGTCTACCCTGAAGGCCCGCTCCTTCTTTGCGAGCGAGGCCGCCCTCCTCTCCGCGACCTGGAGGTCGTCGCCGGTCACCTGACCTGGTTGGCCGCCCTTCGCCTGCGGCACAAGGACGACGCGCGCCCCCAGCGCTTTCATTATCCTCCAACGCTCCCGGGAGTTCCCTGCGCTCATCACCGCCGTGAACGGGTGGTGCATGATGGCGCAGGCGACGGCCAGGCCTATCCCCATGTTGCCGCTCGTCAGCTCCACGACCATCTGGCCTGGTTGAAGCCGTCCCGTCCGCTCCGCATCCTGGAGGATCTTGAGAGCGGCCCTGTCCTTGATGCTCCCTCCGGGGCTGAAATATTCGAGCTTGGCGAAGATGCGGGCCTCGACACCCGCGGCGGCCCGCATGCGGTCGAGAGCGACGAGCGGCGTGTTCCCGATGGCGCCGAGGATGCTATCCATTAACCGGTGTCACGTGCTCCTCTGGGCCCGATTGACGGATAACCATATCGATTCGGCCGCCGCGTGGCGCGGCAAGGGCAAAGCATTTCTACGGCGGACCGATGGTCAGGACCATGCAAAGAGAGCCACTGGTATATCTCGACGGCGAGTTCGTGCCAAAATCCGAGGCCAAAGTCTCGGTCTTCGACCACGGTCTGCTTTACGGCGACGGGGTCTTCGAGGGGATCAGGGCTTTCGACGGTTACGTCTTCAAGCTGGCGGAGCACGTCGACAGGCTCTACGAGTCCGCCCGCTGCATCGAACTTGACATACCGATGACGAAGGAAGCGATGAATGAGACGGTCGTGGAGACCCTCCGCAGGAACGACCTACGAAGCGCGTACATCCGCCTTGTGGTGACAAGAGGGGTGGGCGACATGGGTGTCAACCCGGCCCTGTGCAAGAAGAGCACCGTCTTTGTGATCGCGGAGCCCATGGCCACGGGTTTCTCCAAGGACCCCAGGGTCCTCTCGACGGTGATCTCCTCCGTCAGGAGGGACCCTGTCGATTCCACGACGCACGAGATAAAGTCGCTCAACTACCTCAACAGCGTGCTGGCAGTCATCGAGGCGAACAGGGCCAAGGTCGACTACCCGATCATGCTGGACCACAGGGGATTCGTGTCTGAAGGTTCGACCATGAACATATTCATCGTAAAGAACGGCAACGTGCTCACCCCGTCGCCATCCGCTGGGATACTCCACGGGATCACGAGGGCACGGATAATCGGGCTGTGCAGGGAGCTGAAGTACTCGGTCGTGGAGAGAGACATCACACCATTCGAGCTCTTCACAGCGGACGAGGCCTTCTTCACGGGCACTCTACTGGGTCTCGCCTCGGTCGGGGACGTGAACGGGAAGAAGATCGGTTCCGGCGGTGTGGGACCCGCCACGAGGGAGCTCTACGACCACTTCAAGGAGATCGTCTCCCGGCCTGAAGAGGGCACGCCAGTCTTCAGGCAGGTCAAGGCCCGGTCGGTCCGCAAGAAGTAGCCGCCTCAGCCGGCGCTCCGCGAGGGGCGCCTCAAGGGCGGGTGTAGGGCTTCACACCTCTGACAGAAGAGGTGATCTCCCCGGTGACCTGCTCGTGCGTCCTGGACCTGCCGTCCACGAACACCTCCTTGGGGAAGTTCTTCATCGAGAACTTTGCCATGCTGTACATCACCGGGATGATGTCCATGCCGAGCTCCGTCAGGTCGTAGGTTATGAGGACGGGGGTCTCGTCGAGGACCGTGCGTCGAAGGAGCCCTAGCTTTTCCAGTTCTTTCAGGCGGAGCGAGAGCATCCGAGGATTGATCCCGGGGGCGTTCTTCTGCAACTCATTGAACTTCGAGTCGCCGAGAAACAGCTGCCGGACGATCTCGATCGTCCACCTCTTGCCGAGTATCCGGAACCCCAGCGCAATCGGGCAAGCCTCAAGGTTCTCATAATCCTCGAGCGATTTGAGAAAGTCTTCGCCTTCCACGGCGCCTACAAGGTTGTTGGCTGAGGCTTATACTATGTGTCTACAAGCAAGGGTACGGCGCCCGGATACATTAGCAGAGCCAGGGCCCAAGGAAGGAACCGAGTTCTTTCGACGAGGGTAGAATCGCGCACGCCTGCGACGAAGACAAGTGCAGCGAAGCTAGGGCGGAGAACAGAAAAAGAGAGGAAGAACGCTTTCGCGCTCTACTTCATCCACTTCATCGCGTCTTCGTATGAGACAGCGACGAGAGTTTCGGACGAGGCCGAGTCTGCTCCCATCATCGACATGCGCATCGGGCCGCTGATGTCGGGAGCCTCCGAAATCCAGACCGCGTCGTAGGCGCCGAGTGTCATGAACCCTTGGTGGACCTTGATGCCCATCTTCTCGGCAGCTTCCATCATCATCTTGTTCATGGCCTCCGCGTCCTGCGCGGTAGGGGCCTTCTTCATTTTGATGAGGGTGATGAACCACATATCGGCTGGAGTCGCAAACGAGGAATATTTAAGTCAAGTATGACTTAAGCAAGGGTCGGAGGTCCGCGTGCCAACGGGCGGACGATTCCGATTGAGGACCGCCGGGCGTCACACCTAAAAGAGGTAGAAGGAGACGAACGCCGATGAAGAAAAGGCGGGGTTTCGTCCACATCATAGCCGCGATCGTGATCATAGTGATCATCATAGTCATTCTGCTGTTGGTCCTCTAGAAACTAGCAGGCGCGGCGGCACCTGGCGTCCTCCGGCCATCTGGACCGAGAATCCGCCACACTTATACGTCCAAGGCAGGCCGCCTCGGAAAGGCAATACATTTTGAGTCAGCAGCCATCGCAATCGGGCGGTTCATCCGAAAAGCCAGCCAAACGTTCAAGCCTCCCCATGGTCATATTGATAGTGGTCCTGGCGATCACAGCGGTAGCGGTTGGTGTAGGCGTGCAGTCCTCATCCTCCAACTCCTCTCAGTACGGTTGCATCTCTTTCGTGCACCAGGGCAACAACCTTGAGGTCACAACGAGCGGCATCATCCACATCTCCGGGTCGCAGTACTACGTGAGCTGCGCCGAGGGAGTCACCGACCCGACGACTCCGACGACCGTGTCGTGTTTGACCATCTCGCCTCACGCAAGCATCTCTCCTTATCCTGACGCATCAACCGCGTACTGGTACTACCTCTCTGCGCCTGGACACACAATCACGGTCCCCAACGCTTCGACGAACTCCTCTGAGGTACTACAGCCCGCCAACCCGACGATAATGGTGAGCTGCTAGCCCGCTAAATCGGTCAGACTCAAGGAAGACCAACCCGGGGCCTCGCTTGCCGTGCCCCCGAGACGCCTCCCACTCCCAGAATAGGCTACTAGCGGAGTCAGAAGCCGGCCGATTCCCGACTCGCACGGCCCTTGAACGTCGTACGGCCCCGAACCAGCAGATAGCACACCGCTAGGAGAACCGTGAATACCGACGCTATGGCCAGCTGATAGGGGAACTCGGGCACTCCTCCGCCTCCGGATGTCGAGCTAGTCGAAGTCTGAGCGGTTGTCGCCGAACTTGCAGCCGTGGTGCTGCTGGTTGTGGTTGCAGGCGTAGAACTCGAGGTAGAGGTACCGGTCGTGGAACTGGTCGCGATCGTCGACGAAGCGAGGAATTCTACCACCCTGTTCTGTCCGCTGTCGCTGACCCACACGTTTCCTGCCGAATCTATGGCTACGGCTTCGGGAATGGCCATGTTTGAAGCGTTGGCATTTTGCTGTCCTGAATTAGGTGGAGTGGCAGTGAAGTTTGGAAGTCCTAGAACGACGCTTTCATTTTCGTAGTTCGTAAAGGGCTGATTGAAGCTCACGACGCGCCAATTGTCGGTGTCGGCGACCCACATGCTACCGGACTTGTCAAATGTGAGAGAGTCCGGACTGACACAGTACTGAGCAGGAGTGACCGCACTACAATAGAATCCGCCCGCATCCCCCCAGGTGGTGAAGCTCGCCTGGCCCAGTACGAGGCTTGAACTCTCTCCGTTCGTGAACGGCGCCTTGAACTCCAGGATCCGTCCAGTACCCCTCTCCGCTGTCCACAGATTTCCGGAGGAGTCGAACTTGACGCCGTCTGGAGTAGTCAAACTCGAAGCCGTCGGACATTCCTGGCCTAACTGACAGCCCGACGAATAGTTCGCGAACACACCCGATGTGAAATTGTCCTGACCGAGGACGACGCTGGCGGCTTCGCCATCGGAGAACGGGGCCGTGAATTCAAGGACTCTGTTATCAAGAGTATCGGCTACCCAGAGATTTCCTGACCCATCAAAGCCGATGCCATTTGGGAGATTCAGATTGGACGCGGTAGGCGTCCCGCCAGAGTTCCCCCCCGTCGTGAGGTTCGGCTGGCCAATCACAAGACTGGCATTCTCGTCATTCGTGAAGGGAGGCGTGAACTCCAGGATGCGATAGCTTCCGCTGTCGACCACCCAGAGGTCGCCCGACTTATCGAAGGCGAGACCTTCCGGCGTGCTCAGACAAGAGGCGGTGATGACGCTGCTATAAGCACAATCTATGGAAGATTCCGTAAAGTTAGCCTCTCCTAGCACGATACTGGCGCTCTCTCCCGTCGAAAGAGGGGCCTGGAATTCCAGGACGCGGTTGTTACCGGAGTCTGCGACCCACAGGTTACCTGAAGAGTCGAACACCATCCCCTGCGGGTCGGACAGGGTGCTTTGGGTAAGCCCGGAGGTGCTGGAGGTAAGATTGGTCTGACCTATGGCAGTCACGGCACTTTGCCCGTTCGTGAAGGCGCGCGCTGTGGGCAGCGCGAGTAGTCCCGAAATGAGAAATATCGCAACGACCGTCAAGGAAATCAGAGTGGCGATTTTTGGTGAGAGGCATCTTCGGCTTGAATACAAGTTCCAGTCGCTCAAGAGCGGGTCGGACCGATTTAAATTTTATCGACTTTTATCGGGAACAAAGAGACTAGCTGGCGAAATCGAGGCGGCTGCAAGCTGAATCAGCATTATGCACACCAAGAGACGGGGAATTCAGTTAGAGTTGATATTTAGCCTGCGTTACCGCTGATCAACGGCAAGAGGCCGTGAGAGGGCCTCAGCCCTGAGCTTTCCCGGCCTCTTTTAGGGCCGAGACAAGGGGACCGAACTCCGGATAGCCGTCGTATCTCACACCATTGATGAAGAAGGTCGGGGTACCGTTCACGCCACTCCTGATACCGCTCATGTAGTCCTCCTGTATTCGGGCCGAATGGGCCTGCTGGGCAACCTCGCGAGCGATCTTCGTCGAATCCAGCTTGAGCTTCTTTTCGTAGCTGGTAAAGAACGCCTCATCGCCCAGCGAACTCTGATTTTCGTAGAGGTGGTCGTGCATCTCCCAGAACTTCCCCTGCGCCGCTGCGGCTTCGGCGGTCTCTGCCGCCCACTCTGCCTGCGGATGGGCGTTTGTGATCGGGAAGTTCCTGAAGACAAACCGCAACCTCGTTCCGAGCTCCTTCTGGACCTTCTTCACGATCGGGTACGCCGCTCCGCAGTAGGGACACTGGTAGTCTCCGTACTCTACGAGCACGAGTGGGGCATCGGACGTGCCTTCCACATGGTCTCGTCCTCCGACGGGCAGAGTCAGCCTGGGTGCTTTGTAATTCTGGGTCATTGCAATCCTCTCAAAGCTTCTCGAGCGCGGAGAGTATCCCCTCAGCTCCGGGACTTACCCCGTCAGGCGAGAGGAAGCTCCATCTGATCATCCCTTTCTTATCTATCACGAAAAGTGCCCTAGCAGACTCGCCGACAGGGGGCTCGTAGGCTCCGTATGTCTTCGAGACGGCGCCCTTAGGTTCGAAGTCCGACAGGAGTGGAAAGTTCAGTTTGCGGTCCTTCGAGAACGCGAGATGGGACCATATCCCGTCGACGGAGATTCCTAGTACCTGCGCGTCGAACTTCTTGAACTCAGGCATGACCTGTGAAAACAGCCCCAGCTCGTCGGTACAGACAGGGCTCCAGTCGGCTGGATAGAAGATGAGCACCACCGGTCTACCCCGAAAGTCTCGGAGAGAGACGGTCTGGTCGGGAGTACTCTTGAGAGTAAAGTCTGGCGCCTTGGAGCCGGACTTCAAGATCGAGGGCTTTCTCGTGCCACCTTTGTTCGGCATCGAGTAAATTGGGACCTCTCAGATATAAAAACAGATACTATCTTTGCTCTCACACAGCAGCAAATCCGCGGGCAGGAAAATGTGGCGGGCCCGATGGGATTCGAACCCACGGTGTCTGAGAGGATATCTCTCTTCAGCTTCGGAGGCTGACGCCCTGATCCGTACTAGGCAACGGGCCCCGCCCCGGAACAGATGCTTGAGGTTATGAATGATTTCATTCCAGAGTATTTATCAGTGGAATTCGTAAGAGGCGACCTTATTGATGTTCAGGGAGTTTGAGGACGAGGTAAGGGTGGCCGTCGAAAAGGCCCTCTCGGCCAAAGCGTACCCTCGAATGAGTCTCGAACTCCTAGTGCCGAATAAGGAAGGACTGGGAGACCTCTCCTGCGCAGTAGCTCTGAAGCTGGCCAGGGAGCTGAAGAAGCCACCGTCCACCATCGCCCAAGAGCTCGAGCAGGCAATCGAGAGGGATGGGCTACCGAGGCTGGTCGGCGGCGTGAAGGCCCATCCCTCGGGATACCTCAATTTCTACCTGAGCTGGGGAAAGTTTGCCGAGGGGACCCTGGTCGAGGCGAGGGGCGGGATCCCCAACCTTGCCCTCGAGTCAAAGAAGGTGCTCATCGAGCATACCAACGTGAACCCCAACAAGGCCCTGCACGTCGGCCACGCGAGGAACCTCGTCTTGGGGGATTCCCTCGTGAGGATAATGAGGAAGCTGGGCAACTCGGTACAGGTGGTAAACTACATCGACGACTCAGGAGCCCAGGTGGCAGATGTCATCGTGGGGCTCAAGTTCCTCGGGTTCAGCGACCAGGCCCCCCCAGGTGTGAAGTTCGATGCTTACTGCGGAGACACGATATACACCGGCGTGAACAAGCTCTACGAGAAGGACCCGTCGCTGAAGGAGAAACAGAGGCTCGTGCTCACAGAGATTGAGAGGGGCGAAGGGGAGATCAGCGACTACGCCCACTCAATCGTGCTGAGGATACTCGCAGACCAGCTGAAGACTTGCTGGAGGCTGGGAGCGAGGTACGACCTCCTCAACTGGGAGTCGCATATTCTGAAGACGGGGATGTGGGACAGGGTGTTCGAGCAGATGAAGAAACAGGGGGTCGCGGTTCTCGAGACCGAGGGCGAGAACGCGGGTTGCTGGGTCATCAAAGACGAGGAGCTCGGTGACGAGAAGGTCCTCGTGAGGTCTGACGGGACCGTCCTCTATGTCGCCAAGGATATCCCGTACGCAGCGTGGAAGGTCGGCTTGATCCCAGACCCGTTCAGGTACGACGTATACGACGAGCAGCCCGGAGGTCCGACGCTCTGGACGACGACCACCGACGCCGGCAGGAGCCAGCACCCGCATTTCGGAGCGGCGGACTTGGCCATCTCGGTCATCGACGCAAAACAGAGCAGGCTCCAGAAGATCGTGAGCAGGGTTCTGACGCTGATGGGGGGGAAAGAGGGAGGCCGGTACCTGCACAGAGGGTACGAGGTGGTAGCCCTCTCCAAGAAGTCCGCCGAGTCGCTCGGGATTGAGACGGAAAAGGAGTTCGTCCACATGCAGGGCAGAAAGGGACTGTACATCAACGTGGACACAGTCCTCGCCGCGCTGAAGGCGAAAGCGCGCGGAGAGACCAAGAAACGGAACCCAGAAGAATCGGAAGGATGGGTCGAGGAGGTCGCAGAGAAGTTGGCTATCGCGGCCTTCAGGTTCGAGCTGCTCAAGCAGGACCCGGACAAGATGATCGCGTTCGACATCGAGGCCTCACTCGAACTGCAAGGCGAGACCGGACCCTACCTCCTCTACAGCTACGCGAGGGCCAAGAGGATTATCTCCAAGTCCGACGCAGTCCCGGCAATAGACGAGGAGAACGCCGCCAACCTCAACAACCCGAAGGAGAAAGAGCTGATCAAGCTCCTCTCGATGTTCGACAAGGCAATCATCGAGGGCGGCGAATACCTCAACCCGAAGGAGGTCGCGAGGTACGCCTACAGCCTCTGTGCGCTCTTCAACGAGTTCTACGAGGCAGTCCAGGTGAACAGCGAGCCGGACGGGCGTATCAAGACCGCGAGGCTGGCTCTCGTAGATGCGTTCTCGACGACGCTAGTGAACGCGCTGGACCTCATGGGGATACAGACGCTGGAGAAGATGTAGACGGCTTCCGGATCACGCCCGGACTGCACCCGAGCAATGGCAAGGTCCATCTCACTCAGTGCGGTAAGGTAACGGGCACAGATTCTTTCGCAGACTTTACGGCTGCGATCGCGACCTCTACCGCGGCCCTGCCGTCCTCCACCGTGGACCTCGGGGCCTTGTGGGTCAGAACGCAGCTCACAAAATCCGTCACTTCGTCCCTGTATGCTTGTTCGAAACGCTGGAAATACGTGTCGAGATAGTCGTTGGTCATGCTGTCCTTGTCCACAATGTGGACCAGGCTCTTGTTGCCGATCGAGGTGAGAGCGTCGGCTTCCGTTCCGATGACTTCGACCCTCGTGTCATGGCCGTAGAGCGTGTGCGCGCACGAGTCGACGTGGCCGATCGCCTGTGAGGACAGCTCGAATGAAACGACGATCGTGTCATAATTACCGTGGTCTCTTCTGTTCGGCATCATCGTCGCCGTCCCAACGGCGAAGACCTTCTTGAACTCAGCACCGGATATCCACCTAATGATATCGAAATCATGGCTGCAAGAGTCGTTGAAAATTCCTCCGCTCAACTTTGGGTCGTCCTCCCACAGGGCAATCGTCCCGGGAGGGTCTCTTGTTCGCGACGTTATCATCAGGATCCTCCCAAGCCTGCCCGACTTGACCGCTTCCCTCAAGCGAGCGAGACTGGGGTCGAATCTCCTGTTGAAGCCCATCTGAAAGACAACGCCAGCCCGCCTCACGGCGCTGACCAGGCTGTCGGCGTCTTCCAGAGTGACGCACATCGGCTTCTCGCAGTAGACGCTCTTTCCCGACTCAAGGGCGGCGGTGACCAGCTCGCGCTTTGCGAAGCTCGGCGTCGCGACTATCACTGCGTCCACCGCCTCGTTCTTCAGGAGTTGCCTATAGTCGGAGTACACGGCAGTCACACCGAGCTCCCCGGCGACCTTCTGCCCGAGCGCCTGATTCAGGTCGGCTATCCCGACCAACTGCGCTTGCGGGATCCGAGTAGCCAGGTTCGTAGCGTGAACCTTACCCATCAGCCCGACCCCTATCACGCCGATGCCCAGCGTATCCTTCGACAAGGCGTGCTAGTGTCGCTAAGGCGCCTTTAAATTTTGATTTCGGGCCCTGCTATGGGCCAGATTCTTTCTCTCGTACCGAATCGACGATATGCCCGAGACGCGAGCGGGCAAGTACCGACGATATTGTCTAGGAACAAGCTAAAAGGCTAGTTTGCAGGGGCGTTGGTAGACAGCCCGATCGTCTAGTGGTCAAGGATAGGGGCCTCTGGAACAAGCTTCAAAAGAGCTTGAAATAGAGAAAGCCTCTGACCTAGGTTCGAATCCTAGTCGGGCTACTTACAATAAGCTGGAGTCAAGGCTCCATCAAGTAATCCAGTTTCCCCTGCAGTGGCAAATGCCGCAACGCATCTGCCGCACACGGACTGAAGGGCTATTTGCCGGATGTGTCTTTCGCCGGACGTGCGTCTTTCGACGGGACAGACGCCGGAGCGGCCGACGGCTGAGGATTCAGGTCCGTCACCGAGTTCTGCCTGATTATCCCATACGCCATCTCTGCTTCAGAGTTGGGCAGGTCTCCCATGACGAAGGGTTCTCCTCCTAGCCTGAATGTGCCCTTGATCGTGGAGCGCAGGACCCCTTTCTCGAGGACCGCGTTCGAGATATCCTTGTAGTTGAAGTCGGTGTAGTCCTTCTTCAAGCCGAGGGCGTGCGGGTGTCGCATGATGATACGTTCATTCGTTATTACAGCAGAGTCGACGTTGAGTTTTGGGTGGTAGATCTTCTCCTTTATGTAAAGCTCGACTCGCTCGTTTGGCCCAAGTATCTTTTTCACGTCGTTGGGAGTATCTGCCATCGCTATCGTTATTTCGATACGTGCCCTGCTCATATACGTTGGGGTCAATCCTACGATAGAATGCTTCGAGCCGGGCCCGTCAAGGCATCATCGGTTTGAAGCTGGTCGAGGGAGGGGAGAATGCGGTGTCGACAGCTACTCCCTCATCCAAGCATTCGCTCGCAGTGAATATCTCGCAGAGCGGGAGTTCGGAATTGTCCGAGTTCAATGTCTCAACGGGTGACCAGCCAGTCCGTTCCTTCATATCAATAACGTTATATATCGAGCATGTTATGCAAATCTCATGGGCCTGAGAATCGTTCAGTTCACGCTCGCAGTAAAGAACCAAGCGGAGGCACTAGAATATTACACGAACAAGGTCGGGTTCGAGAAGAAGGCGGACTACGCGCCTTCTGGCGGCTACAGATGGGTAACTGTCGGCCCCAAGGGGCAGGATCTCGAACTGGCGTTGTGGCAGGTCGGGTCCCCGGACCCCAATGGTTGGACGAGTAATTGGAAGCCCGGTGGCGGCCCGCCGATCGTCCTTCGTGTCGAGGACTGCCGCAAAGCCTTCGCCGAGATGAAATCGAGAGGCGTTGAGTTCAAACAGACTCAGCCTGAGGAGTATGCTTGGGGAATCTCCGCGACCTTCTCCGACCCTGATGGGAACCTCTTCTCGATCAACCAACTCCCCTCAAAATCCTCTTGGTCGTAAGGGCCATGAGACAAAATACGGAAGCCCGCAGCAACTTGGTCTTCGCAGCGGTGTCGAACCCAACCCGCCGCAAGATACTCGAACTCTTGAAGGACGGCGAACGTCAGGCAGGAGAGGTGGTCGCGGCCTTCCCCGCCCTGCCTCAGCCCGCCGTGTCCCGGCACCTCAAGATACTCCGAGAAGCAGGCCTTGTCGCCATGTCTCCGCAGGCCCAGCGGCGGGTCTACTCGCTCCAGCCAGAAAAGCTCCGCGAAGTGGATACATGGGTGTCCACATACCGGGTGTTCTGGTCAGGGCGGCTGGAATCATTGGAGGCACGCCTCGACGAAAGGGAGGGGAAAGAGCGATAACGAAGAGGGACGAGCTCGGCCCGACAGGGGCGGTCGTCATGGAGGGGGAGAAGGCCACCCTAGTGTTCCGAAGACGGCTCGCGCACCCTCCGGAAGCCGTATGGAAAGCCCTCACGGACCCGTCAGAGCTATCGAATTGGTACATGACCACGGCTGTCATCGACGGCCGCGAAGGTGGCTCCGTAGACTTTATCGCGGGCCCTTCTCGGTTGCACGTAACCGGGCGAATACTGACTTGAGAACCCCCTGCAGTCTTCGAGCACGAATGGAAGGTGGCGCCGCGCGCCGAACTGCAGTCGGGAGAAGACGCCATCATCAGATGGGAACTGCGTCGCGACGACTCTGGGACGATTCTTCATCTTGAGCACCGAAGTCTCAATCGCCAGACCGCCCTTGGCTTCGCTCCCGGGACGCATGCATTCATTGACCGGCTAGAGGCACAGCTCGACCAAAGTCGTCTTCCCAACTGGCAGGAGCGCTACCAGCAAGTGGCCTCCCAATACCCGCCATCGTGGGTGTCAAAGAGTTTAGGAACTTCTAACGCTTGACGGCTTCTTGATTTTGGAAAAATCCTGATCGCCCCTGAAAAGGCGCGATGCCTGGTCGGGCTATCCACGTTAGCCTTTTGCTCAGCTTAAGCGACGGTCACGTCATTTCCACTTGGTGAGTATCTCCTCCCG
>JAPCJR010000006.1:70748-102739 GCA_027886865.1 Nitrososphaerota archaeon
TTGCTCAGCTTAAGCGACGGTCACGTCATTTCCACTTGGTGAGTATCTCCTCCCGTCTGAAAGTAGACGCGCTCAAGGAGAACAGAGCCACATCAGCGATTAGGACGACGCCGGAGACGATCAGAAGGTTATGGCTGTTGAACGCGATGATTTGCTCGGCTCCCGCCAAGAAGACTCCCATGAACGGAATGAACATTAGGCTCGCGATCTGGTTTGCACCGCGGACATCGCTTACGCGGGAGGACGCGATCACCGCTATCTCGATGCTGAACACTGCTGCGAGAGGTACGAGCAGCAAGAGCATGACTCCTGAAGTCCAGTTGGGAAAATAATAGTAGGATAGTGCGCTGTGCGTAAGGTAGTCTGTCGCCGCCATGAAGATCGCAGCTGCGGCCCAGATTGCGAGGACAGGCGGCACGAAAGCCGCGACGCTCTTTCCGAGAAGTATCTCGCTGTCGGTCGCGGGGGTCGCGAGGAGCGGTTCAAGGCTCTTCTCGATCTTTTCACCCACTATGCTATACGCCGCGATCGAAGCAGGCACGACGGCCGCCAAGACGACGAAGAAGTATGTGAGCGAGTCGAGACCAAGCGAAAAATCCGAGGGGAGGCCGGAGGCTACCTGGCTCTGGACGAAGAATAAGAAACCGACCGAGAGGAAAAAGGGGAACAGCACGACATAGAGGACGACGCTCTTCTTCCTGCGGAGCACCTTCAACTCCTTTGCCGCCACGGTGAAAATAGCTTCGAGGCTCATTCTTCTCGCCGCTCCTTCACGAGCTTCAGGTACGCGTCCTCCAGGGTGGAGCTGAGCACGGAAACTGCCTCGACGTCTCCTCCGGCTTCAACGACGGCCCGCACGATGGCGGGATTCTCTTTCTTGGGGTCCTCGACGTCGATCATCAGTCTGCCGTCTTCCTCTCGGGTCATGTTCCCGAGCGACAGTTTCTTCAGCGCGCCGAGGATCGTGTCGTTTACCAGCCGAAGCTGGACCACCGTCTTCCTGCCGCGGATCGACGCCTCGAGCTCTTCGGGAGTGCCTACCGCGATCAATCGGGTGTTCAGGATGCCTATCCTGTCGCAAATCCTCTGAGCTTCATCGAGATTGTGCGTGTTCAGGAAGATCGTCTTCTTCTCCTTCTTCAGCCCGAGGATGAACTCCCTCACAGTCTTCGCAGATTCGGGGTCGAGGTTCGCTGTCGGCTCGTCCATGAAAAGCACCTCTGGGTCATGGATGAGGGCACGGGCTATCGCAAGTTTCTGCTTCATCCCCTTGGAGAAGGTCCCGGCCGCGGCGTCCTTCTTCTCCCAGAGTCCCAGCAGCTTGAGAAAGCGCTCGATGTTCTCCTTTCTTCTCGGTTCCGGGCACTTGTAGAGCTTTCCGAAGTAGTCCATGTTCTCGTAGGCCGTCAGACTATCGTAGAGACCGACGTTATCAGAAACGAACCCGATCATTTTCCTTATCTTTATGCAATCTGACCTGTTCCCGACTTCGTAGTCGGCAATCCTCGCCTGTCCGCTGGTCTTTGAGATCAGGCAACAGAGCATCCTCACGGTGGTCGTCTTCCCAGCGCCGTTGGGTCCGAGGAACCCGAAGATTTCTCCTTGATCTACTTTGAAGGTCACATTGTCTACCGCTGTCAGGTCACCGAACTTTCTCGTTAGGTTCTCAGCCTCGATCAGGTCAATCCGCCCCTATTCGCTCCTGTTGCAGGACACTACTTTCCAAAGGAAGACTATCTCAGAAACAGAATCCGCGCGATATAAAATGATGGCGAGAGTTCACTAAAGTGAACTGCCGCCTCTGGCCGCAGCCCGCGTAGCATACATTCCGACGACTATGACGAGCAATACCGAAGCGAGGATCAGGACGGTCACAGCCGAGAGCACGACCGACGCTGCCAGTGAAAGACAGCCTATGAGGACGACGAAGAAAGCGACCGTGGCGAGCCTGCGAGCGTGACGTCCGGAGAGTTCGTCGGCGAGTCTCTTCCCCTCGGCGTCCACGCCTGCTCGAGCCTCAAGAGCGACCGAAAGCTGGTTCTCGAAGCTCAACCTCTCGGTGACGATGGCCAGATACGCTCCGGACGCCAGGTATGACCAGAATGGTCCGAACGCGAAGGCGAAGACCGTCGCCAGCGGGAGGTACAACAACCAACCGGATGCCACGGACGCGAAGTCTCCCCTGAAGCGGTAGCCGATGGTGAGCAAAATGACGCAACCCGTAGCGAGCGCCAGCCCGACGGGGCTCGGGTCTAGGACGGCCGCCACCCCTGCGGTGACGTAGAGCAGAGCCGCAATCCTCTTTCTGGCCAAGATCAAGAGCCTCCGAGCTCGACGAAACCGGTATCCTTGGTCCACTCATAGACCTTGGAACACCTTTCGAACTGCGACTCGAACCACTCCGTCTCAGCACGCGCCACGCGCTTCCCCAGCGACAGGCTCGCCCCACCCGCCATGCGCAACTCGGACAGCTCAACGGCTTCCTGTTCAAGGGTGTTGACCATGATCGTGTGGCAGGAGAACCCCTTGTGGGCCAGCGATCGAACCGCCTCCAGCACGTCCACGCCAGGGTTCGCAGTCACGAAGAAAAGCGCCCCACCGCGGAAGCGGTACTGCTTCCTGAAGAATTTCTCGAGGAAACCATCCACGTCACTTGCGCTCCAGACACTGCCCTCCTGCGCCGTGATCAGCCGGTCGAGCAGCAACCTGAGATGCCTGAACCCATAGCCGGGTTGGAGCTTCACGGGCACCGATCCCAGGACCAGGAGACCGACACGGTTCCCTGAGCCAATCAGAGCGTGCGAAAGCTCGTACGCGCAAGCTACCACGTCGGTCCTTGCGCTCCATCTCCCGACCTTCGGAAGGTCTTGGTCGAGGAAGTCGACCACCATCACGCAGTCCAGGCCCCGCTCAGCGTGCCACTCGTTCACCAGCGTCTTGCCTAGCCTCGCACTGGCCTTCCAGTTGATATCCCTCAGGGGGTCCCCGTAGACGTGGAGCCGCGTGTTCATGAACTCCAGCCTTCCGCCCTTGAACCTGGAAGGGGACGTCCCCGCGAAGCTCAGCGCCTTCGCCCGGCTCGCCAGCACCTTCCTCGACAGCAACCGGGGATAAATCCTCACCGAAGCCGGGGCGACGAGCTCAAACCGCTGCTCTGTGAGCCCGAAGAGCGATTGGACCTTCACCAGACACTCTCCAAAGTGGACGTCTCCCGGATCAAGCAGAGAGACCTCGTACCTCAACGTCGCTCTTGCTCCCCTTTTGAGCGCGCAGATCAGGTATGTCGACCCACGCGTGATCCTAGCACCGCTCGGCACTTGGTCTTCTAGCACCATCCTTTCCACGTCGCTCCCTTCGTTCGTCACGTTCAGCTCGACCAGGACCCGCTCCCCTGTCACCACCTTCGTCTGGGCCAAGCGGCGCGAAACTGAAAGCTTGCACTGACCACCGCCCGAGAAAGGAACACCCTGGTCGACGAGTAGCATCAATACGATCGGTACCGCAGCCAATCCTATCCCGGATAGGGTCACTACCGAGAGCCAGATTCCGAGCGCGGCTATTATCAGGATGAGCGCTAGCTTACCCTTCAGCGCCACCAACCTTCGGCACCGGTACTCGCTTCAGAACGTCCTGGACGACCGCCGCTTGGCTGGTCCCCTTGACCTCGAAGTCCGGGGAAAGGAGAATCCTGTGCGCCAAGACAGGCACAGCCAGCTCCTTGACGTCGTCCGGAGTAATGTAGCCCCTTCCGGAGCATGCGGCTCGGGCCATGCACATGCGGAAGAGCTGTATCGAGCCCCGGGGGCTCGCACCGACATCCACTCCGGGAGCCGAGCGCGTCTGGGAGACCACCTGCACGATGTATCTCTTGATATCGTCATCGACGAAGACGTCGTTCAGACCGCGCTGCAGCGATATGATATCGTCAGACTTGTAGACCTGGGGCACTGCGCTGAGCTCGTCCTGCAGCAGCCGCTTCTTTTCAAGGATAGCAACCTCGTCCATCTGTTCAGGGTACCCGACCTGGAGCCGGATCGTGAACCGGTCCATCTGGGCCTCCGGAAGCGGGTAGGTCCCCTCATACTCTATGGGGTTTTGCGTAGCGAAGACAACGAACGGAGCAGGCAGGGGGAGCGTCTGATTTTCTGCGGTGACTTGCCGCTCCTGCATGGCCTCGAGGAGTGCCGACTGAGTCTTGGGTGGGGCCCTGTTGATTTCGTCCGCCAAGAGCACCTGCGTGAAGACCGGACCTTTCAGGAACCTGAAGCCTCCGGCAGCGTCCAGGACGTACGTTCCGGTCACGTCAGAAGGGAGGAGGTCGGCCGTGAATTGCACCCTCCTGAACTCGCATCCCATCGCCTTTGCGACGGACTTGGCTAGCGTCGTCTTGCCCAGGCCGGGGTTATCCTCAAAGAGGACGTGTCCGCCTACGAGTATGTCGAACGCGACGAGTTCGATGACCTTGGCCTTCCCCACAATCGCGTTCGACACCGCCTGCACGAGGCCCTCGCGGAACTTCATGAAGGGCAGGACGTCCATCCTATCGCACCCGTCGGCGGCCCAAAATAAACGGTTTGCGACCATCTCCGAGTGTCATCAGGACCAGGTTGCCATTCATCCCGCTGCTTTCAGCTTTGCTTCTAGCTTTAGGAGTTCCTCTCGCGGCAGATTCAGGAGTTCGGTCGCTGAAAACACGGCTAACCTGTCGTTCAGGACCCAGTTCCTTGTCGCGTCGTCCCTGCCTCTTTTGGCGATCTCCGCATAGCGGAAGACCCTGCTTCTGACCTCAGGCTTACTCAGCCTGAGCCAGGGGGGAAGCTCGACCTTCCGCAAACAGTACTGGACGATCATCAACGCCGCGAACAGGAGGACGGCTGCATCCACCGCCGTGTACGGGGCGGTCAGCAGGGCGGCCACCGCGGCGGATATTATGCCGATGAGGGTGTAAGCGCGACTCCGGTCAACCATGCGGCACACTCTCCCTGAGACCGTTCACGAACCTTGCCATCAACGCGGCCGCGTTCCTCGCGTCCTCGTCCGACAGCTCGCCGCCGTACCTCGCCCGATCGAATGCGGCCGCGAAGTCGGAGGCGTCTCTCTGGCTAATCTTGAGGGCGTCGGCCACACGGCCCAGATATTCGAGCGGAGTCTCCGACGGACCGTCCGCTAGCCCCATCTGCGTGCATATCTTGCTCATCAGTGAATAGTAACGCAGAAGGGCGACGTTCCTCAGCTTCAGCGACCACGATCCCTCAACCAGCGACCTCTGCTTGTCGAGTTGGTCTATCGCGGAGGTGAAATCGTAAACCCCGGCCTCGCCCGAGGACCGCAGAAGAAATGCCAATCCCGCTGCCAGGGCAAGCCCCGCCGTGGCGTACAGCAACCAGTCCGACGGCGTTATGCTGGACGGCACCGGCGGGACGTATTCGTTGGAGGAGGAGGATGTGGCTGTCGCGGTCCCAGAAACAGGCGAGACGCCGAACCCCGTCCTCGTTTCCGTGGAGTTCGAGCCGCCGCCTCCGCCGATGGCACCGGCTGAGCCGCCCAGGTGCAACGAACTTACTCCGGAGAGCCTGCCGGCGGCTATCGTTCCGACGGTCAGGACCAGGAGCAGGGAGATGACGCACACCCATGCGAGTCGCAGCCTCTGCATTGCGAACGGGGACTGTTCGGTTTCTATTATTGTTTGCAGGCGGGCAGAGGGGTCGGAAAGTCTGCGCTTCGACGGTCGAAAGGGTTAGAACCGGCCTCTCGAGAGCGCTGTCATCTTGGTCACGACCAAGGCGGCTTCAGCGAAAGGCGGGCGGAGGGGAGCAGAGAAAGGCAGGCTGCTCTCTGTGTTCGGAGCGATCAACTGGGACATCAGCCTCTTCGAGGACCGGTTCGCCAGACCGGGGGAGGAGATGCAGGTCAGGCGCGTCGAGGAGTTCTCCGGAGGGAAGGGAGGCAACGTCGCCGTAGCGGCGGCGAGGATTCTGGGACCGGGCAGGGCCGCGTTCATAGGGGCCCTGGGCGACGATTCGATATGCGATCACCAGCTCTCTGAGCTGCGGAGCGAAGGGGTGGTCGTCGATGGTGTCATCAGGATGAAAGGCGCGCAGTCGGGGAGAGCGTACATACTCATCGATAGGGAGGGAAGGAAGACGATCCACACCCACTTCGGCGCGAACGAGAAGGTGACCCCCGAGGCGCTACGCAAGGGTGCCTCGAAGGTGATCGCAGACAGCGAGGCTGTCGTGGTGATGGACCCCCCGACCCCTGCAGCAGCGGCAGCGGCGGCCTTGGCGAGAAAGAGCGGAGCGAAGGTGCTCTACAGCCCCGGAGTCCGGACCCAGGAGGGCGTAAAGACCCTCGAAGGAGTGCTGAAGAACTCAGACTATCTCGTCCTCGACCGGATCGAACTCATGAACCTCTATCGGGCCGGAGACGAGGCGGAGGCGGTCGCCATCGTTCGGGAGAGGCATCCGCAACTCTCCGTCGTGGCAACGCTGGGTCCCGAGGGGTGCATGGTCGCCTCCGCCGGCTCGGTCAGCAGGGCGAGTGGCTTCGAGGCATCTGAGCTGGACTTGTCGGTGCAGAACACTACCGGCTGCGGAGACGCTTTTCTCGGGGTCTTTGCGAGTTACCTCATGATGGGCTACAGCCCGCTCGATTCCGCCAACTGGGCCAACCTGGCCGGAGCGGTGAAGGCGACGAAGGTCGAGACCAGGGGCAGCCCGAGGCGGTCGGAGCTGGAAGAGGCGATGAAGCTTGTGGACCGGCGCAGAAGAAAGACCCTCGGGGTCTAGCCATGCGCTCACGTCGGTCTGGTTCCGCAGAACTCAGAGGAAGTTACGTGGATTGCCCTACGAGCCAGTCCAGCACCGCTGCAGCGCCGTAGATCTTGTTCTGGCCCTGCTTCCAGACGATGGAATGGGGCCCTTCGATGACGTCGTCGGTGATCTCGAGGCCGCGGTGGGCGGGCAGACAGTGCATGACGCTGACGTCGGGCTTGGCCACCTCCAACAGCTTAGAGTTCACCTGATAGCCCCTGAAAGCCCTCAATCGTCTCTCCTTCTCAGCCTCTTCGCCCATGCTCACCCACACGTCCGTGTAGACCACGTCCGCATCGAGGGCTGCTTTCGTCGGATCGTCCGTTATCTCGATGGTGCTCCCCGTCGACTTGGCCACCGATTGGGCCTGTGCGATTATCGACTCGTTGGGGTGGTACGTCTTCGGACACGCGACGGAGATGCGGATACCCTCTACGGCGGAGCCCATCACTAGCGAATTGCACACGTTGTCGCCATCCCCGACATAAGCCAGCTTCAGCCCCTTCAGCCTTCCCTTCGCTTCGAGTATCGTGAAAAAATCAGAGACTATCTGGGTGGGGTGCTCGAGGTCGCTGAGTGCGTTTACAACCGGGACCCCGGAATACTTTGCGAGCTCGTCCACCGTGCCTTGGGCGTTGACGCGCGCGACGATCGCGTCAAGGTAGCCCCCGAGTATCCTCGCCGTATCCTTCACGGGCTCCCCCCTGCTCAGTTGCAGCTCGTTCGCAGAGAGGTAGAGCGAGTGTCCGCCGAGCCGCAGCGTAGCGACCTCGAACCCTGTCCGGGTCCTGGTTGATGGCTTCTCGAAGAGCAGGCCCACGACCTTCCCTCTGAGGGAAGTTATCTCCTGTCCGCTCTTGATCTTCCTCTTCAGGTCTCCGGCCTTCGCCAGCAGCGCGTCCATGTCCGCCGTCGACAGGTCGGACGTCAGGAGGAGGCTTCTCATGCGTGTGCCGATGCGCTGGAGGGGCCTCTATTTGAGAGACGCGGACGAGCTTGTCCGCGTTGACTAGGTGACGACCGGCAGGGACGCAAGGGCTTGCTTGAGCATCGCCTCGTCGGGCGCGTAGTCCACGAGCTTGCCGCCAAGCTTGTCCTCGTAGGCCTTCAGGTCGAGCAGCCCGTGCCCGCTCAGGTTGAAGAGAATCACCTTCTCCTCGTTCTTCTCCTTGCACCTCAGGGCGATGTCGATGGCGCCCTTGACCGCATGGCTGGTCTCCGGAGCGACGACCACCCCTTCAGTGCGGGCGAACATGATCGCAGCGTCCATGGCCTCATTCTGATTGTAGGCGACGCTCTTCATGTAGCCCTTGTCGATCAGCATGGACATCGAGGGAGCTTTGCCATGGTACCTCAAGCCGCCACCGTGGATCGGCGGGCACAAGTAGGTATGGCCCACCGTGTACATCTTCAGGAGCGGGGTCATCTCCCCGGTGTCCGCAAAGTCGTACCGGTACTCGCCGCGAGTGGTCGAGGGCACGGCCTTCGGCTCCACCGCGACGAACTCGGCTCGGCTCTTCCCCTTGAGCTTCTCGCGCATGAACGGGTACGCGAGGCCCGCGTAGTTGCTCCCTCCGCCGATGCAACCGACGATGTAGTCTGGCTCCTCGTCGAACATCTTCATCTGCTCCACCGCCTCCTGACCCACCACGGTCTGGTGTAGGAGCACGTGGTTCAGGACGCTGCCGAGCGAGTACTTCGTGTCGTCGTGGGTCACGCAGTCTTCGATGGCTTCGCTTATGGCGATCCCCAGGCTCCCTGGGTGGTTGGGGTCCTGCGCGAGGAATTTCTGCCCCACCTTGGTGAGGCTGCTGGGCGAAGAGTGGACATTCGCTCCATAGACCTCCATGAGCGTCCTCCGGTACGGCTTCTGCTGATAGGCGCTCCGCGTCATGTAGACCGTGCAATCTATGCCGAAGAGGGCGCATGACATCGCCAGCGCGCTCCCCCATTGGCCTGCACCCGTCTCGGTGGTGAGTCGTTTGGTACCCTCCTTCGAGTGGTAGTACGCCTGCGCGATGGCGGTGTTCGGCTTGTGGCTCCCCGCCGGGTTCAGGTCCTCCCTCTTGTAGAATATCTTGGCGGGCGTCTTGAGGGCGGCCTCGAGCCTGGTCGCGCGGTAGAGAGGGCTGGGCCGACCGAGCTGCAGGTACGCCTCCCGTACCTCCTCCGGAATCGGGATGTATTCCTCGGTGGAGACCTCTTGCATCACGCACTCCTTCGCGAACAGGCGGAGCAGGGGTTCAGGCGACATCGGCTTGTGCGTTCCCGGGTCGAGTGGAGGTGGCAGGGGCTCGGGCAGGTCGTGCTGGATGTTGTACCAGTTCTTCGGGAGGTCATCCGGATTGAGTGTGACCTTGACTCTCATCGGAATGGGAAATTACCCCTGAGCATATTTATGCGTTCGCGACCCGAATGGGTACCGTCTGGCCGCCGGTCATCGTCGGCTCTCGGTACTAGCTCTCCAAGCCGGCTTAAATAACCGACGAGGGCCGCTCCTTCGATGCCTACGTACGTGTCGATGCTCCGAGGGATAAACGTAAGCGGGCAGAAGCGGGTTATGATGGGGGATCTGAGGAGGTCCTACGATTCGCTCGGTTTCCAGGACGCAAGGACATACGTCCAGAGCGGGAACGTGGTCTTCCGGCACCCTGGCTCGGATGCCTTGAAGGTCGGAGGCGAAATAGAGAGAGGCCTGAAGCGTTCCTTCGGCTTCGACGTCCTCGTATTCGTCAGGACAAGGGATGAACTGCAGGACCTGGTCGAAAATACGCCCTTCTCGGGAAAGGACGAAAGCAAGCTGCACGTGACATTCCTGTCTGAGAGGCCGGCAGGTTTCCCCGTTGAGGAGATGCGCAGAATAAAGGAGAAGGAGGAGGAGTTCTCCGCCCGCGCCAGAGAGGTCTACCTGCTCTGTCCGAACGGATACGGGAAAACAAAGCTGTCCAACAACTTCTTCGAGAGAAAGTTGAAGGTATCCGCCACGACGAGGAACTGGAGGACCGTGAACGCGCTGCTCTCGATGGCAAACGAGTGAGTGAGTGAGTGAGCAGGCCACCGAGGACGTGACCCCGCCCCACTGGCCGGGCAAACTTTTAAGCGATATTGGAGTCGGCGCCCTGTTTCTTGCAGAATCAGCCAGACGGGCGGGAGGACGTCTACTTCGTGCTCACTTCTCTGGCGCACGTAGTCGCGACCATCCTCTTCGGTGAACTGCTGAACCTCCCGCAGTTCCCGGGGCTGCTGGTCATCGCCTTCGCCGTCAGCTCCAAGTCGTTCGCGCTCTTCGCCGGCGAGAACGAGAGGTTCTTCAAACATCTCCGGTGGGCAGCCCTCCCACTCGGCGCACTCTCGCTGGGGATATTGATCTTCCTGCCGCCTGCGGATGCGATCCTGGGAGTCGCGATCATGCTCCTGTACATCAGCTACCCTCGTCTGCTGAAAGCCCGGGAGAGGTCTCCGCTCGACATCCTGTTCCACGGGAGCCGATACGCCCTCCTCTTCTGGCTCGGGTACGGAGGAGGGGTGACCGCAGTCAGCGCTGCCGGGGCCTCCGTCGTCTTTCTCTTCGGCGTCGCAGGCGAGCTCCTGGTGGGGCTGCGCTCCAACGGCAAGTGGAAGACGACTGCCTCGATCATCGGGGTAACGAACACGGTGAGGTTGGTGTACGCGCTCGCCTTCGTCCTGATCCTGCTGGCCTCCTTCCTCGTCTCCCAGGTCATCGACTTCCCGCTCGAGCTAGGGCAAGTGGGGATACCCTTCCCACTCCTCATGGGGGTCGTCATCGCCATATTCATCACCCGACCGGTCTCCCGAGGCCGGAGCTGGAGCGCACCTCTGTCGGTTCGGAGGAGAGAGGTCCTTGTGATAGCCGTGGTCATCCTTCTCTTCGTCGGCGTGCCCCTCGTGACCAGAGTGGACCTCAGCGCGACGGCTTCGGCCCCAAACTATACCGCCACCGTGGCCATGCAGACATACGTCGACGGGCCTCACTCGTGGGACGGGCAGTGGATAATCTTCAACTATCAGGGTCCGGGCAACTACTACTACATCCTGCTGCACACGGACGGGAACCTCGAGGTCTCGCGCTACGTGAATGGGACGAACCAGCAACACCTCGCTTATGTTCAGACGGGGCTCTCACCCTTCGACCGGCACGTGTATCAGATAACCGTGGACGATGGTCGGTTGCAGGTCGCGATAGATGGCGACCAGTACGTCAGCCTGCCGATCGGCAACCAGGGTGGGCAGGTCACCGTCTCACAGTCGTTCCCTCGCCAGAACTTCTGGGTTGTGTCCGTCACCGAGTTCAAGGTCAGCGCGATCAGCTAGCGACCTGCTCGGGCTTCACGCCACCCACCTCCTCGAGCAGCCTCGCTAGCGGCTTCACAGTGGTCTGGTCGGCGGCCACCGTCACGATGTCGCCCATTGAGACACACCGCCGCGCGAGTTCGTCGAAATTGAAGCGGCTGCAGGATTCGTCCACGTCCTTGACCTTCATCCGCGTGCGCGGATGCCTCGACACTATGGAGCAGCAGTCCTTGTACTCACGGAGGGAGATCTCGTAGGTCCCGATGACCTTCGCGAGCTGGACTATCTCCTCCTTGTCGTAACCCAGCACGGGCCTGAAGGTGGGAACCGCGCTGCCGCTGTCGATGCAGACAAGGTTCTGAAGCGTCTGCGATGCCACCTGCGCAAGATTGTCGCCCGTCGATATCGCCGGATATCCGAGGTCGGCGGACACAAGCTCCGCCACCATCCGGACGAACCTCCTGAACACTATGGGTTCGTACTCGGATGGGAGGCCGACGGTTGCGAGCTGGTAGGGGGCGAAGGGGATGAGGATGAGCTGGGAGTCTCCTCCGTACCTCCCGAGCGAACGTACGAGGTCCACGACCTTGCTGTCCAGAACGGACTGCGGACCAGGCGCAAGGTAGAAGTGGAGAAAGGTCGGCCTGCAGCCGCGCTTCATCATGAGCCACGCCGCGACCGGCGAGTCAATCCCACCGGAGAGCAGGTGCAACACGCGCCCGCTCGACCCCACAGGAAGACCTCCCGGTCCCCTTACGTGCTCTCGGTAGACTATCGCCTGGTCCCGTACTATGTCCACGAAGAGGGTAGTCTCAGGCTGAGACAGGTTGACCTTCAGCCCAAGGCGCGCGATGATATCCTCCCCAAGCTTTCTAGCGACGTCCTGTGAGCTCATGTCGAACGACTTGTCGGAGCGCCGTGCGCTAACCCTGAAGGTCGAGTCCCTTTCACAGCCATCGAGGACCCTGACGGCCGTCTCGAGTATCGCAGGATACGAGAGGGGCACGTTCTCGACCTTGGCATACCACGCCACCCCGAAGACCCGGGCCAGCCTCTCCCTCGCCTCCGACACCATCCCGTCCTCGACTGTGACGAAGAACCTTTGATTGACCTTCTTGACTCGTAACCCGTCCAGCCCTCGCAACGAAGACCTGATGTTCCTTTCCAAGGACTTTTCGAAGATGGGTCGGTTAGCTCCCTTGATCCCGATCTCTCCGTAGTGGACGACGATCGAGGAGGACATTTCGTCCGCAAGAGGGGGTGCATGTATAAAAGCTGAGGCGACGCGACCGCGCCTGAGTTCAATGGAGGGCGGACTGGGGAAGGTAGACCGAGATTTTCTCAGGCGCGTCTTGGTGAGGCACCTCGGAGCAAAGAACAGCGACGTCATCGTCGGTCCCGGGATGGGTCTGGATAACGCGGTCCTCTCGATAGGACCGGGACGCGTCATGGTCGTCACGGCCGACCCCCTTTCGATGATCCCATCGATCGGGATGGAAGATTCTGCCTGGTTGACGGTGCACGAGCTGGCCTCAGACCTGGCGACGAGCGCCGTGAGGCCGCAGTTCGTCGTGCTGGACTACAACCTCCCTCCTTCGTTGAGGATGGACGACTTCGAGAGATATGTCAAGGCCGTCGGGAAGGAGTGCTCGAAGCTGGGCGTCTCGATCATCGGCGGCCACACCGGCAAGTATCCCGGGTCCGACTTTTCGGTCGTCGGAGGAGGCATGATGATGGGCATCGCCGGCGACAGAGAATACGTGACGCCCTCGATGATCCAGGAAGGCGATGACCTGATAATGACCAAGGGGTCCGCGATAGAAGCGACCGCCGTGCTCGCTCGAGCATTCCCGAAGACAGTCGAAGAAAAGCTCGGGAAGGCGGTGTCGAATAGGGCGAGAGCTTACTTCGGCTTGTGCTCGACGGTCCAGGACGCGGTCACGGCAAGCTCGGTCGGGCTCAGGTCGGACGGTGTCACTTCAATGCACGATGCCACGGAAGGGGGCGTCCTGGGCGCGTTGTACGAGCTCGCTCAGTCGAGCAAGAGGACGGTCCAGATAGACAAACGGAAGGTGATCGTGTCCGAGGAGAGCGCGCGCGTCTGCGGGATGTTCGGCCTCGACCCGCTGGTCACCGTGAGCGAGGGGACGCTGCTGGTGACGTGCCGGCCCCACCGCTCGCCCGAGGTGCTCAGGAGGCTCCTGAAGAAGGGCATCTCGGCGGCCGTCATAGGGTCGGCGGGCAAGAGGGGTCAGGGCCGGCTCTTGGTCAGCTCAGGCGCGAAGGGCGTTCATTACGTGCCCCCCAAACTAGACCCATACTGGGAAGTCTACGCCCGTGGAATTGAAAAGGGCTGGAAATGACGTCCGAAAACGGTTTTCAATCGGGGCTCCCGGGCCTGCCTCCTTGAACAAGCGAAAGTCGTTCCACATTCCCGGCTCCTTCATACATCGTCTGCCAGACAAGGAGTACAGGACGGAACACATCAAGGTTCAGCTCAAGGTCGATCCCGAGGAGAAGTCCATCGCGGGGAGCTGCTCCCTGAAGATCGTGCCCATCGGCGAGGGCCTTCGGTCCTTCAGGTTTGACGCTCGCGAGATGCACATCGCGCGCGTGCGCGTCGACGGCGCGGAGGCCCGCTTCGACCACGACGGGGCCACCCTGACGGTGAGGACCGGCGCGCCGATGAGCGCCGCCGCCCACGAGGTCGTGGTCGAGTACTCCGCCAAGCCCATACATGGAGTCTACTTCATCCACCCCGACGAAGCGTACCCGGACAAGCCCACACAGGTCTGGACTCAGTCAGAGGCGGAGGCGGCACGCTTCTGGTTCCCATGCCACGACCACCCCGACGACAGGTCGACCACAGAGACGATAATCACGGTGCCCGACGGATATCAGGTCATCTCTACGGGGAAGCTCGTCTCGCGGAGCAGCTCGGCGGGATGGTCGACATTCGACTGGAACGAGAGCGCCCCACATTCGACGTATCTCAACTCCTTCGTGGTCGGCAAGTTCGTCGAGACGAACGGAGAGGCGGAAGGCGTGCCGCTCCAGTATTATGTCCCGGAGGCGAAACGTCGGGACACGACAAAGTACTTCGGCCTGACCCCGGACATGATGCGAACGTTCGTGGAGGTGACGGGATACAAGTTCCCGTTCGAGAAGTACGCTCAGGTCGCCGTGCACGACTTCATCTACGGCGGGATGGAGAACATCAGTGCGACGACCCTGGTCGACAACCGGTTCCCCGACGAGAGGTCCGAGGAGGACTACGCTGCTAGGTACTCCCGCCCGGACAGGGACCACATCGAGCTCGTCGCCCACGAACTCGCCCATTCCTGGTTCGGCGACCTCGTGACGCTGAAGCACTGGCCCCACGCGTGGCTCAACGAGGGTTTCGCCACCTACATGGAGGCGGTCTACCATGAGAGAAAGTACGGGAAGGACGACTTCAGGCACAACATGCAATCCAAGTCTCTGGTCTACTTCGAGGAGGACGAGGACAGGTACAGGCGGGCGATAGTCGAGAGCGACTACCTCTACGCCGACGACCTGTTCGACGCGTACGCATATGAGAAGGCGTCCTGGATGATCCATCAGCTGAGATACATCCTCGGGGACGAAGTCTTCTTCAAGGGCGTCCAAGAGTATCTGAAGCGGTTTGCATTCAAGAACCCCGACACGCACGACTTCATGAGGTCCATGGAGGAGACCAGCGGGCTCTCCTTGGAGGGCTACTTCGAGCAGTCCTTCTACATGGCGGGGCATCCAGAGCTGGAGGCGGGATACTCGTGGGACGAGAAGGCGAACCTCGCGCAGGTTGAAATCAAGCAGGTCCAGCGACTGGACGAGCAGACGCCAATCTTCCAGTTCCCGTGCGACGTCGTGTTCTACACCGAGAAGGGGCGGCAGTCGAAGAGGGTCTGGGTGAGATCCGCTGAGGAGAAGTACAGCTTCGAGCTCGGCTCAGAGCCGACGATAGTCGAGATAGACCCCGAGGGTTGGCTCCTCAAGAAACTGAGCTTCAAGCGCAGTCGCTCGCTCCTTGTGAATCAACTGGAGTCAAGCCAAGACGCGCTGAGCAGGAGGCAGGCGGCCGAGTCGCTGGCTTCGTTCAAGGACGACGAGGCGGTCGAGGCGTTGAAGCGCGCCGCCAACAGAGAACAGCACTGGTCGGTGCGGGCCGAGGCGGCAGGCTCGATGGGGAAGGTCGGCGGCCCGCGCTCCCTCGACGCCCTCCTGGAGCTCCGCTCAGTCAGGCAGAGGAAGGTCAGAAGGTCTGTGATCGCAGCGCTCTCGGAGTTCAAGGGAGACGCGCGGGTGCATTCGGCTCTGAAGGAGGCGCTCTTCCACGACGAGAGCCCCTACGTCCAGTGTGAGGCTGCTCTGTCTCTTGCAAAGTCAGGCGCGCCCGACGCGGTCCAGGTGCTCCGCGAAGCGATGCGGTTGCCTTCGCCTGAAGATGGGCTGACAGAAGCGTCCCTCGAGGCGCTGGGCATGACGAAGAAGGAGGAGGTGAGGGAGACGCTCAGAGAAAATGTCCCATATGGGAAGCCGACCCGGGTCAGGGTGGGCGCCCTAAAGGGATACGTCAAGCTGGGTACGCTCCAGGATGCCGACGTAGAGCTGCTGAAGAAGGTCGCATCGAAGGACAGGGACTTTGTCGTGAGATTCCAGGCGCTCATGTCGGTCGGAGAGCTTCATGACAGGAGGTTCGTCGACACGCTCTCTAGGGTGGCCGAAGAGGACCTGGATAACCGCTGCAGGAGGAAGGCGATCGAGGTCCTCGTCGACTTAGAGGCCTCCGAAGCGGAAGGCGGGGTCCTGGCCCTGAAGGAAGAGGTCGAGAAGCTAAACGCAGAGAACAGAGAGATAAAGGAAAGGCTCTCGAAGGTGGAAGGCGCCGGGCCGGCCTAAAGGAGATCGGGTATCTCCGAGAGCGAGCCGATGACGTAATCGCTCCCTTCCTGCTGCAGCCTCTCGACCGGGTATCTGCCCGTGGTGACCGAAACTATCTTCAGACCCGCTGCCTTTGCGGCGCGCACATCTATCACGCTGTCCCCCACGTAGAGGAGCTCTTCGCGCGGGAATCCCATCAGCGCGATGGCCTTCAGCATCCCATCAGCCCTCGGCTTCATGGCCGGGACCTCGTCCCTGCTGAGGGTGAAGTCGAAGTAACCGAGCAATCCGTGCTTCCGAAGGAGCCAGTCGGAGGGGGCGCGCCCGCTGTTAGTCAGAGTGGCAAGCTTGATGGCGCTGGATTTGAGATGACCGAGCACCTTTGGCGTGCCCTCGATGGGTTCGGCCTGCGAGTTCCAGTCCATCTCGAGCTCGTCGAGCGCCTTGTTCAGGTTGGACCTCAAGACCTCGAAGTCAACCTGCACGAGTCCCGACTCCACCTGCTTCTTCGCCCTGTCGATGACGTCCTGGGTGTATAGGTTCCCCTCTTTCATGAAGGAGACGTCGAACCCCATCCGCGTTAGCTCACGCGACGTAGTCGACCTCAGGCGTTCGCCATCGACCTTGAGGCTGACTAGTGTGCCGTCGATGTCGAATATCAGGCCTCTGATCAAGGGGCAATCACTTTAGCTTGTCTTTCGCGAAGAGGATCAGTATCGCCACGCCGGCTATTCCGAGCGCGACCGCCAAGATGGCAAGAGAGTCAAGCGTGTCCGAATCGAGCGCGAGGGGAGTTAGCAGCATCTTGCGTTTCGTATCGTGCGGAGAGCCAACTTAAGCGTTTCTGAGCTCAAGGCGGCGCGAACCTGGATGCCCTGACATTCTTTTTATCTCGGGGTTTGGCAGCAGAGCCAATGGAGAGTACGGAGAACGCAGAAGGTACAGAGCTGCCCTTTGGCGACGTACCGGTAGAGATGGACACCCTGAAGATATACGGTTTTTCATTCGAGTTCCCGAAGGACCGCAAGCTGGAGTTCAACCCCAAATTCAAGCGGACGGACGGGGACGTCGCGGTAAAGGCGATGGACAAGGCGGTCGTGTTCGTCTCTTGGGGAGAGCTCGAGAAGGTGATCAAGAAGGCACCGACGATAGAAGACCACGCCAAGTTCAGCCTCGACCGCGTCAAGAAGAGCGTGCAAGGAAAGATGAGCGCCGTCGACCACAAGGAGATCGAAGTGAACGGGCACAAGGCGATTTACAACGACGTCAAGATTCAGGTCCCAAGGAGGGGCCTAATGGGGAAAGGGCAGGAACAGGAGGTGGCCTCTGTCCACATCCATTGTAACCAGACGGGGAGATACTACGTCATCTACGCCACCTCAAACACCCAGAACGCCGCAGCCCAGACCAAGACGCTCCAGGGAATCATCGACACTCTCCACTGTCACTGACGGCAAAGACAGAAATAACAAAGTCGGCCCGAAGGTGCCACGATGATAGGGGAGAACCATAAGGACCTGGCAGCCTTTTCGGTCCGAGAGGCGAGGAAGCTCGGAGCAACCTATGCAGAAGCCAGAATCCAGGGCAGCGTCGGGTCTGGCTTCCTTCTAAAGAACGGAGAGCCTCAACCATCGACTATGGGGGACAGCTTCGGCATGGGGATCAGGGTGATCTACGCTGGAGCCCTGGCCTTCGGCGCCACCAATACGCTCGAGAGGGCGGCGGTCAGGTCGCTGACCACCAAGACGGTCAAGATGGCGAAGGGCTCCGTCGGCCTCGTCAAGAAGAAGGTGAAGCTCGACGACTCACCCGGCGTTCGCCAGAAGGTCGTGGCGCCCGAGAAAGAGAAGATCGAGGGTGCGGACGCGGCGTGGCTCAAGTCGCTCCTGGTGGAGATCGACAAGAGGATCCAGGCGGGGAAGGGCGCCAAGATACCCAACAGGATATTGATAGCAGCCTCGGAACTGGACGAGAAGTACTACGTAAACAGCGACGGCTCTGAGGTCGAGAGCAGGATACCCAGGGTCCACTTTTTCGGGATACTGACCGCGATAGAGAACGGGGAGGTCGCGCAGAGGATGATCCAGCAGGCTGAAACGGGAGGGCTCGAGGTCGTGAAGAGGCTCGGCCTGGTGTCCAAGGTGGAGGAGGAGGCGAGAATCCTCCGTCAGGTGATCGCCAGGGCGACGAAGCTGCAGCCCGGCGTCATGGACGTCATACTCAGCCCTGAGCTCTCCGGAATCGCGGCGCACGAGTCGGTAGGACACCCCCAGGAAGCCGACAGGGTGCTGGGGCGCGAGGGAGCGCAGGCAGGCGAGTCGTACCTCAAGAGGGGGAGCATCGGCTTCGTGGTAGGGAGCAAAGAGGCGAACATCAGCGACGACCCCACGATAATACACTCGAACGGCTACTCTCCGGTCGACGACGAAGGCGTCAAGGCGACGAAGAGGAGATTGATCACCGACGGGCGCGTCACAGAGTTCCTCCAGAACCGCAGCACTGCGGTCGAGCTGAAGGCGAGGAACAACGGGGCAGCCCGCTCGACCGACTTCAACAGGGAGCCGATAATCAGGATGTCCAACACGTTCGTCGAGCCCGGCGACTACAGCACTGACGAGCTCGTAAAGGAGGTCAAGCACGGAATCTACCTCAAGTCCTTCACCGAGTGGAACATCGACGACAAGAGGTTGAACCAGAGATATGTCGGGCTCGAAGCTTACCGTATCGAGGGCGGCGAGCTCGGCGAGATGGTGAAGTCCCCCGTCCTAGAAATCACCACGCCCGCACTGTGGGGGAGCGTGAAGGCCAGGGGCAAGCGGATAGAGTTCGAGGCGGCCGTCTGCGGCAAGGGGGACCCGATGCAGGGAATCCCAGTCTGGACTGGCGGACCGGATACGCTGCTGGGGAAGGTAAGGATCGGCGCGAGGTGAGTTGGCGGATGGACCCAATTGAGCTGAACGAACGCGGGATGAAGGTGGCGAAGAAGCTCGGAGTAGACGACGCCGTGCTGCAGTCCGCAAGCGGGACGGAGCACATGGTACGGTTCGCGAACGACTCCCTAAGTGTCGCGAAGAGGACGGAGGAGAGCGTAGTCTCGGTGTATCTGGCTAAGGACGGCAAGAGGATAGTGGGAGGCTCCACGAACACGACGGACGAGCGTCTGGCCGACTTCATCGAGCGACTCTACAAGACCATGGTGAACCTCAGCAAGGAGGCGGTCTACGCGCCCCTCCCCAGCTCGCACAGGAGCTTCAACAGGCCGGGTGACTTCGACAAGAGGCTCGGTCAGTTGGAGGAGGAGGTCCCTCAGTTCGCGGCCGAGGCGATCGCTGCCGCTCGGGAAGCGGGCGCGCGCAGGAGCGCGGGCGCGCTCGAAGCCTCCGTGGTCACGAGCCATATCCTGGCCTCGAACGGGACCTCCGGCCGCGACACGTCCTCGAGCATACTGCTGAACATAAGGTCGTTCACGGACAAGAATGCGAGCGGCCACGGGCTGTCCTGCTCCGCAACCCTCGCGGGGTTCAAGCCGAAAGAAGCCGGAAGGAGGGCCGGCTCGCACGCCAAGAAGATGAGGAACTCGAAGCAGCCGGAGGCCGGAAAGTACGAGCTGCTGCTCAGCCCTACGGTGGCCGCGAATCTCATCTCGTTGACGGGCGGCTTCGCGTCGGCGTTCTCCGTCGACGCCGGCATCTCATACCTCGCCGACAAGATGGGGAAGAAGGTCGCTTCGGAGGGGTTCAACCTCACGGACCACGGCCGCACGGAAGGATGCCTGGCGGGCAGGAGCTTCGACGACGAAGGGACGGCGACCCAGTCCACGAAGATAATCGAGGCGGGCGTCCTGAAGAGCTACCTCCACAACCTTACAACGGCGAAGAAGTTCAAGACAGAGACGACCGGGAACGCCGGTCTGATCGAGCCGGACTCTTGGAACCTCGAGGTGGGCGCCGGAGACTCAGGATACGACGAGATGGTGAAGGAGATGAAGCACGGGATCATACTGACCAGCAACTGGTACACCCGGTTCACAAACTACCGGACGGGGGAGTTCTCCACCGTGCCGAGGGACGGCGCCTACCTGGTAGAGAACGGGCGCGTGACGAAGTCACTGAGCGGCCTGCGCGTCAGCGACTCTCTCGGAAGGATACTCTCTTCGGTGAAACTTCTGTCGAAGGAGAGGGAGTGGATAGAGTGGTGGGAGGTCGACACCCCCACCCTGACTCCGTGGATGCTTGTGGACGGGGTGAGCGTCACGAGGGCCTACGGGGCGTCCCCGTGAGCGTCCGTGCTCGAGGAGGCAGAGACCCGGATTGTGGTCCAGGGTAAGCGAGCAGTTCGCGGGGCAGAAGGTAAGGCTCGGCGTCGCAAGGAGGATGCTCGAATACGGCATCGGGGTGTCGGACGACTGCGGGCTGTTCATCGGCGGCCTTGAAGTGGACTACTCGGCACTGGCCCGGGACGTGGGAGCGGACAGGAGGGTGGTGAAGCAGACGGCGGAACAGATCAGAGGGGACGACTTTCTTTACTCGATCTTCTCGAAGATAACGCCGTTCGGCGCGAGCCTGCTGCCGGTGGTGTCTCGGGTCGGATACTCGGCGATCGTGATAGACGCGGACCCCCGGGCGGCCGGCATCATCTCGGCCGCGGCGGGCGTGCTCGCAAAGCACAACATCGTCATCAGGCAGGCGCTGGCCGCCGACCCCGACGTCTTCCCGGATGCAAAGCTGACCCTGATAGTTCAGGGCCAGGTGCCTGGGAACGTGATCGCCGAGCTCAACGCCTTCAAGATGGTGAATAGCGTCACCGTGATGAAGTAGCGCCCTTTTCCAGCATCCTGGAGAAGGTCCACCCCACCGTGTTGAGTATCTCCGTGAGCCTTTCGCTCTCTCTGTAGTTGTCGATGACGATTGCGGATATCTTGCCTCCCTTCTCGGCGACGTTGAAACGGAGCTCCTTACCCTTGTCGACCTTCCCCTTGCCAGCGAGCTCCTCGTCCTTCGCCTTCATACCTGTCAGTATCTTGCCCACAAGGAACGACTTGAAGGGCGGGGTGTCCGACCTGAGCGCGACCTCAGCGACGGGTTCGATGACCACCTTGTCCTTTGTCACCTGGGCAATAGCGATCGTCTCGCCTCCCTTGTCCCTTCTCAGTTCCCGCATCTCAGGGATCGGACCGCCCTCGTCCCTCGACCGCGGCTGCTCCTCCCTGGGGCGCGGTGGTGAAGCGGCTACCTCGCTCGCGGGTCTGAAGCTCGAGGTTCGCAGGACGGTGTCCACCATGTTCTGCGCCTCCTTGAGCTTCTCGACCTCCTCCTGCAGCTCCGCTATGCGGGAATCTATCCAAAGTTTGAGGTCGGCAGCTCTCTTCAGCTGCTCGTCACTATTCGACATTCTCATTTGGAGACCGAGAAGGCGCTAAAAAAGGTAACCATACATACCCTGGACCGACCGATAGCTTTACACCGCCAGAAGCAGCGATGGGAACCATTGAAGAGGACCGCCCAGTTCGGCTCCCTGAAGGTCGGGCCCGGCTTTCCTGTCCGGGTCATAGCAGCGGTCAACGTGAGCCCGGAATCATTCTACAAGGGCTCCGTCGCGACTACCCCCGGGGCAATCTCCAGGCGCGTGGCGGAGGCACTGGAGCATGGCGCCGAGGTGATCGATGTGGGGGCGATGTCCACGGCGCCCTATCTCAAGACCGAGGTGACGGAGGAGGTCGAGAAGCTGCGCATCGGGGCGGCTCTCCGGGCGATCGGGAGAACCGAGGTGACAGTCTCGGTCGATACAGTACGGGCACCGGTTGCGGACTTCGCCCTCAGGAACGGCGCCTCGGTCGTCAACGACGTCTCAGGGCTGAAGAATGACGAGCGGATGGCTGGCGTGTTGAAGGACCACGGCGCTTCGCTTCTCGCCATGGCTCACTCCACGAGGATCTCGAATTCTCGGCCGATAACCCAAGTGCGCGAGGCGCTGCGTGAGACATTGAGGATAGCGGCAAGAGCGGGGATACAGGAACGCCGAATCGTCTTGGACCCCGGCATTGGTTTCTTCAGAGAGGATGGCGCAGGGAGGGCGTATTCGCCTCAGAGGCTGATGCCCTGGCACGCGTGGGACACGTCGGTCCTCGCCGAGCTCGGGGAGCTTGAGGTCCTTGGGAGACCCCTCTGCGTGGGGCTGTCGCGCAAGTCGTTCTTGGGGGAGATACTCAAGCTGGAAGATCCGAAGGACCGACTTTCGGGGTCGCTGGCGGCGACCGCCATCGCCGTGGCGAACGGGACAGACATGGTGAGGACGCACGACGTGAAGGAGACGGTACAGGCCGTCAGGGTCGCCGAGGCCATCCTGAGACGAGGTCGGCCAGCAGGTCGGGTCTCCTGACGACCCTCTTGTCCGACTTCAGGGCACCCGCAATCTCGGAGACTTTCCTGCCCAGCAAGGGGAGGACGAGGTCCGGGCTGATCTCGTCGAGGGGGGCGAGGACGAACTGCCGCTCGGCGATCTTGGGGTGGGGAATCTCGAGCCCGGGTTCTGAGACTACCTCAGCCCCGTAGAGGAGGATGTCCAGGTCTATCACCCTGGGGCCGTACCTCACGCCGCGCTCTCTGCCCATCTCGGTCTCGATCTTGCGGAGAGCGTCCAGCAGCTCTCTCGGTCTCAGCTCCGTCTCTGCCGAGACGACGCAGTTCAGGAACCATCCCTGGTCCTCGTGGTACATCGGCTCTGTCTCGTAGACCGAGGAGACAGCCGTTACCTTGGAGTACCGCCCGAGTGCCGCGATGGCCCGTCGAAGGTTGCCCTCCCTGTCTCCGACGTTTGAGCCCAGGGCTATGAACGACTGGACCATGGCTTGCGGTCTCTTGTGATCTCGATTCCGACCGACGGCTCCGCGGAGTACTTCGCCTTGCGGGCCTTCACCGTTACCCTTTCCACCGGGAAGGCCTCTAGGGCGACGGCGGCGACTCCCTCAGCGAGGCTCTCGAGAAGGCTGAACTCCTTGCTCGAAACGAAACGGGATACCCGCTCCATGATTTCCTTGTAGTTGACCGTGTCTTTCACGCTGTCGCTCGCCGCAGCTGGCGCGAGGCTCAAGGACAGGCTCACGTCGAGCAACACTTCCTGGGATTTCAGTCTCTCTTCCGGCGTGATGCCCACGCGGCAGCTCAGGCGGAGGTTGTCGACGAATATCCTGTCGGTCATGCAGGGCACCGATGGGCGCAGGACACCGTCTGGTCTTAAGGTTGGTCCTTGGGCCGCTACTGCTGGCTCTCAGCAGTGGTTGGCCATGACCGAGTCGAGAAGGTCATTCTGCGCCTTCAGGGAGCCGGCGACCGCCCGCATGATAGAGTCTTCTGACCTCGCCGACTGCGCGATGAACGCCCGCCAGACGGCGGCGTGCCTTACGTCGGCCTCCTCGTGGAGCTCGAAGTACTTCGTCGCGTCCCCGCCTTGTTTCCCGTAGAATCTTCTCAGGCCGTCTATCTTCGAGCGGCTGATCTCGGGTAGCTGCTTCTCGTAGGCATACATCGCGGCGACCCCTTCTTCGAAGGACGTCGTCGTCAAACGGTCGAGGGCTCGGACAGACTCCAGGGTAGCCTGAGCGCCGGAGTATTTCTCAAGGGTACTCTTTGTGACCCCGAGTGAACCTGCGAACTTTATCCACGGCTCGATGTGAGTGAGCTCCTCGTCTACGTTCTCCTTGACCTGACCGACTTGAGAAGGCGATGCAAAGGATGCCACGTTTGACACCAACCTCGGGACCACCTTGACGAGCTGGAAGTACTCCATGGAGTAACCAGCCAGGTTCTCCTGGGTCAGCTTGCCGTCAGACCACATCCGGTAGAACGGGTGCTTTAGGAGGCTCTGTTTCTCTATCTCTGCGTCTATCTTGATCAGGAGAGACATGAGCCGCCTGAAACATTCTGGTTACATAAGCGTTCCGAGTTCAGAGGTGCGCGACTATCGCCTGCGCCATCTCCTTGGTCCCGGCTGTACCCCCGAGGTCGTAGGTGACCTGTTTGCCCTCAGCTATGACCTTCATGGTCGCGTCGAAGACGGCATTCCCCTGCTTCTCCTCGCCGATGTACTGCAGCATCCAGGCGCCCGAAAGTATCGTCGCCGCGGGATTCACCTTGTTCATTCCCCTGTACTTGGGCGTGCTACCGTGTGCGGGTTCGAACATCGCGTAGCGGTCTCCTATGTTCGCCGAATAGATCATTGCGATGCTGCCCACGAGGCCCGCCGCCTCCTCGGAGACTATGTCCATGAAGAGGTTCGTGCCAAGGACGATGGTCTGGTCGAATCTCTGCGGGTTCTTCACCAGCTGCTGAGAGAAGTTGTCTATGAACAGGTCTTCTATCTCCACCTCGGGGTATCCTTGTCCGACCTTGTGGACGGCCTCGAGGAAGAGTCCGTCTGTGAGCTTCAGTATGTTCGCCTTGTTTATCGCCGCGAGCTTCTTCCAGCCCCTCCTCCTCGCCTCCTCGAACGCGTATTTTGAGACCTTGAGCGACTTGTCGCGGCTTATCACCCTCACAGCCATAGCGACGTCGTCGTTGAGCTTGTACTCGATCCCAGAGTAGAGCCCCTCCGTCCCTTCGCGGACGCACACGAAATCGACCGGGCCCAGGGGACCCACTCGGTTCGGGAATGTCTTGATCGGCCGCACGTTCGCATAGAGGTTGAACTTCTGACGGATGCTTATCGCGACGGACCGCGGCGTCCCGGGAATCGGGAGCGTCGTGGTCGGCCCCTTGAAACAGCAATCTGCTTCCTCCAGGACCTTCCACGTCTCATCCGGGATGAAGCTTGGACCCTTGCTCTTCTCCCACCAGTCTGCGCCAGCATCGCAACTGATGAACTCGGCGTTAGAGCCGGCGGCCTTCAGGACAACCAGCATAGCATCGACAAGCTCCGGACCCGTTCCGTCACCCCGAATCAGGGCGACCTTTTTCATGAACCCCGGCCGTCCCACAGCGTAATTTATGCTTTACAGAATCACTCGATTATTCTGAATCCGACCTGATGCGGGTGCGAGTTCAGTCTTTCCTCCGTGAGGGTGGAGACCGTCGCTCGCGGGGGCCCGAGCCTCGCCCACTCAATCACCCTCTTGACGGCTGCCTCGTCGCCCTGCAGGAGAGCCTCAACCGAACCATCCCCCGTGTTACGGACCCATCCGTCGACCCGGCGCTTCTGGGCCTCATCCATCATTGACGCGCGGAAGGAAACACCTTGGACCTTCCCACTGACGAGGACGCGGACGCTGATGCGAGGCATCGACATCTGGCTACGTCTGACAGGGTCGAATATTTATCCAGCGACCCGGGCGTCGGCTGGGGTCGCTTGAGTACTCTGAAACGGGTCGTCGACGTATTGATCTACGCGACGGTGTTCCTCGGGCTGGTCCTTCTCTACGTCGCGAGTGGGGTCGTGCCGGGTTGGCTCCTCGCGAGCCTCTTCGCGGGCGTATTCGCATATGCGGCCACCAGCCTCGCGGTCGCAAAGAGGTACAGGTGGTCTTACTACATCGTGATCGCGCTCGCCGTGCTCGTTTTGGCCGTCTCCCTCCCCCAGCCAGACCACTACGCGTTCGCGACCAATGGTCAGGTCGGCCCGTTCCTGATCTTCGCCGCTGGGTCCGCGTTGCAGGTCTGCCTGCTCGTCCTTACTCCAATCTACCTGTGGCGCACCAGAAGAAGAGCATGACGCATCATCAGGAAACCCATGCCTATGCGAAGGGGTACGTGAAGGATCGGGATGGCAGCTGGAAAGAGCTCCACAAGAAATGAGTTTAGCGGGCCCGGCCGGATTTGAACCGGCGGCTTCTGGTTCGGAGAATCTCCAGCTTCGCAGGCTGACGCCCTGATCCGTACTAGGCTACGGGCCCTGCGGTACCTCCGTGGCGGTGGGTATTAAAATCAGGAGAGAGGTTTAGACTCAACGAAATACATATCAGTCAACTTTCGGGTTGTGAGTTCTCTGCTCTGAATTCACTCCAACTTCTTGTTCCTTTGCGCACCCAAAAGTAGACTGTGATTGAGGGAACGTCCAGGTGGAACTCCGTCGCCATGACTTTGGAAATCTCTTTTGCGGAGGCTCCGTCTTCAGATAGGGCAATTGCGCGCTTTCTTACAGCGGCAGGCCAAGGAGTCCATCTCCGACCCTTGATGCCTGATTTGAGATCTTCGTCTCTCTCCTTGACGGCGAGTCCCCCTATTACCCTGAGAAAATCCAGCGAGTTCACAGAGAATCGGAGACGATCCATCGTCCTCACAATCAGTCTCCCTTCGATGTATGTACGATCACCCTTCTTGCCGTAGACCAGCACATCACCCGTTCGCATTCCCAATTCAGAGCAAAGGCCCCTATCAAACTCCATGACACCTCTATGATTCTCTGCCCCGCATAGATACACGGAGTACAAATTGACGCTAGCCTCGCTATCGAACCTGCCTCGAAGATAATCGCGGGGAAAACTCTTGATGTAAGGCATAAGCGTATCCAAACTTTGGACCTTCCACCAGCTGCCGAACCCGCGGTCGTGATACGTAACAAAATACATTCCTTTCTTGTCAGGCCCCCGAATCCGCAATTGAGGTCTTTGAAACATTTCTGAACACTTCCGGTTGAAATGCGCGGCAAATTCTTTTGACGATACCTCTAACTGAATCGCATAGCTCGAATAGACTTTGAAGTCACCAGCATGTTTCCTAGTCCAAGAATGTGAGATGAAGACCGACCCGTCTCCCTTGAGAAGAACGCCGATTAGGTAGACAAAAGAGGAGAGGCGGGAAGACGGCCAACTAGGGTCCTTCCCGTCCAGGGCACTCGGGGGACTCCACGGCGATCTCTTCAAGAAAAGCCGAGATGCAGCCCGACCGTTGATTTAAGCGCCAGATGGTTCCTGTCGATATGCCGATTCGAAGATCCGCATGATTCCGGTGCGGATATGCTTGTGACTGGCTAACGCTGGGGGCTATCCTTGCTTTGCAGCATCCAGCGCGCTTGTTATCTTCTGCGCGACGTTAGTGGGGCCGGCGTCCATGACGTATGGGCCAAGCCTCGGCCCTCTGTCGGCTCCGACGAGGACCCGATAGACCGCGGAGAAGAATTTGCTTGACTCAGCCCCGCTCGCCTTGATCGCTTCGAACGCCGCGGCCTGGACTTCGTCAGCGGTCTTGCTCTCGGCCGCCCTGGCAGCGAATACCCTCAGCGCCGAGACCGTCTGCGGGTCCCAACGGGGGAGAGCCGTCTCCGGCGATGTGGAAGCACCCGACGACTCCGAGGCCCTGACCTTGACTGCGCGCGCCCACTTTGCGGCCCACCCTATCCTAGTCGCGAGCCCGGCCGAAGCCTCCGTGATCGCCCCGTTGGCGACGAGCCGCCTCGTGACGAACTCGATGGTGACGCCCTCCGGGGCGGTCGAAGCGATCTCTGCGATCTGCTTGTAGGGTACGTGGATGCCCGGCTTCGGAGGGACTGCCGTGAGGACCGTGTACTCGTAGAGTCCGCGCAGCCTCGCGTCCTTGAGCTGGTTGGCATCCCTCTCCTTAGAGAAGTAGTACGCCTCGAGCTCGTCGAACTCGTCCATGTAGGTCGGGATGTCCTCCACGGAGACGCTCCTTGCTCCCACTATCCTCTTGAACATCAATAGCCTGAGACTCTCGGGCGAAGCGTAGGCGAGCCACTCGTCGGAGGTGAGCAGGTTTCCGGACGACTTCGATATCTTCTTGCCTGACTTGTCCTGGAATAGCTCGTACCTCGCATGGTGGGGGGGAGGGTAGTCCAGTATGTTCTCGGCCACCCAGTCGTTTATCTTCACAGAGTCTGTGAGCTCCTTTCCGTAGGCTTCGAACCTGATGCTCAGAGCCGCCCACCTCGCTGCGAACTCGACCTTCCACATCAATTTGCCGTCGCCGGCGGTGATCTTGGTTTCTCCTTCGAACCCGCACCCCTCCACGTGTTTCTCTCCTAGTTCCGTCCCCTCACATCTGTAGTGCACGACATCGCGTTCCGGGTCGAAGCTGAACACGCGCGTGGTGTAGATCCTGCCGCATTGCTTGCAAACCACCGTGTATGGCAGCCTCTCCTCGTACTTTGACTGGCCGACCGACTCTGTGATCTTCTTGCCGATCGCCTCTGCGTTCAGGAGGATCTTGCGTATCTGGTCGGTAAGGAGACCGGACTTGTAGGCCTCCGCTCCGCTCTGAAAGGTATACACGATTCCAATGTCGTCGAGGGCCTGGCGCAGGAGCGAACCCACGTGCTCGGCGTAGGAGGCATGGCAACCCAAAGGGTCTGGAATCCTGGACACCGGGTGCGCAAGGTAGTCGTTCAACCAGCTCGGAAAGCCCGCAGGCACCTTTCTCAGGCCGTCGAAGTCATCCGAATAGGCGATCAGTTGGGACTTGTATCCGAGCCCCTCCAGTGCCAACTTTACCCCGTAGCTCCTTATCGCGTCTCCCAGGTTCCCGATGTGAGGCAGCCCAGAGGCGCCGATCCCACTCTCGACCCTGAGAAGGGAGAGGTCTCTGCCGAGAGACTTCTCTCTCTCGATGACCTCGCTCGCGACCCTGTCGAGCCAGGTGCCTCTGCCGATTATCTTGACCTGCTGAGACAAGCAAATTGGCGGGGCGGCTTTAGACGATTAAAGAGATTGCGGCCCCTACCTGTAGTAGGGGACTGCGACCTTCTCCATCGGCTTCGACTCTCTCGAGGAGCGCACCTTCTTCACCGCCTCCTTGAAGTGGTCCATGGTCACGATGGCTTCCTTGAGGTGGAGCTTGGCGTCCTCCGGCTTTGGATACTTCGAGACGTAGTCCTGCAGCACGATTGAGACGGCGGTGTTGACGAGGGCCGCGACGTCTGCGCCGCTCAGCCCCTCCGTCATCTCCACGAGCCGGTCGACGACCACGTCCTTGTCCTTCTGCTTGCCCTCGAGGTTGATGGTGAGTATCTGGGCCCTCGCTTCCTTGTTCGGGAGCGGTATCATGATGGTCTTGTCGAACCTGCCCGGCCTGACGAGCGCGGGGTCGACCATGTCGATCCTGTTGGTGGCGGCCAGAACGACTACGCCGTTCAGAGCCTGGATGCCGTCGAGTTCGGTGAGCAGCTGGCTCACGACCCTCTCGGTCACCATGCTCTCCCCGCCCATGCCCCTCGTCGGCGCCAGCGCGTCGATCTCGTCGAAGAAGATCACACAGGGAGCGGCCTGGCGGGCTCTCCTGAAGACCTCGCGCACCCCTCTCTCGGACTCGCCCACCCACTTGCTCAGGAGCTCGGGCCCGCGGATGCTGATGAAGTTGGCCTCGCTCTCCGTAGCGACCGCCTTGGCGAGCAGCGTCTTGCCGGTCCCCGAAGGACCGAACAGCATCACTCCCTTGGGCATCGTGTAGCCTATCGCCTTGTAGAGGTCCGGGAACTTGAGCGGCCACTCCACCGCCTCCTGGAGTTCTTTCTTGACTTCCTCGAGACCGCCGATGTCTGCCCACTTTACGTCGGGGGTCTCCAGGTACACCTCGCGCATCGCGGAAGGCATGACGTCCTTGAGCGCCTCGTCGAAATCGTTCCCCGTGACTATGAGCTTGTCCAGCACCTCAGGGCTGAGCCTCTCCTCGCCGAGCTTGAGGATTGGGAGCATCCTGCGGAGGGTCTTCATCGCCGCCTCCTTGCATAGGTACTCGGCGTCCGCCCCCACGAAGCCGTGGGTGATCGATGCCAGCTTTTCGAGGTCCACGTCGGGGGTCAGCGGCATGTGCCTCGTGTGAATCTGGAGTATCTCGTATCTGCCCTTCTTGTTGGGGACTTTGATCTCGATCTCCCGGTCGAACCGGCCCGGCCTCCTCAGCGCCGGGTCTATCGCGTTCTGACGGTTGGTCGCAGCGATGACGATGACCTTGCCCCTCGCCTCGAGTCCGTCCATGAGCGACAGGAGCTGGCTGACGACCCTCCGCTCCACCTCTCCGGTCACCTCTTCTCGCTTGGGCGCGATCGAGTCTATCTCGTCGATGAATATGATCGTCGGGGCCTTCTCCTTCGCTTCCTTGAAGATCTCCCTGAGCCTGGCCTCCGACTCGCCGTAGAACTTGCTCATGATCTCGGGGCCTGAGATAGGGATGAAGTGCGCGTTGCTCTCGGTCGCGACCGCCTTGGCGAGCAGCGTCTTGCCAGTCCCTGGAGGACCATACAGCAGCACTCCCTTGGGAGCCTCGACCCCCAGCTTCTCGAAAATCTCCGGGTGGCGGAGCGGCAGCTCGATCATCTCCCTGACCTTCTGTATCTCGTCCCTCAGCCCTCCGATGTCCTCGTAGGTTACCTGCGGGACACCTCTGAGCGCCTCTCCCTTCTCGGATATCACGAATACGGTCCTCTGGGTGATGAGGGCGGCTTCCGCGGCCGGGCTCAGGCCCACGACCTGGAAGGTGAGCCTCCCCCCGAAATACGGGATCATGACGTTATCCCCCTTGGTGACGGGGACACTCTCCAGCGCGTCGGCTAGATACCTCTCATCGATAGGCGGGACCGCCTCGAGCGGCGCGACGACCACCTTCTCGGCAGGAGGGGCCTTGACCTTCTTCACTATCACCATGTCGCCTATGGCGACGCCTGCGTTGTTCCTGATGAGCCCGTCTATCCTCACTATGCCCCGGCCTTCGTCAGAAGGGTAGAGCGGCAGACACTTGGCCACCGTCCTTCTCTTTCCACGAATCTCAATGACGTCGCCGGTGGATGCATCGAGCGCGTCCATGGCATCATAGTCAATCCTCGCCACACCTCGGCCGACGTCTCTGGTGTAGGCTTCTAGTACCTTAAGCTGAACTTGTTGTTGGCTCACGCCTCGATCACTTTCAGACAACTCTGACTCTCCTGTATCCCTTATTAGTCTTGTCCCTCAATTTGAAGACCACCTCTAGTATGCCGTTAGAATACGACGCGGTCCCGGACTCCGGGTCTATCGCGTTCTGGAGGGTCAGCTCCATCTTGTAATTCCTCTCGCCCTTGGTCGCGTTCAACGACACGCGGTCCTCGAGCGCGGATATCTGAACGTCCTCTTTCTCGACGCCGGGAAGCTCGACAAGGAGCCTGAGGTTGCCTTCCTTCTCATCGACTACCTGCTCGTAGATCGGGGCGCGGAACCCGTCCGGTCCGACGAGATTGTCACCGAAGAACTGTATCCGGGGCTTACCCTCTGGGCCGAAGCCCATCGCCATCCCAGCGACCACCGGCTTGGAGAACGCCTTCTGTCCGGTGTTCACGCTAGACCGGATAGTCTGCTCTAAGCTCCGTTCGAACTCCTCGAAGAAGCGGTCGAGTTCGTCGAGCACGTCACGGAGGTTCTTTCTCTCTTCTGACACGTTAACCACTGGTTAATTAGCCAAAGGTTAAACGTTTATGAACCTTTCTCTTTCACCAATCCACGATTTGGTCACCATAGAGGAGGTCGCCAGTTCGAGACTGCGGCTGAAGATGGCGAACCTCCTCTCCTCGCGTCCTGCGACCCTAGGCGAGCTGGCCGCCCTCGCTGGGATCTCGGTCCAGGGCGTGCTGAAGCACCTGAACAAGATCGCCGAACAAGGGATGCTGAAGGAGGAGACGATGAAGGGAGGGAAATACCTCAGGCAGAGGAAGCTCTACTCCATCGAGAGCAGGAAGATAGCGGACTACTCAGAGGGGGAGCTGCTGGTCGCCACTATCGGCCGGTCGGAGAAGGAACCCCCGCTGAGGGTCAAAGACGCCTACGAAGAGCTGGACTCGTTGGCGCAGGACATCGTCATCCTGAGGAGGCGGGCGAGGGAGCTGTCCCACAGGATGAAGAGGGTGCTGGAAGAGGTGACGGAGGACGAGTCCAGGATAGGGGCGTTGATCGATGGGCTCCCTCTGTCTCCGGAAGAGAGGCAGATAGCTTACCTTATCTTCGCTGAAGACACACCAGAGCACGCGAGGGCCATCTTGAAACAGCACTACGGCTGC
>JAPCJR010000033.1 GCA_027886865.1 Nitrososphaerota archaeon
CTATCGATGACCGGTTTGTACTTTCCCGCCTCGATGAGCTCTTTGAAGAAGAGCATGTCCTCCTTCTTGTCCTTTGGAATTGGAAATACGACTTTCTTGCTGCCGAAAATCGAAGTCCATGGCGGCAAGAATAGGTTCTGATACAGGGAACCGAGTTCGGTTGAACAGTAAATCCCGCCTGGTTTTAGCAATCTCTTACAAGCGCCAAACGAACTCTTGCCGACTGCGTCGAAGACAAAATCATAGCCTCCGGCCCCTTTTGTGAAATCTTCTTGTGTGTAATCAATTACCTTGTCAGCCCCAAGAGACCGTACAAGTTCTACGTTCTTGGTACCGCACACCGCTGTGACCTCCGCGTCATAGTATTTCGCGAGCTGGACCGCTGCTGAGCCGATGGCGCCCGTCGCCCCGTTGATGAGCACCCTTTGCCCGCTCCGAACGTTCGCCCTTCTGATGTCGTTGAGCGCATAGTGGCCGCCTTCAGCGCTGGGGGCGGCTTCTTCATAGGTCATGTTGGTCGGCATGACCGTCAGCATGCCTTGTTCAGGCATGGTCAAGTACTCGGCGTGAGCGCCAAAACTGACCCCACTGAATCCAAAGACGCGGTCACCATTCGCAAACGATTTGACGTCCTTGCCTGCCGCCTCAATCTCTCCGGCGAACTCATTCCCCAATATCGTTCTTTTTGGTCTGCGGAGGCCGCTGATGAATCTCACAAAAGATGGCTTTCCTCTTAAGAATCCGGCGTCCGTTCGGTTTACCGTCGCCGCATGCACTCTTATCAGTACCTCGCCGTCCCTGGGAGATGGTTTCGGCACTTCCTTGAGTTGAAGGACTTCCGGCGGTCCATATCTTGTATACACTATGGCCTTCATGGTCTGGGTGGTCGCTGGGGCCACCTGCGTCTTTCGGGCGGGTGACTGGCCGTTCACGTAAGGGACCTCCCGTTGGGTCTTGATTGGTCTTCCTCCCAGCGCTGGGGGCCGGCTTGGGTCACGCCGGAAAGCGGCAGCCCGGATTGTTTCCGGGGTCGCTTGTCGATGCATTTCCGGATGCTCAGCCGACGATTTGGGTTATCTGCTTCGCTAACCCGCTCTCGACGTGCGTCGTCCAGAGGATCTCTGCGCCATCCACCACGAGGGCAAGGGGAGAGAAGAGTATCGTCTCAACGACCGCGACGCCGAGGTTCTGGAACCATTTCCCGATGCCTATGTGGACCGAGAAGTCGTTGGGTTGTCCGGAGATCAGTATCGAGAACGCCCTGTTCGCGTCGACGATCCCGCGAAGGATTCCCGCCTTTTGGGCCTGAACGATATTGCCGATGGGTGCCTTCATCGACTGGGTCTTGTATCCGTCGGTCTTGAGATGCTGCTCAATCTGCTGGGCCAGCTGGTCCAGGTCCTTGTTCTTTCCTTGGAAGCTTAGGTTAAGCCATGCCGCTGTATCCTTTGGTATCGTTGTGGAGTTTCCGGTCATCAAGTTGTATCGAATGAACTCCCGTGTTCACACGGTTAAGGGGGACGTATTTTCTGCAAGGTTTTGTAATTCGGTCACATGACCGGAGATAGGTACGAACGCCTCGGCGAGTAAGAGAACCCCGGGGCGTTCTACGGATGATTCCAAGGCGACGTTGGCACGGATCCGAATCGGGCTGCTTAGAATAACCTGATTCTCGCTCGCGACCAGACCCGAAATGCGTAATAGTCGAATTGAGACCCCCACCAACCGTGCCCGTCTGTCCAAAGTGCCACAAGCTGATTAGCCCTAATAACTATGCGCGGCATCTCAAGCGATGCGGGGTGACGCACAAGCACGGTCCTGAGGCGCTCACCAGCGGCGACAACTTCTTCATGAGGATCTGAGGTCGGCCTTCGCCGGCAGGCGTGGTCGAGGAGTACGAGGCGGAGGAGAAATCAATTTCCGAACGTATTTATCTGGCTCTGAAGGGCAAATCGACATGAGGCCTGCCCGAAAGGGGCTTTCGGCCGCGGTCATTGCCTTGGTGGTTGTGGTCGCTGTGTTTGGAGGAGCTTTCGGATATTACTTCTTGACTACGAGCATGACTGTGTCATCTCTTAGCTCGCAGAACTCCTCTTACGCTTCTGGCCTCTCCTCGGCTGATCAGGTCATAGTCTCCGGCCATTCCACGATCTCTTCCCAGCAGAGCGAGATTCAGTGCCTTCAGAGCGAGGTTTCATCCATGAACGGCACGGTGGGCGTTGTCCAGGGACCTGCGACTTGTTCAATCACGAGTTTCAGCAGCGCGAGCGAGTCGAACCCGATAGACCTGACGGGCACGCTTACTGTCCCGTCGGGGACTGGACAAGGAATCTTGGTAATCAATGTCAAGAACACCGCGGACGTTCCCATAACCGGCGTATCAGTGAACATAGCGAGCGGGGCCCTAGAGGCGCCTAACGGGACGATAGCATTCGTCTATCTAGGCGCTCCCATCAGCGGTACCAACCCGCTCCCTCCGGGGGAATTCACCAGCGGGAACACTACGGTTATCAGTGGAATCACGCAGCTCAATGTAAGCTACGGATACAGCTTCAACGTCTCGGTCAACTATCAGGACGGCAGCTCACAGATTGACCAGTTTTACGTCACGGCAGAAGTGTAATCCCTCACTCTTGACGCGCTCTGGAGAAGTCAATGTCACGACGCCTATCGCCCGGAGAAGCGAAGGCCGCGATATGGCAGCGATTCGCTGCAGCTAGTCCACGCGGTTCGAAATTACGAACTCGTTTCCGTCAGGATCCGCGATTGCAGCACGGACGAACTTCGCGCCTGGCAGCTCCACGAGCGTGGGTTCCACCGTCACCGCACCGCCGCGTCGCTTGATCTCTTCGCACGCCGCTGTCGGGTCGGGATGCGAGAATATGATGCCAGATACCGTCCCGGGGTCCCTACCTCCCTCGCCGGGGGCTTGAATGTGCATCGACATGATCGTCGAGGTGCCTGGGAGGGCGAACACGGCGCGGTTCGCCTTCTCGTCGAACTTGAGTTCGCGAAGCCCCAGGACATCCTTGTAGAATGCCCTGGCCTTCTGAATGTCTCGGATGTGGACAGTTACCGCATACAGTCCCGTGATGACTTCGGTCACACTGCGAATCGGCGCCCAAGGTGTAGTTAAAGGCACTGAAATCGTGTCCGAGGGAGCTCACTGGCAGGACTTCTCAGGCGAGCTCCTCGATTCAGCCAAGCCCTGCGATGAATCAAGTGCGTTGCCCGACCTCCTCGCCAGGACTCTTCCAGAGGTAGTCAACACCAAGCCCGGGAGGTACCCTCACCTGAGCCCTCAGGGCATCTATCAGGGACTTCACCTTGGCCGGCTCTGAGACCGCGCGGAAGACCATCACGGGTTCGCCCTCGACTCGGAAGAACAGGTCCCCCAGCTCGACGGGCTCGCCCATGGTAGGCTGAAAATAGTCGGCCGTCTTGGGCACGATGAAGCTACCTCCTCGCAGTGCCCTCTTCCCCTGCCTTTTGCCCTCCACCGTCACGTCGGCGAGGCCTATCGGGACGTTCACCGTGACGACATTCATCTTCACGTCCCATATGAAGCAGCGGTAGCTCGTCACCAGGTATCCGGTTATCAAGCGTCGCGTGACAAGACCCTTAACGTCGGCCATCTTCCAGAGAAGCGCTTCTCCCTGAACCAGTTCGGGCGGGGGTCGACCCTCCTCCAAAGCTTCGGGCATCGCCGAGATGACAGTGGATGGTCCGGATTAAACTATGCGGGCGCGGCCGGCCTTTCTCGGCCCCGTCAAGGGCGGAAGACGCGGCTCGAACCACACAGAAGTATAAGAGCCAAGGGGAACGCCACCCGCGGCGGCTTTAGTTGGAGTCCTTCCTCGTTGCCCTGACCCTACTCTTCCTGGTCTCCCTGGTCTCCAACGCGACTCCGTTCTTCGGGGCTTCGTACACCTTCATCGCGACTACAGAACTGATCGCCATAGGCTTCAACCTCGATAGCTTCGCGCTGATCGTCTTTGTGACGGCGCTCGGCGCGACGATCGGTAAAATCTTCATCTACGCAGGCGCGAGAGGGCTTCGTCAGAGGCTCCAGGGCAACAAGAACGTGAAGTTGCTGGGGCGTTGGCTCGGCAAGAGCGGATTCTACCTCGCGCTCTTCGTCACTGCGCTCATCCCTGTATTGCCGCTGGACGATTACGTGTATCTGGGAGCGGGTGCCAACAAAGCGAGGTTGGCGCCGATGCTCGGCGTCACCTTCTTGGCGAAGCTGTCCAAGAGCGCCTTCGAGATCTTGCTCGAGTTCTCCGGAATACTCGGATTCGCGTTCTACACTCACCGCTATCTCGGGCTCTCCCGACTCGACCTCTCTATCGTCGTCTCGATCGCCTTCATCGTACTCGGGATAGTGATATACAAGCTCGACTGGGAAAAATTGATCAACTTCGTCCGCGGCCACGGCTATGGAAGTCACGGCGAAGCCTCGATTCCGGCAGCCATCCCTTGAAGGAACGGCTTTTATCGGAGCATCCCCTCCCCCCGGATGGCATATATTTTGGCAAACCACAAGAGGAAGCAGGTCGCCAACCGGGTTGCGCGGATACACGGCCACGTGCACGCGGTGAAAGAGATGCTCGACGACGGTAGACCATATCCTGAGATAGTGCACCAGATAGTGGCGGTCAGGTCTGCGCTCGACAGCGCCATCCAGGTCATCGTTGAAGACCTGCTGGAAGACTGCATCGGGAAGGTCGCAGCGAAGGAGCTGGCGACCGAAGATCTAGAACAGCTGCAACAGGTCATGGCCGAGATTAGGTGACGGAGCTGGCAGGAAAGTTCGCCGTCGCGTAGAGCGTCGTTTTTTTGATTTCCGAAATACCATTGCTCCTTGCCGCTGCTTCGGTCGGCATACTCCACATGTCCGCGCCGGACCACTGGGCGACGCTGATCATGCTGGGGCGCGTCTCCAAGTGGAATCGCAGCCGACTCATGGGGGTCGGCCTCATGACCGCGGTCGGGCACGTGGCCCTATCCGTACTGCTGGGATTTGCCGTCGTGGAAGTGGGGATTGTGTTTTCGCAGCAGGCATCCGTTTACATCACCGAAGCGACTGGGGCCGCTATGGTCGTCGGAGGGCTCATTTATGGGGCCAGAGAGCTCGTCTCCGCCAAAACCGAAGACTACGAAGCGGAGACCAGGGACAAGCTCTCAAAGGGTGATGGGACGGTGGCCAAGCGTTTCCGCTACTTCGCGGTTCTTGGGGCTGCCCTGTCGCCCGACCTCAGCATATTGCCGATATTTCTCTTGGCGGTGCCCATCGGTCTGGGCTTTGCCATCGACACCGCAGTCGTGTTCGCCTTCGCCTCGATAGTAGCCCTGCTCGCCTTCCTGCTTCTTGGCTCCGCCGGCCTCGCCAAGGCGTTCGAGAAGATTCCGCCCAAGTACAACGACGCTTTGGTGGGGTTCGTGATTGCAGCCGTCGGGGTCTACATACTTCTGGTAGGCTGAAGAAGGCCTCAACGCTTTTGTCGTGGGGCGACCAGGGTCGACCTACGAGGCCAAGGAAAGAACATGACGCAGAAGGTCCTTCAACCAGACCCTGTCTGTGTCAGCGACGAGCGGCTCAGGGACACCGTCGTACCACTCTTCATCGCGCTCCTCATCTTTGCTGTTGCCGTTATCTCCGCATCCAGATTTGGGCTGGCTATGCCTCTAACTTCCCTCCAAGTGTTGGTCCTTATCCCCCTGGGTTGCGTTTTCCTCATCTTCTCGGGCTATGTGTTTCTGAGGTCGCGCAAGCTGGAGTTCTACGAGGGATTCGTCAGAATCCTCCCCCGACGGGGCAGGGTCATGGAAGTGCCGTATTCCCATGTGCGTTTTCAATTGAAGGAATTGCGAGGGAGGACCGGCGTGACGGAGTTAGGGGAGCTGTCATTCGAAGGAGAGACGAAGTTGCGATTGACGCTTTCCGACGTCAAGATGGAGAAGCCGGATACGACCCTCTTTCAGTGGCTCCCAACCAAGGTAGGTCCGTCTGCTTCAGCGGCCTATCGGCGACCCCGCGGTAGCCCTGCTCACTGACCGACCAGCTCGGCGAGAAGACGCCTCTCCGCCCTTCTCCTATGGTTGATCAGGGTCGAGCTCCCGACCTTCATCTTCCTGGCCAGCTCTAGCGAGCTTATCCTCCTGGGTTCGTCGTAGTAGCCGAGCCGGTATGCCGTCACCAGGACCCTCCGCTGCTTCTCCGTCAGCCTGCTGAGAGGCGAGTTCTGGGCGAACTTCGCATCCGTGATGCTCGCTATCCTGTACTTCGTCCCCAGCTTCTCTATCCCGTCCAGGAACGACCTGATCTGCTTTGCGTTCCCAAGATAGGTGATCCTCGCCCTTCCGTCCCTGATCTCGAACGGGACAGAGAGGTATCCCCCGGACGCGAACGGGTCGAAGTGCGCCTCAGGATGTGTCGCACGCTTGCTCCTGATGAGGTAGGTGTACGCTCCATCTTTCTCTTGGTCGAGCATCTGCAGCTCGATTATGTCGTCGTCCACGAAATCCTCGACCCTCGAGGCCGCGTCCTCGAACTCTACTCTGCAGATGACCGTGAACTCCTCGGGGCCGTCCTTGAGGAACTGCAGTATCTCGAGGCTCTTTATCTTCTTGATCATAGGATTGTTGTCCATCTTACTCAACTCCTCCAGGTTCAGCTCCACTGTCAGCCTGCGCATGGCTCGTCGTCGATGCCTCGGTCGTATATCCATTTTTGCCAATAGGCGCGTATACGCGCTACAAGGCTAATCTTCGGAGTTTCCGCCCGGGCCCGTCATGGAGAAGCCTGCGACAGCGGAAGCAGCTGACGGGAGTGCCGCCCCGCTGCCCAGCGCCCCGGCGCCGTTCGCGGAGCTACCGAGGATCGCTTCGATTTTAGTCTTGGCCGGCGTGTTTCTCGCTATTTTGATGGGTGCGATGGATGGCCTCGTGGTGGCCACGGTCCTACCGACCATCGCGCTCGACTTGCACCAGGTCAACGGAGTGACTTTCGTGGCGGGCGCTTACCTGATCTCTTCGACCATATCAATCCCGATCTTCGCTCGGCTCTCGGACGTCGCGAGCCGGCGCAACGTCTTCCTCGTCGGTCTCTTGATCTTCATCATCGGGTCGGCGCTGGCCGGCCTCAGCCAAAACCTCTCCGAGCTGATCGCCTTCCGGGCCCTGCAGGGAGTCGGCGGTGGGGGCGTGTTCCCCGTCGCCATCGCCATGGTCGCGGTACTCTACCCTCCTAAGACGCGCGCGCGAGTCACGGGTGTCCTGACCGGGGCGGCCGGGATTGCGATCGTCGTGGGTCCCCTCGTCGGAAGTTACATCGTCTCAGTAACGACTTGGCGTTGGGTGTTCTACATCAATCTCCCGTTCGGAATCATGGCCATGGTCGTCCTCCTCTTGGCTGTCGGACCCCTTCGTCCTCTGGTTCCGGGCAGATTCGACATTTCAGGAGCGGGACTGCTGTCAGGCTGGGTAGCGGCACTGATGGTCGCGCTCGTCGAGGTCTCGGACGAGGGATTGAGCTGGACAGACGCGAGGATCATCGGGCTGCTTGTAGCGTCGGTGGGGCTGTTCGCAGTCTTCCTCTGGTGGGAGCTCCGGACCCGTGAGCCCCTCGTCCCGCTTCGGCTGATGAGACGGCGCATCATCGCGGCGACCAGCGGGACAATGTTCTTCACAGGAATTGTGTTCAGCTCCCTGCTCTCGTTCCTCTCTGTCTTCGTGGGGATCGTGCTGCTGCAGAACGGTCCGAATGCCACGAGCGACGTGCGGGACATCATCTATTTCCTGGCCATTCCGCTGATCCTCGGAGCGGCGCTCTCTGGCCAGATCCTGACCCGCGTTGCGTACCGGACCGTGATCGTGCCAGGGCTTGCCGTCGCGAGCGTCGCGGCGTTATTCTTGACGCAGCTGACCTCCTCCAGCCCCATCTGGGTGCTGGCCGCAGGGTTTGTGCCCGTCGGCGGGATCGCGCTCCCTCTTATCCCTCTTGGGTTCGGTCTGGGCTTCTCACTCTCGGTCCCCACCGTCGCGGTCCAGAACGAGGCGCCGCGGGAGGAAGTGGGGGCTGCCATCGGTCTCACGCGATTCCTTCAGAGTCTGGGCGGGGCGCTCGGAATCTCGCTGCTTACTGCCTTCGAAACCTCGCGCTTCGCGGCACTTTCCAAAGGCGCGACCACTTCAGCCAGCATCACGAACGCCTTAGTGACCACGTACGACGAACTCTTCCTGATACTCGCGGTGTGCATCATGGTGGCCTTCGGGTTCGGTCTTTTCTTTGTCGGGCGACTGCCGCAGACGCCGGCTGAGGACCCAGAGCGCGTTGGCGCCATATCAGAAGTCCCTCCGACCTCGACTTAGGTAGACGAGACCTAACCGAGAGCACGCAATACGCTGCGAGAAGGGTTTCCGACTTGCTACACAAGTCGTAACCGCTGGTGTGGCGATGCCGGCCGAAACGCCGCCACTAAGCCCCTGCGTAGCCGGTCTTCCCCTCAGCCGGGCGATGTAGTACAGCTGGAACACCGTCAAGGCTATCCACGCCACGACGAGGGCGACCACTACGAGTCTGACGTCCAGGCTCCCAAATACAAAGATGTTCAAGACGACCAGGATTATGGCGGAGACACCGACCACCCGCCTCACCATTCTGAGCGCGAACATGTTCTTCCTCGATGCCCACTGCCCTCCCCTCACGTCCCCTGCTCCGCGTTGCTGCTCGACCTGTTGCAGGCGCGCCTCGTCCAGGTAGTACTTCCCTCCGACCTCGACGAAGATACCCGTGGCCCCCAGGCGCCGCTTCATCGCCTCCTCGAACCTGGGCGGCAGTCCGAGCTCCTGCGCGGTCATTGCCTTTTCTGGGCTGATGGCCCCGCTCTGCCGGAACTTAGCGACGATTTCCTGGATTCTTCGCCTGGATCCCCCGGGTTGCCCGAGCATACCTTTTTCCGACTCAAACGCGGTGAAGTACCCCTTAACAGTTTCCCGCCCGATTGAGAACCTGCGAGGGCTGAGCTAGACCGGCGAGGCGCCGACGAAATGGCCTATCAGGAAACCTGCCAACCCGGCTGCGAGACCGATCGCGGCCATCTGGAGACCGCTCTTCCAGAGGGACCCGACCGTCGTTCTCGCCTCGTAGAATCCGATGATGAAGAGGACTACGCCACTGACCGCCACCGCGCCGACCGCACCCAGAAATACATCCTTGCCCACAAGGAAGTAGGGAACGAGCGGTATAATGGAACCGAAGATCGTGGAGCTCAACACGACAAGGAAACTTCTCCTGGGTTCGGACTCGTCGACTGCCTCTAGCTTGAGCTCATGCGACATCATGAACTCGAGCCAGGCTTTGGGCTTGGAGGCGATCAAGTCTGTCAGACGGCTGAGTTCCTCTCCCTCATACCCCCATTTCTGGAAGATCCCTTCCACTTCCCGCCTTTCCTTCTGAGGCACCTCGTTCATCTCGGTCATCTCGCGGCTCACCTCCTTCAGGTATTGCTTCCTTCTCGCCAGCGTGGATGTGTAGGCCACAGCGCCCATCGAGATCGATTCAGCGCCCAGCGCCGCGAACGCGCCGACGAAGATCAACCGAACGTCACTCGTCGCGGCGGTGAGTCCCAACAGGATTCCGAGTACGTTGACCAGGCCGTCCTGACTGCCCAGGATAAAGTTCGACAGGAGACTGGAGCGCGAATGCCTTTCCGTCGACCCAGACGGCTGGGGCATGACCGACTCGCCCATGTGTTTCTGAACTCGAAGCGCGAGTCAGTGCGGAGGGTTATAAGAGCGGCGTGACGGCTCTCAAATCTGGAAACCAACGGCCCGCGAACGTTCTCTAGCCGGGTCGGGAATCCTTTACGCATTTGACCCCTAGCCTCTTTAAATAGCCTCAGCACCAGTTGCGATTGGATTTGTCACTCTCTGATTCGGGCACCCACGCTAGGCTACTCCCGGTCCGCAACATGGACCGCGCGGTCAAGTTCTACACCGAGACGCTGGGAGGGAAGGTACTCTCCCGCGACACCGGCGACATGAAAGATTTCTGGGCCTCGGTGAAGCTGGGAAAGTCCGAATTCTGGCTGGTCTCTCCCCCTGATCGCGAGAAGCTCGAGCTCGCCTACTCAGTCTTCATCGTCAAGGGCATCGAGACTGTAGTGGCAGAATTGAAGAAAAGGGGAGTGAAGTTCCAGAAGGTAGAGTCACTCGAAAAGGACGCAAAGGTGAAGGGGCCGATTCACTATGAATCAATTGGGGCCACCGCGTTCTTCAAGGACTCGGAGGGTAACCTCCTAATGCTCTTCCAGGCCGCATAGGCGAACACGAGACGATAGGCCGAAACGGTCAGAACTCGGCCGCGAGCCTCGACGCGTCCGCGAAGTGAAGGCGGAAGGAGAAAGAGCATGAACACCAGCGAACTCGAATCGGTCAAGAAGGAGAAGCTGATTCACGTGACGACAACGGGAAGGAAGTCCGGGAAGGCCCACACCGTGGAACTCTGGTTCGCCGTTGCGGGTGGCGCAGTATATCTGTCCCACGAGGGGGCGCGCACGGATTGGATGAAGAACATCGACGCGC
>JAPCJR010000034.1 GCA_027886865.1 Nitrososphaerota archaeon
TGAAAATGGGTTCTGTTCCGTAGCTGGGTGATTTCTGACAGCGCTTCAAGGAGGATTATGCGACTTGACATATCTTCCCGCGTCATACGCCAAGAAAGAAGCGTAAGGCGAATCAAGAGGGGTCTTGTCTCTGTGGCAGTTGCGACACAATACCTGCAAGTTCTCTACCCTGTTATCCAAAGAATTTGGAATGGTGTGGTCTATCACGAGTGTTGCTTCATCTGTTTCTCCGCAGATTTTGCAAGCACGCGGGAGAGATTTCAGCAAAGAGCGCGGGATATGGATTGACTTGTGGTGAGGATAGCCCTTGACATGGCGACGGTTCTCGACCCACGGATCTTTCGTTTTGGTCATTTGGCGCTTTCTTATTTCTCATCGAAGGATTTCTTAAGCAATTCCATCCACTCGTTCTTTGAGTTCGCCGCTGATTCCAGCCGCTTGCGCCGGAGTCTGTCCGGCTAAGGCCATGTGCGGCTTGACAAGGCTGCTCATGCATGAATGCCGTCTGCTGACGATGGCGTGCTCGCCCCCACGGGGCTTCTGACCGACAATCTCCTGATGAAGACGACCATCACGAGAGCTGCCGCGGCGACCAATATCACAGGCAGTCCGAATTCAGGGGCGCCCGTGATTGGGATGGGGCAGGAAGGCCCCGCCTGGTCGTTCGCCTGTGGGTTCGTTGCCATGAAGGTAGGGCAGACATCTGTCGTTATCGTGCAGCGACTGTCCGCTCCGGAGTCCACCTTCCCGTTGTACAGAAGGGACAAGTCCGTGGCGCTCCTGGGCTTGCCGCTGTTGTCCTGCACGTTCACGACGTTCACAGAGCAGTCGACCACGTCACCCTTTGCGAAGGCCTGATTCGCACCCGGGACAGCGTTGCCCGGGATGAGGATCCCGAACGCGGCCGACGCTCCCGTCTTCAGGGACTGGAGGTCGGACGTCTGGCTATAGATCGTGGCCCCGTTCTTAGTCAGGTTGAACATGAGCTTGAAGTTCAGGGTGATAAGGGGGTTGTTGTTCATCAGGTTGATGGTGTAGGCGATCATCGTTATCTTGAGGGGCCCGGCCAGCGCAGGGCTGACGAAATCCTTCGAGACCCCATTCGGACAGGGGAGCACGAGGGGGTTCAGGCAGGCGAAGGGCTCGCTGATGCACTTGGACCCTGCTATGTTGCAGTTGGTCGGTCCGGGGATCTGGTTGAGCACCTTGGCCCCGCCCAGCGCGTTGGTCGAACTTCGGAGATAGAAGATGGTCGTAGAGGGCGGGGCCGCCGCGGCTGAAGGAAGAGCATACGTCAGACTTGACGTCAGACCCAGCGTTAGCAGAATCAGCAGGAGCAGGGGGAGCACGCCGGAAGACACAAGGTTCGTTCTACGATTTTTCATTCACACCAAGATTCCGGGGGGACTTTACCGCTCATTGAAACAGGCCCGATGTTCAGGTCGAAAGGAGGCGCCTCTCTGGGCAACTGCAGCTACATCGGGTGACGGAAATATTTAATCGTTTTCGGGAACGAATCGGGTTCTGTCTCGTCTTTCGGCGCCCAGTTCCGGAAGTAAGGGCTTTCTTGTGCAAGCTGAACCACTTGTTCTGGCCTTCGATTGCGATTTCGCCGCGTCTGCCGGGTCTGACCTTCTAGAAATGGTCCCGTCGCCGAACTCTGGTCCATGCGAACCAGAGTGCGCCTCAGGTCGTATAGCTGAGCGTGAGCTGACCTGTGATGGCTGTGGACGCGGCCCCCGTGAAAGTATCATCGAAGACCACCACGTACTGGTTCCCGGCGGGCAGAGGCACGCTGACCGATGCACCGGTAACCTGCCCGCTGTCGTAGTAGGTTTGGACCTGTGTCCCCTGCTGCCAAACGAGGAAATCGGCTTGCGACATGATCAGGACCGTGATCTGGTTGTTGAAGTCGCCTGACGCCTGGAAGCTGCCTGAGACGACGGCATTGCTCGCCCCCGCGGGGATGGAGAAGTTCCTGCTGCTGAAGTACCCTTCTGGGATTACCGCGTAGCCTCCTGCAACTACCTGGGTATGGCTGGTCCGCAGGACCCCGCCTCCTAGGACCAGAAGCGCCGCGGCGATCACGACTACGGCGATGATAAGCACCAACGCGTTTCTCCTGAGGTGGGACCGACCCACGGCAGCCGTAGTCGCTGCAGGAACCGCTGCGACAGGGACGGCCCTCGACAGGCTGCGGCCGCAGACCGGACAGAAGGCCGCGTCAGGCTCTATCGCGCTACCGCAAGCGGGGCAGAACGCCATGTCCGGGCGGGGCCGTGGACGCCATTATTTTAACGTAGGACGGATATTGACCATCTCCGCGTCTACTGGATGAACAGAGCCCATTTCTGCTGTACCTCCTGCAACCACGACTCGAGTGTGTCCTGCAGCGCGCCCTGCGCCGCGGCAGGGTCGTCGAGTGGGGAGGGCAGCCTCCTGCTAAGGGTGGCGGCATTGAGCAGCGCTTCCAGCCTGCCCTGCATCCAGTCCGTGATCGTGTCTCTCAGCTCGTCCGCCTCCGTGTCTGGGTGCTGGTCTTGGACCGCTTGCGGGAGCGCAAAGCGCGCTCCGAAGGTGCAGTCGAAGTTGGCCTCCCTGGGAGCGCCCACCGCCTCCCTCGGCCCTTCGCAGCCCCACGCCCAGGCCGCGGCCCAGAGCGAGTCGACGTATCCGTTGCCCTCTCCGCCGTCGAAGGCCCTGCCCTTGGTGATCACGTCTCCCCCAATCTCTATCTTCATCTCCCGGAGCGCCGAGCCGGACCCGACGGTCCTCCTGACCGTGACATCCGAGAGCACCAGTTTTCCGTCCGCATACCGGTCGGGCTTCTCCACCTCGCCGCCCTTCACTTCGAGTTCCATCGAGGCGCTCGCGTCGATGGAGCCGGGCTCGCGGCCCCCGAAGTTGAACTTGAGGGAGCCCTCCACCTCAATCTCCACCTCCGCGTCTGCGAAGTACCACTTGCCGACGGTCTTGACTAGGTAGGGGACGACGAACTCCGCCATCTCTTCCTTGTAAACGGGGCCGAACTCCTCGAAGATCTCCTCGGCCTTCTCCGCAGCCTCCTTGGTGAGGTTCGCCCTCTCGGCAGGGACGATGGTCATTTTCAGCCTCTCGATCAGCGCGTTGAGCTCGGCCACCGACTTCCGATATCCCTCGTACTTCTCAGCGCCGCCGGCTACGTTGATTCGTTTGGCGACGTCGTTGAGTAGCTCTGTGAACTTCAAGAGGATGTCCAGCCGTTCCAGGTACGCGAGCAGTCTCGCCGAAGGGTCCGACACCGAGGCGTTCGCCTTCACCACTGCCAGCACAGCCGCGCTAATCGCGGTCCTGACCCCTGGGGCGACGTCGACCTCAAGCCCGATCTCCGTCTGGCCGTCCATCCTCGCCTCTATCGGCAACCTGCCGGCACCTCGAGCGGTCGCCTCGAGCATGCGCTGCTGGCCGCTGAAGAGGTTCCACGGCTCGGCTTCCGCCCCCCGCCCGACGACCCATATCTTCGCGCCCGCGTCGACGCTCCCTCCCACCGCGGCTCCGCCGGAGGCTGCGACGGCGGTGCCCACGATGTCCTTGTCCCAGTCCTCGTCATCCGAGATGGTCTCCTGCACCCGCACGACCAGGTCGCTGTTCTCGGTCGGGTTGACGTGGTCCTGGTCCCACCAGTAGTCCGAGACGTCGACCTGCACCTTGAAGCGGGAGTCCTGGTCTGAGCTCTTGACGTTCGCGTTACATCCCGCTTGTTTCTTTTGCGAGGGATTATTCTGAGACATTACCGGCTGGTTAGGTGGAGGCGAGACGGGTGGTGGAGGAGGAGGCGTCTTCGCGCCACCCCTCCTTCGGAAGATGACCAGACCCCCGATGGCTGCCAGGGCCACTATCACGATTGCGGCCGCCACGGGAAGGACCCCGAAGCCGTTCGAGGTCGTCAACGACCTTGATGAACTGGATGCGTTGGTAGAGGTCGTGCTGGGCGCAATAGACGGGGTCGTGGTTACGGACGCTGCGGAACTTGATGAAGCGGAGCTCGACGACTGGGACGCGGTCTCAGAGGTCGACGTCGATGAAAAGGCAGCCGACTGGAACGGAGCGGTGTTCACGACGCTGCTCGCTCCCCCTGCGCAGGTGAGAAACTCATAGAGAGTGGTGCAACCCTTCCAGTATCCCCCCTGTGGATAGTCTGAAGCTTGAATCCAAGACGAGAGTTGTCCAGGAGGGGCCTGAGCGTAGAACACCTTACCCGTGCCGGCGTTCCCGTTTATGTCGCCTGCGACGCAGAAGATGTTCTCCGAATAAAGAACGCACGAGGTTCCGTAGACGGGCACGCCTCCTGTACCGTTGGACCCGGAGCCCGCGCCGTAGTCGACGGTCTCCGTCCAGGTCCCGGCGCCCGACGAGTTCACTGGGGCGTAGAAGACGTCGCTGACGGGATTCTGTAAGACCGTTCCCCCGATGCAGTAGATGTAGCCCGGGTCGTCAATGCAGTCGGTGGAGGCTATCGCTATGCCGGCTGATCCGGAGCTTCCCGTCGCGGCGCCATAGTCCGTGGTCTCGGTCCACGGTCCGACCCCGTTCGCAGTGAGTTGGGCGAAGAAGACCTGCGACGTCCCGGAGCCGCTGCCGACGCAGTAGGCATAGCTGCCATCCACGGCGCACGCGAGCTGGTCCGCCGGAATCCCTCCGTTACCTGCATACCCTGAGGGGGCCGCGTAGTCGGTCGTCTCGATCCATGGGCCGACGCCGCTCGAAGACAGCCTGGCGTAGAACGACTTGCTCGTCAAGGACGGGGAGGACGAAGTGCTCCCGCCGAAACAGTAGATGTAGACGTCTGACTGGACGCACGAAGGCCACTCGACGCCGATCCCTCCTGCCCCGGAGCTGCCGGAAGGGGCCCCATAGTCCGTGGTCTCGTTCCACGCGCCGAGGGTGCCCGTGGCCGAGACCGGCGCGTAGTACACGTTGCTGATGTCGTTCCCCGTGGCGAGGTCCTGGCCTCCCACGCAGTAGACTGAGGCGTTGTAAGCGACGCACGATTGTCCGAGTATCTTGACGCCTGCCAACCCGTTCGAGCCGGAAGCAGCCCCGTAGTCGGTCTGTTCGGTCCACGGGCCGACCCCCGTCACGGAACCCTGGGCTTGGGCCCTCTGCGGCGACAGGATGACGAGCACGCCGGACAATGTGAGGAACAGGACTAGAGCGACGATGACTGACGCCGGTCGGCCTGCTCCGCGCACCGTTCGAATCGCGCCCTCAAAATATATAAAAATTCGCGGATTTCCCCGGGGCCCCGCCATTCACTAGGCGACCGGCCTGTCGAAGGTCAACCTTTGGATTCTTCGATGTGCTTCTCGGACCATTCATGTCCGCAGTGCTTGCACAGGTATGTGTACTGAAACTCCTCGATGTCTATTACGATCGGTTCGCCCTCCTGGACCGTGGTCGGCGAGGAGCCCCCGAATGGATAGCCTGCGCGGAGGGAGACAGCCCGCTTTACCTCCACCGATTCTCTCTCGATGTTGACGAGTTTCTTGCTCTCCAGCTTGATGTGGAATCTGCGGCCGCATCCCGGACAGAAGCGGAAGAACGTCTTGACCTCGGACACGGCGTTTAACATTCAGCTTTGTTATTTAAGCGATGAGCGAGAGCCTTCAAGCCAGAAAGGCTCCTTGAGCACCCGGCCTTGTCACATCTTTCAGCGCGGAGGGACTCGTCCCGAATGACAGTTTCGTCGGAATCTCGTGACGCGGCGTCTTCGGGTCCGTCCCATTAAAGGGAGATTTTCAAGCGTCCCGTCCCCAGCTGATTTGGAGCTGAAAGCCGAACACGTGGTAGGCGGCGGGGCAGGTTAGAGAGTTATCTTGTCGCTCGTAGGACTACGTAATCTTGGATAGCGTCGTAGGACAAGACTAGAGGGAATAGCGTAAAAGCGAATGAAAGGACAACAATGTGAACGAAAATGAACAACAGAAGAAGTATCGCATACGCAACGGGAATACCAATCAATACCTGAACGTAACCTGCGTCAAGACCGAATTTCCTGTAGAAAGCCCTTTGGAACGGATTGGCCTCTCCTTGAAATCCAACATTGCTGATGTGGGATACAGTTAGCTCGTTTGCGACTAGATTTGATGCTACCGATACGAACAAGCTGGCAAATAGAAGAATGGAAAAGATGTCCGGGTCTGAGCCGTAGAGTTGGTTCCATTGGGTAACGGATACAACGCTGACTGTGATGGCAACGATGAAGACAAGCACGAAATAGAGTCTTTGTCTTTTCGACAGCCGTCGTTTTGGTTGCTCCACACCGGTGCTTCTTCTGTACTGTTGGATATTTCTTGATTGCTGCAGAGACCGGTAGATGAAAATTGGGAGGGGGAACGCTCCACCATCTTGATGATCAGGCGGAGCTTGGGAGGGCTTGCGGCGGCCGTGCGCTCTTGGGCCCGGTCCGCAGAGAGCCGATCAGGTTCTTCCCGAGCAACTGGGACATCAACGCCGTCGCCAATCTGCCGAACCTTGCAGCCATCGCCAGGATCGAGAAAGCCAGCGTGAGCAGCGTGACGTCGGGAACCAAATCTGTCAGTCTTTGGAAGCGATGGCGACTAATAAATCTTCAATTTGGGCTTTCGACGAGTCGGAAGACTCCATCGCTTTCAATGGACGGTCGCATACACGCTCGTATGGAGAAATATCGATTTAGAAGATACGATCCCATTTACAAGACATTCTTCCGAATCGAGAAGAAGAAGCTCATCGCCTCATTGGGCCTCGGGGTCGAGATAGAACACGTCGGGAGCACGGCCGTGAGCGGTCTGGGCGGCAAGGGCATCTTGGACATTGCGATAGGAACGGGTGATTCGGGAATCGACGCAACGAAAGACAGGCTTAGGGGTCTGGGCTACGAGTTCAGACGGGAAGCAAGCACCGAGAAACGCCTGTTCTTCCGAAGGGACTACGAGTACAAGCGTGACGTCAGGAGAGTGCACGTGCACCTGACGAGGCTGAACGGGAACGATTGGAAGGAGATGGTCTCTTTTCGGGACTACCTGCTGGAGAACAAGGAAGCCGCCGCTGAATACTCCAGGGTCAAGAGGAACGCCGTGAAGGTGGCGAAGGGAGACGGGAAGACATACAGGAAAGAAAAAGAGGAGTTCATCAGGAAATTCATGGACAGGAAATAGCGGCTTTCATAATGCTCATCGGGGGTTCCACTTTGTCAGCGGGGCGGCTCATTTCGTCGCTTCGCCTCGCGTAGCGGGTTCTTCTGGTCGTGAGGGAAAGCCCGAATATCCGTACGAAGGAATCGCGCTGAAGCCTATCTTGTCTTCGCGATGGCGGCGCTGATCATCATGGCAGCAGACTCCTTGTCCTCCACCTGGAATATGATCTTCTTGTAGGTCTCGTCGTTCAGCATGATGGTTATGCACTTGTCGGGGTCGTGCATCTCGGAGAACATCGCGCCATCAGACGTGAGGTAATGTCCGTCCCTCACCACACCCGGGATGGACGTCCCGACGACCCTGATCTGATGAAAGCTGACCCAGTCGACCTTGTCGGTCGAGACGGATAGGACGTGCTTGACAGGAATCGTGATGCTTCTCTTGAAGGCAAGTATCGTATCGACACCGTGCAGCTCGAGGACCAGGTTCTCCCCTTCGATGCTGACGGTCCCGGACATCCCGTCATCGGGAGATGGAGGAACTAAAAAGGCTGCCCATGCACGATGGATATACGAGCGTTGTAGGGACGACCAGGTGTTCTTTGCTTTGACTCCTCGGTCGCGGTCAAGCACCCGATGCGCGGCCGCGGCAATATATACCATCTTCGAGATTGTTTGCACTAGAAGTTAGGGGGTAGATGCTGCAATAGCTCTTCGCGGAAAAGATGGGAAAGAAAGAAGGCTCGGTCCCATCCTCTGTTGGGCCGTCGTCTTCGCCGACATTGGTACCTCCGTCTACTACGTCCCCGGCATCCTCTATGGAAACGTCGGGAGCCTTGCTGGCTTTTTCGTCTTCATGACTACGTCCGTCTTCGTGCTCCTGGCGCTGAAATACGCTGAGGTGACCCGCCGGTTCCCTCAGGGCGGCGGAGTCGTCACGGTCGCGGCCCAGGCCATGAACCACTGGGTAGGAGCTCTCGGGGGCATGTTCATCCTCGTAGATTATTTTCTCACGGCTGCCATCAGCTGCCTCGCGGGAATCCTCTATCTCAGCGTCGTCTTTCCAGCGATTGGACCGTTCGCCCTGATGACAGCGATCGGGACCCTAGTCCTGCTGGGCATCCTCAATTGGTATGGCATCAGCGCAAGCGCGAAGGTGAGCCTGATAGGGGCCACCGTGGCGTTCCTGAGCGACGTCGCGCTCCTCATCACGGTCTTCTCGCATCTCTCCATCTCTCAGTTCCTCGCTCTCTTTCCCAGGATGTTCGCGAGCCACGCCCTCACACCGGTCACCATCCTGATCGGCTTCGCCGGTTCGTTCCTTGCCTTTTCGGGCCTAGAGAGCATCGCCCAGCTCTCTCCCGTGATGAAGACCCCCAGGAGAAGGGTGAGCACGGTCGCTCTCGCCTTCGTGGTGCTCACGGTCGGCCTCACAAGCCCTCTGTTGACGATGTTCTCCACCCTTCTGCTCCCGCAAAATGTGCTCAGAGACCCCGTCCTCTCTTCCCAGCTGATCTCGCTCCTCGGCGGAAACTGGGGCGACACCGCCTTGCAGACCGAGATAGCCATCAGCGCCAGCGCGCTTCTGATCTTCGCCAGCAATACTGCAATCATCGGGACCTACTACGTGTTCATGGCACTGTCGCGCATGCAGTTCTTCCCCAAGATTCTGTTGCGGCGGAACAAGCGGCGTGGCACTCCCCACTTCTCCATTCTTCTCGCGACGGCGATCCCCATCATCCCGCTCTTGCTCGTGGACGGAAAGATCAGCCTCCTGGGCGACATGTACGCCTTCGGCCTGCTGGCGGCCTTCACCCTGACCTGCCTTGGGCTTGACATAGTGCGGCACCGTGAACGCAAAGCGGCACGGGCTGCGCTCGAGCTCGCGGGTCCGACGGGTGAACTCTCTGAGAAGGGAGATGGCCTCAAGACTGGTGAAGACGAAGCGGATGATAGCGTCCCATTCACGGAGGCCACCACCTCCTCGACTGAGACTCCCTTGGCCACTGACCAGCCGAAGGAAGAGACCCCGCATTCGTCCTACGCCGGAGGAACGATCCTTAACTTCTGGCACAGCTTCAAATTCTACATAGGGTTGGTGACGACGGCGCTCGTCTTCATCGCATGGACGACGAACCTGGTGGCGAAGCCGTTGGCAACGGAGTTCGGCGGAACCGTGGTTGCGGTCGGCATGGTCGTGGCGTACTTCAGCTATGCGCGGCAGACGCGCGACGAAGACCTGCCCGTGGTGATCACCCATGGCGAAGAATACCTGCCCGGCTCCACGCTCGCCGTACTGGTGGCGGACAGCGGACTCAACGACGCGATTGTCAGCTCCGCCATCGCTGAGGCGAAGGGGAGGACGGTCGTCTTTCTATATCTGGGCACCGGCCATGGAGCGCGAACACCGAACGTGCTCGAGTTCCATGACCCTTACTATGACGACGAACAGGCGAAGAAGGCCTTCGGGAGAGCCGAGTACCTGGCGAGACAGGCCGGAGTGAAACGCGTGTTCCTGTACCGCCAGCTGGAATCGCACGCGACAGAGCACATACGGAGCATAGTCCATCCATACGACACGATAATCGCCGCTGATGATGCTCAACAGATTCAATGGATCAACGCGGACCGCGCTCGCTATGAGGTCACGCCGGAAGGGAAGATAGTGCACCTGCTGAAACGGCAGTACGCATGACGACGATCGAATCGCGAGAAATTCATCGGCTTTTTTGGGGTCGTCCCTGATTCACTCCAGGGACGAGGTTGGCGCATTCCTGGCCGCACCGGCGCAGCTAAGGGAGGCAGGGCCCCGTCCCTTTGAGGGCCTCTGCGTAGACCAGACCAG
>JAPCJR010000035.1 GCA_027886865.1 Nitrososphaerota archaeon
CCCGAGATGATGGCGATTACCGACGAGACTCCGAGAAGGACCGCTTCGAATGCGGTAGCGGTACCGATCAAGCGTCCTCTGTGCTCACCAATTCGCGGCCAGAGCAGACTCAATCCGAAGGCGCCGAGGATGAACGCCACTATTGCGACGATAGAGAAGCCAACAGAGAAGCCGTGCTCGCCGGCCAACGCGAACGCTAGGAATACGACATTTCCTGTCATGTTTGCCACGAATACGTGACCAATGACAAGGTAGCTGAATGCGTCGACCAGGCCGGTGACGACCGTCATGGCGACTAGCATCGGAGGTAACGGGCCGTCCCTAGAATCAAGCCGAGGAAACAGCGTCTCGCGGACTTCCGTGAAGAAACTACTCAGGGCAGCGATGATCCGCCATCATGACTATTTGACCGTTGACGGCGGTCAAGTAGCGCGACGGTCTAGCTCCTTAGCCTTGGAAGCACCTTGGTGCCGTAGAAGTCGATCACGTCCTCCTGATTTGGAGTCGCCGTGGTTATCACCACATGGGTGGCGCCCTTTGCGGCGGCTCTCTGGATCGCCTTCACGTGAATCTCGGGGTCCGTGCCCACGGGCCAGTCCTTGTAGACTGACTCCAACGGTATCTCGCGCTCGGCCTTTTGCTGAATGCGGAGAGGGTTTACCTCGTCGAAGTAGCCGTGCGTCCAGGCTTTCGGACCGAAGTGCCAGAGGTCGGCGCTCTGTCTCGCCTCTCTCTCCCCTCCCACAACGGCATACATCTCCACTATGATTGGAAGCGTAGCCGGGTTCTTGCCTGACTCGCGCGCTCCCTCCTCCCAGGCGGCCCTGTAGGCCGGATTGGAACCCATCGGCCCTAGCTCCCCGATCAGGCCGTCGCCGTGGAGTCCCGCCATCCTTGCGCTCTTTGGACCGCCCGCCGCGATGTAGATCGGGATTGGTGATGCCGGCTTGTCATAGAGCTTGGCATCCACGTCCCAATACTTTCCCTTGAACTTCACGCGTTCTCCGGTCCATAAGTCGCGAATGATCTTGATTGCTTCGACAAGCCGCTCGGAGCGCTCCCGATACTTCCCCCATCCGCCCCCCGAAGCCCCCTCGTTCAGGTTCTCACCCGTACCCAACCCAAGGAAGACGCGGCCTGGCGCCAGGTGGCTGAGCGAAGCCCATGCTTCAGCGACTATCGCCGGGAGATAGCGGAACGTAGGACATGTGACGCCCGTACCGAAGGCCAGATGAGTAGTACGCTGGGTCAGCGCCGCCATCGTAACCCAGGCCAGACCTGAGTGGCCCTGATTGTCCTGCCACGGCTGAAAATGGTCGCTGGTCCATGCCATCTTAAACCCCGCTCGCTCTGCGAGAACGCCGTATTCGACTAACTGAGGCACTGTATACGTCTCGTGCGAAAGAGCGTAGGCCACCACCGGTCCTTTAGAGGAGACGTGTAGCGGATTCTCCCGCTCGTCCCGACGACTCTCCGTCTTCTCGACCACAGCTGCTGACATCGACATGCTATCTTCGGACCAAGATAAGAGAAATGACGGATTTGAACCTATTCCTGACGTGTGCTTGCTGCCGAAGGCGATTTGCGAGATTTTTAGCCCAGGGTCTGGCCAGCAGGGCGCTCGAGAATCTCCTAGACTCCGATTGGCTTTCGCACAAGAATCACAGTCGTCCGGCCGCTTACCCACTCCCGCTCGATGATCAGGATCTTTCCGACGAAGGACCCTGCGGGGACGACCTTGCGCACCTGGGCATCCTCCCACGGCAGCACGTATTGACGGATACGTCTGAGAGCCGCCTCCAGGTCGGGCACTATCTTCTGACTGCCCACCACCAAGATTACCTTGCCAGCCGTATTGGAGTAGGGACCGAGTTGACTCGCAGTGGCAGACGCTGCCACCAGGACCCCCTCTTCAGTAATCGCATTGACGCTCCCCAGCATATAGTCGGGCCCGGCGATGAGCTTGCGCATCTCTCGCGCCTGCGTCTTCCGGTCCATCTTCATCATGCGCGGCCTCAGCGCGTCATACTCGCCCGTATCGTGGACAGCCTCGAAGATTCCGGAGTCCTTGAGGGTCTGCGACTTGGCGGAATATACCTCAGCTCCCTTCGGGATTCTCTCCAGCGCTAGGTTTCGAGCCTTGTCGCCGTCATCGACGACCGCTACCTCTATGTTTCGTTCCCGTATCCGCTCGGCGACCTTCTGTATGGTCTCTTCGGATGCGGCGGCTGTGAAGTCTTCTTGCGCTTGGGTCATATCCAGGTCTTCTCTTCGCACATTTTGTTTAGGTCGGTCATACGCGATTACGGGGCGATCTTCCCCCGTCTGAGCATGACAGCACCCAGGACCCCCGCTGCTGCTACAATACCTAATCCCACTATCAGGTAAGGGGTCAAGTCCTGGGATCCATTGCCGTTCGTCGTAATCGTATTCTGAACCGTTTCTGTGACAGTCTGTGTCGAGGCGGAGGCCCCGCCGCTGGTGACCGTCGCGGTCGACCCTACGGTCGTCGTCTTGGTCGCAGTTGACGTCGCTGTGTTCGTCAGGGTCTGCGTGGATGTAGTCGTTGCGGTCGATGTCGAGCCTACCGTGGTGGTCACGGTAGATGTCCCCGGTTGAGTGACCGTCGTCGTGGAGGTCAATGTTTGAGTGACCGTGGTCGGAGATGCAGAGGTCACGGTCGTCGTAGAAGTAGAGGTCGATGTTACCGTGGTCGGAGAGGTTGTAGTGATGGTCGAGGTCACGCTAGTCGTACTCACAGTACCTCCGAGGCTCGAACCGTCATCTATGACGCTCACTGAGATTGCACCAGGACTCAAGCCGGAATCCGAGACAAAAAGTTCTCCTTTCCCGCTGTCGTAGGCGACAGCCTCGGGCTCGATTCCGACGGAGATTGTCGACGTTACATTGTTCGACGCGTCGGAGATAACGCTCACGGCACTCCCTCCCGAGTCCGCGACGAAGATTTCGCCAGTTCCTCCGTCATATGTTAGGCCGGAAGGTGATTCCCCCACTTGGGTCGTTGAAACCACGGCGTTCGATGCGTCCGAGACGACGCTCACCAGGTTTGCGTTTGCATCTGCCACGAAGATCTCTCCCTTACCGCTGTCGTACGCTATGCCGTCGGGCCCTTGCCCAGCAGGAAAAGTCCCGACCACTGCGTTGGAGGCGTCGGAGATTGCGCTCACTGTGTTATCACCGTGGTTAGTCACGAAAAGCTCGCCTTTCCCTGAATCGTACGCAACACCGATGGGGTCTTGGCCGACCGCGATCGTCGACGTGACCGCGTTGGAGGAATCCGAGATTACGCTAACCGTGCCGCTTCCCTGGTTAGCGACGAAGACCTCGCCCTTGGCGTTGTCGTACGCTATACCATATGGGCTCATCCCGACCTGGATGGTCGCCACGACCGAATTGGAGGCATCAGAGATGACGCTAACGGTGTTCGCCTGGTAGTTCGATATGAAGACCTCTCCCTTTCCACTGTCGTATGCGGCGCCAATCGGGGAATTCCCGACCGGGATGGAAGCCACTGGACTGTCTGAGAAATCTGATACGACGCTAACCGTGTTGGCTCCGTCGTTGGCTACGAAGACCTCCCCTTTGCTGTGGTCATACGCAGACCCGCCCGGGTTCGCCCCCAGAGAGATGGTTGATACCACTTCATCTGCCGTGTCTGAGATGACAGCCATGCCGCCCCCAACCGCGATGAAGACGTCTCCCTTGCCGCTGTCGTACCCGATACCGGATATTGCATTGATGGAGATGGTCGACACCACCGTGTCGGTCACATCGGAAACTACGTCCACTGCAAAGCCGCCGCTGCCAACGTAGGTGACGAAGACATATCCTCTGCCGCTGTCATATGCCACGGCGAACGGATTCCCAGCTACGGTGATGGTCGAGACCACCTTGTCTGTCGCGTCTGAGATGATGCTCACGGTGTTGCTGCTGAAGTTCGGCACGAATATCTCCCCGGTTCCGCTGTCGTACACATCGGAGGTTGGATTAGATAGGGCAAAGGCTATGGTAGTGACAACGGCGTTCGTCGCATCAGAGATGACGGCAACACCTCCAGACTCGGCGGCGACGACGTCTCCCTTGTCGCTGTCATATGCGAGACTGTATGCGCTATTCCCCAGCGGGATGGTTGCCACGACACTATTGGACGCATCTGAGATGACGCTAACGGTGTTGTCGCCGTCGTTCGCGACGAATACTTCCCCTTTGGCACTATCGTAGGTCAGACCGATAGGGGCGATGCCTACCGGGATGGTTGAAACCACCTTATCGGACGCGTCCGAGATCACGCTCACTGTGCGGTCCTGGCTGTTGGTGACGAATATCTCACCCTTACCGCTGTCGTATGCTATGTTGACGGCCGATTGTCCTAGTACGACATGTCCCACCGGGATGGTCGCGACGACAGTATCCGACCCGTCTGAAATCACGCTAACTGTGTCGCCGCCTGTCACAGTGAAGATCTCCCCCCTCCCGCTGTCGTACGCGACGCCGTCTGGGGTAGAACCAGTGGATATGGTAGTCGGCACTGCATTGGTTGCGTGGATCACAGATAGAAATGAAGGGGACAGCGCGAGAAGGAACAGTAGCGCCATGGTCAGGATTAGCGAGTACTTGGTCGTCTTCCGACCTTGAGCGCGCCGGAACGAATCGATCAAGGCCATCTGGGTCGTCTCGTGTTCTTGGCTATTAAAAGCGATGAGCTAGAACGGGGGCTTCTTCTTCTTGGGAACCATCGTCTTGGTATCCATATCCAAGATAGTGAGAGTCACCCATACAAGCATTGCGGAAGCGGACATAGCGTTTGCCCTGTTCTTCAGGCGTCTGTTCCGTATGTATCCGTCGACCTTGCAGCCCCAGGGCCCCGCGTCACTGTAGCGAATGCTTTTTGCCTGGTTGGGTTCGGGAATTGCGTTGACGAAGTTTACCCCGGGGCAGGTCAAATTCCTAAAGTCGCACGATCTCTGCAGGCTGGCCACGGCGTCGGAAGACGGCATGCCGCACGTCACCCCCGTTATCTATGCGCTCGATGGGGACGCGTTTGTGATTGCGGCCGACTATGGTACGAAGAAGCTTGCGAACCTGAAGAAGAATCCGAAGGTGTCTCTGGTCGTGGATGAATACGGGGAAAGCAACAAGGGGCTGATGATTCAGGGCGAGTGCACCACCCTTGAAAAGGGGGCCGAATACTTGCGTCTTCTGCGCGTCTTGCTCGACAGGTTCGAGTATTACAGGGAGAACCCGTGGGGTGAAGGCGAGGCGCCGATTCTCCGAATCGTACCGGAAAAAATCGCCGTATGGGGACTCTGACAGGTTAGCTGCTGGTAGTTCCCTTAGTGTCCTTCAACATCTCTCGAACTAAGGCCTCGAATCCGGGGTCGAACGTCCCACGCGTCCTGTCGACCATCGGTGCGAACAATGGGTGCTTCGAGAGCGTCTTTAGGAAGGCGGCCCACTGCTCCCAATTCTCTTCGTCGATCCACTTCTTTTCGCGCAGGATGTAAGCCTCCTCTATTATCCCGTACGCGTGGATCAGGTGCGTGTAGATTACTGCGTCTTCTTTCGACAGATCAAAGGGCTTGCCTCCCGAAACGCCGCCCATCATTACCTGAATGATCTCCGGCTTGTCGGCGATGGTCGCGATGAGGTCGTTGTACCGTCCTATCAACCCCTGGTAGGAGGATTCTCTGGTGGCCTTCTCCTGGCTCCGGAAGGAGAGCGTGAAGATCACGAGCGTCAGACTGATGACTATCGTCTGCACTATGGTGCTGATCACTATCAGGGTAGTCTGGTCGACCAAGATTGACCTACGTCACTCCCCTGTTCGCGGCCTGATATCTCCTTAGCTGAGGTGGTCGGCTGAGCTTCTGCATACCCGTCCGGCGTTCGCTTCCTGCATCGACGTCGGCCGGTGGAATCAGGGTCCGACGTCGGCCTCGACCACGACCTCGCTCGAGTTGATACTGACACCGACGTAGGGTATCGGTATCTCGAGGTTGATCGTGGGCGGACCGGGAGTGATGGTGACGCGCGGGTTCGCCTGCGAGATGACCTGGGTGCCTATCGGGTTCGGCTGCGACACCACGTACGGGTCAGGGAGGCTGAAGAGGGGAGACGAGCCTGCGAAGTAGTTGAGGATGGCGTTGTCGAGCAGGGTGGTGAGCCCGAGGAGGTTCGCGTTCGTTATCATGTCGACGATCGACTCCGCCAGCGAGCTGGCATCGCTGAGAATCGTCGATATGGCGCCGCCGATGGCCTCCAGCGCGGTGGTCAGGATGTCCTTGATTATGTCCTGCAGGGGTCCGGGGAACGGGTCCAGGAGGTCGCTGAAGAAGTTCGCTATGCCGTCCTCTATGGCCTTCTGAAGCTTAGGCCCGAACTCTATAGGGAGCACAAAAATCGGGAGCTGGGGCACGACGTAGAACTCCCATCTGTTGGGGTCGTTCGTGACCGCCGGATTGCCGACGGCGTAGTATGTCATCGGCTCCAGAACGATGCTGACCTGGCTTTCGAGGCCGCCGAGGTCGACCGGGATGCTGATGTCGGGGTTGTGTCCGTTGCCTCCGAAGAGACTGAAGCCGGGGATGTTTATCGCCGGTATGATTGTGAAGCCGTCGACGACGAGGGCAGGGGTGCTGAAGCCCGGGATCGAGATCTTGGGGAGGTCTATGTTAATCTGGAAGTTGAGGCTGTCCCAGGACACGGTCAGGTCCTTGATGAGTATCGAGCCGTTCGGCTGCGTCGAGTTCGGGTTCTGCAGGGTCACCGTCCCGCCAGCAAGAGAGACCTCGACCTGATACCCGAGATAGAGAGGAGGGCCTCCGTAATAGCCCCAGGGCTGGGACGCGGGTGGTGGGGGGCCGACCGGGATCTCGATCTCGATCGAACCGGGGGCGAGTACGGTGGCCATTATCTTGTTGATTATGCCCTGCGAGATAGCGATTGTGAAGTCGCTCGGTCCAGTGCCGGGCCGCGGCACTATGGATCTCGAGGTGGCGGGGCCGTATCCCGGACCGCCCGACCCTCCGCCGCCACCGGGCGGCCCGATGACCTCACCGGATAACGCGACATTGGCGTCCATGAATAGCTTGACCTGGTCCTCCTCTATAGACGGGTTGGTCGGGACGGTCGTGGAGGGGGAAACCTGGAGCGTGAACGTAGCCGGGTTGTAGTCGAGGAGGCTCTCCAGGTTCAGGGTCTCGGCGAGAAGCGCGTTGACTGAGTTGCTCACCGAGTAGAGCACGCCGTTGGTGAAGTACATCAGATAACAGTCGATCAGCTTCCTCAACCCGTCCGGCTCGAACCCCACTATGTCCAGCCCGTCGAGGTTCATGTTCAGGAATCGCACGCTGTTGGAGTTCTTCAGCACGCCCTCCGCGTACAGGTCTAAGGAGAAGCAGTCGAGGTCGCTACGCGGAATCGGTCGCCCCCTCTCAACCTTGATCGGGATGGTGCGCCTCGACGTGGATGGACAGGACGCGCCGGCGAATGTCTGGGCGTGTATCGCAAAGTGCTCCACCGGTAGCGGAGCAGTCACGGTCGACGGGAGAGCTATCACGTTCCCGGGGTAGAAGTCCACCTGCACCTTCGAGAGCTGTATGAGGAAGTCCGGCGATGGTATCGGGATGTTGAGGTTGAAGGGGACGGGCGTGCCTATCGGCGGGGTCTCCGCGGGGAACGGGTTGAGGGAGGTGTTGAAGAGGAGCGGCGGGATTCCTGAGACGTCGATGGGTGAAATCAGCGGGTCCTCTGGGTCTATCGGGGCGGCCTGAATCGTATTGCATGCGAGCTGAGGGTATGAGGCGATGAGGCTCGAGCCGAAATTGAAGAACGAAGGTACCTCCAGCATCAGACGGGCGATCAGGTCGTTTATCCCATTCTCATGAACTGCTACGTAAATGTCACAGTCTGCGGTGTATGCCATTGCAGATTACATGAGACGCCGCTGAAATATTTAGGCGTTTGCGCATTACTTTACCAGATTGATGTCTCCGGAGAACACTCGTCTTTCTAATTGATCTGCGCAAGTTTCTTGCGCCGGATCACTAGATAGGATGCCGCCAGGAGTGCGGTAAAGACAGATGCAATAGCGAACTGATAGGGGAACACCGGAACGCCTCCTCCGGATGAGCTGGAGGTAGAGGTCTGGGCGATAGCTGTAGAGCCTTCGGCTGACGTGCTTGTCGAGGTAGTAGCCTTGCTTGTTGTGGTCGTCGAGGACGCGGAACTCGTACTTGCCAGCGTCGGCGTCGTGCTGGAGCTCGTAGTACTCGGCTTGGTCGAGGTCGTTGTGCTGCTGATCACACTTGAGCTGGATGTGGTGCTTGTGGAAGTCGTAGTGCTCGAACTACTTGTCGTACTCGTCGTGGTCGACGATGTGGTTGATGTCGTCGTGACCTGCGCGACGGATAGCATGAACGTCCCCATGCTGCCATCGTTGTCACCATCGCCGGAATAGACCGCGGTGATCGTCACCGGAGATGTCGCGGACGAGGGAGTATAGTTGACGGCGCATGACCCGGCGGAGAGGGTGCATGTGGTGGCAGGCGAGAAGTTGGCGACCCCGCTGCTCGCCCATGTTACGGTCCCGCTAGGCGAGACGCCGGAGACGCTGGTTGAGCATGTGGTCGGCGAGCCCGTGGTTATCGGGGATGGCGAACAAGTGACGGTGGTGGTCGTGATACCCTTTGCGACGGAGAGCGAGTAGTTGCCCGAGCTTTCGGGGTTGTTCGTGTCCCCTCCATAGTTGGCCGTGATTAACACGGATGAGGGGACGGAGGGAGTGTATGAGACCGAGCAACTGCTCGAAGAGAGGGCGCATGACGGCGGAGAGAAGGTCCCAGTCCCGTTAGTCTTCCAAGTTATCGTCCCCGTAGGAGAGGCAGCCGCTACTGTTGCCGTGCATGTTGACGCCGTTGTCACCGTCACCGGGGAAGGAGTGCAGCTTACAGAGGTGGTGGCGACGTTAGGGGCGAAGCTCACGGCCAGCTCCGCCCAACCATCGTTAGTCTGCGGGTAACCGAATATACCATCGGTCACAGCGCTCGCGCCCCACGCCTCATATTCGCTGGCCTGCCATCCGCCGACCATGCCGCAGGAGTAGCATGGCTGCCCAGGAATCAATGTATATCCCTGGTACGCAGAGAACTGGTCCGCGCTGTTCGCAATCACTGCGGCAGCGACGAAACCGTTCGCGTACGCGGTCAGAGGGGGAAGAAGGCTTGGCTCGTTGTCCACAAACGAACCGCCGAAAGCATTCCTGAACGTCGATGCGTTAATCCCCGCCACATCATAGAGATCGCCTCCCAGGAAGGCTCTTCCGCCGGCCGCGAAGACCAAGGTGTCGGTCCCAGTCGAGGATGCAGTGGCCCAGAAGCCCTCTTCATTGCAGGTCGTATCATCGCACGAAGTTTCTACGCTGCCAAAGTAGTGATACGCGTTGTT
>JAPCJR010000007.1:0-40324 GCA_027886865.1 Nitrososphaerota archaeon
TGGCGAACGTCGCGACGGCGACAGGGCCGTCGGGTAGCATAGCGCTCTCGACCTCGATTGGGACGGTCATCCCGATAACGTCGCAGTACGCGACGTACCTGGAGGACTACGTGCTCTTGCCTCCAGTCGCGGGTCAGCAGGGCTAAGATTAGGGGGCGGCCTGATTGAAGGCTCTCAATCCGCTCCTGTTCCTCCTCCTGTTCTTCGATGCAACATGCTTGGCGCCGGTCGTGATGACGGGTTTGCGGGTCTTCGACATCTGGTACGCGCCCATGGCTAACACGGGCCAGGTGTCCTTCCTGTATCCTTTTTTGGAATTCGTCGCCGTCTGCGTCGCGATCAACGGCGTGGCTCTGGTTGCGCTGCGGAGGCTGGACTGGGGCCGCTTCATTCCTCTGGACGGAGAGATTGGGATCAGGTCGGTGGTCAGAGCAGTGCTCGCCGACAGAGTGGGGAGGGCCATCCTGGCGGTCTACGTTCCCCTGTGCTTCCTCTCGTTCCTCGTGAGCAGCGGTCAGTTGTTGGTCCCGAACGTGAACATAAGTTCCTACTTCATGCCGTTGACTCAGATTGTGTTCAAGATCGTTGGCGTCCCGCTGATAGGGGCGCTCGCACTTAATCTTGAGCTGATGGCGGTGGGGGTTGCCGACCTCTTCTTCCTCTCGCTCGCCCTCGTGTTGGGCTATTATGTCGTGACGCTCGTCTACACCTCCCAGTCGGGCGCCAACTTGGGCGTGCCAGCGTCTACGCGCCTGGTTGCGACTCAGACAGCGGGAGGACTGCTCGCGACCTCGGTCCCTGCACTCGCGACCACTGCGAGCATGTGTTGCCTCACTCCCACCGGAGTGAACTCGCTACTCTACCTGGTCTCCGCCTCGTCTTCTCTGCTGAGCAAGAAGATAATCTTCGGCTACGGGACGGTCGCAGGCGTCTTTTGGGTGACCGGACTGCTCCAGGGCGTGGAGCTCTTCTCTACGGCAGTCGTCGGCATAGCGTTGCTGGGGCTCTCATATTATCAGGTTCGCAAATTGGCAAGGACTGTGGCCCAGCGAAGGGTTCTCTCCTTGAGTTCCTAGTCCCTGGCCGCTCGCTACGTCCCGGCCTCGCTCCGGAGAGCGAAGAGTGGTATTGTGACCCCGACGAGTATGACTCCGCCGAGCGCCCAGGCGAGAGGGTAGCCGAACGACGCAGCGATCCCTGAGAAGACAAGAGGCATAACGACCCCGCCGAAGAGCGCTATGCCGTTGATCCAGGAGATGCCCAACGCTTCGTACTCCTTCCTCGCACCGCCGATGCTCCTCCCGATTCCTATCCCGAAGACGTACGCTCCCGCCGTCGCAATCCCGACGACCAGGCCTGAGAGCAGGGCCGCATAGACGGAGTTCAATGCCGCTATCGCCACCCCGCCCGACGCCACGAGGCAGAGCGCGATGAACATCTTCTTCGGGCTCGGGCTTCTGTCGAAGGCCCTCCCAACGACCGGGGCGATGAGTATTGCGACCACCAGGGTAGACCCTCCTATCGCTCCAGCTACTGCGACACCCGTCCGCAGGCTTTCTTCCAGATAATAGACCATGAAGTAGCTGTTGAGGCCGAATGCGACCTGGGAGACTATGAGACCAGCGCTCACGATGAGCAGCCACCTGTTCAGTATGATCCCTCTCAGTTCCGAGAAGCGTATCGAGAGAGTGTCGACGACGGGGTCCTTCGGGACCAACAAGAACAGGAGCGCGCAGGACGCTAATGCGATCACCCCTCCAACTACGACGCTTATCCTCCAGCCCAGCAGGTTCCCGAGCACGGCCCAGCCCGAGATTCCGACGATCCCGCCGAAGTCGAAGGCGGCGCCGAAGAGGCCTATCCCGAGCCCCTCGTATCCCTTCTTGAAGTAGCGCATGATCAGGATGACGCCCGGGCCGAAGATGAAGGCCTCCCCTACGCCCTCGACGAAACGGAGTGCGGTCAGGGAGAGGACGTCGTCCACAAGGCCGATCAGGATGGAAGAGACAGAGATGAGGAGCATCCCAAGGAGCAGGGCCCTCTTTGGACCGTACTTCGATGCGATCAACCCTGCCGGAAGCTGGAAGGCCGCCACTCCGAGGACGAAGGTAGCCGTGACCAGGCCGAGTCCCGAAACGTTCTGGTTGAGGTCGGCGGCTATGAGCGAGAAGTTCGAGGATACGCTGTACCAGTTTATGGCGCAGACGACCTGGATCATGATGAGAGTCGCCACTGCGTTACGGTTCTCTATGCTCCTGAACAAAATGGACTCCCCAGTTGTGGACCCAGAGTTGCTTCGATTATAACGGTTGGTCGACAGGGCCGACTTGAATCCGTCTAGCGGAGTCAGAATCGCCGGAAAGCCACGCGGGATTGCTGCCCTCTCCAAGAAAAGAGGGGCACCGGCATTAGAAGATTGATAGGCAAGGTCGGACAAAAGGCCGCGTCGACAGCGGCATGAAAGACGAGCGCGTTACGATTGGAGAAGATGACCGCCCGCGGGCGCCGGTGGGCATCTACGCGATTGGGCACTCGACGATGTCGATTGAGAGATTTGTCAAGATACTCCGGGCTCATTCGGTCACTATTCTCGTCGACATACGCACCATCCCGCGGTCCAGGCACAACCCACAGTTCAACTCTGACTCGCTCGAAGAATCGCTGAAACGAGCTGGGATAGAGTATGTCCACCTGAAGGAACTGGGCGGCCTCAGGCGTCCTGTAAAGGACTCTGATAACACAGGATGGAGGAATCTCAGCTTTCGCGGATACGCTGACTATATGCAGACCGAGGAATTCGACGCAGGATTGGACAGACTGGTCGCCCTGTCGACAGGTTTCGCCGCAGCGGTGATGTGCGCAGAGGGCAACCCATACAGGTGCCACCGCTCGCTCCTCGCAGACGCTCTTACGGTGAGAGGGATGCGTGCGATCCATATCTCGAGCAGCAGGCCGGGGAGGTCGCACACGCTTACGCCCTTTGCCAACGTAACCGGACGAAGGATAAGGTATCTTGAGCAACGGGAGATTGGAGATGCGGGACCGAGCGATGGCGCCAAGGCACCGCGTCCGTCGAAGCCGAGAAAGCTCACGGCCGATCCGGGACGAATCCAATCACAGGCGCTGTCGCCACCATCCGAACCTAAGGAGTGAGAGGTCTTTACGGGTGCGCGACTCTGCCCTTTGGGCTCTCCGTTTTCTTGATTATCGATTTCAGGGTCCTCTTTTCATCCCCCAGGATGGAGGGGTCAGCGAAGTCTTTCCGCAGTCCCACCAAGGTCTTCGCCGCCTCTATCTCTTCCCAATCGGCGTTTACGGATAAGATTCCATCGAGCGTCGTCCCATCGAAGTAGAACTGAATGAAACCCGTCTTGATGTCCATCTTTCCTCTTCTGACCGTCGTGGTGCGTTTCGATAGGTCCCCATACGCGTTTATCTCGATTTCGAATTGGTTAGAGAAGAAATAGGGGAGCTCGTCGAAGGGCTGCTGCTTGGCGCCCGTCATGTTCCTGCCGGCCGTCGTCCCCTGCTTCTGGGCTACGTCGACGTGCTCTACCCGCAGGTTCCGCTCGAATACCGGACTGTAGAACCTCGCAATGTCACCAGCGGCATAGACGTGTTTGGCGCTCGCCTTCAGGTTTGAGTCGACCAGGATTCCTCTATCGACCTTGAGCCCCGCATCCTCCGCGAGTTCTGTATTCGGAATTATTCCGATGCCAGCCACCACAAAGTCGCTGGGCAGAACCTGGCCGTCCTTCAGCTCGACCGCATTCACCCGCCCGTTCTTCCCCAGCAATCTGGTGACGGTCGCGTTGGTCAGGATGCGCACCCCCTTCTTCTCCTGGTACTCTTTGATCCAGCCTGCCGTCTCCTCATCGATCGCTGCACTGAGCAGGTGCGAAGACGTCTCTACGACCGTCACCTGCAAACCTCTGCCTCTCAGGGTGGCGGCAACCTCACAACCTATGAATCCGCCGCCGATGACCGTCACCTTCTTCCCTGGCTTGGCCTCTTTCCTGATCACGTCGCAGTCTTCAATCGTTCGAAGGTAATGGATCCCTTCGAAGTCTGAACCGGGCAGTTCGAGCTTCCTGACGCGTCCTCCCGTCGCGATGAGCAACGTCTTGTAGACGAATTCTCTTCCGTCATCTAGCGTAACTCTTCGGCGGGGAGTATCGATGGACTGAACATCGTGCCCCCTGATGACGTCAATCTTGTTCTTCCTGTAGTATGAATCGGTCTTGTAGAAGACGCCCGATCTTTCCATCTTCCCAGCGAGATACTCCTTCGAAAGAGGAGGACGGTCATAAGAGAACTGATTCTCCCGATTGACGACGACTATCCTTCCGGACTTGTCGCGTCTTCTAATCTCAAATACTGCGTGACCGCCAGCGACTCCTCCGCCAATGACCAGGTAATCGACGCGGTCGGTCATTTGGTCTCGGGAAGTCTTCGGATCGGCCGGAGACGATTGCTTCATGGCGGAACCTCGTGTATACATTCGGTCGCTCCCCTCGTAATCGCTTGCCTGGGAGTAATATGAAGTCTATGGCTTTTTTTGGCTCCAAAATTGGAAAGGAGGTCTTTTTGCAACTTAGGCATGAAAATTGCTCACAGAACTGATGATCCTTGGCTCTCTATCCAGAAATATGTTAGATATAACATCACTGTGCAGGCAAGAATTTGATGTAAGTTCCAAAGACCTATATAAGCCGACCTTCGCCTAATCGCTATGTTAGGAAAGCACGCGGCGAGAAGACCAGTCACTCTGCGTGCTTCCGAGGCGTTCTATGTGGGGACGCCGAGAGATCTCCAAACTGTGTCAAGCTGGGAGAAGGTTTTGGTCTTAGCATGCACCTACGATCCGCTGGGTGCCGGCGGGGAGAATATCGGAGCGGTCCAACACGCAACCGTCTTTCAGGATGACCCTCAATGATGGCTCTCGCGCAGTTTGCTTCACTCAGGATGCTGGTGGACCGTCCTTGATGCGGCGGATAGGCAGACACCGCACAATGTTCATATTCATAGTTCTGGCTTCGATTCTGACCGGGGTTGGCATCTCTGCAGCCTTTGGTTTCGCTGCTTCCGCGCTGAACCGCTCCATCGCGGGTACGATTCCACCAGTAGCGTACTTTACTACTCCTGCCACAGACTCCACTTGGTGGGTGGGCGCAGAGTCCAGGGACTCCTCTGCCATGTCCAACACGGGCGTCCAGGCGAGCATCCAAGTGATCAGCTTCCCAAGCACGGGATGTCTGGCGTTCTGGGTAGCGGATGGCCTTACGAACGGCGTATGGGGTCAGGTCGGCTACTATCTTTGTGACGGCGATTCGCCTGTCGCGTTCTATCAGATATGGAACCTAAACACGTACACGATTCTCTCGGGAGGAACCCAGGGAATTAGCGCGGGGACCCATGTCTTTTCCATGTACCTTCAGGGAGGCACGACCTGGGCATATGCTCTCGACGGCACCGTCTTCGGCACTTATGCCATGGGTGCGAGCCTCTCGAGTTCGACCTACCCGGTAGAGGCACTCTCCGAGGAGCAAGGCGCGAGCGTGTTCTCCTTCCCAGCCGTGACCTTCACGACAGCGATGCAGGCGATGAACTCCAATTCGTGGAGTCCCGTTCGGACCGGGGTCTCTTACGGGTCGGCGTACGGCGTACAGGGTACCCTGCAGAATTCAGTATTGCAGAACGACGCGATAATCATCGGGGGATCCATCTCCTCGCTTCCCTACGGAACCCCTGTATGGTCGTCCAGCTCTTCCACCGCTACTGCTACTACTTCTTCCACCATTGCTACTACTTCTTCCACCATTGCTACTACTTCTTCCACCATTGCTACTACTTCTTCCACCACCAGCTCTTCCACCACCACTGCTACCACTTCTTCTATCGGCTCCACCGTCGCCACCAGCTCTTCCACCGTCGCCACCAGCTCTTCCACCGTCGCCACCAGCTCTTCCACTACAAGTTCCAGTTCATCGGCCACCTCGACTTCGGCAAGCGGGACTCTGAGCACGCTGTCCTTCGGCACCCCACAAACGAGCGATTTTGCGGCCATAGCCGATGCGATAAATCCGGCCGTTTCGACAGCTGACATGACGATGGACGGCTCTGCTTCAACAGGCTGCGGATATGTGACCGCATGCAGCGTATCTCTCACGACCACCCAGTCGAACGATGTCGTCATCGTGGGTTGCGACTGCTATGGCGGCGGTGCGTGGTCTGTGAAGGATGCTGCTGGCTTGACATTCACTCCGAGGAGCGGCCCCGTCCAGGTAGGGGGAGGGCAATGGCTGGAGACGTGGTATGCAATCTCTCCGAGCGCGTTGACAGCCGACAAGGTATCCATCCAGACGACTTCCACCGGCGAGACGTGGTATGGAATGACTGCTTTCGCAGTGTCGGGAGCTAATATTGCCCAGCCGTTTGTCGCTGGCTTCCCCGAGGTTCAGCCGTACACAAACGACCGTCTTGTATGCGCGAGCCCTTGCAACGTCGGGGTCTTGGTTCCCGCAGGCGCCTTCGTCTTCCAAGTAGGCGGAGACACCGGAGATAAGATCCAGACGGCGGGACTCGGGATGACGCTGATACAGTCGAGCGAAAGGGGTGAGGATCTCTACTCACAATACGAAGTGGTTCCCAGCTAATCGAGCTGGGTTAGGTTGATTACCGCAATCGGAGGTTGGCGTGCGCCCGAGCTCAACGAACGCGCGGCCGAAGTCCCTTCAGACGCCTTCGCACACTTTCCAAAATCTACCCCGCATTGCCTTGAGCACTCAGCGGCGCTGAATGACCGAAGAGAATTCTGGATGTATGATTCGCACTGTCGTTCGGTCAAACCGGTCGTCCTATCTGAGGGCGCCTGACCAAATGACTTCCGGACGAACGGTCAGGGGCGTCTGGTTCGGCAGGTTCCTCTGGCTCACGATAGTCAACGGGGCATTCGCCGCCGGTTGGACAATCTTCATCGTATGGCCGTGGTTGAACCCTGCCCCTTCGACGATCCTCGTGGCAGGCAGCGCGGGCTCGTGGCTGCTCATCGGCTACCTCCTATTCCTGATCCTCGGCGTCGTAGCGATGGCCGTGACGCCCATCTTTTACTTCTTTCTGGAGGGTCTACAGGGCAGGGTCTATTCCGGGTTCAGGAGCGTCCTTGCGACCGCGCACTTTGTGCTCTGGGAGGCCGGAGTGGTCGGCGCTACCTTTCTGATGATGTACGCGGGGTATCGCGGCGGCGTGGGGCTGCTCGCTAGCTCCGAAGGCGGCGGCGGACTCAGCCCCTCGCAAGTGCACACCCAGATATTGCAGTATTACGTAGACCCAATCTTCGCGTTTGTGTTGATCGCTGTCGCAGGCGCTGTGCTCGGAGGCTTGGGCTATCTGCTGACCGAGCGGGTTCCATTGGAACACTTCATCGCGCAAACGGTCACCAAATCCGAGCCCTAGAGCCAAGTAGCTCGGCTACCCTGATAGGGCCCTCGGGCTCCAAAGTATAAATGAGTCATCAAAACGCACATCTATCATGAAGGCCTACGTCTTCCTAACGACAAAACCAGGCACCTCTGAAGAGGTGATTCGTCATCTTAAGCAAGTCGCGAAGGTCAAGGGCGTGGCGTCCGTGGACTCGGTGTACGGGCGGTTCGATGCGATCATCACACTGGACGCTGCCGGTCTAGAGGAGATCGGCGAGCTGGTCTACAAGGTAATAGAGAAGATTCCCAACGTCACGCGCTCCGAGACAGCCCTGGTCCTTTCAAGGAAAAAGTGAGAGCGTTTGCCCGTGATGGCCTATGTCCTGGTGAGGACCAAGCCCGGGACCTCCCACGATCTGCTGGCGTCGAGGAAGATTCCAAACGTCAAGTTGGCGAACAGCGTCTTCGGGACGTACGATGCCGTGCTGGTAATCGCCGCGAAGGACATGGAGGACCTTTCCAGCACAATTTACGACATTGTCGAGAAGCATCCGAACGTGGAGCACACCGAGGTCCTTGTGTCGATCCCGTGGCCCCCGGCAGAGAAGCCGGTCCCGCCTCAGGAATACGACCCGGTTATGTCCTTCAACTGCCCGAGTTGCAATTCGCTCAATGAGAGAGGGTCCACCTACTGCCACTTCTGTGGATACGTCTTCTAACTCCTGAGTGCCATAGGAAACAAGTCGAGTTACCCAACTTAATAATCCGGGCTGACACCTCAATCATGAGGGTCAATGGCGCGATCGATTTCCGAGGAATTTCCGCTAACTGAGAAGTTCACCTACCTCAACACGGCCGGGGCAGGTCTGATCCCCCGGTCGACGATCGAATCCGTGTGCGCAATCTACCGCCGCTTCCTGAGGGAGGTCCCATTCCCGGACATCTTCGATGAATTCGGCGAGACCGTCGAGAAGTCAAGGGCGCCCTTCGCAAAGTGGATCGGCGCAAGACCAGAAGAGGTCTCCTTCCAGCTCAACGCCTCGACGGGCCTCAACTTCGCCGTCTCGATGGTCGCGCCGAAGCGGGGAGAGAACGTGGTAGTCGATGACCTGGGGTTTCCGAGCGGCACGTTCCCAATGATGGCCCTCAGGAAGAAGGGCGTGAATGTACGGTGGGTCAAGAACAGGGGCGGCCTCATCACTGCAGCCGATTATGAGAAGGCGATAGACCAGAAGACTAAGCTCGTCATCGTGAGCCTCGTCTCCTGGGTCAACGGACTTAGGGCGGAGGCAGAGGAGATAACGAAGCTCGCGCACGAGAAGGGCGCGTTCTGCATGGTCGACAGCACGCACGGGACCGGTTACATCGACATCAAGGCGAGGGACTGGAAGTTGGACTTCCTTTCGACTAGTAACTACAAGTGGCTCCTCTCAACTCACGGGGCATCGGAGTTCTACTGCGCAAAGCGCCTCCTGGATGAGTTTGACCCTCCTCACCTCGGCTGGCATTCGACCCCGGGCGGCGCACACGGGCTCAGCGCAGAGCACCTGGAGGTCGCAAGGACAGCCAAGAGGTTCGAACCTGGCAACCCAGACTACATCAGCATATTCACCTTGATCAAGTCGCTCGGATACATGTGGCGTTTCGGCAGGAGGCGGATCGAGGCACAGACGTTGAAGCTATCGAGCATGGTAAACGAAGGCCTAAGGGAAATTGGGATGAACGTCCCCACACCGGTAGATCCCGCGCATCTCTCTGGGATCACCTTCGCCTACTCGAAGAAGGTCACCGGAGAGCAACTCTCACTCAGGCTCAGGAAGATGGGGATGGTCGTGGCCTCGCGGCCGTTTCACACCCACTCCGGGCTGAGGGTTTCACCATACTTCTACAACGATGAAAACGATGTGGAAGCTTTCCTGTCTGCGATGAAGAAGATCATCAGGACTGCGTGAGGGGTCCTTACCGAAGAACCAGGACGCCCCAAGTCATGCTTAAATCTTCTTAACCGCACTGGCAATCGGATTGGGCGACACTCAGCTCCAGACCGAAGACTGGATACTCTTCGCGAGCACAGCGCTGGGCTCGCTGGGGATGATAGCGACCAACAACCCGATGTACTACTTCTACGGCATCACGGTCGGGGCGTCCAGCAAGGCCCTCCTATCGCTGGGTCCCGACTGGAGGAGTCTGGAGGACTGGCTGCTCTTCTCCGGGGCCTTCCTTGGCTCTGTCGGTTCGGCGCTCAGCGGTAATACCAACTACATGCTGTACGGGCTCATCCTAGGGGCGATAGGCAAGGCGCTACCCTCACTCGCCCAGAACCGCGGCCAAGGGAGCCTCGAAGACTGGCTCCTGTTCCTGATACCGCTCTTTGGAGGGCTCGGGTCAGCGCTCACTTCACAGCCGAACCTTGCGATGATTGGGCTCTTCTTCGGGATGATTGGCAAGTCGTTGGCTAGCATCGACCCCAACGGCCCCAACAGCCCCAACAGCGCCGACGGCTCACAACCTACCACGACGTCCCCCTCGCCTCCTACACTCTCTCCGTCGGGGTTCGCCGGCAACCGCAACTACATCCTGTGGAACAACTGCGCTCCAATGGTGAACCCGTCCGTGTCGTTCACGGCAGGGTCGGACTTGAAGGCGAGCGGCAACTGGGACCTGCAGGTCAACGCCTACGCTCCTTCCGGGGCCGACGCTTACATGCAGTTCGTCGTCGCCATAACGACAGCCGGCGAGATTCAGTGGTCCATCGAGAACTGGCCGGTCTCCGGGAACAACCTGTTCAACACGTGCGACCAGCCCCTCTTCAAGCTGCCTTCGACCTTCCTGCCGAAGGGGTACTCCATCGGCGTCAAGATGAACACGGACCCGAACACCATCAAAGTGACCTCACTGGAGTTTAGCGTCAGCAACTCTGCAGGCGCGCAGGTCGCGCGTAGGATTGTCCCGTTCAACTCGACCATGCCGCTCTGCAGCGGTGCCTGGAACGATTCGTACTTCTCGCAGATTGTTGGGTTCGAGCCGAACGTGGTCGGCTACAACGGAGGCGTGGCGGTGGCGTTCTCATCCGGGTCCCTCGGCACCCTTGCGTGCAGCGCCGCCTCGATCTCGGCGAGTTCATCGATACCTGCATGCGCTGAGACGAAGGCAGGGACCGTGGAAGACTCGAACCTCCAGTACTCGGTAGCAGCCCAGGCATCGGGCTCGCTGGTAACCATCAGCGCGTTCGTCCCCTGATCCACAAGTCCATCGTCAGGACGGAAACAGGGTTGCATGGACCCGGCCTGCTTTCGCGAATTCTGCAAACATGGCTGCCTCGCCGAACAGGCTTGGCATCCTCATCGACCGACACCGCGCGGCCGAGCAAATTTTTATATAATATCGCGTTGATAATCACGAGGAATGAAGCGGCATGCCGGTACTGCCGTTACGAAGGTACAGACTGCTATTCTTCTTGTGACTTTGATTGTGGGGGCGGTCGCTGGCGCCTACCTCGTGACGACGCATTCGCTCACGAGTGGCACGAGCTCAACCCCCGACTCGAGTTCCCCTTCAAGTTTCCTCTCGAGCAACCCCTTGGGTTCCCTGGGCGACTCCCTGCAGCAAGCCATTTCGGCCTCGCCCACAGTTAGCACTCTCACGATAGACAGCTGGATCTGGCCTGGGGTCGACCTCAACCTCCTCTGGGCGCCGACCGGCTCCAACTGGCCGATATGGATGGCCTACACGGTCAATCAGCCGCTTGTGCAGGTGAACATCACTGCCCAGAACGAGGGCCAGCTGCAGTATCTCCCAGGGCTGGCGCAGAGCTGGTCAGTCTCACCGGACAACACGACCTACACGTTCAACCTGAGACAGGGAGTCAGCTTCTCCGACGGTCACCCGTTCAACGCCTACCAGGTCTGGGCGGAGATGTACGGGTTCTACTATCTCTCCGGCAACAGCTCGAGCTGGCTGTACGGCTATCCTAACCTGTTCGACTACTCTCATGTCGACTTCGGTCCCAGCACCCTGGCGCTGATGAATCAGAGTGGGCTCGTAAGTCCGAGCAGTCAGATGTTATCGATCATGGAGAACACTTCTTGGCCCATCTACGTGACAGGGCCCAACACCATAGTGTTCCACCTCAACGCCCCGTTCATCTGGTTCCCGGGCACCCTGACAGTGTACGCCGGGCTCATGTTTGATGTCCAGTACGTCCTGGACAACGGAGGCTTCGGCACCCCCAGCAGCATCAACTCGTTCTTCAACCAGCACCCGATACCGGGCACCGGACCCTACGTCATAAGCCAGGTTTCGGAGCTGAACTATGTCAAGTTCCAGCAGAACCCGAAGTACTGGGGAGAGAACATGACAGCGGCGCAGATCGCGCAGTACCCGTACCTCGACCCAGGGCACGCGAACACGGTCGTCGTCTATTACAAGACAGACGACCTCACGCGGTATACGGACCTCTCGAACAACGCTGCACAGATAGTCACCATCCAGCAACCGGACTGGAACCTCGTGCAGAACAACCCCGACCTGACCTACTATCAGCTGCCGCCGGTGAGCGACGACGTCTCGATACTCGGCCTGAACACTCAGTTGTATCCGACCAACATCACGGCGGTAAGGCAGGCCATCGTGCACGCCATCAACTACTCGCAAATCTACGCCGACGCGGACCTCGGCAAGCCTTCCTACTACATGGGTCCGGTAGCCCCGATCTTCTCGAACCTCTACGACCTCGGCAACTTCCCACCTTACCAGTACAACCTCACAGAGGCGATCCAGATTCTGGAGGCGGCCCACATCAACCCCGCGAGCCTGCCTCCACTCGAGTTCAGAATAGTCGAGGGCTGTGCCGCATGCACCACGATAGCGCAGGACGTCGGCGAGAACCTGCAGGCCATCAACATGACCGTCACGATCGTGACCCAGGCACCCGCGCTCTTCAACTCCTACCTGGGCTCGTACACCTCCGAACTGGCCAACCCAGCGGGCGTGGGGAACATAGCGTTCCCGTACGACTCGGTCGGCTGGGGTCCGTTCGCACCGACGCCGGTGGACAACCCAATCTCGTTCGTGAGCAACACCTCACTCTTCGGGAACTCGGCGATATACTACAACCCGACCGTCCAGTCCTGTGTCAACGCGATGACGTCCACCAGCAACCTCGCCCAGCTCCAGGCCCTCTGCAAACCGGCCCAGGCGCAGATCTACAACGACGCGCCGTATGCGTGGCTCGGACAGATAACGCTCTGGGGTCAGGCGGGAGGCTCCCTCGTCTGGAACAAGAACGTGGTGACGGGCTTCCAGGTTGACGGGGAGTGGTCGGGCGAGTCAATAGACCCGATATTCAACACGGTCACATTCGCCCCCAGCAGCAGCGGGAGCAGCACCGGCGCCACGACCAGCTCCACAAGCACGACAAGTTCGAGCCTGGGCCTCAGCGCCGCGTACGGGATGGGAGTGCTCGCCGCCGCTGTCGTCATCACTGCCGTTGCAGGGTCGACGACCAGATACAGGTTGAAGCGTTGACCTGAGTCTCCGTCGCGCCGCCTTCTCGCGTAAAAACTGAGGCGCCCGAGTCAGGGCCATCCGCTCGCTCAGAAGAGCGAGTAGCCCTCTCCATGGAAGCGCCGAGAGCTCAATGGCGAAGCGTCCTCGACGCTCGACATCCTGCCCTCCATTATCAGCTCTGCGGCGAGCTTCCCGGCAATCGGCGCCAGCTGGATGCCATAGCCGCTGAACCCGGCGCAGGTGAAGAAGCCCGGGGCTTCAGAGTGCTCATCGATGATCGGCCTCGAATCGGGCGTCAACTCGTATAGACCGGCCAATCCGCCCCGCACCGTTCCTGCTGCCAGCCCCGGCGCTCTGAACTCGATGGCGGAGGCGAGCCTCTCGACGAAGCCCTGCTCCACCCCGGGCGCGTAATTGTCCGGGTCAGCGGGGGCTTCGCTCTTCGTCGCAAAGTCGTCATGGACTCCGGCGAGGACTGTTCCCCGCGCTCCGGCGCCGTGCATGTACAACCTGCTCTTCATGTCGACGAAGAAAGGCATATTCTCCGCAGCCGGTGTCGACAACCCGAGCTGGACTATCTCCCTCCTGACCGGTTTGACGGGGACCTCGATTCCTAGGAACGAGCCGACCGTCGACGCCCACGGTCCAGCAGCGTTGACGACCCTCTGCGCCCGCACGTTTCCCGAAGCCGTGGTGATCTCGTACCCCTCCCCGTCCCTCGAGATAGCCGATGCCCTCGTTCCCTGTACTATCTCGACCCCGTTCTTTACGGCCATCGCCGCAAACGCGTTCGCGACCTGTGACCCGTCGGTCATCCCATCGGAGGGACAGTAGAGAGCGCCCAGCAGGTCCTCGACGTTCATGAACGGCATCAGGTCCCTGATCTCATCAGGGGAAATGACCCTGCTGTCGTCCACGCCCAGACGCCTCTGAATAGCGACGCTCCCCTTGAACTTCTCAAGCTCGGCGCCGTTGCTTGTCATCCGGACGTAACCTATGGGAGAGAAGGTGACGCCCTTGTTCTCGAACAGGTCCCGAAGTATCACGAAGCTCTTCACCCGGAGGGCGATGTCGAACTCGGTGAGGAGCTGCCTCTCGACTATGCTGTCCGACCTTGAGCTCGAGCCGGAGGCCAGTGTACCCTTCTCCAGTAGGATGACGTCTCTTGCCCCCATCGCGGACAGGTGATACGCCACGCTCGTGCCCACTATCCCTCCCCCGATGACAGCTATCGAGTGGTCCTTCACTTCAGATGATGCGCGCCGCCGTAATTATGTCAAGCTTTCGCGAGGGATATGACGGCCGTCTTCGAAAGAATCATAAGCCTAAATTGCACCCTGGTAAGATGAATCAAGGCGTCGCAGATGTCAACCGGACCGGTCATCAACATTGCCTGCGGTCAGTTCGAGCCTCGCGTCGGCTTCCAGGAGGAGAACCGCGAAAAGTCGCTCAAGTTCATCGAAGCGGCAGCAAAGGCGAAGGTGGACCTCCTCGTGCTCCCCGAGCTCTGCAACAGCGGATACACGTTCAGGTCGAAGAGCGAGGCACGGTCGCTCGCCGAGTCGGCTGACGGCATCACCGCCTCGCTCTGGGCTGAGGCGGCACGAAGTCACGGGATGCACGTCGTCGCTGGTCTGGCGGAAAAAGAAGGAGCGAAACTGTACAACACGGCGCTCATCATCGGACCGAAGGGCCCGGTCGGCAAGTACAGGAAGCTTCACCTGTGGAACAGGGAGAAGCTGTTCTTTCAGCTGGGCAACCTCGGCCTGCCTGTCTACAAGACCGAGATTGGCAATATAGGGATTCAGATATGCTACGACCAGTGGTTCGTCGAGACCACGAGAATACTCGCGCTGCAGGGCGCGGACATCGTAGTGGGCCCGGCCAACTGGGACCCGTTGAGCAAGGATGAGCATCCCAGGAGCCTGCAGAAGAGCGGCAGGATGCCGCTGCCGGACTCCTTGGCGGTCGTCAACGCGCACGTGAATTCCGTCTGGATTGCTTACTGCGACCGAACCGGGATAGAGAGGGGCCAGCCGTTCATGGGCTCCAGCATCATCTGCGAACCCTCCGGGAGGATCGCCGCCGGCCCGGCCAGCCCGACTAAGGAGGAGCTGCTCGTGGCGCGGAGATGCGACGTCTTCTCCGCGAGGAGTGGGAAGCAGTGGACGAAGCTCAACGAGCTCACCGGGGACAGGAGGACCGACGTCTACGGCGCGATGCTCGGATACGAGCGAGGCCTACCGGCCCTCTGACTTTATCTTGCCGAATCCCTTCTTGACCCTTCGCGTGACCGGCCCTTCGACACCCTTGCCTATCTCGCGCCCGTCGACCTCGACGAGAGGCTGGATCTCGAGAGAGGTCGAGGTCAGGAAGGCTTCGTCGGCCGTGTACAGGTCCTGGAGCGTCAGCTCCTCCTCGCGTGTCGCTATCCCGGCCTCCTTGCACGCGTCGAGGACTGCCGTCCGCGTGACGCCCGGAAGGATGGAACAGTGCAGGGAGGGGGTCGAGACGCTCCCTCTCTTGACGATGAACAGATTGTCCGCGGTCCCCTCCGAGAGCAGGCCCGTCCAGTCGAGCATGATGGCCTCCTCGAGGCCGGCGGCCGTGGCCTGCTGCTTCGCGAGTATGTTGTTGAGATAGTTGAGGGTCTTCGCGGAAGCAGGGACGCAGAACGACGGGTTGCGCCTGATGGTCGAGACTATCGCCCTTGCGGGGCGTCCCGACAGGTGCATTAGCGGGTAGTCGGCGGCGTGCTGGGGTATTATCACGAAGGTCGCCTTCTTGCAGTAGGCCGGGTTCAGCCCGAGGGCGCCCTCTCCCCTCGTCACGATGGGTCTCACGTACCCGTCCACGATGGCGTTCCTCCTGATGGTCTCGATTATCGCGCCCGCGACCTTCTTGCCGTCGAGAGGGATCTGGAGGTCGATGGCCTTGGCCGAATCGAAGAAGCGCGTTATGTGCTCTTCGAGCCGGAACGCCTTCCCCTCGTATACGGCGATGCCTTCGAAGACGCCATCACCATAGAGGAAGCCGTGGTCGAAGACGGAGACCAGGGCGCGGGACTTTGGAACGAAGCGACCGTTCAGATAGATGAGCAGTTCCTTCGAGCTTCCAGCACTCCTTGCGCGACTCAACCCCGAACCCCTGGCCTAGAGAATACCCTTCAGTTCCCTGAGGTGCGTGCTCGAGAGTCCTTCCTCCCAGTTCCAGAGGAAGAAGTCGTCGAAGCCCAGCTTCGACAGAGCTTCGATCTTCCTCTTCAGGCTCTTCCCGTCGTTGTTGCTCTCCCAGATGTAGGGCTGGATGCCCACCTTACCGACAAGCGGCCTCAGGTATTTCATCTGGCGCTCGAAGACTGAGAAGTCGTAAGCGTTCGAGTAGAGGAGGATGTGGCTCAGCTCAGGGTAGGAAGCGTACTTCTCGGGGCCCGGCCCGAGGTCGAATGCGTCCCGGATCACCTTCAGGAGCGCGCCCCTGTCCAAGCCGCCCCTCGAGGCCACCTCCTTTGCGAACTGCGGGATCACTGACCCGGGCAGGTAGTCGGGGAACTTTGGGATCATCAGGTCCAGGTCGGAAGAGAGAGCGAGAAAGTCCGTGCCGAGGATGGGGCTGAGAGAAGGGAGCTGGAACTCCATCCCAATCCGTAGCTTAGGGTTGTGCTCCTTCGCGGCCTCTCGCCCAGCTGCGATCAAAGCCCGGGTGTAGCTGGTCATGGAGTCCATCCGGAAGCGCAGCCACTGTGCCAGGTGAGGCCTCTTGAGGAAGAAGTTGACCACGTCGTCTGTGTTTACGGGGGGCGGCAAGCCCCTCTTCCCCTTCAGGGCCGGCCGGGACAGCGAATTGAGAAGGGACTTTGCTTCCTTCTTCATCAGCGCGAAATCGATACCCTGTTCCTTCGCCGCCTTTTCGCAGGACTTGCAGAAGCAGGCGAACATGCTGTCCACGTCCACCCCGGGATAGGTCCAGAGGAGTATGTGCGGGTACTCGAGGTGGTTGAGGGCCATTATCTCCATGTCCGGCCACGAGCTGACGAGCTCGCGCGTCATGAACTCCCCGTATCTCACCATGTCCGGGTTGTTCGGACAGCCGTAGACCGGGAAGTCGCTGGGACCGGTCAGGTGCCTGCCGGTGACATCCACAAGAGACGTCTTCTTGAGACTCTCGGCCCCGAGCCAGAGAGGAACGGAATTGCAGGTTATCTTGAAACCCCGGGACTTAGCATCGTGCATGAACCTCTGGGCAGCGACGAACCTCTCCTTCGTGACCAGGGGGAGGTCGAACCCTCCACTCGATGGGAGGACCCTCACGGCGGACTTTTTCACCGGGTTGTAGCTCGCCTTCTCTAAGTTCTGCGAGTCGAAGTCGAGCAGCTCTATGCCGTCGACTTTGGTGTTACGAGAAAGGTCGTCGAGCAGCCGCTCCGACTCGCCGACCGCTACCGACCAGGGGACCCAAACAGATCTCAAGTCTAGAGTACCTTACCACCAGCACTCTGGCGGAGTACATTGGTAAACGTTCCTGATGCGAGAGTGATCGACCCTCAGGCGACGTACCGAGACGGTGGTTATTCTCGGGGTGCCTGAGAGGCGCCCGGGTTCCTCTTCGTGGGCGCGGGCGACTTCGGCCAAACGGGCTTCGTCCTATTCGACCAGGCTGTTCCAGCGGGCGTCTTCAATCCAGCCTCTGCATTCTGTGCGGCTGTGGCGCCGACCGAGGTAAGCCCTCCGGACCGGAAGAGATGATCGGCAGATGGACGTTCGTTCATCAATCTGAACTGCGGGGGCACAAACCTTCCGGAAGAGAATTCATCTTCATAGATCAGCGCTTCGCAATGGGCGCACTCGAACGCAGCCCTGGAACTGGGGACGTCTCCGAGGAAACTCTGTCGAAGCTTCTGCGCGTCCGCCTGGACGACCTGCTTGGCTGTTCCTCCGCAACCCTGACATCTGACACCTCTTTGATGCCGGCCCGAGCTGCTGTGACCGGTTTTTGCTGTTATCACTTGTTATACGACGGTCTGTAGGCGGGCGGACCGAGTAAATAGGAGGGCGGTCCACACCGCAGCCTCTTCAGGAGTTCTGTCCCGTTTTGTGTGACATTGTGTGCGCTTCGACTGCATGTTTTCGCTCTCAAGCGTGCGGAAGCGCCGAGGCAGACGTCCAGTAGCGCCGCGACGGTCCCACAGGTGAATCCTGCCCTCTTGATGAGTCGGGACCCGAGGAAGCTCGTCATCCTGGTACCCGTCAAGTAGCACGCCGGCCTATTCGTTCGTTGCGCTGGACGGGGATGGCCGCACCCGGTGATTTGCTCGCGCAATCGGAACGATTATTTGCAGGGTTCGCCCCAAGGTGTCATAGAATGACGCTGAGAGACGATATAACCGACTCCTTCGGGAAGAAGGGCCTCAAGTTCGTCTCGCTAAACGAATCGACGAGCGACCCCCAAAAATCGACCCTGGTATACATCGACGGCGCCGGAGCGAGCGTGAAAAAGGAGATTAGCATACGGATCTCAGAGCTCGAGGAGACCGTCTCCACGATAGACCTGATCGACCCGGAAGGCCTGGCCGACTTTCTCCTGAAGTAGTCCAGAGACGCGCCCATCTTATAACGGGCCGATATTCGAAGCTTCACTTATGGGAGAGCTTCGCGTAGGGACATCCGGTTGGTCCTACAAGGAATGGGAGGGCGTCTTCTACCCAAAGGGAGAGAAGAGCAAGCTCTCTTACTACTCCAAGTACTTCGATACCGTGGAGATAGACTCCACCTTCTACGCCTATCCGAAGAAGGCCATGATACAGGGATGCGCGAGGACGACACCCGATAATTTCATCTTCACGGCCAAAATCCCGAAGCTGATAACCCACGACAAGAAACTCGACGTCGAGAAGGGCATCGCCCGGGACCTCTACAGGTTCCTCCACGATATGAGGCCGCTGATGGACGCGAGGAAACTAGGCCCTCTCCTCATACAGCTGCCCCCGAGCTTCACGTACGAGACCGGCCTGCTGAGGCTCATACACTTCTTCGAGGTGCTCCCCACCGACGTGAAGTTCGCGATAGAGTTCCGCAACAAGTCGTGGCTGAGGCACGAGACGTGGGACCTCCTCAAGAAGTGCAACATCGCCAACACCATCGTCGACGAACCGCTCCTCCCACCCGATACTGTGGTCACGGCCGACTTCTCTTTCATCAGGTTCCACGGGCAGGGCAAGGCACCTTGGTACAATTACCGATACGCGGACAAGGAGATCAAGCTGTGGGCGCCGAAGGTCAAGGAGGTAGAGGCGGCGACCGCGCACACATACACTTACTTCAACAACCATTTTAGGGGGAACGCACCCGAAAATGCGCTCAAGCTGCTGAGGGAGCTCGGGAAAGCCACGCCGGAGCAGGTCGAGAAGCAGAAGATGATGACGCACATGCTGGACAACGCCCCGTCCCCCAAACAGACAAAGCTCGTGTGGCCGTAGCTCGCGCAGGCCTGTTACCTCTGGATTCTCAGGTTTGCACCGGACGAGATCAGGCTTTCGATCTCCTCCTTTGTCGCATAGTTCGCGTCACCCGGAACAGAGGCCTTGTAGGCCGCCATGGCGTCGCCATAGTCGAGTGCTGCCTGGATGCCTCCGTTGAGATAGCCGAAGATGAATCCGGCTGCGAAGCTGTCTCCCATACCCAGCCTGTCGACCACTTCCACGTCGTGCGGGTGTCTGCTCTTGTACGTCCTGTCGGAGACCGCCACGCTGCTGATCTTGCTGCGTCGCGTGCCGTCGTCGGCGCGTTGGGTCGTGACCACCACCGGGACACCGAGCCTCTTCTTCAAGGACCGTATCATCTCCTCGGGGGTCCCCTTCACGTCCCAGATCACGGCCGCGTCCGACGCGATGAGTATGTCGGCCATCCTGGCGATAGGCGTGCACGCGGCCTCGGCCTCCGCGGGGCTCCAGAGCTTCGACCGGTAGTTGACGTCGAAGCTCACCTTGCATCCGAAGCTCTTGGCGGCCTTGACCGCCTCTACCGTCACGTCCCGGCACGAGTCGCTCAGCGCCGGTGTGATCCCGCTGACGTGAAACACCCTAGCGGCCTTCAGAAAACTCCAGTCCACCTCCCCGCTACGGAGGGTGCTCGCGGCCGAGTCCTTTCTGTCGTAGAGCACCGACGCGGGCCTGGGTGCCGCGCCGAACTCCAGAAAGTATAGGCCTGCACGCCCATCGTCCGTCCAGACGACCCTCGAAACGTCCACACTCAGCCCACGGGCGTGGTTCGCGATTAGCCTCCCGAGCGGGCTTCTGGGCAGCTTGCTCACCCACGACGAACTCAGTCCGAGCCTCGCAACATCGATCGCCACGCTCAGTTCCGCGCCCCCCACGAATACATCGAGGCTGGTAGTTTGCTCGAGCCTCATCTGATCGGGTGGAGAAAGGCGGAGCATAGCCTCGCCGAGCGTCACCACGTCTATCTTCTCCTTCATGGGTGTCGCCTCGCCTGCTTCACCGCATCTACCACTCGCGCAGCTCCTTCCGTGATGCTGCCATAGTCTCCCTCCGAGATTGATTTGGACGAGATCAAGCCGCCGCCGACCCCGACCGAGAAAGCCCCCGCCTTGAGGTACTCTCCAAGGTTGGATGCGTCGACCCCTCCGGTCGGCACGAGACGGGCTTGAGGGAGGGGCCCGCGCAGCGCCCGGATGTAACCCGGTCCCACCTGAGAGATCGGGAAGACCTTGATGAGGTCCGCCCCCCATTTCCACGCTTGAACTATCTCCGTCGCGGTGAACGTCCCGGGACATGAGACCACCCCGAGCGCCCTGCAAACATCGAGGACCTCCCTGTCTAGCGACGGACTCACGACGAATTGGGCTCCTGCGGCGATTCCCTTCTCCGCGCCCGCCATGTCGAGCACCGTCCCCACACCGACCAAGGCGCCGTCAGCGTACTTCGCCCTCGCTTCCGAGATGACTGCGAGCGCGCCGGGCGTGGTCATCGTAACTTCGAAGACGTTCAACCCACCGCTGATGAGAGCGTCCATGGCCATGATGCACTTCTCCGGCGCATCGACCCGAAATATGCCGATTACCCCAGCCTCTTGAATGCGCCTCAGCACATCGTCTTTGGACGCCAACGCCGTGGCCAATCGCGAAGACCTGAGGATATCAATGTTGAGCTCGACGTCGCCCATACGCCGAGGAGATTGCACGCCAGTCGGGTCAAAGCTTACAACCCCGTAGAACTGGCGGTGTCCTGTTGCCGACAATAGATATCGACGGTAGGGGCAAGACTGCGAAGGACGCGGTGCAGGACATGTGGGCCAGGATAATCCCCCTCGAAGAGAAGGGGTATCATGCCGTTTCATCAGTCGAAGTGGTAGACTCGAAGACCAACAAGGTCGTCGAGAATTTTCAGATCACGGATACTGAATGGATGGCATTGAGGCCTGACGTGTCAAAGATGGAGGCGCAGAAGAACAAACCGCAGGAGCACAAGCCCCCGACGGCTCACGAGTATCCGTTCAAGGCGCGCGTCAGGATGCAGAGCTAGACTCAGAGAGACTACTCTACAGTATCCTTTCCACGGCGAACGCGCGACAGTATCGCAAGGATGACGAACAGGATGATTATCACGGTCCCAACTATGGCCGTCCCGAGTATGCGGGCCGCCGAGACACCCTGGCTGTCTAGAGGTGCGAAGACGAAGAACATCACGAGGACCACTATCAATAGGGCCGGAAAGACCATCCTGGGCGAGACGACGAATCCGTGACGCCGCATTAGCCGCATCCCGTCGGGTGCTCTTCGCCTTTGCTTAGCCTTTTGGGGAGGGGCAACCTCGGCGACTCCGAGCGTTCACAATCCTTAAGATGACAGCGTTTTTCTTCAGGCTAGAGCTTTCACTTGCGCATCTCGAGAATCGTAATCATAATAGCGGTCGTAGCGATTATCGGGATCCTCGCCCTGTTCGTCTATTCCTCTTTCGCGGCGCCGGCGTCGGGTCCGTGGGTAGGCGGACCGGCCTACCCTCTGCAGGCGAGCGACACCTCGGGGGTCGTCGGCCAGTCGTGCGTGAACGGCACCGCGACCATCTACTGCATCGGCGGGATTGATTACAACGGCGCATCCAGGAACAACGTGTACTCTGCCACCGTCTCTTCCTCGGGGATGAGTGCATGGAGCTCTGATGGAGCCTATCCTCAGACGGTCGGACTGCAGTCGTGCGTGTCGTCTGGCGGCTACGCGTACTGCGTGGGAGGTTCCTACGATGATGCGGGGGATGACATCGCCTCGGCGTACTTCGCTCCACTTACGAGCTCTGGCACCGGGTCGTGGGATTCTACCACATCGTACCCGGTAGCAGTAGACAGCCAAGCCTGCGTATCCTCATCGGGGTATATCTACTGCGTGGGAGGCGAGAACGAGACGGACGGCACGAACGCGACCGCCATCGCGACCAATTCGGCGTGGTACGCGCCGCTCTCGTCGTCGGGCATCGGGGCATGGAAGCAGACCACCGCCTATTCCCAGTCGGTCTCCTTCGAGACGTGCGCCTCCTCCTCGACGGACATGTTCTGCCTAGGCGGGGTCGACATCAGCGGCAACGGGGTGAACACCGTCTACTATGCGCCGCTCTCGTCGTCGGGCATCGGACAGTGGTCGGCGACCACCTCGTATCCTCTACAGGGATATGGACAGCTCTGTGTGATGGATTCAGGCAGCATAATCTGCGTCGGCGGAGTTCCGAATGGGACCACATCGTCCTCAGATGCCGTCTATTCCGCCCCCGTCTCCGCAAGCGGTGTGGGCGCGTGGCATCATGCGCCGAACTATCCTTTTGGCGTCGAGACAGCGTGTGCGGCAGCTTCGGGGAACCTGTACTGCGCCGGAGGCTATCAGGACAGCTCGGCCATCTCGGATTCCACATACTACGCCCCCGTCCAATCTCTGCTGGCCTGAGCGGCCGTCCGGTCGGGTCGACGGGACCGCCCGCCAAGGCTAATTACTCGCACCGGCCGATGACTTTCAGCATTGTCAGAAACAGACGGCCACGATGACGGAGGGGAGGAGGTCAGGTTCGATGACTTCAACGTGGTCGTCAATCACAGCGAGGTCAAGGAATTCATCCACGTCCTCGTGAACGTCCCCTTGACCGACGGCGCGATGGCAAAGGCCAAGGTGACCCTCCGAGCGCCTGTGAGGTTCGTCGACGCCCAGGGGAAGTACCAGTACGAGATGAACTTCGACACGAAACTCTCTGTCGAACAGGTCGAAAAGACACCGACGGGCGAAATCAAGGTCGCGGAGCGGGACGGGCTCTCATGGGAGATCCCTGCGAGCTATCCCGGCGCGCGGACTGCGCTTCTGGAGCACGAACCGAGCGTGAAGGAGTTGTTGACGTCACGTTTCAGGCCTGGGGAGGTGTTCATCGACGTCGGCGCGAACATCGGGGCCTATTCCCTGAGGGCCGCTTCCAGCGGGATGAAGGTCTACTCGTTCGAACCGAACCCTGAGAACATCAAGGTGCTGAAGAGGAACGCAGAGATCAACCACCTCTCGATAGAGCTGCTCGAGTGCGGGCTCGGGTCGGTCGACGGCGAGGCCAAGATGTCCCCGAACGGGGCTCTTTCCAGACTATCCGCCGAGGGGTCCGTCGTGGTCCCTATCCACACACTCGACGGCTTCGACTTCCCGAGGGTTGACCTGCTCAAGATAGATGTCGAGGGTCACGAGCTCGAGGTGCTCAATGGTGCAAAGAAGACAATCGGACGCTGCCATCCTGTCGTGGTCATCGAGATGCACGACTGGATGGGCGCGGAGGACCAGGCTGCGCTTCTGAACGTCCTACTCGAGAACGGCTATCATTTCAAGTATGTTGACAAGCACACCTACGGCAGGCACCTGATAGCGTTCCCCAGTCGGTAAGGCTCCGCTAGCTCGGCGAGCCGCTAAGAGGTTGAGGTTGCCTCTCCGGGCTTGGTTGGCGTCGGCTTCCCCGTGGGCTGAGTCGTCCCTCCGTTCTTTGACGAGGTCGTGGCATCTTTGGTCTGTTCTGCACCTACATACTGCTCGATGGAGCTTATCGCCTGTTGGCCGATCTTGCTGAGCTCATCATTTACGGCCGTAACATCGGCTAGGGTGAATACCTTGTAAATGCCTGTGGTCGGGTCTATGTTGTAGGTGTCGATGAGACTGGACTGATCGTACCAGGTCCTGTAGATTACTTGCATCTGCTCCCAGTCCCCGAGCAGCTGCTGGATACGGAACTGCGGATTGACCAGGAAGACTGCCGTGAAGTCGGCGATGCCCAGCCCCGCGAAGGTGATTGTGTCAGGGTTGAGCCCCCGTGTCCACGCGAAGACTAGAGAGCTGGCCAGCAGGATTACGCCGATGGTCACGATTACGATGTTGAGAATATAGTTCGTCCGGTACGCGATTCTGGCCTCGTTCAACGTCCTCTGGAAGCTCTCGTCCATGATCGTCCACATGTCCTTCTTGTGGCTGTGCCTTGTCTTCTTGGACTGGCTCGCAGAGTCACCTCCGTTTTCCTGGCTGGTCTTGCTGGAGCCATCGGAGGGCTGGCCACTCTGAGTGGACAAGTACGCCTCGGCGGGGTGTGCAGTTAGTTAAACGTGTCATTTCAATGCAATCGCTGATCTCTGCGCTCAGAACCAGCGCTAATCTTGAACAATCCTAAAATAACTCCCGCGAGTCCGCGGATTATCTTGAGAAGACTGATTCCAATAATAGTAGGGGTGGTGGTGTTGCTCGTGGGGCTCGGATGGGCCTCTCAGGGGGCCGGGATGATGGGAGGCAGTGGTCTGATGGATAACAATTCTACTTTCATCTATCTGGGCGGCCTCGTCGCCGTCATAGGGGTCGCTTTGATCGCCTTCGGGGTCATCTCGAAGCCCCGGATCAAGACGGCTCCCGCGATGTAGTGCGACAGGCGCCACCTGCGGCTTCGCAGCCCTCCGGGTCGCCGCTGGAGAGTGACCTCACGAGGGGTTTTGCGCCCCGACTCAGCTCTGAGTGGAAAGGAATTGGCCTTAAGCTCAACCGAAAATCACCTTGCGACTAATATCGGGACCACGCTGTATCATGTCCAGACAAGCAATGACAATGACCACCCTCGAGAGGATTCATCGGCCGAGAGCGAGCAGCGTCTCGAAGGCGGCTTACACGCGAGTGATCGCTGTAGCCAACCAGAAGGGAGGAGTCGGGAAGACCGACCTTACAGTGAACCTATCCTGCCAGCTAGCGGCTGCTGGAAAGAAGGTACTACTCATCGACATGGACCCGCAAGGGAACGCTACAGACTATCTCGTCTCACCGGAGACGCGCATCGGTAAGTCGACGGCCGACCTCTTGATCGACGACTCGGTCTCCCTGGAAGACGTACTGATCAAAGAATGCAGAGAGAATCTAGACGTTGCCCCAGCCTCTGGTGACTTGAGCGCCTGCCAGATCCGGCTCGCGAACGACATCAACATGCAGTTCAAGCTCAAGAAGAAGCTCAAGGACATGAAGGAAGGGAGGCACTACAATTACGTCCTGATCGACACCCCTCCTTCCCTAGGAATACTTACGGTCAACACGCTGACCGCAGCGACCGAGGTTCTCATACCTGTCCAGACGCAGTATTTCGCAATGGACGGGGTCGTTCAGCTGCTCGAGACCATCAGGAAGGTCAGGGAAGACATCAACCCTGAGCTCGCGGTCATGGGCGCGGTCCTCACGATGTACGACAGGCGAACTATCCTCTCGAGGGAGGTCGCCTCGCGCGTGAGACACGAGTTTAACGAAGGAAAGGTCTACGATACGGTGATCCCGGTCAACGTGCGGCTCGCAGAGGCGCCCAGCTATCACAAGTCGATCTTCGAATACGACTCCGGGTGTAACGGGGCCAAGGCCTACGGTGCTCTTGCAGAGGAGATACTACATTGCCCCGAGGCTTAGGCGACAATCCTCTCAAGAAGGAGAAGAGGGCAAGGCGCGTCGGCGCACGCGGTAACGCCGTATCGGCCACGGGACCGGAGTCTCCGTCGTACGTCTCCACGGATGTGGCTGGACCAGAGACCATCGAAGCTTCTTCACAAGGCTCCCGATCCTACAACGACGTCTTCTTCCAGCGGAGACCGGAGAATTTTGTCCCTGCTGAGAACAGTGCCCCCGAAGAGGTGCACGCTATCGATTCCGGCACGGCCGCCCACGCCACGGTGGCGGAGTTGGTCTCGTCGCCCGTTCTCCCTGAAGCGGCGGTGTTCACGAGCACGGAACGCGTCCCCATCGATGAGGTCGCAGAGACGCCGGCTCCCGTTCCTGTCGCAGTCGCGGAATCCGTTCCCCAAATCCAGGCTGCACCTCAACTGGTGGAGTCGCCTCCGGTGAACAATGTCGCTCAACCTCTCACACCGGCTCAACCCGCCCCTCGGGAGGAAGCGAAGACGGGCTTCTTCGGCAGGATCTTCGGAAGACTGCACAAGTAACCGTGACGGGGAAGCGGCCTTCGGAGTCGCCTCCAGTCGGCGATGGTGCACGTCCTCACCGGGCCTTGCCCTTGAGCGGCCTTATTCCGGGGTCAACGGCGGCCTGCTCCGACTTGGTACAATCTGTCTCCGACGGCCATCGCTAGGGAGTCTTTCAGTTTCTTGGAGGTCTCGAGGAGGCGCGGGCTGTTGGTCGAGAGAACCGTCATGTCTATCCTTATAGAGCTCAGCGACGTCTTGAATATCACGTATCCGCCGAAGAACATGCCCGGTTTCCTGAACAGGACCTGACCTATTGAGCCTACTGGGATGGAGAACTCGCTCGCTCCTATTAGTTCCTCGGCGACCCTCTTCGCCGCGGTGACGGTAGTTTCGGTTGTCTCTGCTCCCGGCCCGAGGTAGGCCTCAAAGTCTCCCCAGGAGTCTAGCTTCTTCGCACCGACGATGGTGTCTCGTGTGATTACCAGGCCGTATCCCAAGTCTCCTCCGCGATGCAGGTTCTCAGAGACGACGAGCCCGATCAGACGCCCGACGTCGAGCTCCTGTGTTGCCACCAAGCTGTGGGCCGCATCAGGGCCGTCCTCTTAAATAGTTCTCATAGAATTTGGAATAACGCGTATAACCAAGTACGTTGTCCTGACACGAGGAGAGAATGAAACTACTGATACTCGAGGGAATAATATCCGTCGTCTACGTCTTCGATGTCTCCACCTACCCGTTCATCCACGTACCGTTCTACGTCCTCACGTTGCTATATTTCGCCTCAATCCTGGAGATAATAGGCATGGTCAAACTGACGAGACTCGTCTCGAAACGGCTTTCGCGGTATGATCGCCATCGCGCTGTCGCGAGGATCCTGGTCGCGGCCTTGGTCCCCTCCCTCGCGAAGCCGTCCTAAGCGATGTCTGTTCGATTGGAAGGGCTCTGAGGACGCATCTTCCGCGCCTGGACCTCGTGAGTGGTAATCCCCTTCCGGGTGCCAGTCCCGGCCGATTCCCAGAAGGATTCTTTAGTCCCGTCGTGCACGGCGGAGCCATGAAGCTAGATGGACGGGTCGCGATAATCACAGGCGGCAACTCGGGTATAGGGAAAGCCACCGCCATCCTATTCGCCCAGGAGGGGGCCAAGGTCGTGGTGGCTGGAAGGAACAGTTCAAGGGGGCGGGAGGTGGTCGACGAAATCAGGAAGAAGGGCGGCGACGCAGTCTTCGTCAGAACCGACGTGTCCAAGAGCGAGGACGTCAAGAACCTGGTAGAGAAGACGGTCTCTCGTTATGGGAGGATAGACGTGCTCTTCAACAACGCGGCGCTCTCTCCTGTCGGCACGGTCCTGACCACTTCGGAGAAGGACTGGCGGGCTGTCATCGACACGAACATCAACGGGACGTTCCTCTGCACCCGGTACGTCCTTCCGCACATGCAGAAGCGCGGGGGCGGCGCGATAATCAACACGGGTTCGATTAACTCGCTGATGGCTATGAAGGACGAGGCGGCGTACGACGCCTCCAAGGGCGGCGTTCTCATGCTCACCAGGGCGACGGCCCTGGACTTCGCCAAGGACAACATCCGTGTGAACTGCATCTGTCCCGGGGCGATCGAGACGCCCATGCTTCGTGGCATCCTCCAGCTGGCACCGAACCCCAAGGAGGCTGAGGCCGAGCTAGTCCGGAAGCACGCTCTGGGGCGCATAGGCACGCCGGAGGAGGTCGCCCGGGTGGCTCTCTTCCTCGCATCAGACGATTCGTCCTTCGTGACCGGCACCGCCGTGGCCGTGGACGGTGGGATGCTCGGTGGATGGACGTGACGAAGGAAAGAGCCATATCGAAGGAGCTGGACCTCGACCAAGGCGGTTTCGCGACATGAAAAAGAGCACGATACCCGAGTGGGCTTTAGCCAGGGAGAGGTTCCAGATGTTAAGTTCGGACGACGAGCTGGCCCGGGACATGCAGTTCATCAGCTACCTGCTGGTCTTCGGCTCATCGGTGAACTACAAGGAGCTGACCGCGATCGAGCGCGCCGCCGCCGACCGGCTGCTCAGGATGGGCGTCCTCATCGAGGTGGCCGGCCCCAGCAGGCGGATAATGCTCACCAAACCATGGAAGCGCGCCATCGAAGGTAAGAAGCATAGGACCGCCTGAGCGACCGCTTCACCACCTTAGTCTCAGCGCCGGCCGCAACGCGGACCAGCGCACGTTCTCCTCGGGCGACGCCGGCCGCGATATGCTTTTCTGGGCACCCTTCGGCGCTCTCGGCTGATCTATCCGATTGGACAACACTGAAGCGCGCCGGTTCCTGGAGGAAGCGTTTGGCCGGTTGTTCGACCCTGAATCGACCGAGGAGCAGATGCTGGAGTTCTTCAGCCCGAGCTACAAGCAGGACCTGAACGGGAAGGTCTACACCTTCCGGGAGTTCATGGACGGCGTGGCGGGGCTCAAGAAGCAGCTGAAGTCGACGCGCGTTCGCTTCACGAGCGTGGTATCGAGCGGGAATGTGATCGCGGAGGTTCACGTGGTCGAGGCCGTGAAGAAGGACGGCAGCGCCATGAAGTTCAAGGTCATGGCCTTTCAGACTGTGGAGGACGGGCGAATCAAGAAGGTGGAAGAGGTCAACTGTCCTCTCTGACCGGTTTCGCCGTCCTGGTCAGGCTACGCTGTCGATGACGCCGATGAGCTCAGGGTCCACGACCCCTCTTCTGGCGCTTCGGAAGAACTCCTCGACATCGTTGGCCGGGTCGTTCCGCTTGTACTCATGGGCCTGAATCGCCAGCTCGACCTTGTCGAGCTGTCTCACAAGCTCCGCCTCGGGGGAAGCTTGATCCTCGAACTCCCGCCAGACCGAGAGGTACTCCTTTGCGACGCTCCGCGGCAGGTCCTTCAGCAGGCTTCGCATCGCAGCCCACTCCATTGCCCTTTTCTTCTTCGGCGCGCGCTCTCCGGGGATGCTGTCGCCGACGAGCGCCTCGGGCAGGTCGTGCAGCAGCGCCATCTTCACCGCCTTCTCCGCGTCGAGACCGCGAGAGTCGCAGTAGACCATCGCCATCAGCGCGACGCGGTAGGAATGGTCCGCCACTGACTCGGGGTTCTGCATCCTGAGCTTCAGGACCCATCCCCTGCGCGGCTCCGATTTCAGACGGCCCGCGCTCAAGAAGAAGCGGAGTAGGCCTCCATCCGATTTGCTGACCATGGCGCTGCAGTCGCTCCCTGCAGCTAGTTCTCAGCCGGCGCGGACACGGTGGCTTTGCCTATCCGGTCTCTGGCTGGAGCGCCTCGGGGGCGTAGTCGTCGCGCTCCGGCGTGAAGAAGTCCACAGCGATGCACGTCTTGTCCCCGTCCGTCCTCAGTTCGTGGAAGACACCCGGAGGTATGAAGTATCCGTCCCCTTCCTTGACGCGCCACTCCTTGTCCCCGATCTTGAATATGCCTCCACCCTGAAGAAATAGGCCGAACTGCGAGTGAGGATGGTTGTGCCACGCGAAGACCTTCCCGGGCTCTATCTTGTAGTAGATCATCATCCCGGTAGATGCGTGGGTCACTACGCGGCGCAGGACGCCAGGCATTATCTCGTGCCATGCTTCCTTCTTGTCGTGCCATACGGACGGTGTAGCGTACGGTTCCATCTAGATTCGCTTGGCGTCGTCGGGCCTGCGCGAATATTAATCGTTAACGGTTCTTCGCGTGCTGACCGCTTAGTAATCCTTTACGGGACGGTCAGTTGTACGCGTCCACTAGCTGATTTCGCGCTCCGGATGCATAAAGGATAAAGACGATACTTCGGCAGGCGCGCAACCGATGTCGTCGACTTCGCAGGGTCCCGGTTCCGGGGAGACCGTCGTCATCTTCCTCGTTGTGATCGTCCTCCTCATGCTCCGCCGGGTCTACAGGAGCTACAACGGCATGCGCTTCAGCGCCTCACGTACTGTCGCCTATGCGATATTCTACGTGATACTCGGCTCATTCTTCTCTATCCTCTCGTTCTTCGAGGGGGTCTCACCCCTCTTTGCGTTCCCCTACGCCGCAGTCCTGCTCGCTGCCGTGGCATTTTCCTACCGGTTCAGCGACCGCCGGATTTCCTTCTGGAAGGGAGGCGATGGGAGCGTCTACTTCAAGGGAGGCGTCGCCCTGTACTTGATCTACGTTGTAGCCTTCATAGCGCGCATTTCTATCGACGTCGCCGTCTTCGGTTCGAACTTCCTCACGGTCACAGCGCAGACGCTGACTTCGACCGCCTTGTATGCAACGATCGCCACCGACCTTCTCCTTATGTTCGGGGTGGGCCTTCTCATCGGAAGGAACGCCAGGGTGATCAGGCGATACAAGGGCATAGAGGAGGGGAAGGAGCCTCTTCCAGATTCTCCTCCATCGATCCGCCCGCTCTTCGGGCGGAAGGGAGACGCGCCGATTCCGTCGTGAATTCGCCGACGGCCGCGTTAGTGTCGGATAAGGAGTTGAAACTTTCATACTTGAAGATACAATTTATTGACAAACGCTTTTAGAGTAAAGTTCGAGAGACCATCAACGCCTTGAAGTGCTACGTACACCCAAATGCCGACGCTGTGGGTGTCTGCACATCGTGCGGACGAGGCGTCTGCAGGCGTTGCGCCGTCAGATTGGGTGGGAAGCTCTACTGCAGGGACGACGCCAACACGGTCTTCGGCGCTAAACCGACTATAATCGCGATAAGGGAGGGTGAGGGGCCACGACGTGGAGTGGGGTCCATGCTCGGTGCTATCTTCGCCTACGGCCTAGGACTCGTCGGCGGGCTCCTCGGCTGCCTCTTGATTTTTGCCGCAATCGTCTCGGGGGACAAGGGCGATGGCGGGCTCTTCTCCTCGCTCTTCAACCCTGACCTGGCGATCCTGGGACCGATGCAGCAGTACTCGAGCAGTACCATAACGACCCTGGGTGTGGCTGCCCTCGTCTTCGGGTTCTTTGGAATCGCCGCAGGATTCTACACTTGGAGGCCTACCAAGGCCGGTGCGGCCATGTCGATAGCCTTCGGCATCATCGGTTTGGTCGGGGCTTTCGAGCTCAGTTCGATCTCGGTGAATCCGGTTCTCGTCGATGCTTGGTTTGCGCTGAGCGGGCTCACGATCGCCGCGTCATTCGTGGGCCTGGTACAACTTACCAGGAGCCACCCAAAGCGGATCGATACCCTCCCCTTGACCGTAGCCCGAGCTCGCTCCAAGAGCTAATAAGGCTCCGCGCCTCTTACACCTCCGGTACTGATGCCCTACTCCTCGTGCGCCGTCTGTCTCTGCGGGACAGAGTCGTGCGAATCCTGCACATCGCCCAGCAAGTGCGCCAACTGCGCCTCGTGCTGCTGCTCCGAGCAGCACATCGGCTGGAGAAGAGTGAGGATATCTCAGGCCCTGAGGCTCGAGTACCTTAGCGTCGGATGGATGTCCGTCGAAGTCGCGGGAGCGCTCTTCATCGGCCTCATCTCCCTGAACTTTGCGCTGGTGGCGTTCGGCGCCGACAGCCTGGTGGAGCTCCTCTCCGCCTCCGTGGTGTTGTCGCACCTGAGAAAGGACTCGGCGGGCGAGGCACACTTCGGCGAGCGGACGGCTTTCTTCTCGGCGCTTCTCCTCGTCGCCCTGATCCCCGTCATAGGGATCCCCTCGACGTACTTCTTCCTGGTTGCAAGGGCCGTCCCGGAGTTCTCGCCCTATGGACTGGCCATAGCGGGGGCCGCCATCGTCATCATGCCGATTCTCTGGCTCCGAAAGCGGAAGATCGGGCGGGACACGAACTGCCTTCCGCTGACTATCGACGCAGCGGAGTCAGCGACGTGCTTCTTCATGGCGATCGCCGTTTTCGCGGGGCTGTTCGCACAGTATGCGCTAGGCATCGCCTGGGCAGACTACGCAGCCACGCTAGTGATCCTAGCATTTGTGGCGAAGGAGGCTTTCGAGTCGTTCCATGAGTTCGGCGAGCAGCGAAGGTCCGCGGTCCTGCAACCTTAATTACAAACCACCCATGACAACCGCGCTGAGATCATGTCTCTGAAGTTAGGAAATCTGAAGATTACCAGTACCGCCTTCGGTCCACGGGGGCTCATCCCGAAACGTAACGGAGGGGACGGCGGCAACCTCTCGCCTGCGCTCGAATGGAGCGGCGCCCCGAAAGGTACCAAGGAGTTCGCTCTGGTCAGCTTCGACTATGACGCGCCCCTGCCGCGCGGCTTCGTGCACTGGGTAGTGTACGGCATACCCGCCAGCGTGACGAAGCTCTCAGAGGGACAGGCGGCGAGCGTCTACACCGCCGGCGTGAACGGGACGGGGAAGCCGGGGTACATGGGTCCCTACCCGCCAAACGGACATGGCGTTCACCACTATTACTTCTGGGTGTACGCGCTGGACGATACGCTCAAGCTGAAGCCAGGTCTGAACCTCGAGCAGCTCCTGGACTCGATAGCCCCCCACATCTTGGAACAGGCTAGGGTCGTGGGGCTCTATGAGCGCTGAGCGCAAGCGACGGCACTGAGCGACTCCGGAGCCTCGGACCCTCCGCCTGTACTTCACCCGAAGGCGGCGTGAGGTGCTGCCTCCCAGCGTTTACATACAGATAAGACCAGTTACGTGATATGAGCGCGCCCAAGGTCAGGAGCGGACGTCTCGCCCGGGCCGCGATGCTGCTGATGATAGTCCTCGGGGTCTTCAGTATCCTCGTCAGCGTGGCCGTGGCCGCCATCCTGATCGTGCTGGGGGCGGCGATGTACCTTTTCGAGTGGTGGCTCGTGCGGAAGGTGCGGCGCTCATCGGCCGCTACCGATTAGGGTCCGGATTAGCCAGCCTTCTCTTGGCCATCAGGATCCTCGAACGCTGCTGGCACTGGAGCGCCCTGTCAGAATAAGTCTTCCATACCGTGTAATTGTCCTGTCCCTTCGCAAGCAACAGGAGAACGTCGGCGGCGTTCAGGTACTTGACGATGGACTCTTCGAGGTTCCCCGCCTTCTCCAGCTCGGCCGCCTCGTTGATCAGCTGCCCGGCGTACCACTCTATCTTCTTTAGTTTGGACATCCCGCTGGATGGTTGCGCCTGATTGGGGGCGTTGGCCGCTTTTGTAGCTGACATCTGGCCCTACATCGGTATCGTCACGCAAAAGGCACCTTGTCATGAATCGTGAACAAACTCGCAAATCTCTGAGACACCTGGGCAATCCTCGCCGTGGCCAGGCCGGCACGGGAAGGAAATCCCTGAAATACCTACGCCTCTTGAGCTACCAAAGGATGATGACCAAAGCGGACAAGAAGACGCCGCGCATAAAGGGGATTACGCTGATCATCATCCTCATGGTGGCGGTCGTGGCAGCGGGAGCTTTGACCATCGCCTCCGTCTTCATCAACGGGTCCTCGACCAAGACGGCGTCTCTTACCGGGGTGCTGACCGTCTACGCCTCCGGCTCGTACTCGGGACCGCACACGAACTCTGCGAGTTACAATGTCACGCTCACTTCGAAGGGAGGGACGGGGATGCTCAACCTGACCCAGATCAGCGGGTCGAGCGACCTGGTTGCGAACCACAACTACTCTTTGACCGACGTGGTCGTCTCTCCCTACAACCTTACGATGATGATCTCGGGTCATAACGTGTCGATGGGATGGATAACCACCAGCACCGTCTGGACCGCCCTCAACGCTTCCTATGCTACCGCCTCGGGGGTGAGCAACAGCACCTTCTGGAACGACCTGAACTCCTCCTACGCCGCTGCGTCCGGGCCGAACGCTCCGGCCAACGAGACCATAGGTGCTTTCAGCCCCTCCATCTTCCAGCTACCGACCAGCGACTACATGTTCATCGGTCTAACGATACCCCAGCCTCCGTACACGATACCCTTCGTGATAGCACCGATCGCGGCCGCGAGGACGACCGCGGAGCGCTGAGAGAACCGGGAGCGGGGAGATTAGATAGAATGGTCCGAGCCCGGAGGAACCTGGATGCCGCCGACGACTCTTCGATAGCGGCGTACCGGAAGAGGCTCCTCTCTGGGGACACCTCGTGTGAGGAGAGGGTCAGGGAGGAGCTCACGAACATTGAGGCGTACGACAGACGCTTCAACGCGTTCATCATGGTCTTCGGCGGCGACAAGGGGTTGGCACTCTCGCGGGCGCGCGTGCTCGACGCCAGGCTCGCCAGGAGAGACCGCGGCCCGCTCTCGCCGCTCTTCGGGGTACCCCTAACGATCAAAGACAACGCCTTCCTGGGCGGCCTTCCCGCCACCGACGGTTCCGAAGCCTTTTCGGACTTCGTCCCACAGACGAACGCTGAGGTCGTGGACCAGACGCTGGAGGCTGGGTGCATCCCTCTGGGGAAGACAAACCTCCATGAGCTGGCCCTCGGCATAATGGGGACCAGCGGCTACGGCGGCCCTATCCACAACCCCGTAGACCCGGCGAGGGTCTCCGGAGGCTCGAGCGGCGGTTCGGCGGTCTCGGTGGCCCTCTCGAAGGGAGCGATCCTGAGCATAGGAAGCGACACCGGCGGCTCGGTGCGGGTACCCGCCGCGCTCTGCGGCGTCTGCGGGTTCAAGCCGTCCCAGGGGGTGCTGAGCACGGAAGGTTTGTTCCCCCTCAGCGGCACGCTGGACCACGCGGGTCTCCTCGCGCGGTCCGTCCCTGACGTCGCCCTCGGCTTCAGGACCATCACCGGGTCGCGTCCTCTCCCGAAGCGCCGTCACAAGCTCGGAGTTCCGACCCGTTACTTCGTGGATGACATGGATTCCCAAGTCTCCAAGGAGTTCTGGCGGGCAGTCGACCTGCTGAAAGAGAGCGGCGAGTTCGAGATGAAGCAGGTCGCGGTCGAGAAGGACTATCTCCCGTTCAGCCGGGCGCGCGCGATCATCCAGCTGAAGGAGGCGGCGTGGTTCTACGAATCCCTGCTGCGATCCCCTGAGACCCGGAAGAAGATGCACAAGGATGTCCTGGCGCTGATGGACAGGGGGATGAAGATGGGCATGATCCAGTACATGCACTCGATAAACCTCCGCTTAGAGTTCTTGCAGGTGATGTCCCGGTTGCTTAAAGGAATCGACGCAATTCTGATGCCCACCTGCCTCGTCGTCGCGCCCAAGATCGAAGACGCCCTCGGGAATGAGACGGGCCAGCTCAGGTCGCTGATGCTTCGGAACGCCGAACTGTTCAATCTGAGCGGTCTGCCTGCTCTCAGTCTCCCGGCGGCCCGGAGGTCGGGCGCTCTGCCGGTGGGCCTGCAGCTGATTGGGGGCGCGCGCGAAGACGAACGGGTCCTCGCGGCCTCCGAGTCCGCGTGGTCCGTCTTGCACGGCCCGCGTTCATATCAGTAAAATACTGGCTGCAATTCGGCTGATGCGAGCGGGAAGAAAGAAGGCGAGTGGTTGGAGTACAAGTATGTCGTTCTTACGAACACGACCATAGGCGCGTTCATGTCCCAGCTGGACGCTAACATCGTCCTGATTTCGCTCCCGACTATCCTGAGAGAGCTCCCCGGCACGTCCACCTTCGACGGCATCTGGATAATCATGGGCTATACCCTGGTAACGGCCACAGTGCTGCTCACCATCGGCAGACTGGGCGACGTCTTCGGAAGGGTCAAGCTCTACAACCTCGGCTTCGTCATATTCACGCTCGGCTCGGGCCTCTGCAGCATCGCCCCCAACGGCGTCTTTTTGGTGGCCATGCGCCTCGTGCAGGGCCTCGGCGCCGCTCTCATCTGGTCGAACAACGCCGCCATCCTCACAGACGCCTTCCCGGCGACCGAGCGAGGACGGGCACTAGGCATAAACCAGGTGGCGGGCGTATCTGGTTCGATTCTCGGCCTTGTGGCCGGCGGTGTTCTGACCACATTCCTGGGATGGAGGTCCATCTTCTGGATCAATCTCGCGCCCGGTGTCTTCGCGACCGCCTGGGCATACCTCCGATTGAAGGACCTCAACCCGAGGCTGAGAAACGAGTCGCTCGATCCGCTTGGGAACGCCCTTTTCGGTGGAGGCCTGATCTCTTTCCTGATCGGGCTCACACTGGGCGCGATTACTGGATGGACTTCCACCGACGTCGCGCTCATGGCGGCCGGCCTGGTGACGCTCGGAGTCTTCGCGTTCGTGGAGACGAGGGTCAAGAGCCCGATGATAGACGTCCGGCTCTTCAGGATACGCGCCTTCACAGCCGGGGCTCTCGCGAGCCTGCTCACCTCGATAGCGAGGAGCTCGCTCTCGCTCATCCTGATATTCTACTTCCAGGGCGCCCTTCTCTATAGCGCGCTCAAGACGGGTCTTCTTCTCCTGCCGTTCTCCACGGCGTTCGTCATCGTGGGTCCGCTCAGCGGATATCTTTCGGACAGGATTGGCCCGAGGCGCCTAACCACCGCGGGGTCGGTGCTCTCAGCAGCGGCTTTCTTCTGGTTCGCCGTGCTTCCCTACGGCGTATCTTACGTGCTCATCGCCCTGCCCATGGTCCTCGCCGGCATAGGGGGAGGAATGTTCTTCGCGCCCACCGTGGCAGCGATCATGAACTCCGTCCCACCTGCACGGAGAGGCGTGGCTTCCGGCGTGTCGTCGACGATCTTCAACGTTGGCTCTCTTCTGAGCCTCGGGATGATCTTCGCCATCTTCGGCGCGACGGTCCCACTGAAGGCGCTCCAGGACATCTTCGCGGGCGTCCCGCCGCCGACCGGTTCGCTCAGCGTATCGCTGTTCATCAACGCGATGCATACCGCCTTCGCTGCGATGGGGGTCATCATCCTCATAGCCGCCATACCCGCGTCACAGACCGGCTCGAAGCCCAAGGAAACGATTATCTATCGCGGCGACGCATCTACAGAGTGATGGTCCTCTTCGCGAAAGATGTCGCGGAACCGACTTTCCTTTCGCTCCCACCCGATACCAACGCCCTCGAAGCCGCCAAGGCAATGAAAGAGAAGCGCCAGGGTTACGTGATAGTCCACAGCGACATCAAGCCGGTAGGAATCGTGACCGAATGGGACTATCTCTCGAAGATAGTGGCCGAGGGGATCGACCCGGCGAAGATGACCCTTCGCGAGCTGATGAGCGAGGGGCTCATCTCGGTGGCCGACACCGATGGGATTGAGATGGTTGCGAGGATCATGACCGAGAGGGGCGTGAGAAGGGTCCTCGTACTGCACGACGGCAAGGTCATGGGCGTGATCACCTCAAGGACGATACTCGCCAGACTGGAAGAGTATGTCGACCAGGTCTCTGTCACGATAGCCAGGCTGCAGGCGCCGCCTCCCTGACTGGGAACTCTGAGAAAACTATAAACCGAGAGGCGTCGGCGCCCGCCGCGTTGTCCAAGCCCAGCGGGGGTGCGCCTGCCCACAAGCACTGCCCTGTCTGCGGTGTCTCGATATCCACCAGCAAGAACTACTGCGGAGTGGAGCACGAGGAGGCGGATGAGAAGGCGCAGAGGCGCATGAAGAACTTCAGGACGATCACCCTGCTGCTCATGGTCTCCGCCATGGTCGCACTGGTCGGCGTGTCGCTCTTCCTCCGCGCCCACGCCTGAGCCGGGCTTACATGCCCTGCTTGCCGATCAGCTTCCAGAGTTCGTCGGTAGGCGCGTGGGCTATGGTCTCGACGGAGCCGTCCCCGTGCACCAGTCTCCTGCTGCCCTTCCTGAACCTGCCTATCACCGCCGCCTTCGAGCCCGCGTTCGCTACCGCCTGAACGACCTCGCGCTCCCTTCCCGCCTCCGCCGAGATCAACAGTGTACCGGAACTTATGAGCCTGAGCGGGTCGAGTCCGAGCGCGGAGCACACGGCGGCCGTCTCGGCCGCGACCGGGATGCTTTCCTCTCGCAGCTCGAACCCGAGCTTCGAAGCTCGTGACATCTCGAAGACGGCGCCGAGTACGCCGCCCTCTGTGCAGTCGTGCATCGCGTGCACGGCTCCCGTCGCGAACGCGGCGGCCGCCTCGTCTACCACGCTGAGCTTTCTGAGGAACCGCTTGGCCCTCTTTATCACGGCCGGGTCCACCTTCCCGGAGAGCGCGAGGGAGTCCGACGCGCAGATGGCGGTCCCCTCGACGGCGGCGCTCTTCGTGATCAAGATGGCGTCTCCCTCCTTAGCGTCGGCCGCGGTGACGTACGAAGATGCGAAGGCGAACGCCGTCGTTATCACGATGGGCCTCCTCAGCCCCGGAGTCAGCTCGGTGTGCCCTCCGACTATGGTGATCCCTAGCGAGGAAGCCGTCCTGTCCATCTCGAAGGATATCCGGGCGACATCCCTCACCGAGGCGCGCTCGGGGAGAAGGATCACCGACTGAAGAAACTGTGGCCTGTTCCCGCTGGTCGCAATGTCGTTGGCGCTCACGTTCACGGCATACCATCCCACCCTCTCCTTCACGCCGGTCACTGGGTCAGAGGAGACTATGAGTTGGGTGTTCCCGTGCCTGACCACCCCGAAGTCGACGCCGATGGAAGGACCTACCACCAGGTCACGCGAACGTGCTCCCGTCATCCCGACGAGGTACTTCTCCAGCACCTCAGGCGGAAGCTTTCCGAGCTTTAGTTCCAAATCTCTCCTCCTCAAGACGCCGTCGGAGGCTAGATCTCGGAGTCCTCTTCCCTCTCGGACTCGAGAAGGGAGCGGTGTAGCATTATCGGCGCATCGTAGAAGAGCGCCAGCGCGATAGAGTCAGAAGCTCGGTATCCCCGCATCAAGACCTCCTTCGACCTGCCGATGAACTGTAGGTCGGCGCGCAGAACCTGCCCGGACGGATACACCTCGACCCCGGCGAGGTGAACGCCAGCCTTCTCCGCAAAGTCCTCGAGCATATTGAACACCGAAGGAATAGAAGACCTGTCGCCGCGGAGGAACCTCTGCATGTGCATCGCCGTCTCCCCGGAGAACGCCCGCATGGTAAAGCTCCTCGCGTCCCCCGCTTTGAGCCAAATAACTCCCTCCGTCCCGTTCGTGTCTGCGAACCCAACTTCTGAAACTTTGACCACCACGTAGTCGCTGAGGACGCCCTCTTTCAACGGGTTTCCTGACCTCTTCTCGATATAAATTCTTTCTGAGATTTCGGCGCGCCGTGGTCTTTCTTGATGAGACCGAATACCTCCACGGCCTCCTTGAACGCGCTGCGGGCTGCCGCCGCCCGGCCGCGCTTCACCTCCGTCGTCACAAGATTCAGGTGCATCTGGAGGCCCACGAGCGCTGGTCTGAGTGAAGCGTCGTCTCTGGCCAGCCGGCCCAACTCATTGTTAACTGCGAAGATGGCCCTAAGCGTGGCTTGGGCTCCCGTGCTAGTGTCGCCGAGAGACGCCATTTGTGAGCCGAGTTCCGCAAGAAGTCGTTCGAGCTTGGACATAGTCGTGTTGACGGGCAATCGCGTGCCCCGCGCTAGGTCTACTGCGGGGGTGTGGGTTGCGCGGGTGCCGGCGCTGCTGCAGGTTTGTTGACCTGTCTATTGACCGCGTCCGCCAGATAATGACCGCTCACCGTGACCTTGACGCTCTTCACGCCTTTGACCTGTTCGACTCCCGTCTTCATGTCCTGTGAGATCTTCAGAGCGAAGACCGGCGGACAGTATGGCGTCGTCGCGTGATAGGAAATGTCAACGGCTCCGCCCTGGATGTCCAGTTTGTCGATGAGGTTCATCTCCACGATCGACACCCCTATCTCCGGGTCTATCACTTTGGAGAGTTGGCGTTGGACCTCCTTTAGGTCAACCTCTTCAGAAGACATGATGCTTCAGAGCTCCACGGTCTATTTATAACTATCCGTATATCCCGTTCTTTCTCTGCGGACTTTCGCTTCCGGCGACGAGTTCCAGGTTCGCCGCCATCTTCGAGGCGACCTTGTCCAGGTCTCCGGTCTCCACCTTGAAGCCCATCATCTTTTGCAGGATCGCCAGGATCTCGATGAGCGACTTCGGGTGCGGGCTCGGTTCGCCGTGGTCGATTGACAGCTTGTATCCTCTGACGCCGT
>JAPCJR010000007.1:40424-95097 GCA_027886865.1 Nitrososphaerota archaeon
GGGTGCGGGCTCGGTTCGCCGTGGTCGATTGACAGCTTGTATCCTCTGACGCCGTATCTCCCGGCGAGCGCGACGATGAGCGACGCGAAGAAGGGCGCCGGTTCGTCCCTGACTATCTCGACCCCCAATCCTTCGAGCTCCTTGACCCCTTTCTCATCGGTGGCGAAGCCCTTGACCTTCAGCGACGCGGTGGGAGAGCCGGCCTCCTCGGTCCATCTCGTACCCACTGAGACCACCTCGCGTATGCCCAGGCCGCTTGCGTACCTCAGGACCGCGTCGCTGAATTCGTACTGGTCCTCTACAGGAGAAGCGTCCCCGGCGAGCAGCACGATGTCGCGCTCCCCAGAGTAACGATAGAAGCTAGCCGACGACAGCCTGATCAGTCCGTCGTCGGATATCATGACCAGCGGAGGCATGGAGGATGAATAGAGCGTGGCGAACTTCTTGAAATCCATCTTCTTCAGCATGAACTTGCCCAGCTCTCTCCCATGAGAGTACAGCACCTTGTACTGCTGGATGCTGGTGGAGAGAGAAACGAGCAGCACAGGGTCTTTGAGTTCCGGCCTCTCATCCTCGTCCAGCCTTTCCCACAAGCGAAATCAATTCGACCGCCCCGCTTCACGTTAAAAGTGCATTGGTCTCTTCGCCTAGGAGTCGATGAGGGTATAGTACCTGCCCCCGACCTTCTCGAGGCGCACCGGAAGCTCGAAGCATGCGCTGAGGTTCCTGGCCGTGAGAGTCTCCTCTATCTTCCCCTCCGCGAGGGCCCTCCCGTCCTTCAGGAGCATCGCATGGGTGAACCCGGGGGGAATCTCGTCCGTCCGGTGTGTCACGTAGAGCATGGTCGCCACCTTCGCCTTCGCAAGCCTCGAGAGACCTCCCACGAACTTTTCGCGGGCGCCGAGGTCCAGCCCCTCGCAAGGCTCGTCCAGGATGAGAAGTTCCGCATCCGCCATGAGCGTCCTCGCGATCAACACCCTCTGCCTCTCTCCCTGAGACAGCTCCTTCGACCGCTTGTCGACCTGGTCGTCGCAGCCGAGGACCTTGAGCAGCGAGACCGCCCTCCTCCTCTCTGCGACTGTCACCTTTCGCCAGAGCCTAGTAGAGCCATACCTTCCGCTCACGACCAGGTCCAGCACTCGTTCATCCTCGGGCACCCAGGCGTCCAAGAATGAGCTCACCATCCCTATCCGGGTCCTGAGTTCCCTGAGGTCGCAATCCCCGAACTTGCTTCCCAGCACCTCCACCGTCCCCTCCGTCGGCCACCTGTATCCGTTCAGCATGCTCATCAGGGTCGTCTTTCCCGCCCCGTTCGGCCCGACCACAGCCCAGCTCTCCCCTCTGCGCACGTCCCAGTCAAGGTCGTGCAGCGCCTTCTTCCCGTCGTACTCGACCGTCACGTGCTTCACGCTGATGGCCTTGCTCATCGCGTTCGAATCCCTCGTCCTTGACGCTATAACCCTAGCTGCCGCGAACTTCATTTAGCGACCAGCCCCATGCCGAAGGCAGATTGGACGCCGTACAGCTGACGAAATCCCTGATAGGCTTCGACACCGTCTCTCCGCCCGGCAACGAGGAGGCCTGTGCGCGTTTCATCGCAGACCATCTGCGAGACCTGCACATCGAGGGCGCAACCGTGGAGGTGCACAGGTTCGCTCCGGGACGCGCCAACCTGGTCGCGACCTTTAGAGGCGAGTCCCCCGGTCTCCTGCTGGCGGGGCACATCGACGTCGTGCCGTCCGGCGCGGAATCGGGTTGGTCTTCGCCCCCGTTCGAGGCCAGCGCGAGGGATGGTCGCATATACGGGAGGGGGGCGGCGGACATGAAGGGAGGTATCGCTGCAATGCTGGTCGCCATAGCGTCAGCAAGGCGCAAGAGGCTCAAGAGGTCGCTTACCTTCGTTGCCACAGCGGGAGAGGAGGTCGGCTTCGACGGTCTGAGGGCCCTGCAGGCCACCGGCAAGCTGGAGGGGGTGGCGGGACGCTGCGGAGTGGTCGGGGAACCGACGGAGATGAAAGTGGTGAGAGGCCACAGGGGTACGGTTACTGCCAGAGTGGCTTTCCACGGGAGGAGCGCGCACGCGAGCGACCCGTCGATGGGCGTCAACTCCATCGAGAAGGCCGTGGCGTTCATCGAGAAGCTGGGGCCGCTCAGGAAGGAACTGTCCAAGGCGGTCGACGAGGACCTGGGTCGAACGATCCTCACGCCCACGGTGATAAGCGGCGGGACGAAGAGCAACGTCATCCCGGACTCGTGCGAGCTGACTATAGATGCGAGGACGATACCCGGGGTCGAAGGCAGGACCATACTGGAAGGTCTGGCCGCCGTCGGTGAGTCTCTCCAAAAGAGGGACAAGAGTTTCAGCGCCGACATCGAGGTGCTCTACGAGACGTCTGCGCTCTCGATCCCACGGAAGGCGGAGGTCGTGAAACTGGGAGAGTCCATCACGGGCTCGGAGTCCACCATAGCCCCGTTCGGGACCGAGGCCCCTGATTACTGCAAACTCGGGATCCCCACGGTGGTTCTGGGCCCTGGCAGCGTCCGACAGGCCCACGTACTCGACGAGTTCGTCACGACGGAGCAGCTGGAGCTTGCGGTCGCTGTGTACACCAAGTTCGTCTCCGACGTCTGCATATAGGGGCCCGCTTAAATCGAGGGCCGGCGTCTGCGCTCGCATGGACACCTTCACATGCGTTGCGACGAAGCTCGACCTCCGCGAGTTCGCGAAGAAGACGGTCCCCGACGACATCGTAATGAAGGTGCTCGACGCGGGCAGGCTGACTGGAAGCGGGGTCAACAAGCAGCACTGGCATTTTGTTCTCCTGAGGACGGAAGAGGCCATCTCCAAGCTGGCGTCCTGCGCACCCTACGGGGGCTGGCTAGCGGGGGCGGACTTCGCTGTTATCGTCCTCACAGGGCAGAAGTGGCCCTTCCACCTCTTCGACGCGGGCAGGGCCGTGCAGGACATGCAGCTCGTCGCGTGGAACTACGGCGTGGCTTCGGGGCTCACGACGGGCTTCGAGGAGGAGAGCATGAGGATCGAGTTCAACATACCGCGAGAGTTCTCCATATCCGCAGCCCTCGGATTCGGCTACCCCTCCCGGAAGATACTCGGCAAGAAGAACCGGAAGCCGCTGAGAGAGGTCGCCTCTCTCGAGAGGTTCGCCAATCCCCTCGAGACGGTCAAGACGACCGCCTGATCAGACGAATCCCAGGAACGTGCCTATCGTGAACAGGATGGCGGTCGCGACCGCACCGATGAGCAGCGTCTCGAGGCCGCTCCTCCACAGAGGCCTTCCGACTATGCTGCCCTTCCAGACTCCCGCGCTGAAGAGGAAGACTAGCGAGGCGAGGATGGAGGCCGTGAGGGCGTACTCTTTCACCCCTGTGAGGTAGTACGGCAGGAGAGGGACGAGCGCGCCTACAAGGAAGGAGAGCCCTATGGTGGCGCCCAGCTTGTACGGTTTCTCGAGATGGGAGCTGTGGATGTGCAGCTCGTTCACGAGCATGTCCTCGAGGAACGTGTCTTTGCGCGCCGAGACCCTGGCGACGACCACGTCGGCTTCCTGCGGTGTCAGCCCTTTCTCGATGTACAGGTCCTTGAGCTCCATGATCTCCTCTTCCCGCTCGTTGTCTATCTCGTAGGCTTCCCTCCTGGAATCTGCCCTGAACAGGTCAAACTCTGAGCGGGCTGCGAGTATCCCGCCGAAGAACATCGACACCGTGCCCGCGAGCATGGCCGCAAGACCGGCGAACCTGATGAGCCCGAGGTCCGTGACCGCACCTCCGAAGCCGGTGAGGAAGGCGAGGTTGGTGATCAGCCCGTCCGCGAGACCCAGCGCAGACGACGAGATCAAGCCCCGTCCCCGTATGTGAGTGTGCTTCTCCTGATATCTCGTCCCCATCTTCCCCGAGGACGAGGCTCTGGGAGCCTCCCCACTCGACGCTGCCGGAGGCTGCTTCTCGGCGGGGGGCTCTGTGCTCATGGGGAGTGCGTTCGACCTCTAAACGACTTATAGGCGTTGTCGCTCGTCGACAGAGAGGATTCGTCAACCGTTCAGATTTATAACCACGGTCTTGGTCGAGCTAGCAGCCATGTCTCTGATGAACAGGCGCAGCGAATATTCGTGGGGACCGACCTCGCTCAGCGACCTGAAGCTGATCCCTGAGAGCAGGGAGTACAAGCTCGACGAATCTGTGAAGATACACCTGGGGTTCCGGATAATCGGCGGGCTGAGGGAGTCGTTCATCCCGGACGTCTGGACCGTGGCTTGGGAGGACAACGACAAGCTCGCACGCCTGGTCATGACGGCCTCCCTGCGCAAGGCCGGCTCGCTCGGCAAGGTGCTGGCAACGACGGGGAAGGAGGTCAGGAGGGGGAAGTTCTACTGGAGCCGCGACCCCGACTTGCCCTACAGGATCTGGGCAGCGATAATCCACGAGGACGGCAGCGCGCCCATCATACCCTCGAGCGTGGAGGACGCCAAGTCCAAGTATCTGGACGTGGAGAAGACGTTCGAGATTCCAGCCTCTACCCTCGGCCGGGGCGCCAGCAAGCTGTCAGCCAGCGTCGACATCAGCTGGGGCAGGCGGAGCTACCTCGAGAAGGGCAGGGCTTCAGGGAAGACCGGCACCACTCAGATCAAGATAGTCTAGTTCTTCCCTTCCTTCCGTCAGGAGAGGTGCAGCGTGCGCTAAGGCTTGAGGACCAGCTTCCCGAAGTGCTCGCCCTTCTCCATCCGTATCTGGGCTTCGGCCGCGGCGCTCAGGTCGAACTCCCTGTCGACCACAGGCCTCAGCCTCCTCTGCATGAAGAGTTCGAGGACCCTGAACAGCTCCCCGGCTCCTCCCATGAAGCTGCCGTAGATCGTGATCTCCTTACTGTACACGTACCGGAGGTCGGTCACCGCCTCGTACCCGGTTGTCGCTCCGCAGGTGACTATCCTGCCTCCCTTGCCCACCGACCTTATGCTCTTGTCCCAGGTCGCGTCCCCCACGTGCTCGATGACAATGTCAACGCCCCTGCCTTCGGTGTATTTCTTCGCCTCCTGAACGATGTCCTGGGTGGTGTAGTTCACCACGGAATCAGCGCCGAGCTCGACCGCCTTCTTGAGCTTCCAGTCAGTCCCAGCCGTGGCTATGACGTTAGCGCCGTGAGCCTTGGCGATCTGTATCGCCGCGACGCCCACCCCAGAACTCGCGCCCAGGACCAGGACGACGTCTCCTGGTTTCACGTCCGCCTTGGTGACGAGCATGTGATACGCGGTCAGGAAGACGAGCGGGAACGAGGCCGCCTGGACGAAGTCCATCCGCTCAGGCTTCGGGAGTATGTTCCGCCTGGGCACCGCCACAAGCTCCGCGTACCCGCCGTCGGTCTCGTTCCCGATGATGCCGTAGTATCTGCACTGGTTGTCCCTGCCCGTGAGGCACTTCTCGCAGCGGCCGCAGCCTACGCCAGGGTTCACTATCACCTCAGCCCCCTTCTGCAGCTCGGTCTCTCCTGCGGGCACCTCTTCCACGACGCCGGATATGTCAGAACCCGATATGTGCGGGAGGCTGACCTTCGTCCTCGGCGGTCCCATACGCGCCCAGATGTCCAGACGGTTCAGCGCACACGCCTTCACCCTCACGAGGACCTGGTCCGCTCCTCTCACCGGGTCGGGGACGTCTTCATAGTGAAGCACCTCTGGTCCTCCGTACTGGTGGAAACGAACTGCCTTCATGCCCTCCCACCCGGCTACGGGGCTTTATATCTCGCGGACCTGATGTGTTCTACAGGTCCCGTTCCCTCTTCCTGATTCCCTCGCTGAAGACGAAACCGAGCCCGAGTCCCGTGACCACGCCGAATAGGTGGGCGAAGACGTTGACCCCCGGTCCTGCGCTGTCGAGAAATATCAGCGAGGCATATGCGGCTGCTATCACGAGGCCGGCGCCCTTCCTTTCGGTGGCGACGTAGGCGCCGATCAGCCCGAAGATGGCGCCCGACGCTCCCCCTGTGGGGGTGTTGACGGGTATAAGGAACAGGGAGACCGCGTTGCCGACCAGACCTGAGCCGAAGTAGATCGCCAGATACTGCTTCTTCGAATAGGTCCCTTCGTCCAGGATCCCGAAGTAGACCAGGGCGAACATGTTGAACAGGATGTGGGTGATGTCGAAGTGCACGAACATCGCCGTGAATACCTGCCAGTAGAATCCCTCGAAGAACAGTACGCCGGTCTGCGCCAGCGTGAGGAGGACGTAGGTGCCTCCAAGTGACGTGACGAGAAAGACGATGACGTTCGCCACGACGAGCGTGAACGTTATCGAAGAGGTCAGCTTGGTGCCTCGCGGTAGGTAGACCAACTTTCCGCCTTGGAGCCTTGAGATTATTTAAGAGGGGCCGGGGAACACTTTCAGTCTACTCCCTCCATCGTCAATGCCGTCTGGATTAATCATGGTTATATAGAGAAAACCTAAGAAATTCACGATTCGGGATGAGCTCGCGACACTCTGTATTCAGGAACGAGAGCGTGCTTGTTCCAGAGTATGTCCCCTCCTCCACTCCGCACAGGGCGGACCAGATGAAGCAGTTGGAGGCGTACTTTCATGGCGTCGTCGAGCACTCGGACCGCATGAGCCAGAACGTACTCCTGTGGGGCCCGGTGGGGTGCCATAGGAAGGGACAACTCGTTTTGATGCTTGACGGGTCACTCAAACGCGTCGAAGACGTGGCTCAGGGAGATTTGTTGATGGGTCCAGATAGTACCCAAAGAAAAGTGCTCGAGACAGTACACGGTTTCGGAAAGATGGTCGAAGTCCAGCCGATAAAAGGAAAATCATTTGTAGTTTCTGAAGACCATATTCTCACAGTCATACAAACCCGATTGAAGAAGCACCCACGAAAGCCTTCTGAAGATACCGAAGGAATAATCAAAGACATTAGGGTAAGCGACCTGTTAAAGTCTCCAGGATGGCTTGTTGGTCCCGGGGCACTTTACAAGTTGATGAGAACTGGTGTTGATTTCCCTCTGATGGCGGTTGGGCCCATCGACCCTTACTTTCTTGGTGTGTATTTGGGGGACGGCAGTAGTGCACATGGTAATATCACCATCACTTCAGCGGACACGGAAATAGCAACTACCGTAGATAACCAATCTGGAAAGTACCTGTTGAAAATACACCAATACCCAGCAGGACAAGCCCAAGTGTATTACCTGACTCCCGGAAGGACAGGTGGGCAAACATCAGCAAATGGGCTAGCCCAGGATCTAATAGAATTAGGACTCTACAAGAAAACCTCTGAGTCGAAGTTCATCCCCCCGCAGTATAAGTTTGGATCAAGAGAAACGCGTCTACAAGTTCTAGCTGGATTAATGGATACAGATGGTAGCCTGCATAATGGACACTATGATTTTGTCTCCAAATCGAAACAGCTCGCTGAAGATGTAGCGCTTGTGTCCAGAAGTCTTGGATTCTACGCTTTTGTCAGGGAGAAATTATCCCATGACCAATTTGGCCATGAAGGGTTGTATTACAGGGTCGGAATTTCAGGTGACCTTTCCAAGGTCCCTACCAGAATTAGTAGAAAACAGGCACCAGCAAGAAGACAGAAAAAGAGCGTCTTAAGAACGGGCTTCACACTAAAGCCTCTAGGCGAGGAAGAGTACTTCGGTTTTAGGGTTGATTCTGACCAACGGTATCTCTTAGATGACTTTACTGTAACGCACAATTCCGGGAAGACCATGCTCGCCAAGAAGCTCGGCGTGGCGCTGGAGAAGAAGGCGATGTTGTACGGCAACCGGGTCAAGTTCTTCCAGGTCAACTGCCGGATAGACCGGTCGCTCCAGGCGATCCTGACAAAGGGGCTGCATTTCTTGGGCCACGAATATCCATCCCGTGGCTTCGCGTTCGAGGAGCTCCTCCAGTCCTTCCTCGACGCGCTAACAAGGGACAGGATACACTTGGTGGTCGCCTTCGACGAGGTCGACTCGCTCGTCACCTCCGACCCTTCGTCATTATACACCATAACCCGGCTCCGCGAGATCTCGCGCGAGTCGCAGGTCTTCTCTTCGCTTCTGATATCAAAGACGCTGGACTACCTCAAGGTGGTCGACCTCAGCACCCTGAGCTCGCTCCAGTGGAACGAGATATCTCTGGGCCCGTACTCGGACGAGCAGCTCTACGACATCCTGGCCTCGCGCAGCCAGGAGGCGTTCAAAGACGGCTGCGTCGAGGATGACTCGCTCCAGCTTGCCGCCGAGATAGCGAGCACCTACGGAGACGCGCGGTACGCCCTCGACCTGATCTACAGGGCAGCGATGGCGGCCGACCTGACGGACTCTCCGAGCGTTATGCCCGACCACGTCAGGCGCGCCAAGGCTTCCCTTCCTCCGGAGTTCAAGAAGGAGGAGCTCACCTACCTGGGCAAGCACCAGCGGCTCATCCTCATAGCGATATCCAACCTCCTGAAGAGGAACGAGTCCGCCTACGTCACCATAGGCGAGGTCGAGAAGAGCTATGATGCGCTCTGCGAGGGGATGGGTCTCGCCGCGAACCACCACACCCAGCTCTGGAACGACGTCAACGAGCTCTCCAGGAAGGGGATAATCGAGACCCAGATCTCGGGGAAGGGCGTGCGCGGGAGGACCACGATGATAGGGCTCTCGCTGGTCTCGGCGGAGCAGCTCGTCGATGAGTTGAAGAGCATGGTCGCCGATGTTAGAGGTTGAGCAGGTCTTCTCCTCCTACGGGCGGGTAAAGGTGATGAGCGTCATCATGAAGAGCGACGAGCTGAACATCTCCGAGATAACGCGCAGGGCCGGCATATCGCATTCGGCCGTCGCGCTGCACCTCGACTTTTTGGTGAAGGCTGGCCTCCTCACTGAGAAGAGGTTCAACAGGATAAGGATATTCAGGGTCAACCACTCCAACCCGTACGCGGCGGCGCTGGAGCGCTTCCTCGAAGACTGGCGGTCTCTCGACCCGCGCGCAAGCGAGGTCTCCTTCAACTAATGAGCGTCTTTGCGAGGGTATCTCGATATACCTCGAAGGCGTCGATGCTGGCGGAGTGCTCGGCGCAGAGGCAGATCGGCGACACCCTGCTCCTGTCGCAGAACCCCGAGTAGGAGCAGCCCGGACAAGCTTCTTTACCGCAAATGACGCATCTAAGATTCAGCTCGACGTCCTCGCCGAGCGCAGACCTCAGCGTCCTCAGGGCGCCCGAGACGTCGGTCTCGGCGTCCATCTTGAAGCCCAGCGCCTTGTCGTACTTCACCCCCTGTTTCATCAGCGAAGAGAAAGACGCGGTCCCGAGCCGGGGGAGGTTGAACCAAGCGCCCAGGAGCACCTTCATCGCGTCGCCTCCTTCTGCAGGAACTTCTCGTAAGTCTCGTCGAGGTCGAGGGTCTTCTCGAGCTCCTCCCTGAAGCCCTTCTCGCCGCAAAGGGCGAAGAGGAAGGGGAGGTCCTGGGAGCGCGCGCTCCAACCGCTGGTGCTCGAGCGCCTGGCGTACTTCAGCGAGATCTCCTTCACCTTCTTCGAGTCGTTCCAGATCCTGAGAAGCGTGGTGAAGGGCAGGTCGTCGGTCGCGTAGCGGACGTTCTGACCTCTAATGACCGGGAGCAGCTTGTACGCGATCATATTATCGAGATAGCGGAGGAGCCGCCACTCTTGGTTCTTCATTATCTTGCCCATGAGCATGTCGGCCTCCGAGAGCACTCCGAGGGCTTCGGAGAGCTTGTCCGGGGAAAGGTTGGACCTGACTAGGCACCGATACAGCTCCCTGACCCTCTCGATCGGCGACAGGGAGATCCCACGGAGTGCGGCCAGCGCGGTGACGGGGTCCTTGCTGTCGAAGAACGCCTCGAAACCCTGGGCGATGGGGGAAGCCTTGTCCTTGAACCCTCCCGAGGCGACGGTATTGCCGCTCTGGAGTGAGTTGATAGCGTGTCTCAGGTCGCCGCCGGCGGAGCTCACGAACGCCACGATGTCTTCGTCGCTCGCCTTGGACTTCTCCAGCCTGGCGATCCTCCTGAGGTACATCTCGACCTGCCTCGGAGGGGGTGGCTTGAACGTGAGCGCGATGCAGGACGAGCCCAGCTTCTTGATCTCGTCGGCGTCCTGGTCGTTGGCCGCCATGATTATGGGGTTCTGCGTGACCTTTACCGCCTCCTTGATGAACTCCACTCCTCCGTAGTCGGACCGGCCCAGGAGGCCGTCCACCTCGTCGAGGAAGATGAGGGACCTTTCACCGAACAGGCTGACCGTCAGTATCGCTTCGCCTATCTTCTTCTCCAGCTTGTCCTTGGTCCTGGTGTCGCTCGCGTTGAGCTCGACTATGTTCATTCGGAACTGCTTCGCGAGCAAGTTGGCCAGCGTCGTCTTGCCGGTCCCGGGCGGCCCCATCAGCAGCATGGCCTTGCCGCCCGGTTTCCACTTCTTCAGCCAGACGGAGGCCGCGACCCTGCAGTCCTCGTTCCCTATCATCTCCTCCATCTTCTTGGGCCTGTACTTCTCGACCCACACTTAGAACGCACCTCCGATGAACACTATCAGCCCGAGGAGCATCCCGAGAAGTGCCCTGGTCTTGACCTTAAGCGCCCCCTCCTCCGTGGGTTTCCTCAGGATCGCATACGCCAGGTAGACGAAAACCACATCGGGCACCACGACCCCGACTCTGTAGAACACGCTGACCGAGATCAGGACCAGCGGCAGCAAGCTCGAAACCACCGAGGCCAGGAAGAATCCCGCCCCTAGGAGGGCTGCCGACCTCATGCCGTAGACCCGCGCGAACGAGCGTATCCCCCGCTTCTCGTCTCCCACCGTGTCGGCCATCGCTTTCACCACCTCCCTCCCCACCCCGGACAGGAACGCCGTTCCCGCCATGAAGAGCAGGAGCGAGCTCGTGACGCTTCCGCCCGATACCACCCCTCCGTAGATGAACGGTATCGCGAGCGATGACGCGACGATGACGTTGCCCGGCAGCCCGTACTTCTTGGCCCGGAAGTTGTAGAGCCACGATAGGAGGGCGTAGAGGAGCGCTATCCCGACCGCCGCCAAGTTGAGCAGGACGACCGATGCCAGGACCCCCAGCGCCAGCATCGCGAGCGCCAACGTGAGCGCGGCCTTCATCGAGATGGCGCCGCTGGGAAGCGGCCTCCCGGGCTGGTTGACCCTGTCGACCTCAATGTCGTAGTAGTCGTTGATTACCATCGAGTATGCGCAGATTGCGAAGCCCGTGACGAACCCCAGCACGAGACTGTCGAGATGGAGCGATGGAGGTTTGGAGACGAAGATCCCCACGATGACGGCAAAACCGATCATAGCGCAGTTGACCGGTCGAAGGATCGAGAAGTAGGCCCTCGGGCTCAAGGTTCACACTACTTTCGGAAGTTCGCCTTGCCGACCCTGTAGTAGATGACCTCGCCCCTCCTCTCGATGACCGCGACTATCGCCTCCTTCCCCATCTTGATGATCTGCCTGACCGACTCGCTCAGCTCTTCGACCTTCCTCTTGGTCCCCTCATCGAGGGCGAATACGACGAATTTGGCGGCCTTGTCGGGGAAATCTCCCTTCTCGTAGACCCTCAGGTCTGTCCCGAAGCCGAAGCCCTCCTTGACCACGTAACCTCGCGTCCTCAAGTCTCTGTAGATGATGAACTTGGTCCAACTATCCCTCGCCCGCAGCTGGCTGGCTTCTGCGAGACCGTCGAAGGTCACCGCCCTGGCTTGCTCGTCCTTCAGGTTCAGTCTGGATGTGTGGAGCAGGTATAGAGCCTCATAGTCCTTGAGGACCAGCTTCTTTCCCTCCCTCTCGCCATACCCTGATTGCTCGAGCTCGCCGAACTTGTCGCTGCGCTCGACGAAGATCCTGCCACCCTTGAGCAGACCGTCTATGGCGGCTTCGGTCCTCTCTTGGCTCTCCAAACGAATCCCGCGGACCGCCCGACCGATATTAAGCGTTTCAAGGCTGCGTAAACTCTTTTAGATGTAGCGCGCACAGTTCAGCCAGTTGAAAGAGGACTTCTTCACGCTGCGCACGGTGCTCTGGGACGACGGCCACGTGAGGATGATCGACCAGACTCTGCTTCCGCAGCGGCTTGTCTACAAGAGCTTCGAGACGTGGGAAGGGGTGGCCGACGCGATCCGGAGGATGGTCGTCCGGGGTGCCCCTGCGATAGGCGTGGCGGCAGCGATGGGGGTGGCCGTGGCCGCTCAAAATTCGAAGGCCAACACGAGGGAGGAGCTGCTGAAAGACATCGGCCGCGCGGCCGACGGGCTCCGCTCGACGAGGCCGACCGCTGTCAACCTGTTCTGGGGGATAGACCGCGTCGTGGTGGCTGTGAAGGCGACCCCCGGCGGAGTAGACAAGGTAGTGCAGGCTGCCGTGAGCACTGCGGTGGAGATGGCCGAAGAGGATGTGGCGGCGAACCGCCGCCTCGGGAAGATTGGCGAGAAGCTCCTCGACGACGGTGATGTCGTGATGACTCAGTGCAACGCGGGCGCGCTTGCGACCGTTGGCTACGGTACCGCGCTCGGCGTGGTGAGGGCTGCCCGCGAAGCAGGCAAGTGCATCAAGGTGATCGTCAACGAGACCCGTCCCGCGCTGCAGGGTTCGCGTCTCACGGCGTTCGAGCTCGTGCGCGATGGTTTTCACTGTACTCTCATCTCTGACACGGCCGTCGGCCACATGATGAGCAGAGGAAGGGTCGATAAGGTCGTCGTCGGGGCCGACAGGATAACCAAAGATGGTTATGTCTTCAACAAGATAGGCACATACCAGGTCGCGGTCCTCGCGAACCGGCATGGTATCCCGTTCTATCCCGCAGCGCCCCATTCGACCTTCGACATGCAGAGGACGCACGACAGCGTGGTCATAGAAGAGAGAGCTGCGGACGAGGTGGTCCGCGTCAAGGGCAGGAGGATCGCGCCCAAGGGCATCCCCGTGGCGAACCCGGCTTTCGACGAGACGCCGCCTGAGCTTGTGTCGGCCATAATCTCCGACCGGGGGCTCATAGGCAGGCCGGTCGAGGAGAACATCGGCGCTGTAATGGGTTAGTCCCGCTTTCAATGCCACCCTCTCCAACCCGCGAACTAACTAGAAACGATTAAATCGGTGCCGAGACGCGACATGAAGCAGAGACGAGAGAGAGGCTTGTGTGGCATCGCTGCCGTTCTTTACAAAGTCCAGGCCGGAGACGAGCGTCATCCTGTTGGACATCAGCTGAGGGAGATGCTGCATGCGATGAGGCACAGGGGCGTGGATTCCACGGGCATGACGGTTTGCGGCGAGAGTTTCGGCACTGATTATGTTGCAAGGCTATTCGTCCCCGGTGCGACTGCCACGGACGCAAGGCCGATTAACGATGCTAAGAAGGCGGTCATGGGAATCGGAGGAACGATAAGCTCGGTCTCTCGCGTCGACTCCTTCTTCCGAGTCGGACTGGACTTCAAGGGTGATGTGCGCTTGCTGGCCGACGCCATCTTGGCTGTACCAGGCGTCGAGATACACAGCATCGGAAGGTCTTCCGAGATCATCAAGGACACGGGCGATTCCTATGAGCTTGACAGAAGGCACGACATATCCGGGCTGAACGGAACACACGGTGTCGGCCACGTGCGGCTGGCGACCGAGAGTCAAGTCGACATCCGCCATTCGCATCCATTTTGGGCCTATCCTTTCCCCGACATCTCTGTGGTCCATAATGGTCAGCTGACCAATTACCGTACCCTTACGCGAAAGCTCGAGCAGAAAGGATACCGATTCCAGACGCACAACGACTCGGAAGTGATTGGTGTATACATCGCGGACAAGTTGAGTCAAGGCGTTAGCCTGAGCGACGCCCTAGAGCAGAGCCTTGACGATCTCGACGGGACGTTCACTTATGTGGTCACCACTGATTCCGGCATAGGAGTGGCAAAGGACAGGTGGTCGGCCAAACCATTCGTCATCTTCGACACTCCGGAGCTAGTGGCGCTTGCCTCGGAGGAAGTAGCTCTTCGGAGGATTTTTCCCGAAAACGTGGAAAGGTTCGAACCGCAGGAGCACATGGTCCTGACCTGGGATGTGGCGCTAGCACCCGTGATAGGCCGGCGCAGTTAGAGTCCGGCCTGGTAGATCGGTGTGACTCTTCGAAGGGCAGACCCGCGGGCTTCCGTTTCTGACTCCGCGGGAGTGATGATCGATGCTGGGAAACTCACCACCAGGGAGTTCAACACGCGTCTTCACCAGCTGCTCTCTCAGGGAAAGACGAGGATCACCATAACCAACCCCGAGGCACGCCACAATCTGGGTGTCGGTCTTCTTCAAAAGTGCACATTGGAGTTCGAGGGAAGCGTCGGCTATTATTGCCTCTCTTACTGCGATGGGATAGACGCAACCGTAAGAGGTAATTCCGGTTGGGGGCTCGGCGACAACCTGATGTCAGGGAGGATAATCGTCACAAGAAACGTGGGCTCCAGCACTGGAGCCTCCATGCGGGGTGGCGAGATCACCGTCTGGGGGGACGCAGGCGCGCGGACCGGGATCTCCATGAAGGGCGGTACCATAATTGTGGCCGGAGACAGCGGGTTTCTGACCGGTTTCATGATGCAGAAGGGCCGGATCATCGTATTGGGCGATGTGGGCTCAGCCGCGGGCGACTCGATGTACGAAGGCATCATCTACTTCGGGGGGAAGGTCAAATCTCTGGGGGCAGATGCAAAGGTCGAGCCGGTCAACCGCAAGGAGCAGAAGGAAGTAGTCCACGTCCTTGAGAGTGCAGGTGCAAGACTAGAGGACATCCCTCGTAGCTTCAAGAAGATAGTCTCCAAGAAGAAGCTCTACCATTATGACAGCCTCGAGCCGTTGGAGCGCGACCGGATGGTTATCTGACTCCGGGAACAACAAGTATAATTCCTCCGCGGGACACGCTCGGTCGAGCGGACTTTGACGACTCTCGAGGAGCCGGACAAGAACGAAGCACTGAGTCAGAGAATCGTCGAGGATATCCAGGTAAAGGCCGAACTCGGACGTTACAGGATAAGGGGGTTCAGTACATTCCAGCGGCTCGTGCATTTTGACGATGTCATGTTCGTAGGCCGGAATCTGACGGACGGGAATCCCGAGAAAGGCACGGTCGAGACGGAGACCATCCTAGGAGGCCGGTTCGCTGAGAGGGCGATCAAGATTTCGACTCCCGTCTACATCACGGGGATGAGCTACGGCGCTCTCTCCAGGACCGCAAAGGCGGCGCTCGCCAAGGGGGCGGCCAAGGTCGGGACGGCGACCTGCACGGGCGACGGAGGCATGCTGGCTGAAGAGAGGAGATACTCCAGCAAGATGATCTACCAGCTCAACGCCAGCAGATACGGAGTCACCCCTCAGGACCTGATCAAGGGAGACGGGATCGAGATAGTCGTCGGGCAGGGGGCGAAGCCGGCCACGGGCGGACTATTGATGGGCCAGAAGGTCAGCGCGATAATCGCTGAGAAGCGCGACCTCCCTGCTGGGATAGACCAGAGGAGCCCGACTAGGCACCCTGAGTGGCTCGGGCCGGACGACCTAGGCATCTTTGTGGAGACGCTGAGGGAACTGACCGACTGGAAGGTCCCGATCCAGCTCAAGATTCCTGCTTGCAGGGTAAGGGACGACGTCAAACTCGCGGCTAAAGCCGGCGCCGATGGGATAGTGATCGACGGGATGCAGGCCGGGACGGGCGCCTCGAGCGAAGTAGTGCTCGACCACTCTGGCATACCGACGATTTCAGCCATCGCCACAGCCAGGGACGCCCTCAAGGAGCTCGGTCTCTACAAGAAGGTGTACCTGGTCGTCTCGGGGGGCATACGGAACGGCGTGGATGCCGCAAAGGCAATCGCCCTGGGGGCGGACGCCGTCGCCATCGGGCAGGCAGCGATGATGGCTCTCAATTGCAACCGCGAAATCCCTGGCGTGACGGACTTCCAGAGGGAGGTCGGTGTGCCGGCTGGCTACTGCACGAAGTGCAACACCGGTAAGTGCCCCGTCGGGATTACGACTCAGGATCCCCGACTCGAGAAACGGCTGGTCCTCAACGAAGCCGCCGTCAGGGTCGCTAACTTCCTGGACTCCATGACCACCGAGATGAAGGTGATAACGAAGGCGGTCGGGAAAAATAACGTCCACGACCTCAGTCCAGACGACATGGTCGCGCTCGGCCTCGAAGCGTCGATAATGACAAAGCTGCCCATGGTTGGCACACAGACCGTACCGTCAAGGACGAGATGGTGACAGGAATGATCTACCCGAACAGCCAGATCTGGACCCCTGAGACGATCAGAGACATCCACTCGAGGGCGGACGGGGGCTATTCTCTGAGCGGTTTCAGGACTTTCAGGGAAATCCCGCGATTCGACGACCTCGTCTTCCTGGCCGCCGGACTGTCCCGGTTCCCGCTCGAGGGCTACAAGGAAAAATGCAGGACGGAGACCACCCTGGGGCCGCGGAGCCCGAATCCCCTCTCGATGGAAGTCCCCATCTACGTCGCAAGCAGCTCCTCGTTCTCCAGAGGGTTGCGCGGCTCGCTCGCTCTTGGCAGTTCTCTTGCGAACACGGCGCTCTCGGTCGGGGGCGGGCTGCTCCCCGAGGAAAAGAGGGTGCGTAATCGGCTGATCTATGAGGTCTCCCCTGAAGAGAGGCTTAGTCGTCCCACGGCTGCCATAAGAGCCGCTGCGATTCAGATTGACATAGATCAGATGGACGTGGATTCGCTTCGAGAGCTCGTAGACGACGTCAGGAAAGCTCAGGACCAGAAGACCCCGATATTAGTCAGGATCGGTGCTGGCAGGGTAAGAGACGAGGTCAGGGCTGCGGTCAAAGCCAAGGCAGATGGCGTTGTTCTGCTCGGGCTCGAGACGAAGGTCCTGTCGGCGCCCAGCCAACTCCGTCTGTATTGCAGGCTCCCGATGGTCGCTGCCATTCCACTGGCGAGAGAGGCGCTTCGGGAGAGCAAGTCTCTGGGCGAAGTCAGCCTCATAGCGGGCAACGGGATAGTTTCGGGCGCGGATGCGGCCAAGGCGATCGCGCTCGGTGCGGATGCCGTCGCGATACAGGAGACGGCGCTGGTGGCCTTGGGTGCGTCCGCCGTCTCAGCGCGAGACGCTGGCCAATCCAGCCTCGGCGCACAGAAGGGCGGCGAGCGAATCGCAAACTACATCAACTCCATGATCATGGAAGTCGCACTTCTCGCAAGGTCGCTCGGCAAGGGCGACGTTCATAGCCTCGAGTTCGAGGACCTCGCGGCTCTCACGCTCGAAGCCTCGTTAATCTCAGGTGTGAACCTAGCTGGAGAATAGTACCTTGCCGGTAAAGAAGGGTCGCCCGATTCCGGAAACGCTCAAGCGCCTTCAGCAGAAGAAGGTGAAATTCGTTCTCTCGCAGTTCGTCGACTTCAACGGGGTGCCAAAGGCGAAGATGGTCCCGATCGGGGAGTTCGAGAACCTGGCGAAAAACGGGGTGGGATTCGCGGGGTACGCTGTGAGTACGGAAATGGGCCAGAGCCCGGCGGAGCCAGACCTCGTCTCCATACCCGACCTGAAGACTATGACGGTGCTCCCCTGGCGGCAGAACACGGCCTGGTTCGCGTCAAACCTGCACGTGCTGGGCTCTCCATGGAAGTACTGCTCGCGGACGATACTCCAGAACTATCTTGAGAGAGTAGGCAAGGAGAGAGGAATGACCTTCAAGACCGGGATCGAACCTGAATTCTACCTTGTAAAGAAGGAGGGCAGCTCGGTCCAACTGGTCGACAGCGTCGAGGACGTGGCCAAGCCCTGCTACGACCTCAAGCTTCTCAGCAGGCGGATGGACTTCCTCCAGACGCTAAACGAGTACCTGAACACACTCGGATGGCATAGCGAGGCGGCGGACCACGAGGATGGGCCGGGACAATACGAGGTCAACCTTCGCTTCGACGAAGCGCTGGCCTCCTGCGACAAATACACGTTCTTCAAAGTCGCGGTGTCGCAGCTTGCTTCGCAGATCGGTGCTATCGCGTCGTTCATGCCGAAGCCCTTCACGAACAGGACGGGGAACGGGGCCCACTTCCACATGAGCCTCTGGAAAGGCGACACGAACCTCTTCACCGATGCGCGCGACCGGAGAGGACTAGGGCTCTCCCAGACTGCTTACCATTTCATCGGCGGGCTCCTCAAGCACGCCAGGGCCTACATCGCCCTTACGGCACCCACGGTCAACTCTTACAAGAGGCTCGTGGCCGGCGGGTCGACCTCGGGCGCGACGTGGGCTCCCGTTTACATCAGCTACGGAGCGAACAACCGCACACAGATGATAAGGGTCTCCTCGGGGGAGCATCTGGAGGACAGGACGATAGATTCGGCGTGCAATCCCTACCTGGCGACCGTCGCCGTCCTTGCGGCCGGGCTGGATGGGATAGACAAGAGGATTGACCCGGGACCGGTCAACAAGGAAAACATGTACCGGATCAGCGAAGAGGAGAGAGAGACGCGTGGAATAGGCGTGCTGCCCTCAACTCTGCTCGAGGCCACCTACGCTCTGGAGAATGACGAGGTCATCAAGAAGGCGATCGGAACGGATTTCGCGGAGTTATACATCAAGCTCAAGAGAAGGGAGTGGTCAGAGTATCACAGCACCGTCAGCCAGTGGGAGGTTGACAGGTACCTGACCTACCTCTGATGCGGGCATAGTGGATAAAAGCAGACCCGAATAGACCGAGATGCGAGACGATGGGTTTCCTCCTCGAATGTCCCAACTGTGGGAAGCGAGACGCGTACGAATTCAGATTCGGAGGAGAGTCTCACAAACGTCCTATCCCGACTGCCACCTCGGAGGCGTGGGCCGACTACTCCTACATGAGGGAGAACGTTGCGGGGGTGCAGCAGGAGTGGTGGTTTCACAGGATGGGGTGCGGGAAATGGTTCCTGGCCATACGCGATACACGCGACAATTCCGTTCTGAGGACGTTCTGGTACGGAGAGGGGCAGTGAGACGCCGTTGAGCGGCCCGCCCGAGAGCGGAAGGCTCGAGAAGGTCGAGGGAGAGGTCATCGACCGGGCAAAGCCCGTGAAGTTCGAGTTTGAAGGACATGAGATGACCGCCTTCGAGGGCGACACGATTGCCTCAGCGCTCAGTGCCTCCGGAGTGGATATCTTCAGTCGGTCTTTCAAATATCATCGACCCAGAGGGCTTCTTTGCGTCTCGGGCCAGTGCCCGAACTGCTTGATGAACGTCGGAGGCGAGCCCAATGTCAGAGCCTGCACGACGGAAGCGAAGGATGGGATGAAGGTCCACCGCCAGAACGCCTGGCCCTCCGCTGACAGCGACGTCTACTCGCTGATCCAGAGAATTGACAAGTTCATGCCGGTGGGCTTCTATTACAAGACATTCATCAATTCGCCGATAGAGTGGAAGAGGGTCGAAGGAAGGATTCGCAAGATTGCCGGAGTCGGCAGCCTTGAGGAAGAGCTGTCCAAGTGGCGCGCCGGTGAGGCGGGAGATGAGTTTGAGCAGCAGCAGATGTTCGCCCAGGTGGCGGTAGTGGGAGGAGGCATCGCAGGGATGATGGCGGCGTTGGAGGCCTCAAAACTGGGCGCCAGCGTCGTCATCGTGGATGACCAGCCAGGACTGGGGGGACACTGCAGATTCTCCGCCGACCTGGTTCCGACCGCGAGCACTTCGGAAGAGGAGGGGATGAGTGGAAAGGCAGCATTCCAGGTCGCCGGGGACCTCGCCCGGAGAATAGCCTCAGAGCCCGGCATCGTCGTTCTGTCCGACTCGGTGGCCTTCGGGATGTACGAGTCAAACCTCCTTGCGGTGATGCAAGGAACGAAACTCATAACGCTGAGAGCAGAACAGGTCATAATTGCCACGGGCTCGCACGAGTACCTTCCCGTCTTCGGGAATAACGACCTTCCGGGAGTCTTTCTGGGAAGAGGACTGCTCCGCCTTATCCGCCTTTACGGCGTTCGGCCAGAAGGGAAGGTGCTCGTCTTCGCAAACAACGACGCTGGCTTCAGTGCTGTGAGGGGGCTTCTCGAGGCGAAGATCCCTATCGCGGCTTACGTGGATATTCGCAAGAGTCCGAAATTTGATGCGGAGCTCCTCAACTCGCTGAAGGCGCAGGGTGCTCAGGTGCTCCTCGGGCACGCGGTCAAGGAACTGACCGGAGGGAAACACGTTCGCTCCGCTGTGGTGCTGGCGGTCGATGAGAAAGGCGCACCAGTGGCAGATTCTGAGGAGCGTATGTCATGTGACACCGTCTGCGTCTCGATGGGTTTCGAATCGGAGGCGAGCCTCCTGAATCAATCCGGATACGGGACCGCGTTTGACGATGAGTTGAATGATTTCGTACCCACTTCGCCGAAGCCAGCGATTTATCCGTGCGGCGAGGTGACTGGATTCCATCAAGCCGAGATCATCCTCACTCAGGGCAAGATCGCCGGATTGACCGCTGCCTTGAATGTCATCGATGCCGACAAGAAATCGGCGGAACCGAGAATCGTAGATGCCCGGAAGCGCGTTCAGAGTTTCGAGCTCCGACTCGCCGACGCTGAGACGGCCTACCGCGAAAGGAACCTTTTGGCAAAGTCACCCCTGACGGGACCCTACCCTCTACCCTCTGAGGCGACGACAAGGAAGAGATTCGTCTGTGTGTGTGAGGACGTCGTTGAGAAGGATCTGGCTTACGCTGTAGCCGAAGGCTTCGAGGAGATCGAGACCTTGAAGCGCTACAGCACTACAACGATGGGACCGTGCCAGGGGAAGATGTGCTCGGCCACATCGATCGCCATATGCGCCAGGGAGACGGGGAGAACAATGGCCGAGACGGGGCGAACGGTCTCACGGCCGCCGTACTTGGCGACGCCGATCGGAGTCATAGCAGGAGTGGAGTTCCATCCCGTGAGGCTGACCCCGATGCACCACATGCATGCGCAGCTGAATCCAAAGTGGATGGACATGGGAGAATGGAAGCGCCCGTTCATCTATAGCTCGGTCGAAGAAGAGTACCAAGCCGTCCGCGAGCGAGTCGGCATCATCGACGTGAGCACCCTCGGCCGCCTAGACGTGAGGGGGGCCGATGCGCCGAAACTGCTCGATTTCATCTATACCCACATCTTCTCGACGCTGAAGCCCGGAAAGAGCAGGTATGGCGTCATCTGCGACGACGCAGGGATAATCCTCGATGATGGTACGGTGACGCGCCTCTCAGAGGATCACTATTTCGTCACCACGACCACCGGGAACGTCGATTTCGTGGAGCAGTGGATGACTTGGTGGGCGACCACGCTTGGACTGGACGCTCACGTGACCAACGTGACGGCTGGCTTGGCCGCCGTGAACGTGGCAGGCCCTAAGGCGCGCGAGCTGCTGAAGAAACTGACCGCGATCGACCTATCGACAGAGGCGTTTCCTTACATGAACGGGACAGAGGGACTCGTCGCAGGAGTTCCTTGCATCATGCTGAGGATAGGGTTCGTCGGCGAGACCGGATGGGAGATACACTTCCCAGCTGAGTTCGGTGATTATTTCTGGGAGAAACTGATGGAGGCGGGGAAGGAGTTCGAGGTCCGGCCGTTCGGCGTCGAGGCCCAGCGGATCCTCCGGCTCGAAAAGAAGCACGTCATCGTCGGACAGGACACGGACGCCCTTTCGAACCCATACGAGGCGGATATGGCGTGGGTCGTGAAGCTCGAGAAGCAAGACTTTGTCGGAAAGGCGGCGCTCCAGACCCTGCAGAAGAACCCCGGCGAGAGGCGGTTGGTGGGTTTCGTGATGGCCGATTCTGCAGTGGCACATGATGGCGACCAGGTCTACTCATCAGACGGGAGGTCGTTGACTGGAGTGGTGACCAGCTCGCGCCTCAGTCCATACGTCGGTAGGTGCGTCGGCCTTGCGCTCGTCGCCGCCGCGAACGCCAAGCAGGATGAGCAAATCATGGTCAGGTCTCAGGGAGGGATGCACGGAGCCAGCGTCACATTTTCGCCCTTCTACGACCCGGAGGGAAAGAGGTTGAAGTCTTGATGGGGACCACAACCGTTGCGACGCGACGACTCTCACCGCTGCACTACAAACATCTGGCCCTCAACGCGACCATGCGCGAGTACGACGGCTGGCTTCGGCCAGAGGGTTACGGTGCGCCAGCCGAGGTCGAGGCGCAAAAGGCTCTCCATCACGTGGGGCTCTGCGATATCAGCCCGGTCAAAAAGCTGGACATCAAGGGTAGAAACATCGACGCCTTCCTCGAGGGCGTGCTCTCATCCAAAGGATTCCCTCGCATTCCGGGTGAGGTCTCTGCATCCCCCGAGATGTCCGATGGACCGACATACACGTGCAGATTGACGAAGGAGCATGCCCTGATGATTGGGCGGCCAAGACAACAGGAACCCGTCCGGTCTCCCCTGGAGGCCCTGGGTTTCCCCGCCGCCGATCGCTGCTACCTCACAAGCGTAACCTCAACGCTCGCGGGCCTGAACATCGTTGGTGCCTCGTCCGCTCCGCTCTTGAGTGAGCTAACGCAGCTCGACCTTTCATCACATCCGGAGCGAGGTCAGTGGTGCGCTGAAGGAGGTTTTGCGAAGGTGCGGTCAGTAGTTGTCCGTACCGGTGCCGCCTCCTTCGACCTCTTCTTCGGGAGAGACTACGCAGGGTACGTCTGGGATGAGCTGATCCATCTAGGAACCAAGTACTCGATATCGCCGTTCGGGGTCGCCGCGTACAGGCTCGTTCACGAGCAGAAGGAGACGACCCGCTGATGGTTTGGGGTCTCTTCCGAAAGGAGAAGATGTGGCGGAAGCACGAGCTGAAGCAAAAGTACGACGTGGTGATCATAGGCGGAGGGGTGCACGGCCTGGCCACCGCCTACTATCTAGCGAAGGACCACGGAATCACCAACGTGGCGATCCTCGACAGGGGCTACCTGGGGGGAGGAAACAGCGGTAGGAACACCGCTATACTACGAGCGAACTATATGACGCTTGAAGGGGTCCAGTTCTACGGCGAGAGCCTCCGGCTGTACCGAGAGCTCTCCAAGGACCTCAACTACAATCTGCTCTTTTCGAATCTGGGCCATCTCAGCTTGGCTCACACGGATTCTGTACTGAATGGCATCTGGCGCAGGGCCGAGGTCAACAAGGCACTCGGCGTGGACAGCAAGATAGTCTGGCCGGAGGAGATCAAGCAGATGGTCCCCGCATTGGACATGAGCGACAGGCCGCGATATCCGGTGAAAGCGGCGCTCTTCCACCCCCCCGGGGGAGTGATCAGACACGACGCCGTCGTCTGGGGGTACGCACGTGGCGCGGACAGGCTCGGCGCCGAGATTCACACTCGTACGGAAGCGGTAGGGATAGAAGTTGCAGACGGCCAGGTCACCGGAGTACGGACCAGCAAGGGCGGGACGATCAAGACAGACACCGTCGTCAATGCGACATCCGGATACTGCTCGACGGTCTCACAGATGGTCGGGATCAAGCTCCCTATCGTGACGCATCCTCTGCAGGCGTGCGTCACGGAGGCGCTGAAGCCATTCCTGGACAAGGTGCTAGTCTCTGCCAATCTGCACGTTTACGTCTACCAGACGGACAGAGGCGAGCTCGTGATGGGTTCTGAGATCGACCCCTACGCCTCATACAGTCAGGTCTCGACGTTCGAGACGCTCCAAACGATCGTCGGTCATGCGCAGGAGCTGCTACCGGCGATCAAGAACGTGAGAGTCCTCAGGCAGTGGGGTGGTATCTGTGACCTGACGCCCGATTACAGCCCGATAATGGGCACTGTGGAGGGTGTGAAGGGTTTCATCCTCGATGTAGGCTGGGGCACTTATGGGTTCAAGGCGGGCCCAGTCTCCGGCAAGCGGGTTGCGGAGTTGATAGGCACAGGCAAGACGCCAAGCCTGATCAAACCCTTCAACCTCTCCAGGTTCTACGAGAACAAGCTGGTAAGCGAGAGAGGAGCGGCCGCAGTATCTCACTAGGCGCGAAGCGAAAGGTCGCAAGAAAGCGGGACCTTTTTTTCTGAAAGGCCAGGATAAGACTTAACTTCACAGTTTCAACCGCTTCCAGTTCGCAGACTTGAAAGATGAACAAGGCAGCACGGTAGAGCTGACGGTGGTCGGGAAGGACAGGACCGGCGTCGTCGCCTCGTTCACGAGCGCAATATTCAAGCATGGCGGGAACATTGAGAACATCAACCAGAGGGTAGTCCGAGGGCTCTTCGGCATGCACCTCGAGTCATCATTCGCCAGGGGAGTGGACAAGGACGCCCTGTTGGGCGAAGTAAAGTCGCTGGGGGACCGCTTCGGCATGGAAGTGGGGCTCCGCTACAAGGAGAGGGGGAAGACCCTCAACCTCGCGATCATGGTCAGCAAGGAGACGCACTGCATCGACCAGATCCTGAAGGCGGTAGCGGATGGCGAGCTCGACGTCAACATTGTCGTCGTAATCGGCAGTAGCAGCGCTCTTCGAGGTGTCGCCGAGAAAAACAAGCTGCCCTTCTATGTTGTGAGCAACCTCGACCAGGTCAAGAGAGAGACGAGGATTCTCCGCATACTGCAGAAGCACGACGTCGATTTCATCGCGCTGGCCAGATACATGCGCATCCTTGGACCTAACTTCGTCTGGAGATACCCCGACAAGATAATCAACATACACCCATCCATCCTGCCGGCCTTTCCGGGTGCATATGCTTACGAGCAGGCCTATGAGAAAGGCGCGCGCATCATCGGATGCACGGCGCACTTCGTCACCACAGAACTCGACGAAGGACCGATCATCTGGCAGGAGGCGCTCCAGGTCGAACAGGACGAGACTCTGGAGAGCGTGAAGCTGAGGGGGCAGAGGCTGGAGGCAAAAGCGCTTGTTCACGCGCTATCGCTCTACGCCGAAGGCAGGCTAGAGGTGAGGTGGGGACGGGTCCACATCGGCTGATCTATGATTAAAGCCGCAACGCGACGGCGTTTGGCAGATGTCTTATCGAAGGAATGACGGATGGCGTCGAACTGGTCCAGAAAGGACCGTGAATCGCTCCTGAACTCGAAGTGGAATTGGATGACGACGCTGCGACGATCGCGTCGACTATCTGCGAGCCAGACTCACCGACGCTGAGCGTAAACCCGAGAGCAGTGCCACTCTGGATGGAAGATACCACCTTGTACTCGCTCGAGCTCGCCATCCACGACGAAACCTGCTGGGTCCGCAGCGAAGTGTACCCGTTCACCGTCGTGTAGGAAGGATTCCCCTCCGAGGAGTCGAACGCGAATATGAAGTCGTTGGAGCTGGAGGTGGTCGCCGTATTGGAGTGGGACGTACCCCAGAGCCCACCGTTCGCCTTCGGCAGGCTGGGGTTCGAGTCGAAAGGTGACGCCGTGTTGGCACCGCAGACAGCGAACGCAGTCATGGTGTACGCGGTCGGCTGCGACATTACCTCCGTGATTGACTGGGAGGTGAGCAGACCAGTTGTTATCGCGTAATATTCCCAAACCCTAATGGAGCCAGACGGCAAAGATGTCCTCTGGGTGAACGTCAATCCCGTCGCTGTCGGCGTGTTGGCCGTAGCGGTTGCCCTCGCCGTATTCTCTCCAATCAAGACAATCACAACATCCGGAGAACAAGAAGTCGTAAGGGAGACAGTCACCGTTGCACCTAGGTTCGTCCCTGTCGAGACGCTCCCGTCGAGCGAGAGGGTTCCCTGCTGCTCCAGTTGGAAGATCGCGGTCTCCGAGATGGCGGCATTCATGATCACCGTCGTTGGGTCGTTCGTTCCGGTGTAAGAGCCGGTCCCCGAACCACTCCACGAGGCGAAGCTGCTCCCCGTGTTCGGTGTGGCCGAGATTACCACAGCAGTCCCGGTGTCATACCAGCCCACATCCCCGGTAATGGAGGGGTTGGTGGTTGCTGAAGCGGTCCCAGCCCCGCTCGTTGAGAGAGTCAGTTGATATTGGGCGACCGACGTAGTTGCAATGGCTTCGGCCCCGGATATAGACACCGCACCCAAGACCGTGACCGTCCCCGTCGTCGAGACCGAGGTGCTCCCTCCTCCGTTGACAGAGTAGGACGCAAGTCTAGTTCCTGCCCCGCCGCTCCTACCATAAACTCCGTTCAAGCTGAGCGTGACCAGCGTTCCGCCGTCGTACCAGAAGCTGTCGCCGGAGATTGTGGGCGGTGTGATTGAGTTCAATGATGCGGAAGCGCCCGCATCAAGGGTGACCTGGGATTGGGTTACGGAGGCGAACGTGACGGAATGTGCTGCAGTCATCGCAATCGTCGAGGTCGTCACCTCTCCGAGCGTCGCGACGCTCGTGATGGGCCCGCTGTCCACCTGCCAAGATGCGACTCTCGGTCCCGACCCTGCAGTCCGCGTTCCGATTCCGTTGGACGAGACGCTAAGGAGGTCCCCATACTTGTACCAGCCGTCATTCGTCTCGGAGGAGGTCGAGTATGTCAGCCCGAACCCTCCCGCTACCGTGAGATGCTGCTGGAGGTCATAGCCGATGGGTATCCCAACACAGGTCCCGCTTGAGCAGGTCGTCATGGGTGCCGACGTTCCCGAGAAGGACCCGCCGGCTACGAACCCGTACCTGGTGGTCATCCCGGAGTTCGTGTAGCCCAGAGTGAAGGAACATGAGGCCTGCATCGTCACCACATGGGAAGCCCCGTCTCCTTGTATGGTCGTCGGGCTGGCTCCGCAGCCATTGATCGTGAAGGTAGCAACAGGGCCGCCGGCCTCATCGATCGTAAGGGTAATCGGCTGCGTCACGGTGGTGCCTGGGGACCCTGCGACGATCGCGTCGACTATCTGCGAGCCAGACTCACCGACGCTGAGCGTAAACCCGAGAGCAGTGCCACTCTGGGCGGAAGATACCACCTTGTACTCGCTCGAGCTCGCCATCCACGATGGTACATCTTGTGTGAGGATGGAGTTGTAACCGTTCAGGGGCGCATAGGAAGGATTGCCCTGGGAGGAGTCGAAGCCGAAAATGAAATCGTTCGAGTTAGAGGTGGTTGCCGTGTTCGAATGGGAGGTGCCGATGAACCCGCCGTTCGCCTTCGGCAGGCTGGGGTTGGAGTCGAAAGGTGACGCCGTGTTGGCACCGCAGACGCCGAACGCTGTCATCGTGTACGCAGTGGCCTGCGACATAGTCTCGGAGATGACTTGACCGACCAGCTTACCCGTCGCTATCGAATAGTATTCCCACGTCCGCACTGTACCTGACTGGAGAGAGGACCTCTGCGTGAATGTCAACCCTGACGAAGTGGGAGCCGAAGCTCCTGCGGTCGCCCTTGCGGTGTTCTCCCCGATTAGCACGATGATGACGTCGGGATAGCAGGAAGTCGTAAGGGAGACCGTCACTGTCGTGCCCAGGTTCGTGTTCCCTGAGGCGCTCCCGTCGAGCGAGAGAGCTCCTTGCTGTTGAACGAATGTCGCAGTGATTGTGCCAGCGCCGTGGATGGTCGCCGAGGTGGATGCGCTGCCGGCAGAGGCGAGGGTTATCCCCCCGCTGCTCGCCGACCAGCTACTGAACACGAATCCGCCATTGGGGCTCGCGCTTATGGGGAGAGGGCCATAGGTCTCGAAGACGCTCGTCCCAGACGGGTTTGTTGTTCCGGCCCCGGAAGGACTCACAGCGAATGTTACCGCGAACTGATCCAGGTAGTTTACGTTGTTCGTGTTACCGCCGGTCGTCTGCGTGAAGGTATTGCCTCCGGACTGCGTCCACTGCTCCGTCCCGGATACGGACATGGGACTGGCCAATGTGACCCCTGTGTTGTAGTCAAACCATGCTTGGCAACCGGCAATCCCGCCTCCATTCATTGTGGTAATCGTGCATCCCGTCTGTCCGAGGCTTCCTGCCTGGCTGCCGCTCACGTGTATCCCAAATGCCGCGTCCCATGTCGCTGGCGTTTGAGGGTCTCCTTGGTACGTGTTCTGAAGCTGGTAGTACGCGATGATGCTCGCGCCAGGGCAGGTACCCGACGCGCAGGTGCTCACGGTCGTCGTGGTTGAGATCCCGGCAAAGCGATAGCGAGTGTTTGCCCCATCGGTCGGTGCAGTCACCGTTATCGCGGAGGAAGGGTCCGCAGTAAAACTATGCGAGGTACCGTCACAAGCCAATGTCGTCGGGTTCACTCCCGCGCCGGAAAGGGTCATCGTCGCCGTGGGTCCGGAGTTGGCGACCGTACAGGTGATAGTTTGTGTGACCGTGGAAGCCAAGGAGGCGATGAGGTTCGATGCTATCGGCGTTCCCCAACCTGTGACAGGGTCCCAACCTGTCCCGGCTGAATATCCGCCGTTTGAGCCGGACGTCACGTCATGGAAATCAGCCGAATATGAGGCTGAACTCGCCAGCTGCCAGAGCGCCGGTGCGAAGTTCCCCAAGGCCGCCCCGCCCCTCGCTTGGAGGATTATGCCGATTATGCCGGCCCACAATTGAGTGGACAGGCTTGTCCCAGAACAATCGAACCAACCCGCGGAATCGCCTCCCGCGCCACACTTGTCTGAATCGGTTGAATAGACCCAGATGCCAGGAGAATAGCCCAACATGGATATGTCGGGCACCCCTCTGCCCGGGGCGGTGCCGATGGCCGCTTTCTGCCACGCAGGCTCGGCAAAGACGCCGCTGTATCCACCGCCACTGATCGAGGCCCCGGTCTCAGACGAATAGCCGGTGCAGGTGGTCACCCCGCAACCCGCGAGGTTCAGGTTGGTGGCCCCAACCGCCAGCACGTTTGGGTCTGACGAAGGAAACTCAGTTCCAAGATCCGTCCCGTCAGGTTTAGCGCCACTGTCGCCAGAGGCAAAGAGGATGGTCAACCCCATGGATGAGTCGAGTGCGAGCCTCGAATCGTCCGAGGATACCTCGGCAGAGGGGAGCTGGGTGTCGCTGCACGGAGAGCCGCAGTCATACGTCCAACTGTTCGAGACCACGTTTGCCAGATGGTGAGACGCCACGTAATCATCGAGGTTCAGAGGGTCGTCGCTGGTACTACTACCGTAGAGCAGTATTATTCCGGCCCCAGGCGCGGTCGTGTGGACGGCTTCCACGTCCATGGCAGCTTCCGAGGCCCATCCCGGGTCATAACCTGACGGCACGCCGTCGGGGTACAATATCGTCAGCGTGGTCGAAGGCAAGCCGAATTGACTGTCGTAGGTGTTGATTGCGGACTGCATGTTGGAGTCTCCCGGTTCATCGGCGATCGCGACGCTCTCACCGGCTCCGTTGTAACCCGATCCGTAAAGAGAGGTGAGCGAATATCCCGCCTGGATTCCCTGGGGGCAGTAGGGGCCTGAGCATGGCGACTCCGTCCGAGCGATGCTCGTGTAGTTCGCCAGGCCTCCGATGCTACTGATGAGTCCCGCAAGGCTCTCTGGCATCGAGGGGTTGGTGGCGGGCGCGTAGAAGTTGGTCCGTCCATCCTGACTGAAGACGTCAATCTTGATTCCGAACACAACCTCGGCTACCGCCGCACTTGCGGTCAGCTGCAGCGTCAAGGGAGACGAGCCGTTGGTGACCTGGAGGCCATTGTCCTCTAGATAGGTTACCACCGACGACCTCTCGCCTGGAGTTGGGAGATAGGGCTCCAGAGTCGTGTTTGTCAGGAAATCGTGGTAATTGGGTGAGCTGGGGTTGTTGATTGCATCGAGGCACTGCTGAAAGGATGCCGCGTTCCTTATCTCAAAAGTCAACTCCATGTGGAGCTGAAGTATTGCAGGTACGGTGGACGCGAATGGCGCAGCCCCTGCCGTGACGGGTGGCGGGATTTGACCCAGAAGCGAGGTCATCGCCGCTGAGGGTGAAACGGTCTGAGTTGACAGGTCAGAGGCGGATGGTGCAAGGCACGCGGATTGGACGGAGCCAGTTGACTGTTCGGGATTCGTGTCCGTCTGAGGTGCCGCAGAACTGATTGGGTTAGGCGCCCCGGGGATTGCCTGAGCCGTTGTAGACAGCGACGGAAGGACCACAAAGGGTGAAGACAACAATACGAAGAGAAGGAAAAGAGAAGGAATCGGCTTCCGAACCCGACCCCCGCCTTGATTTTTCAAGCCAGCACCTCAAAGAATCAGGATGCCTCGGCCGTCCATTGGAACTTTTTAGCTCCGCAGCAATATAAGATTTTGTGCCGGCACTGGACTTGGTCTCGGTTCCTTGATATCTCGGTTCGAAGCTCTTTCACGTCATCCCATTGCCTCGGAATCGCCAAAGACTCTGCAAGAACAACAGGAAGCGGGGATAGACTTAATTGCAGTTCGTCGGTTCGGTCCTTCGGGCCCGTAGCCTAGTACGGATAGGGCACTGAGGCGAAATCGTGTAAGCCTTCGGAGCCGGGGGTCGCGGGTTCAAATCCTGCCGGGCCCGCCAAAACACCTCGCATTAGACCTTGGCCACGCTCCCGGAGCCTCTCATAGTCACTAAGATCTTGTAGGATGCTCCGTCCTTCGTCTGATTATGAAAGGTCCCGTCCAGTGTAAGGCGAGGTCGAACGTAGTTCTTGTAAACGATGAAAACAAGGCTTCCTGTTACAGATATGGCCGTAATCGCCGCCAAGACAACGTTGAGGTCCAGCGAGACCATCGGTGTCATCATCGAAATACTGCCCATTAATAACTAAGCCAAGGGCGGATGCTCTTGTTCTCGACCCTCTCCGCAACTATTGGGATCCACTTTTCGACGCGTTTGGCGGGCTGACCCTGCCGGGCCCGCTAAATTGCCTGAAGCCAGATTGTGTTTTCGGTCCCTTCCGCTTCATCTGTTTTTGCGGCTCTGGAGATAGCTAGAAATCTAGCTCACCCTCAGCGCGTATCTTCCCGCGTTCTTTACTCCGAGGCTCCGGGCTACACTTGAGCGTTCGGGATCTAGGATGACTATTAGTCCAGACCATTCTCTCCCAAAGTTGTTTGAACCGTCGTTGGGACAGATAGAGCCCATGGTCAGCCTTCTGCATTTTCTGCACGCTCTTTCCTTCATTGGAAGTCGCTCTCCATAGAACGCATTATCTGCTGTGCGGCCCCCGTGGTGCCCTGTCCACTGGATGTTGATTTCACCACGCTGTCACTCGAAGCTACGAAGCCCTGTGTCTGAAACCCGTTCGCTCGGTAAAAAGAGGAGAGAGAGCTGGCATTTCCGTAAGACATTCGGGGATTTCGCGCTGGGGAAGTCTCAGGGAACCGGTTCCCTTCATCAGATTCGACCACCAAGTCGATTCCCCTCGCTTCCTTTGCCAACCTCTTGATTAATTCAAGGGACCGAATTTGTCTGCCAATTCTGCCGGTGACTATTGCCTTTGCCAATTTGGTCCCATCTGGAAGCCAAACCGTATCTATAGCAATCACCTTGACTGGATTGAGCAGATCTTCCATGAACTCTCGGGTCGAACTCGATGCTCGTGCCAGGTAGACGCGCCCGCTTAGCCGCTTCTCTAGTTCTGCCAGGACATCAGGATTGTTCCTTAGAGCCACCAGGCCAGAATTGTCAAGCTCAAGGACGTAATCCCCCTCGACCCTGAAACTCCGGACTAGGCTCGCCGTACCGTGCAGGTTACCAGTAACCTGCAGAAGCGCCTTTGAAACGTGAACGTCGGCCTCCCTTATCTGCCCCGTCTGCAGCTTCGATTCGCATATCGGGCAAAGTATGCCCGTCTTCGCGTCAAACGCGCAAATTGGTATTTGTAATTGCATTCTAAGACTCCAGCAGTCACTTGGTCGGTCTCCTATTTATAGCAGGTAGTAAGTCACAACTAACTACGTCGCACAGACCGTAGTCCCCCGTTTCCGGACATTTTGAAGCTTGGCGGCCGAAGAACGCTCTCAGGGAAAGGAAAAGTAGCCCTAACGCGCCCGCAAGAACAGACCGCGCGATGGAGATCATTTGGCCGGAGAGGTACAACGCCGGCAACACGACCGTTCACGTGAGCAACGAACTCCAGATCCCGGCGTCGCCGGAGGTCGTCTGGGCCTGGCTAGTGCGCGCTTCTCTCTGGCCTGATTGGTACCCGACGGTCAGGAGGGTCGTCATCGAGGGGGGAGGTAAGGACTTGCTGGCGGGCTCCAAGTTCAGCTGGGGGATATTCGGGGTGACGCTTTCGTCCAAGGTGGAGGAGTTCGTGCCTTACGAGCGACTGTCTTGGAGCGCCCAGTTCGAGGGCGTGGACGCCTACCATGCGTGGCTGATAGAGAAGACACCGGAGGGCTGCCGGGTCCTCACAGAGGAGAACCAGAAGGGATGGCTCGCGAGGCTGAACAGCCTGCTCAGGCCGTCGAATGTGAGATACTATCACTATCTCTGGCTAGAGGCGCTCATGGCAAAGGCGAAGGAAGGTTATCCGCCGGACGCGCCCAAACCTTAGGTCTGTAGCTCGGAGGTCCGGAGCGTCTCTGTTAGGAACTCCCTTGCCAGCTCCACCTCCTTCCTCCCCTTCTCCGTGATTGTGTAGTACCGGCGCCGCTCAGCAGGCTCGCTCTTGACCAGACCAGCGCTCTCGAGGTTGTAGAGGACCCTGTAGGCCGTCACGTTCCCGCTCCAGAAGCCGAACTCGTCCCTGACGAGCTTCCTAAGCTCGTAGCCATACCTCGGTTTCTTGGAAAGCAAGACCAGCAAGAAGAACCAGAGATTCTCCTTCTGCACCTTGTCCTTCAATCTCCCAACGAAGCTCATCTGCCCGAACCTCCTTGCGCCCGGTAATAAAGAGGCGAGGAAACCCTTATCCGCTGCTATTTTACAGTCATACAATATGTCAGCGGTAAAAGTCGGAATAATAGGGGTGGGTAATTGTGCTTCAGGGATAATCCAGGGCGTCCATCTCCGCAGGTCGGGGAACAAGGAGGCTGAGGCGTACGGTAATGCCAGGATCGGGCCTTACGGCATCGAAGACATCGAATTCGTGAGCGCGTTCGACGTGGGCGCCAACAAGGTGGGCAAGCCTCTCTCCAGAGCCATCTACGAACCGCCGAACGTCGTGGAGTGGGTCGACTCGGTATCCGGTGCCGATGTGACCGTGATGGAGTCGCCCATCCTAGACGGCGTGGGAATATTCGTCGACAACAAGATCAAGCCGGTGAAGGGCAGCGCCTCGGCGGCCAAGCTCAGGGACTCGATCCTGGAACAGCTGAGAAGGACGAGGACGGAGGTGCTGGTCAACTATCTGCCCGTCGGCAGCCAGAAGGCCACGGAGTTCTGGGTGGAGACCGCGCTCGAAGCAGGGGTGGGGATGGTCAACTGCATGCCGGTCTTCATAGCCTCTGACAAGGGCTGGGCCAAGCGGTTCGAGTCGAAGAACGTGCCTATCGTAGGGGACGACGTCAAGGGTGTCGTCGGCGCGACGATCGTCCACAGGACCCTCGCGCAGCTCTGCAACGACCGTGGGGTGAACATCACGAAGACCTACCAGATAAACGTCGGTGGCAACACGGACTTTCTCAACATGAAGGAGGTCGCCCGCCTGGAGTCGAAGAAGATATCCAAGACAGAAGCCGTCCAGGATGTCATGGCCGAGCGCCTGCCCGACGATAAGATATACGTGGGCCCGAGCGATTTCATCCCTTATCTCGGCAACACCAAGCTCGCCTTCATCCGTATCGAGGGGAAGATGTTCCCTGGAATACCGTTCAACATGGAATTGAGGCTCGACGTGGACGACAAGGCCAACTCTGCCGGAGTGGTCGTCGACGCGATAAGGTACTGCAAGATAGCAGTTGACCGGAAGGTCGGAGGGCCGCTGCTGGCTCCCAGCGCGTGGCTGATGAAGCACCCTCCCAAGCCCATGGCCGACGAGACCGCCAAGCGGGAAGCGGCTCTCTGGGTTGCCTCGAAGGGACGGTAGCAAACTCGCCGGTGGGCGGTCTCGTACTCACCGTCTAGACCCCTTAAATATGGGGACGATGCGCGAAAATCTCAGATTTCCGAGAAGTTGATGATATTGTCCCAAGATAACCCCGACATAAGGCAACAGGTGGACGACAGCCGTGGCTTCCAGAAGAAGCTTGAGCTTCTCATACCTGGTCTCCGCGGTTACAGGACGCAGGAGGATATCCGGGTCTCCGACGACATGCTCCGCAACCAGGTCGCCGACAAGCTGGACCAGACCAAGGCGAACCTTGAGAACCTGCGCAAGCAGATGGTCACCGCGGGCGACTTCACGAACCTCTCCACTGTGGGATCTCTGATATTCGATGTACAGGGATTGACTGGACAGGTGCGGCACGCACAGCAGGGTTACTCGGGCTTCGTGGCGAACATAAGCATAAACACCGACCGCCTCAACAAGCTGTACGAGTACGACTATGACTTTGTCAGCTCAGCGGTGCAGCTGGTCACCCTGACCTCGCCTCAGAACATGGTCTACGATACCACCGCCCCGGCCTCCATCCAGACGAAGGTATCCGGGGTCAACGGCGCCCTCGCCGACTTCAAGCAGAAATGGTCAGTGCGGATGGAAGCCATAGAGAATATATTGGTCAAGTGAGGGTGTAAGAGACATGTGTGGCCTATTCAACAAGAACTCGAATTCCGGAGGCAACATTCCGGCCACCGGAGGAAGCGTGCTCGGTTCAACTACGATCAACTGGGAAGACCAGTTCAAGCAGAACAATGTGATGTGGAAGGTCCCGCGGAACATCCGGCTCAACGACAACATCGTGGTCCGCGAGGATGAGATAGCGGTATTCTACAGGGACGGCAAGGTGTTGACCTACTTCGACCAGCCTAACAGATACGCGCTCACCGACTTCAACGCCCCTATCGTCGGCAACCTGCTCAAGTTCTTCACGGGAGTCCAGCAGCAGGCGGAAGTCTATTACCTGCAGAAGAGGTTCCTGGACGGTAAGTTCGGCAGCACGCAGCCCTACCAGTTCACCGACCCCACCTTCGGGCTCGTGAACCTCCGTGTCTTCGGGGAGTACAGGTGGCGCGTGTCATCCCCTGAGAACTTCATCAACCAGTTTGTTGGCACGTTCGCTGCAGAGACCTCCGACGACGTCGAATCGAGGCTCAAGGAGCAGATGGTCATCCTAGTATACAACGCTCTCGGGAAGATGAAGAGCCAGGGAATGAAGGTCACGGACCTCGCAGCCAGCCTCACGAACATAGAGCAAGCGATACTCGCGACTGCACCCGACAACTTCGGGCAGTACGGAGTTGAGATCAACAAGATTTCCGGACTGACGATAAGCCTGCCCGACGAAGTGCAGAAGGCGATAGACACGAGGTCGCAGATCCAGGTCCTCGGCGTCAACTACATGCAGTACCAGGCGGGCCAGGCTATGGTCGACGCGGCGAACAACCAGTCAGGCACGGCCGGCATCGGGGCGGGCCTCGGCGTCGGCATCGGCGCGGGTGCAGGGATGGGCTACGCCTTCGGCGGACAGATGACCCAGGGGATGATGGGCGGCGCCCAGCAGACCAGGTCGTGCCCCAACTGCGGCTCGCTGATAGCGGCGTCCAGCACGTTCTGCCCCAACTGCGGCGCGTCGCTGCAGCAGGCCGCTGCTCCCAAGGCTGCGACTCAGACGTGTGCCCAGTGTGGAACTCCGCTGCAGGCGGGCGTGAAATTCTGCCCGAACTGTGGTGCGGCAGTGGTGCAACCTGCACCCGCGCCCCAGGCCGCTCAGAAGGCGTGCCCCAGCTGCGGGGCGTCCATCTCCGGGAACCCCAAGTTCTGCCCGCAGTGCGGAAAACCACTCTAAGAGAGATTGTCGATGTTCTGTCCGAAGTGCGGCTCTCAGAACCCCGACGGGGCGGTTTTCTGCATGAAGTGCGGGGCGAGTCTGAGCGGCCAACCGCAATCGCCTCAGAGCCAGTCGGCGCCCAAGGCACCGGTACTCGCGCCGATGGATGCGACTTCGCTAAAGTGTCCAAACTGCGGAGCTCCCATCTCACCCAAGTTCGGAGAGATGGTCATAACCTGCGAGTACTGCGGTAGCGGGGTTACCTTGGGCAACACAGGATGGACCAGTATCCAAAAGTCTAGCATGCTTCCGATCAAGTTCGGCGACAAGGACCCGATGATGGCGAAGATCCACGAACTCATGGACAACGGCTTCCTCCATAGGCACGTGCAGGAGCAGTCCACGCTCCAAGAGATGACGCTCTCCATGGTGCCGTACTGGATAGTGCCGGTATCGGCTCGCACCTCGATAGTGGCGGCCAACATGCTCCAGCAGACTGCGCAGACCGCGACGACGGCGGCGCTCTTCGGGGTCGTCCTCGGCGGCTTTGGTGGAGGCTTTGGAGGCGGAGGCGGCGGGTTCCGTCCACGCCGGATGTGGTCTCCGACGCTACCGCCGATACGACTGAGCCTTGGGACAGGCAGGCTCGGGATGTTCATGGGCGGCGGCATGATGGGCGGAGGAGGGGGAGCGAGAAAGGCCGAAGAGATGGACAACAACTACAACTTCCCGGTCGTCGCGCTAAAAGCGCTTACCGAGTACCAGCCGAAGGAGTACGTGTTCAACCTGACAGACAGGACCATCTTCGACGTCTCAAAGATCCCCAAGGGTATACCCGTCCTGAACGGGGACGTCGGCGAGGATGACGCCAAGAACCAGGCGAAGACCTACGTAGACCAGGTCCAGTCGCAGAAGGCGCACGACAAGTATCACATGATCCAGCAGTTGCACACCGACATGGATGTCGGGGACGCGGAGCTGCTCCACGCGCCGATATGGTTCGCGAGATACGACCACAAGGGAGAGCGGATAGCGCTCGCCTTCGATGCCAACTCAGGGATGCTCATCACGAGCATCGGCCTGAAGTAGCCTACGAACCTCGAAGACGAATAGGTTCTCATAGAAGAGGCCCGTCCTTCCCTTCTCCTCGACCTTCAGCCTCCTTGCTTCGCAGAGTCGCCGGAACTCGTCCAGGTCTGCTTCATCGGACAGAAGGAGCACGACCGCTCCGTCTTGTTTCATGACCCTGAGGCCCTCTTCCAGGAACGCGAACGGTACCTGTAACCCTCCCTCACCCCCGTCAACTGCTCTGTCTTCAATCGTCTCAGACGGGAGATACGGGGGGTTGAACACGACCAGGTCGAAGACCCCTCCCCGGAAACAAGTCGCTCTATCTGCAAGCACCACCTGGGCCTCCCCTTTCGCAGCAACGGCCTGCACGACGGAGAGAATGTCGGTCCCTATGACCGTCTCAAACCGCGGAATGAGGCTCTGGAGGACCGCACCGCTCCCGAATCCTATCTCGAGGCATCTCCCTCCATGATAGGAGCGGAGCACTCGCGCGAGCGTCGCCGTGTCCTCCGACGGGAGATAAACCTCGGTCTTGTCTTGGGTCACTTTCTGCGGCTAGCGGACGATTGCGCGAGGCTCTTACACGTTCCGCCGATCCCTGCCGCTGAGACGCGAAGTCGTGCCGCGGCCTCCCAGACGTCGATGAGGTTCCGCCGGAACCGGTGGGTCACTAACCAGACAATGCAATTTTTCTATATGAATTTGAAATTCAGGCAATTGTTTTTCAGCTTCATGCTACATAAATACGATTTGAAGAAGCCCCGGAGTTTGCCGATTACTTGAATACTAGCAAGAAATTCCTGACCACTTCTGTGTTGGTCATCTTAGCCATAGGAGCGCTGGGTAGCCTACCACTAGTCAGTGCCTTTACCTTCGCCTCCCAATATGGCGCGTACGCTTCAGCAGCCGCTGCGTCGGATAATTTCGGGATTTACAATGTCGACGCGCCAACCGCCCCCGGAGACGGAGCCACAACTGCATCTGCGGGCGAGACTGCCAGCGATTCAGCCGGAGGCTCAGCAAACTCCAGTACGTCCGTGAACGCAGCGGCCCATAGCATCACGGGTGTTGCAGCAGCTGATTGCAGCGGGAGCAGTGACTGTTACGACACATATTATGGTGGATATTCAGGACTGGGCGGCAGCAATGGCGGTAACATGTACGATACATACACGGTCACCTGCGCAACCTGCGGTTACGCCGACATCTCGGTGAATTACACGATCACGGGCACATTCGGGGCGCTTGACAATGGTCCAGTCTGCCAGGGAACAGCCGTACCGGAGACTCTTAGCGCCGTCGCCTGCGAGTCGACAATACAGTCTGAGTTCGGAGTAGGCAGCTTCCTGTACTGCGCGGGAGGTCAGCACGCAGCGGGTTGTCCTCCGAAGATAATCGATTACGCGCAAGGATGGACCTTCTGTCAGACGGGAAGCGACTATCTCTTCTACTGTCCTTCCAGCACCAGCTTCACGATAAAGGGAACCGTCGACCTGAGCGCGCTCGAGCAGAGTGATGGCGTCTCGTATACGTCGGCGTACATCGCGTCAGGCAGCTCCACGCAGCTGCAGCTGCTGATGGATGTAGATTCGAACGTCGACCTTCCCGGTGCTGAATCGGCCTCAGCCAATGTTACTTACACGGTGTACTCTCCAACGCCAGGCGCGACCCTGACCTCCGCAGCGTGTGGTTGTTCGATCAAGACGCCCGCGGAAGCATCGAACACCCTGGTGCAACTGGGCCAACCGTCCGTCGCTGTCGGAAGCCCCGTGACTGTCAAGGCTATAGTCTATGGCGCCGACGCCTACGCTGTCAGTCCGACCGGAACAATCACCTGGTCAACCTCCGGGTTGGGCTCCTTCTCATCGAGTACGTGCACCCTTTCCGGGACAGTGTGCTCGGTCACGTACACACCTTCGTCTGCGGCGGGTTCGCCCGTGAAGATCACCGCGTCCTACGGAGGGGACGCGTCCAACCTGGCAAGTTCCGGCAATCACCTGCTACCGATCACCGGCGGTTCACAAGGAGCGTCGTCCACGTCGGTGAATTGCAGTCCAGGCTCGATAAGCACAAGCAGCAGCTCATCCACTCTATGCACAGCCACGGTGACCGGGGCGCTGCCCACCGGTACGGTCACATTTGGTTCGTCAAGTTCGGGCGGGGCATTCTCGCCTTCTACTTCCTGCACCCTGAGCTCGGGAAGCTGCTCGGTGACGTACAAGGACACATCGAGCGGCACTCCAACGATAACAGCGACCTATGGCGGAGACTCGAACAACCTAGGGAGCCATGGAACGACCTCGGTCGGCGTCTCCAATGTGGCATCCAGTGTCGCAGTCAGCTGCGCCCCGTCGTCAGTCATGACCGGCTCGTCATCCACCTGTACCGCTATCGTGACCGGCTCTTCTCCGACTGGGTCCATAGACTGGTCGTCGACCAGTGGCGCCGGGGTTTTCACCACGTCTCCATGCCTTCTCTCCGAAGGTAGCTGCTCTGTCTCCTATAGCGACTCTACATCAGGAGCCCCCGTCATCACAGCGGCCTACTCCGGCGACTCCGGCAATGCGCCGAGCACCGGATTCACCATACTCGCCAACTTCCAAAATTCAGTTGGCTCATCGATTAGCTCTGCGACCACCGTCAATGGCGAGGTCTGCGTAGACCAAACTAGCACCGGGATAGATACGTGCATCTCCGGGTCCACTGGCAATACCAATATCCAAGTGGAGTCAAGCGACCTGAGCAGCCAGCCTGCCGGAACGGGCACTTTGTCGCTGGGCAATGGACAGTACTTCGACGTTGAGGTAGCCGGAACTTCCAGCGGAACCGCCAACGTCTGCATCACGGGCAACGTAGACTCCGCAACACAATTTGACTACTACTCCGGCGGGTCTTGGATCGCGGCGACGATAACCTCCCTTTCAGTCGGAAACCCCGGCCAGATTTGCGGAAGTATCCCCGTCTCCGCGCTCAACGGCACTCCGATCGCAATCGGAGATAGCCCCGCCACTTCCACCTCTACGTCATCTTCCAGTTCGAGTTCCACTTCGACATCCACTTCTACTTCTACCTCAGTTTCCACTTCTACTTCTACTTCTACCTCCACTTCGACCACCACTGTCGCAAACGGTGTTCCCGAATTTCCCTTTGGAGGTCTGTTCCTGATGCTGGCCGTAGGACTGCCGTTGGTATTGGCTGCCAGGCGAAAACGGGCTCCGTGAGCGGAAACCTTCCTATCAGAGTGTCTCATGGCTAGAACCGGTGACGGTCCTCTCCCGCGGCTTCGGATTTTCAGCGGAATGGCCCATCGGATGAGAACAATGCCAGCCGTCGACCAACGGCGTCACGCGTGGGGCGCCTGATTTTTGTATCCCGCCGACCGCACCCACTGGCTGGCTCCCGGGAACCCCGCTTTTTGGCCGACGATGCCTCAACCGCTGTTCCTGCGGAACAAGAAATATTCGAGGGAGAACAGCACCACTACCCACAAGACTGCCAGCGCGCCGAAGGAGCTAATCTTCAGAACAGCAGAGATGACACTCTCGTGGATGTTCGGAGCGGTGGGCCTTATCACAAAGAAGAAGACGTACGACTCGCTGAGAATCAGGAGCCACGCCACGGTAATCACCAGCATCATCCTCCCGACCGACCTACCGATCATTTGTCGTATCTGTCCGAACCACATCGAAGCTAAGGTGTAAAGGCTTTGTTTCTAGGCGAGGACGGTTTCAGCGAGATTCCTCGTTTCGGGTACCGAAGTCGCGCTTGATTCGTGGGACGATTGCGTAGACTCCTGTTCCGGAGTGAACCTGTACTCTTATTGACGTTCACGGAGTTCCTTTTCGTTCGTCCTTCGTCGAAGGCCATTAATTCGATTATTCGGTTAATTAAAATGATTATTTCGTTAGACAATCTAGAACCTGTTAAAAGAGCAAAATTCCTTAGAATTGGCATGGAATACGGTTAAATCCGCTTGTGGTATTCTAAATAATTGGACACCGGGGAAGAAAGTTCTAAGCATTAAAATAACGCAGTTCACAGGCTTAGAACATGGGTTCCCCCACCCTGTCGGCCATTGTAGAATCTGTCTCAAATTTGGCACCTAAACACGCCAGCGAGAAGATTCGCATGATGATCAAGAGACGTATGACCGTGTCCAAGCGACAGGGCACCTGGTTCAGACTCAACGTGCAGGAAAGGTCCATTATCAACCTGGCTTTGAGCCTGAATGTCAGCTTCAAGAGCCTTGAGTTGCTGCGGGCCATCGTCTCAATTATGAAGAGACTGCAACAATTGAGCAACAAGTCGTTCGGGCAGCTGTTTCGGGGGACCAAAATCGCACTGGCCTTCTCGGAGGCCGCCGTGAACTGGGGCTACGCCGCCGCAAAGAGCTGGCGGTCCGATGCGACCTATATCGCCTTCCTGGGCGAGTTCTGCCAACCGGTAAGACTCTAAGCTCGAACAGCAAAACCAAGGAGAGTCAGTGACCTGAAAGCAGTGATACTAGCGGGAGGACCGGGAACGAGGATGCGGCCCCTGACCTATGTGATACCCAAGGTGCTTCTTCCCATCGCCGGTAAGCCGCTTCTTGAGAGGACCATAGTCTACCTGAAGTCGTACGGGGTGACCGAGTTCGTGGTCTGCGTGGCCTATCTGAAGAAGCAGATCATGGAAGCCTTCGGCGACGGCGCCGAGCTGGGTGTGAGAATCGACTATGCGGAGGCCGATTCCCCGCTGGGGACCGCAGGTCAGCTGAAGACGGCTGAGCGATTCATAGACGGTACCTTCCTTGCGATGAACGGCGACATCGTCACTTCGCTGAACATCCGAAACCTGCTCGAGACCCATCAGAGGCTCGGAGGAGTGGGTACCATCGCCCTCAAGAAATACGAGGTCAAGGTGCCGTACGGCTTCATCACTACCGACGAACACGGTGCAATAACGAAGTTCGAGGAGAAGCCGACGTTCAGCTTCATGGCGAACGCCGGCGTGTACATACTCGAGCCGCAGGTCCTCGCCACAATCCCGGCCGGGAGGGCGTCAAGCCTTGAGACAGAGGTCTTCCCGCTCCTAATCTCCGGCGGCAAGCGAATGAACTCGTACTTTGAAGACGCCGACTGGGCCGACGTCGGATCGATGACCGATTTCGAGCGCGTCAACGACGAAGCCCTCAGCAAGTACCTCGAGCACACCGGGTAGTCGTTGTCAGTTGAAGCAAGTCCTAGTGGTCGCGATAAGCCTGGTAGCGTTCGTCATCCCGAACTTAATCGGGCTGGGAGTATGGGTCCTGGGAGACGGGCTTCCAACCCTTCTTCACTCTCTGACGGCGATCCTGAGCTGGGTCGTCTCCTTCGGGGTGAGCTCCCTGCTGTTCTGGAAGCTCGTGCAGGGCGCCATCGGGAACCGTGTGACGTCATGAGCACGAACGAACTTGTCGTCCTGGGGGTCGCGGGAGGAGTGACAGCCATCGTCTCCTACACGTCCGCGCGTTATCTGTCCAGAAAGTTCGTCAAGATGGGGATAACAGGAAACGACATCCACAAGCAAGGGAGGCCTGTGACCGCAGAGATGGGCGGAATCTCCGTGCTTCTCGGGCTGCTGGTTGGCACTTCAATCATCATCATCGGAAGTGAAGATCCCATGGCTCCCTTCGTCGCCGGGATCGCAACGGTAGCCGGCGCGAGCCTTGTCGGCGTGGCCGACGACATTACCAACATGCGGCAGAGGTACAAGCCGTTCCTCATCGCGGCGACGGCCATCCCGCTCATGTACGTTCTGTGGAGCAGGGGAAGCATACCGGTGCCTCCGTTCGGCGCCCTGCCCCTCGGGATCGTATATCCGCTCGCCGTCGTCCCGCTCGCAATTGCGATTTCCGCCAACTTCAGCAACATGCTGGCGGGCTTCAATGGCCTAGAGGCCGGCTCAGCGGCGATAGCCATAGGGGCGCTGACGTTCCTTGCCGCCGCCGAGGGGAGCTACGTCGCCGCTGCGATCGGTGTCATACTAACGTGTGGATTCGTCGGATTCTTGAAACTCAACTGGTATCCGTCCAAGATATTCCCGGGCGACACCGGAACTCTGATGGCGGGCGCAGGCATAGCGACAATCGCCCTCTTGGCCGGTCTCGAGTTCGCGGCGATAGTGGTGAGCATACCGGCCGGGATTGATTTCACCCTCAAGATGGCCACGAAGAAACCCTTCGGAGGCAGGTTCCTCTTCGGAAACACCACAGTCGACGAGCAAGGGTACCTGAAGCCTCCTTCCTATCCCGCACTGGTCCATGCTTTCATGAGGGCTGGACCACTCACCGAGCGAGGCTTGGTGCGTTCGGTGCTGGGCATGCAGACGGTCTACGCCGCGTTGGCGATAGCCGTGACGCTACTCGGATGGTCATTACAATGAACGTCGATATCAAACCAGCCAAGACCCGCCAGATAAAGAAAATCTGGGTGGCGATGAGCACGCCATTCCAGGCCAACTTCTTCGCGCCCCTGATCGAAGAGCTTCAGGACGAGTACGAATTCTTCGTCACGGTGCGAGAACACGACGGGATCGGTTCGATTCTGAAAGCGAAGAAGATAGACTACGTGACCACCGGGAAGCACGGCGGAAAGCGCCTCGAGAACAAGCTGGAGGCCTACGCGCAGACGATCCAGATGATGCTTCCTCTGATAGAGAAGGAGAAGCCCGACCTGTTGCTCACGGAGAGGTGGCCCGAGGCCGTGCGCGTCGCTTTCGGGCTGAACATCCCCTCCTGGGCGATCTTCTACGACGAGAGGGAGAAGCATGTCAATCAGATGGTCTTCCCTCTCGCCAGCAAGATCTTCGTGCCTCGTTTCTACACATTCCAGGAGCTGTATCAGAACGGGGTCACCGACCTGGACAAGATAGTCTGGTTCAACGGGTTCCACACCGGGTACTTGAAAGACGCGACGATAAGCCAGGAGAATCCGTTCAAGAAGATCGGGATAGACAATCGGGTAGTCTTCGTCCGGCCGGAGCCTGAGTTCGCCAGCTTCTTCCCCAACTACCAGCCCATCCTGGAGAAATCCGTCGAGCTGATAGCCAAGGACAGCGACTGCACGGTAGCGGTACTTCCGCGTACCGAGAAACAGCGCCTGCACTATTCGAGGCTTGAGAAGGTCACTGTGATAGACTCGTCGTTCCACGATAGCCCCGTGGCGCACGCAGACGTGGCCCTCGGAGCCGCCGAGACCATGCTCATGGAGGCCTTCGTCCTCGGGAAGCCGGCAGTCAGCGCGATCTACTGGGAGCCCTCAAAGCCGGTGTTGGAGCTCCACCGCTACATCCCTCATTCCACCGACCCCGGCCAGATTGCCAGATACGTGGACGACTACCTGGGCGACGGAGCGAGCAAGACGTTCAGCGACAAGGCCTCGCTGATAGTCAAGGCCATGGACAACCCCGTGAGGCTGATGATAGACGAGATACGACGGATCGACGAGGTTACGCACGGGGACGTCGTGCTGAAGAGAAGGTCCAAGATGGAGATCCGGATCGACATAATACAGGCCTCCTCCATGCGGCCCCTGCGACCGACGCACATAATGAAGGCGGCGAACATTTCCTACAACGAACTCAAGGTGATCATCGACGACCTCGAAAGAAGAGGGCTCATACAGGTCGAGACAACACTCGGTGGCAAGTACTACCAGTCCACTAGCGACGGCCTGAGGGTGCTGGAGGACTACAAGCGCTTCAAAGACAGGCTTTTCGAGTGAGGCCGAACGCCATGCGGGGCGGTCGGGCTCGCCGTGAGCGGGACGCTGCCGGAACGTTCACCCCAATGAGATTTTCGCAAGCTGCCGAAAATCACTCAAGAGTGCAGAAAACCCTAGGAACGAAGATGGAGGCGGGGGGTTGCAGAGTGTGTGGAAAGGCTCTGCAGCCCAAAGGCCAACAGAGCCTTCCCCATAACCCCCCACACACTCAGCGGAAAACCTGCATTTCTCATATTAAGGGTTCTGAAGGTGGAATTCATCGTTATGTGCTCAGGCTTCATACGCGAACGATGGCCAGTTTCCGCGCGAAATGACCTCTCTACAGCTCAAAAGGAGGATGAAAGGCGCGGCGATTGAGACAGCTAGGGTCTCTACGTCCATCGGAGCGGGTTTCGTGTCTAAACAGCTTCTCGCGCCCATCAAGATAGAGTACGATGCGCCAGGTGCTCCAGGGGCGCTCTATCCCGGCAAGAAAAAGGCGGCCGCGTGCGTCTCCATCGACTTCGACGTGACATATGACGACAGGTTCGAGCCCAACCGGACCGGGACGAGAGCACTTCTGGAGCTGTCCGAGGAGTATGGCGTGCCGCTCACTTGGGCGATCTGCGGGATGACCGCAGAAGCCGATAAGGAGAGTTATGGGCGAATCCTGAGCTCTCCGGCCAGAAAGGAGATAGGAATCCATACCTATTCGCACATCGACGCACTAAAATGCGACGCTGACCAGTTCGAGAAGGACATCACCAAGTGCTTGGACGCGCTCCACCTGGAATCCCCTCCGCCGACCTTCATCTTCCCCTGGAACAGGGAGAATCACTTTCCCGTCCTCCGGAGGCTGGGCTTCAAGACTTACAGGGGAAAGTATAGGGCCGTCGGGGCCCCCGCCCTCCATGAGGGCCTTTTCAACATCAGGCCGGTCTACTACGTGGACCAAAAGTCCTTCGGGGCGCAGTCGCTGATGAACAAGTACGCAGACCTGTGCGTGAGCGCCTCCTCGGTGTTCCACCTCTGGACCCACCCCTGGAGCATCGTCATGCAAGGGGGAAAGGGCCCGATGCTGGACACGCTAAGACCGGTTTTCAGCCATTTACAAAAGATGAGCGACGCGGGCGACCTGGCGCTCTGCACTATGGGCGAGCTGGCCGAGCACTTTCAGCTCGCTGCCGCATCCGGACTGGGAAAGTAGCGATTGAAGATAGCTCAGGTGAACGTCTTCTTCTATCCGTTCATGGTCGGAGGCGCCGAGTGGTATGTCTACAACATATCCCGCGAACTGACCAAGATGGGGCACGAGGTGCACGTCTTCACTGCCGATAAGTACGACGGAACCAAGGCCAAGTCCGAAGAGGTCGTCGAAGGCATCACCGTCCACCGCCTACCATTGAGGCTCGACCTCACCTACCGCGTCAAGGTCTGGAACGGCCTCGAGGAGGCCCTCGCCAAAGGGTCGTTCGACGTCATACACACCTATGATTACGCCCAGCCGCACAGCAAGGTGGCGATAAGGGCCGGCAGGAAGGCTCACGTCGGCACCGCTCTCACGGTCTTCGACGTCCATTCGATGATTCCAAGAACGTGGTACAAGCAGTTCCCGATGAAGATGATGGAGGGTTACCTCGGAAGAGACACGCTTGCCGGCGTTGACAGGATCTTAGTCAGAGCCCCGACCCTGGTCCCTCGCCTCATCGAGCTCGGGGGGAAGGAGGACAGGATACTGATCACTCCGTCCGGTATCAGGGACGAATCACTCGGCGTCTTCGACGGAGCGGAGTTCAGGAAAAAGCACAGTATCGAGGGTGCACCCCTCGTTCTTTACCTCGGGAGGTTGAACCCGCTCAAGGGGCCTCAATACCTGATCGAGGCGGCTCCGGCCATACTGAAAGAGTTCCCCAAAGCGTCGTTCGTATTCGTGGGTCCCGACCAATCCGGGTATGTGAAGCCACTGCAGGAGCGGGCCGCGAAGCTCGGAATCGGCTCCCGCGTTCATTTCCCCGGGCCCATATACGACTTCGAGGAGAAGATGCAGGCGTACGCCTCTTCAGATGTCTTCGTCCTGCCTACCGCGTTCGAGGGCACGAGTCAGGCCATATTCGAGGCGATGGCGCAGGGTAAGCCAGTGGTGGCAACAAGGGTCGGCGGCATCCCATCTCAGCTCACGGACGGTGAGGAAGGGTTCCTCGTCGAGCACGCCGATCCGGGGGCCCTCGCTGCCAAGGTGATAGAGGTCCTGAAGACGCCGGGTCTGGCCAGTGAGATGGGCAAGAAGGGCAGACAGAAGGTCGAGGCCCACCGTTACTCAATACTCGCCTCTAACCTCGTCAAGATATATCAACAGGTCTCGGAGGATGGGCGCAGCAATTGAAACTCGACGGCGCCAAGATACTAGTAACCGGCGGCGCTGGATTCATCGGCTCCCATCTCACGGAGAGTCTCCTGGAGATGGGCGCGTTCGTCACGGTCTACGACAAGTTCGACAAGTTCTATGCTGGGAAGGAAGCGAACCTGTCAGAGGCCTCAAAGCTACCAAGGTTCCGACTGGTCAATGGGAACATCCTCGACCTGGATAGTCTGGATTCCACCATGGCCGACACCGACGTGGTCTTTCATCTGGCGGGCCAGGCAGGAATCGGCTTCAGCATCGAGCATCCCGTAGAGGTCAACAGTGTGAACGTCGACGGAACGCTCAACGTGCTTTCACTGGCCAGGAAGCACGGTGTCAAGAGGGTCGTGAATGTCTCTTCCTCCTCTATCTTCGGGGAGCCAGAGTACCTCCCCATCGACGAGAAGCATCCTACGAACCCAACCTCTCCTTATGGGGTATCGAAGCTAGCGGCGGAGCAGTACGCCCGCGCTTTCAGCAGGGTCTATGGTATCTATGTGGTCTCGCTTCGCTATTTCTCCGTCTACGGACCTCGAGGCCGTCCCGACCAGGTGATACACAGGTTCGCAAAGGGCCTTGCGGAGGGCAGAGCTCCGGTGATCCAGGGCGATGGCTCCCACACGCGGGACTTCACCTATGTCACGGATATCGTCGATGCGACCATCCTGGCTGCCGAGAGCGAGGGTCTGGGGGGCGAGGTCTTCAACATCGGCTTCGGGTCCAGGACCTCGATCTCAGAGTTGGCGGAAAAGCTCATTCAGCTCATGGAGCCGGGCGGAAAGATATCACCAAAGTATGTGGAGGAAGGTAAGGGCGAGTTCCCACACACGCAGGCGAGCAACGAAAAGGCGAGGAAGCTCCTCCACTGGGAGCCAAAGGTGAGCCTCGACGAAGGACTGAAGCTGTTCGTCGACTGGTACAGGACGTCTACCAACGTCGCGGTGAGCGAGATCTCTTGAAGCAGGTGATAGCCAGGGCGGGAAAGGTCGAGGTCGCTGAGGTCCCGAGACCCGTCTGCGGAGACGACGGCCTCCTGGTCCAGACCAGTTATTCGGTGATAAGCACCGGGACGGAATCCTGGTCTATCGACTCCACAGAGCCCGTCGCGTCGACCGACCTCGTCAAGGATTCATCGCTGGCGAGCAAGGCGCTCAAGCTCTCTCGAGAGGTGTTGAGGCAGGAGGGAATCAGCGGACTCGTCGATTACGCTGACTATGTGCGTCATCCGGAGCTGGCCCTGGGGTACAGCTCATCGGGCACCGTGCTCGAGGTCGGGAAGAACGTAAAGGATGTCTTGGTCGGCGACAGAGTGGCTTGCGCGGGGGAGGGTAAGGCCTCACACGCCGAGCTAGTCTCAGTCCCGAGGAACCTCGCGGCTAAGGTGCCCGAGGGGCTGCCGATGAAGGAAGCGGCATTCTCGACCATCGGCTCCATCGCCGTCCACGCGGTGAGGACGGGCCGGGTCCAGGTAGGGGACACGGTTGGGGTGATCGGCGCGGGCCTTGTGGGAACTCTCGTGTCGCAAATAGCGAGCGCATCCGGCTGCAGAGTGGTCTGCATCGACAAAAGACCAGATCGCCTCGCCCTCGCGGCCGAGCTTGGAGCAGACCTTACTCTCACGACAGACGACCCCGGGTTCGTATCCCACATCTCACACTTCACGCGAGGGGTAGGATTGGACCACATCTTCGTCTGCGCCGCCACGTCAAGCAGCGAGCCGCTCAACATGGCCGGGAGGATAGCGAGGAACCGTGCCAACATAGTGGTCGTCGGCAGGGTCGGAATGGAGATAGAGAGGAAGGACTTCTACCAGAAGGAGCTCTCGGTCCTGATGTCCCGGTCACTAGGACCCGGCCGGTACGACCCCGTCTACGAAGAGAAGGGGGTGGACTACCCGATCGAGTATGTCAGGTGGACGCTCAACAGGAACATGGAAGCGTTCATGGACCTTCTCTCCTCCAAGCGGGTGCAGGTGGCCGTCCTGGTGGGTGCCGAGTACCCGCTAGACTCCGCTTCCGCTGCCTATCTCTCACTCGGGAAACAGTCGAAGACCGCCGTTCTGTTGTCATATCCTCAGCAGTCGCTGGCAGTCGAGACCCCGAAGAGCGTCACCGCTCAGGCGGTCGTCGGTTCCGTGAAAGGCAAGATTGGCGTGGCCGTCGTCGGCCCGGGAAACTTTGCGAAAGAAACGCTCATACCGCTCTTCAGGACCAACGCGCAGTATCACCTCGAATGGGTGGTCTCATCAAACCCGACGCACGCGACACGCGTCGCCAAGAGGTACCGCTTTGAGATGAGCACTTGTGACTACGCCGAGGCTCTCGCCGACCCTTCGACGAACCTCGTGGTGATCACGGCCCCGAACAACTTCCACTACCCGATGCTCGTCGCCGCCATCAAGGCGCGCAAGGTCGCTCTCGTGGAGAAGCCGCTCTGCATAACGCGTGAAGAGTTCGACCAGATCAAGAAACTTCACGCGGAGTCGAAGATGCCGATAATCGTAGGGTTCAACCGGAGATACGCTCCCCTGATCCTGAAGGTGAAGGAAAAGATGAGCAAGCTGGACGGGCCGTTCGTGATAGACTATCGCGTGAACGCCGGGTTCGTCGCGGCGACAAGGTGGTCGCAAGACCCCGCCGTGGGAGGCGGCCGGATCATCCACGAGTGCTGCCACTTCTTCGACCTCTTCAACTTCCTGCTCGGACAGAACGACCCAAAGATATCCGTGCAGGCGGCCGGGATAAACGGCTCGAGCTCGGTCGCCCGCGACAACCTCTCCGTCACGCTCGAGTATGGGGACGGCTCGCTGGCGACCCTGTTGTACGTCGCGATGGGCAACAAGGAGATGGACAGGGAGCGTATGGAAGTCTTCGGACAGGGCACGTCGATGGTGCTCGACGACTTCAACACTCTTAGTGTGTATGGCCCGAGCGCTGAAACCACACACATGAAGAGGGCCGACAAAGGACACGCCACCGAGATAGCGGAACTGGCCAAACTCCTTCACGGCGAACGCTCCTCAGTCATAACCTCGGAGGAGGTCTTTGCCGCTACTGAACTGACTTTCAGGGTTGACGAAGCGGCGAGAAAGGTATCGATGGTCTAAGTGGACCGAGTGGATTAGCCATTCCTCACATTCTTCGGAGGCCTTGAAACATATGCCTGGCGACGATACCCTTTCGAAGCTTTTCAACAGAGTCGGACGCTATTCAAGATATGCAGGGCTTGGCTTCATCATACTCAGCATCGCGTTCCTCATCCTCGCGGTCTCCGACCAATTCGTGGTCTTTGAGGTCGACTCGCTCGTTGCTTTCTTAGCAGCGATCTTTCTCCTCTTCAGAGACCCACGAGCTAGAGTTCAGGTTGGCGTTCTCGACGCGACCCTGACCTCTTCAGATCGGACCATCGCGGAGCTAGCGGCGCCCTCTCTTACGGGATTCACATACGTTGCGACCGGTAACCGAGTGGAGGACGTGTTCGTCATCGGCGCGGATTTCGAGCAAGCGCTCATTACGAGTGAAGAAAATCGGAACATGCCTTCCCTGATGTTTACTCCTCCTGGACGGGGGCTCGCAGAGCTCTACAAACGTGAGGCCGGCTTGGTCCAGGTGACCATGGATGCATTGCGCGCGTCCCTATCGGAGACGATGCGCGAGAAATTCGGACTGGCCCGCTCGGCAAGCATTGATTCGAAGGACGATGGGGTGACGATATCGCTTCAGGGGGCCCCGGCGACCTGCAGCTGCGGAGAAGGTCATACCAACAACGCTAAGGGGGGTTCGATCGGGTGCACGGTTGGGAGCTTCCTCGCCGTTCTGGTCACGACGGCGACGAAAGGTCCTGTCTCCCTCGAACCGTGTGTACACGACGCCAACACGGACACATGGACCGTCTCAATGAGGTTGAGGCCGAATATCATGGTGAGCAGTTAGTGGGCAACACCATTCCGGGGACTGTCACAAAGCTACTCACCCTAATCCCAATTGTCGTGGTCGTCTACTACTTCGATTTCTCGAAGTTCTTGACGGTGTTTACGACCGCCGGTCAGGGAGCTTTCTTCGCAGTCGCAACTTCGTTGTTCGTCTTGGGTGTCGTCCTAAAGCGAAGAATCCTGAGCGTTCGCTTGGAACTCTCGAGAGTGAGCTTCACCTGGGGCCTCCCGCTGCTCTTTGCAGCTGGGTTCCTGTACATCTACGGTTCGTTCGCCGCGAACAGCGTCTGGTACTACTACGAGTCTCTCTGTGCGCTGATCATCGGCTACGTGGCGGTGAGGATAGGTACCGGAATCCTCCGTGCTCTCGCGCCACTATTGGCGATCCTGGTCCTCGCCTTCCCTCTCGTAGGTTTCTTCGCCGGCGTGAACGACCGGCTGGTCGTCGTCATCCTATCCAGCGACCTGATTTTCGTATTCTTCTTGGTATTCGTAGGTCTCAGGATGAAGGCGATCATCATCCCGTCTGTGGTCGTCCTGCTCGGACTCTTTGCGTGGTACAAGTCTCCGTTTCCACTCCTTGGCCATCAGGTGGACCTGCTTCTCCTAGTTCCCATCCCTCTGGTCGCCCTCCTCGTTCCAAAGATTCGAAGGTCTGTCTCGCTCCCCAACGGCGCGCCAGCCTTGACGTGTTCTGAACATAGCCTTCTGCCTGACGGCTTCTGTTCAATCTGCGGGTTGAAACTCGCTCGAGCTAAGACGACCGAGAACTTCGGTCCCTGGGGGCTTGTGGCAGTCTTGGCCGTAGCGGCTTTGATTCTGCTTGCTAGCGTTCCGGCCTTGGTCCTAGTGAACAACGTCCCATACGACGCTCACTATAGCTCGTCTGGGTACTCAGCAACGGTCACCCCTCCTGTACCTTCCGGCTGGCAGATCAATTCAACGACGCTCTATACGAAGGAGACAGACTCCTACGCCATCAAGCAGGTATACGTTCCGCTCTACCACCCCGAGACCGAGAACTACACAATGTACTACGAATTGAGCTTCGGGCCGCTCGTGTCGCACGGTCCCAACGGTAGCGATATCTCGAACTTTAAGACAGGTCTGAGCGTGTTGCAGCAGTTCGGGCCGTTCTATGGCTCTCTCATTTCCTACACGGCCCCGGGCAAGGTGATGCTTGCATACCAGGGGAAAACAACCATGCTCTTCTATAATGCCAGCAGCGGGTTTGGGGCGTACTCAGTGGGTGTTGGGTTTGTCAGGGAGTTCGACAATACGAACGTGAGCTCGGATTCCTCGCAGTTCTTGGGCGACCTCAACGCGCTTTGGCTCCCGGCCTTCACGACGGACGCCGCTTACTCCGGCTGGGACAACACCCTCTACGCCTTGGACCAAGCCGCCCTTAGTCTGAACTCATTCCTGCTTCTCGCTGCCTCGGTCATGGGTATGGGATGGCTCGCATATCGCGCTGGCCGCTCCGATGATCGACTCGACCGTTTCCTAAACCTCGCGTCTGCTCAACCGGAAGAATATTGGGCTTATCTGTCAAGATTATTGAACCGGAGTCATCGCATGGGGACTGGCGAAGAAATCTCTTTGGTCTCACCGGGAACGCAGATGTCCGATACCGGGCGTGTGGACTCGTCACTGAGGGAACTTGAACGGAGGCGCTTGGTTAGAAGGTCGCTGGTGGAGAGAGGGGCCGACATCGTCTCTGTGTGGAGGCCGACCACTTAGAATGCACCTAAGAGAACGCGTCTTTCTGCCGGGGCTAATGCTAGGTGCGCTGCTGCTGATGATACTCGCAGCATCGGCAGCTACCCCGGCTCATGCGCAACCCAACGCTTCCCCACCCGACGGGATTACCGTGACAGTACTCTCGACACCGTCATATGACGTAACTGGGAGCAACGTGGCGTCGATAAACTTCGAGATTGCTGCGAGCTCGCTTTCGCTAACCACGAATTATGATATGAACATCGAGAGTACGTTCACCCCAACGTTCATCGGATCTGCCACCCTCGTTAGCGGGTCGAGTGAACCACTGAGTTTCCAGAGCGTCCCGGGGTCTGTCAACACATACTCCGTCGTCATTCCTCAAAACACTGTATCCTTCGTCATATCCGGCAACGGAACCGAGAGCGGCGCGAATTTTCTCTGGAGGTATATAATTCGGGTACCTCAGATCGCTGTCTTCAACCCGCCCGTCCCTCTGTCCACGACAACCTATTTTGTGGTCCCATCGGGAAACATTGTGTCACAGGTATACGCGAATGGCGGTGCGACGCTTCCCGTTGGAGATGCGAAACAAAGTAACAGCGCGTCCGGCCAGGTCACGTACGAACTATCAGGTGGGGCAGGGCTGCTCATATTGCAGTCCAGGTCGTTCCTGCCCGCGAGTATCGCGATCACGGTCTGCGCCCTTGCCGTGGTAGCCCTCGCCGCGCTGAATCTCTTCACCTCTGGCCGGCAATTCTTCGACAAGACCCTCGGAGGTCTGAGAACGGAACTCAACAAATTAGGCAGGAGGATACGACTGCCCGGGTCCGGAAAAGACTTCAGTTTCCGAAAGCTCTTCCAGCCGAAGAAGCTGCTCGCCCTCTTCATCCTCTGCGGGATAGTCATGGTGGCGGTCGGCGCTCTGGGAGGCCCCGATCCCCAGGTCAAGGCGTACGTCATCTCTGGGAATCAGCACAACGTCCCCCTGATCCAGACCCAGCTTCAGAAGGTAGCTGGAAACGTCCAAGTGATCACGCCTTCGGATGACTATTCCGACTTCGCGGTGATGTCGAGTGTCGGCGACTTCAACCTGGTCGTGTTTTCAAGCAACGCGGCCGCGCAGCTGAACGACGTCAACCCCTACGTCCTGCCAAATCTAGCAAACGTGCCCGTCATCCTCATTGGCAACACCACCACCACTCCCGAGTACAGGACTCAGATCGCGGACGTCGATCCTAGCGGGGAGATTGTTTATGTGGGCGACGTAACTAACATGAACGCGACCGAACAATCTGCTTTGGCCACAGCGCTCTCGGCCAATGCGCGGACCAACATCCTCGGTCTGAGCGTGAGCGCTACGGACTTCAAGCTCATTCTGGGGTTCGAGGCTATCCTCTCCATGGCCCTCATCTTCCTGGGTTGGGCGTATCTTGGGTCTCTGACTTCGGAGTCCCGCACCGTGTCCGACCTTTCGCATCTCGTCGTGGTGGTAGCCGCCGGGATATTCGTGTTCTTCTTCAGCGAGAGTCTCTACGTTGTCACCAGTTCACTGCTCGCCTTCCCTCTCTCTTTGCACGCAGTTAACTCCGGCGCACACATCACGGCGATCAGTCTGCTCGGTTTTGGAGGAGGGAGCACCCCGAGGCTTGCCGCGGGTTTCATAGGAGTCCTTGTAGGAGCAGTCGGCGCCGAAACAGGCCCCACATTCAAGAAGACTGACTTCGCCCTGGTAGGAGGCATCGCGCTGATTCTTCTCGCGAATCCGCTCTACCTGGGGACGTTGGTCTATCAGGGTATCCTGCTCTTCTACCCGATAGGCAGTCTCGCTTTTGGGGACGCCTTCTCGTCTTCCCTCACCGTTAAGGGATTCATCTACGGCATCGGTAGTGCGCTTGGGGGAGGGCTCAACTCGACGTTCGTGCTCTCCGCGGGTAAGATCCTATACTTCGCAGGCCTCGTGCCGCTCGCCTACTTGAAGAAGATGGGGCGCACGACGAGCGTAATCGCGCTCTTGTTCGCCGCGCTGATAATCGGTGACGGCGGGGTCAGAGTTGGCGAGATGACACCTGACAAGAGTGAGATAGCCGTGCTACCCGGCCTCGTCGTAGGCTTCGCATTCGCAGTAGCAATCCTGGCGATTGCGGCAGTTGAGAAATACGTGAGAGGAAATTGGAGATCGCGGGCCTGAAGGTCGCCTGGGAG
>JAPCJR010000008.1 GCA_027886865.1 Nitrososphaerota archaeon
CGAACCTGACCTGGAAGTAGCTGTGCTCGCCCTTTATGTTAGAGTAATACTCTCTCGTGCCGTAGAGGTAGAAGCCAGCGGTGGCGACAGCCTTTGCGAAGATGCTGGCGGGGGTGTCCACTCCGCTCCCTTGTGCCCCTCCTATCATCCACGAAAAGTCGTCTCTCTTCATCGCAACCGCCTCCACGCAACTGTCAAGTTTTCGATGACGGGCGCTATAAGGCTATGGCACGTGGAATATCGAGCCTCGTGCCATGCGCGACGGTCCGGGAGCGAGACGAAAGGCTTTTGACTGCATCAGGGCCTCGAATTCTCGCGAGAGTAGCTAAGCCTGGTCAACGGCGGCGGGGCCGACTTCGGCGCCGATACTCAAGATCAGATGTCGCTCCAGGGCCTAAGTGACGCAAGGAGAAATCCGCTCGTTTAGGCGTTCGTGGGTTCGAATCCCACCTCTCGCACCATCACAAACCTCGGCGCCGGACTTCCCACTTGGAGCTCAGTAGATGAAGGCCCTCACGGGTCTTGACAGCATGCTCTTCATGAACTCGCCCAGCTCTTCCCTCGTTCTGAACTCCTTCACCAGGAGCCTCCTGCCAGGGATAGGGGCGCTTGTGCCCTTCTTCTTTGCGTGGACCATCAAGACGTATCCTTCGTTGGGCGACCTCGTGACGAAGACGAACTGCCTCTTCTTGCCTTGGTAGTCGCCGAAAGTCCTGATGCCGCTGTCCAGGTCTAGCAGGTCCACCTCATCCATGAGCCCTAGGAACGAGCCAACGCTCTTCTCGAAGAACGAGTGCGGCATGCGACAAGCTCCGGCGCCAGGCGCACGCCATATGAGATTTGCGCTCGACGAAAAAAGGCTAACATAGACGCTGGGTTCGCCGTGACGGCGTGGGGAGGCGCAACCTGATGCTCTTCAACTCGATGAGCACGAAGAAGGAGCCTTTGAGGGTGGTGGAGGGCGAGGAGCTCCGCATGTTCGTGTGCGGGCCGACCGTCCAGAGCTTCATCCATGTGGGCAATGCGAGGACCCACGTCTTCTACGACGTGGTCGCGAGGTACCTGACTCACCTGGGAGTCCGCGTGGACTTCCTGATGAACATCACCGACGTAGACGATAGGATAACAGAGGCTGCCAAGAGCGAGGGGGTGAAGCCGAGGGAAATCGCCGACAAGTACACCGGGTCTTTCCTCGAGGACATGCGGGCCTTGAAAGTTCAATCGGTAACCAAGTTCGAGCGCGTCTCCGACTACGTCCAGGTCATGGTCGACCAGGTCTCGCTCCTGATGGAGAACGGGTACGCGTACCTCGCCGACGGCGTCGTCTACTTCGACACCTCGAAGTACCCATACTACGGAAAGCTCTCTCACCAGTCCAAGAACGAGCTGTCCTTGAGGCCGTTGGAGCTCACCCCGAACAAGAGGAACCTACTCGACTTTGCGCTTTGGAGGCCCGTGATCCTAGAGGAGGGGAAGTGGGACAGCCCGTGGGGGAGGGGGTCGCCCGGCTGGCACATCGAGGACACGGCGGTGACCCTGACGAACTTCGGGCCGCGGTACGACATCCACGGGGGCGCTTACGAGTTGATCTACCCGCACCACGAGGCCGAGCTGGCGCAGGGGGAGTCGCTGACTGGCCTCAGGCCGCTGGTGAGATATTGGGTCCACACAGGGCTGGTCAACCTGAGCGGGCGGAAGATGTCCAAGTCCGCGGGGAACACCTTCCTCGTCAGGGAGCTCCTCAAGGAGTACAGCGCGGACGAGCTGAGATACTACTTGCTCTCCTGGCACTACAGGGATGACATGGAGTTCAGCCTTCCCCGGCTGAAGAGCGCGAGCAGGGCTTACTCCAGAGCCGCGGCCAAGGCCGGAAGGCTGAGGGAGTCCGCCGCGAAGACCACCAGCAGGGTCGGACCTTCCCAGGACGCGGTCCGGAGGCGGCTCTCCCCATTCTACTCGGCGATGGACGACGACGTCGACACGCCCAAGGCGATAAGGTGGGTCGAGGACGAGCTGATTGGGGGAGGCTCGTCGGACGAGGCCCGCGACTACTCCGCCCTCCGCGTCGTGTCAGATGTCCTCGGGGTGGACTTCCTTGCCAAGCCTTGAGGATAAGGGCTATGAGCTCAACGAGGTGAGCTGGTGGGAGAAGTGGGCCGACGAGACTGTCTGGGTCTCGAAGACCTGCTACGCGATGTTCTCGGACACCTTCAAGGACGAGTACTTCTACAACAGGGGGGGCTTCCTCGGAGCGGAGAGGGTCCCTGGAGACGCAATCCAGGCCATCGAGAAAGAGTTCGCGAAGAGGAAGAGGGGGACACCATACATCATGGTGGAGGAGGGTCGCCCCTGGGACAAGCTGAATTCCTCGCTCTTCTCGAGGGGCTACGCCGTCCTCGACAGGATGCTGGTCATGGAGGCTCGGCCGCAGGAAAAGGGCAAACTCACCCCGAAGGCCGGCGTCGACGTGGCCGTCGTGAGCTCCCGCTCAAAGGGGAAGGAGCTCCAGGAGTGGACCCGGACCTACCTGCAGGCGTTCTACGGCGACCTGAGCCTGAACGGCGCCGTAACCGGGATAATGCGGCAGGTCGTCAAGGACAAGAAGGCCAGTGTGATCCTGGCGAGGGTGGGGCGGGCCCCGGCCGGATGCGCCGTCCTGTACAGGTCGGCCGGCGGCGTGGCGGGGGTGTACTGCGTCGGGACGGCACCGGACTTCAGGGAAAGGGGCGTCGCGGCGGCGGTGCTGGCGCACGTCCGCGAGATTGCCGCGGACGAGGGAAGGCGGCTAATCCTTCAGACGTTGGCCTCCGACTCCGTGGAGGGCTTCTACCTCAAGCAAGGGTTCAGGCTGGCCTACACCAAGACCCTGTACGAGCGGCGTCCCCGGAAGGTGTGTCCGGAGTGGGCCGCGGCCTCAGGGGAGGCGTTCGGCGTCACGATAAACAGGGACGCGCCCGCGGGGACGATCAAAGCGTTCGCGGAGGTCTTCGCCGGCTTCGAGAGGATTGAGGCCGTCAAGGGCCTCTTCGGGCCGGAGACGGAGGAGGTCATCTCGAGGCTGAAGATCTCCCTCGACTCGCCAAGAGGCTATCTCCGAGTCGACGGCGAGACTGGGAACGTGATAATCAACCCGGAATACCTCAAGACCGGACAGGAGAGGCACCTGTATCTCGACGTCATACACGAGCTCACCCACGTGAGGCAGTTCAGGGAGGGTAAGGAGCTCTACGACAGGAGGTTCCCGTACTTCGAGAGGCCGACCGAGATAGAGGCGTATAGGGTGGCAGTCGAGGAGGCGCGCAGGATAGGCATGGACAAGGAGGAGATCGTCGACTACCTCAGGGTCGAGTGGGTCACGGAGGAGGAGTTCACGAGGTTCGTCTCGATGATGCGCATCGACGAGGGCTGACACGGGTCACGGTTTATACGGACCCGCCGGCTTCGGTCAGAGCGTGCTGAGAGCGATACACATCGTCTACGCGGACTGGTGCCCGCACTGCGTGCCCACCACGGTGGGGCCTGTGCAGGACGCCGCGAAGGCGGTCGGGGTGCCCGTCATCCTGCACGACATCGAGACCGACGACGTCAGGACGGCCGACGAGCTGGTGAAGAAATACGGCGACTGGATTCCGGACTACGTGATTCCCCAGGTCTTCTTCGAGATGGACGACGGGAGGATAGAGCACGTCCTGACGGGGGACCGCCGCGGCGTCCAGTACACCAGACAGGCCGTCGAGGCCCTGAAGGGCAGGCTGGCCAAGCAGGGAGTTTCTAGGTAATCAGGGATACGTCGGCCCCTTAGGAGACCAGCGTTCCGACGCGCTCGCCGAGCAAGGCCTTGCGCACGTTCGAGGGGAAGAAGCCGTTGGTCACCACGAGTGTCATCTTGTGTTTTGCGATGAACTTCGCCGCGACCGGGTCCACGATGCTGTGGATGCCGGGCCTGTGGTCAGCCCCTCCCAGTATCCTGACAAGCTCCTGATACGACAGGCTGTGCAGAAGCTTGGCCTCCTTGTCGGTCCTCGGGTCGGCGGTGTAGACTCCGTCCTGGTCTGAGGCCTTTACCAGGAGGTCTGAATGCCAGGCGTCCCCGAGAATCGCGGCGACGGTGTCGGTGGTGATTCCCGGCCTCAGCCCTCCCATCACCCCCACCTTGTTCTTCTCCAGCTCGAGCATCATCCCCTGGATTGTGGTGGAGACGCGCTTGACGCCTATCTTCATGCCCACGAGCTTGGCATTCAAGCGGGAGGCGTCGATAGCAATCATGTCCTGCCCCTCCCGGGGCAGCCCGAGCTCCTTGGCCGTGGCGATGTAGGCTCGCGCCACCGGCCCTCCCCCCACGACCACTGCGACGGAGTGACCCGCACTCCTCGCCTCGGCGATGACCTCCGCGTATCCCTTGAGGAGCTTCGCTTGGGGAGGGGAGCCCAGCACCGACCCGCCTATGCGCAGGACGATCTTCTTGCTGCTGGGGGGCGTGGACATGTCGACTAGCCAACGTGCCCGGCATAGTTTTTATAAAGGTGAATGCCCTAATCCACTCATCCGACGATGCAATCCCGAGTCAGAAGCCCAGCAGTTCCCAGTGAATCCGTCAGCTGACTCACCGGAGGTCATTCCTCGTTGCTAAGCACAAAGGCAGACTCTGTAAGATTATACAAGATTCGGAAGGTCATATCCGAGCTCTCCGGCAAGGAGGGGCGCGGGACGGAGCTCGTCTCCCTCTACATCCCGCCGAAGAAGCCCATCCACGAGGTCATCGCGTACCTCAGGAACGAGTGGGGCACCGCCGGGAACATAAAGTCGGACACGACGCGCAACCACGTCCAGGACGCCCTCACGAAGACCATGCAGAAGCTCAAGCTCTACAGGGAGACCCCGGACAACGGCCTGGTGATCTTCTGCGGCGCCCTGATGACCAACGGCCCCGGGAGCGAGGTGATAGTGCTCCGCGAGATAATCCCCCCGAAGCCCGTGAAGTCCTTCCTCTACCAGTGCGATGACCACTTCCACATCGAGTACCTCAAGGACATGCTCAGGGAGGAGAAGGTCTACGGCATCCTGGCCATCGACGCGAACGAGGCAGGGATAGGGATACTCTCGGGTGAGTCGTTCCAGGTCGTGAACGTGATGACCTCCGGCATCTCAGGGAAGACCAGGAAGGGAGGGCAGAGCGCGAGGAGGTACGAGAGGGGGAGGGAGATGGAGCTCACCTACTTCTATCACAGGGTGGCGGACCACGCCAACCGGATACTGGTCGAGGAGTACAAGGTCACGGGACTGATCATCGGAGGCCCTGGCTACACCAAGGAGGACTTCATGAAGACGGAGTTCCTGAACTACAACCTGCGGAAGAACGTCGTCGCCGTGCTCGACACCGCCTACTCGGGCCGGGAGGGGGTCAGGGAGATGGTGGACAAGGCGGCGGACAAGCTCCAGGACGTGAGGCTCTTCGACGAGAAGAAGCTCGTGCAGAGGTTCCTCGGGGAGGTCAACAAGCCGAACGGGGTAGCGGTCTACGGCCTTCCAAGGATAATCCAGGCGCTCGAGAAGAGCAACGTGGAGACAATCTTGGTGGCGGACGACGTCGACATGGTGAGGATATCGGCGACGTGCAAGAACTGCCAGACGGTGAGGGAGAAGTTCGCCCCGAACTCGAAGAAGACCCAGGCTATCCAGGAGATAACCTCCGAGCCCTGCTCCAACTGCGGCTCGAAGGAGTTCTTGGTCGACGAGACCGACATCGTCGACCTGCTCGAGGAGAGGGCCATCCAGGTGGGGGCGAAGGTGGAGGTGATTTCCTCGGGCACTGAGGAGGGAGCCATGCTCAAGTCCTTCGGAGGGGTGGCCGCGTTCCTGAGATACAGGCCGGTCGGATCCTAGGGCGGTCTGCTCGGCCGTCGCTGCTTTCTAGCATACCCTTAACTACCGGAACCGCGTCTTCGCTCCCAAGCAGACGAGCCTCTACTGCTAACAGAGAACTGGTCACAAAATGGTCATTCGTATCGGATTGATTGGAAAGACCAACGCGGGCAAGACCACCCTCTTCAACTCCATGACGCTGAAGGCGGGGGAGATTTCCAACTACCCGTTCACCACCAAGTCGGCCGACACCGGAATAGGGCAAGCGGTGACGCTGTGCGTCCACAAGGAGTTCAACCTCCAGGACAACCCGAAGAACTCCAAGTGCGAGGAGGGGTGGAGGTTCATCCCCATCGAGGTGACCGACCTTCCGGGGCTCATCAAGGGGGCGTGGATGGGGAAGGGGCTCGGGAACCAGTTCCTCTCTGTGGCGGCGCAGTCGGACGCGCTGCTCCACGTGGTCGACGCCTCGGGGAGCGTGGACAAGGACGGGAAGATGGCCGAGCCGGGCACGGGAGACCCGCTCGCCGACCTCGCCGACGTGGAGCTGGAGCTCGTCTTGTGGTACACCAAGCTCTTCTCCAGCAACATGGTGAAGATATCAAAGACCGCAAAGCAACCCGGCATGGGCCTTCCCGACGCGGTCGCGGAGGTCCTCCAGGGGATAGGCGTGAAGCGGGAGCACGTGATCTACGCGCTCAAAGAGTCCATGCTCGAGGAGAGGGACGTCGACACCTGGAACGAGGAAGAGACCAAGAACTTCTGCTGGATCCTCCGCGACATCTCCAAGCCGACGCTGATAATCGCGAACAAGATGGACCTGCCGAACTCCGCGGAGAACTTCAAGGCCCTCAGGGAGAAGTACAAGGAGCTGATGGTCGTCCCGACCAGCGGGGAGGCGGAGCTCTCCCTAAGGAGGGCGGAGGTGAAGGGTCTGATAAAATACGTCCCAGGTGAGGAGCGCTTCGACGTCGTAAGGCCCCAGGAGCTGACCGACGCCCAGAAGACCGCCCTCGCGTACATCAGGAGGAAGGTCTTCGGCGAGTACCTCAGGACGGGGGTCCAGTTCGGCCTCAACATAGCCATCTTCAAGCTCCTGAAGATGAACGCGGTGTACCCGGTAGCCGACCCGGAGAGGTTGACGGACAAGCACGGGAACGTCCTCCCGGACGTCTACCTGCTGCCCGCGGGCTCGACCGTGGAGGACCTGGCCAAGGCCGTCCACACCGACCTGTTCAAGGGTCTCCTCTACGGAGTCGACGCGAGGACCGCCCTGCACCTGCCGGTCGACTACGTCCTCAGGGACAGAGATGTCCTCTCGATGGTCTCGACCGCGAAGAGGGGCTAGGCGCCCGAGCCGGAACGAAACGATATAACCACACGAAACGCGGCGCGAGGTGCGTCAATGACGAGCGAGCAAGTCAGGTCTAAGGAGAGAAGGAGTGCCATCTGCTGCATCTCGGGCGGGGCGGACTCCGTCACCATGGCGTACTACGTGAAGAAGGTCATCAAGCCAGACCACATGCTTCTCGTCTTCTGCGACTATGGGCAGAGGACCTACAAGTACGAGGAGTTCTGCATCAAGGAGATCTCCCGGCGGCTGAAGGCCCCCCTGAAAATCATAGACATGAGGTGGCTCGGCGAGATAAGCACGTCCCTCCTCACGCACGCGGAGAAGGAGATCCCGGAGACGAGGGAAGAGGACCTCTGGATCCCGGAGAAGGCCAGGGACAGAATCCTAAAGTGGTGGGACCCTTGCAGGAACGCGATACTCCTGCTCGTCGGGCTGGCCCACGCCGAGTCCTTCTACATCTCGACGCAGGAGCGGTTCGACGTCTACATCGGGATTCGCAGGGAGACGCCGGTGGCGATGAAGGACAACACCCCGGAGTTCCTCGAGGAGATCAACAGGCTCGGTGAGCAGGCAACCCACCACGGCGGGTACAGGATGCTGGCGCCGCTCATCACCTACGACAAGGACAAGGTGGTCAAGCTCGGCCAGGAGCTCGGGGTCCCCTGGGCCTACACCTACAGCTGCTACGCTGGCCACGGCTTCAGGACGGTCGGAGGGAAGAAGCTCCCGGTGCACTGCGGGACCTGCTCGAACTGCAAGAGGAGGAAGCTGGCCTTCGCAGAGAGCGGCGTGAGGGACCCTTCCGTGTACGCGAAAGCCTAGAGCGGCCCGCTGGCCGGAGGCGGCCGCAAGCCGCGCACTCAAGCTAAATACCCTCGAGGTGTGGAGTGAAAAGAGTTTTGGAGAAACAAGGGGAGCAACAGCGGGCCTCAAGCCCCGCGAGCGCAGCCCCGCCCAACAGACTGGAGTCGACAAGCTGGAATCCCCTTCTCGAGGAGGAGGTCAGGAGGATATGGGCGTTTGAAGATAATTTCAAGTTTAGGCCGAATACTGACAAAAAACGCAATTTTGTGATGGACACGCCACCTCCCTACCCGTCGGGGAAGCCCTGGCACCCGGGGGCGCTGACCCAGTACGCGCAGATAGACATGGTGGCGAGGGCGGCCAGGATGCGGGGGTACAACGTCCTCTACCCCGTAGGGATAGACCGCAACGGGCTCCCCGTGGAGATAGCGACGGAGCGCAAGTACAGGATCCAGATGAGGAAGACCCCCAGGGAGGAGTTCATCGGGCTCTGCAAGCACGCGCTCGACGACATCGAGGCGTACATGGTGGAGCTCCTGAAGAGGATGGGAATCTCCGGGGACTTCAAGGAGAAGTACCGCACTGACTCGGAGGACTACAGGACGCTGACGCAGTGGTCGTTCATAGAGCTGTGGGACAAGGGGCTCATCCACATCGCGACCAGGCCCAACAACTACTGCACCGACTGCGGCACGACTATAGCCGACGCGGAGATAGAGTACGAGGACCTCCCCGCATACCTCGTTACCAACAAGTTCACGGTAAAGGAGACCGGCGAGGAGCTCCTGGTGACGACGACCAGGCCCGAGTTGCTGTCCGCGTGCCAGCTGGTCGTGGTGAACCCGGCGGACGAGCGATACAAGCGGATGGTCGGGAAGACCGCCGTGGTCCCGATCTACGGCAAGGAGGTTCCGATAAAGACGCACAAGAGCGTGGACATCGAGTTCGGCACGGGTGTCCTGATGGTCTGCAGCTACGGCGACTACAACGACGTGCAGATTTTCAGGCAGCTCGGTCTCCAAGAGATCCAGGCGATCGATATGGAGGGGAAGATGACGGCGGTGACGGGCAAGTACGTCGGGATGGCGATCAAGGACGCGCGCTCCCAGATCATCCAGGACCTCCAGGACGCCAAGGTCGCGGTCAAGGTCGAGCAGGTGCAACACCGGACGCCGCTCTGCGAGAGGAGCCACACACCCATCGAGATAATACCGATGGAGGAGTTCTACCTCAAGCAGCTGCAGTTCGGCCCGGCGCTGAAGAAGCTGGCGAGGCAGATCAAGTTCCACCCACCCATGCACAGGCAGGTGCTCTTCGACTGGATAGACTCGCTCACCACAGACTACCCCATCTCCCGGAGGCGCTACTACGCTACCGAGATCCCGATCTGGTACTGCACCAAGTGCGAGACGCCGCACCTCCCGAAGGCGGGCAAGTACTACAGGCCATGGAAGGACCCCGCCCCGTTCAGGAAGTGCTCGAAGTGCGCCAACACGAAGTTCGTCGGGGAGACGCGCACTTTCGACACCTGGATGGACTCGAGCATCTCGGCGCTCTACGTGACCAAGGTGACCAAGAACCAGAAGTTCTTCAAGGCCACATACCCGACCACGCTCAGGCTCCAGGGCAAGGACATAGTCAGGACCTGGCTCTACTACTCGCTCCTGAGGTGCTACCTCCTCACGGGGAAGGCTCCGTGGAAGGAGGCTTGGATAGGGGGGCTAGGGCAGGACGCGCAGGGGAGGGCGATGCGGAAGAGCCTTGGCAACTTTATGGACCCCGAGCCGCTGCTGCAGAAGTATGGGACCGACACCTTCCGTTTCTGGGGCGCTTCAGAGGCGAACCTGGGCTACGACTTCCGCCTCTCGGAGGACAGGGTCGCCGGCGCGGGGAAGTTCCTCACCAAGCTCTGGAACACCGCCCGCTTCATCGCGTCGTTCCCGGAGCCGAAGAGCGCGAAGCCGATGTCCACCGACGCCTGGATCCTCTCGGAGCTGAACCGGCTCATAGAGGAGTGCGTCGGCGGTTACGAGGAGGGCAACGGGTTCGTCCCCGCGACGAAGATCAGGGAGTTCGTCTGGAACGTTTTCGCTGCGCACTACATCGAGATGGTCAAGGGGCGCGCCTACGGGGACGGGGTGACCGAGGGAGAGCGCGACGCTGCAAGGCACACACTCCACCACGTCATGAAGGGCGTCCTGCTTCTGACGGCACCAATCGCGCCGCACATGACGGAGCACATCTGGAAGAGGCTCTACGGCCAGCGGAGCATCCACCTTGAAAGGTTCCCGGAGCCCGACAAGAACAGGGTGAGCAAGACAGTCGGGCAGGCAATCATCCAGTTCGACGAGAAGATATGGAAGACCAAGCGCGACAAGGGCACGAGCCTGAGGGAGCCCATCGAAGCCGTAGTCCCCACGAAGCTGAAACCCTACGTCGCCGACCTAGGGAGGATGCACCACATCCAGAAGCCCCAGAAGGCCGTCAGCGCTGCGAAGAGCTAGTCACTCGAACGTCCGAGACAGGGCCTGGTAGTCGTCGCGCGAAATCCTGGTACCTAGCGCAGCTGCGTCCTCCTCCACGTGCTCGATGTTGGACGCCTTCGGTATCGCGACGACCGCCTCCTTGTACGTCACCCAGTTCAGCATGAGCTGGGCCGGCGTCATCCCGTACTTGTCGAGCAGAGGCTTCGGGACCTTCTTGGTGGGGATCTTCCCGGTGTCGAGGGGGCTATAGGCGATGACCGTGAGCTTCTCCTTCTCGCAGAAGGGTATGACTTCCGACTCCACGGCACGGTGGGTGAGGCTGTACTTCACCTCGTTGCAGACGACGTCGGACCTCGGCAGCGCCTCCCTGGCCTTCAGCGTCTGCTCGACCGAAAAGTTGCTGACGCCTATGTAGCGTGTCTTGCCGCGCGAGACGAGCTCCTCCATCGCCTTCATGGTCTCCTCGATGGGGACCTTGTGGCTGGGCCAGTGCAGCAGGTAGAGGTCGGCGTGCTCGACCCCCATCCGCCTCAGGCTGGCCTCGCACGAGCCGAGCACGTCGTCGTATCCGAAGTGCTCGGGCGACACCTTGGTGACGATGAACACCTCGTCCCTCATACCCTTGATCGCCTGTCCGACCAGCTTCTCGGCGTTGCCGTGGCCGTACATCTCCGCGGTGTCTATCATCGTCATGCCGAGCTCCATCCCTCTGCGCAGGGACTGGAGCTCGAGGGCGCGCCCTTCGTTCTGGACGTCGCCCATCTCCCAGGTGCCCATGCCGATTACGGGTATCTTCTCCCTGGTCCTGCCGAGCTCGCGCTTCTCCAAGCTGTGGCGCCGAGCAGTGGTGACGAGCCGGCCGGTATTATGTGTGAGCCGCGAGGCGATTCCTCTCGAGGGACGCCCAAAAAAGGGAGATAAACCGACGCGGCAGGAGGGAAACTCGCGCCACGGTAGCTCAGCCTGGTAGAGCAGCTGCCTTGTAAGCAGCAGGTCGAGGGATCAAATCCCTCCCGTGGCTCTCCACTCCACATCAAGAACGGGAATCTTAATTCCAAGTGCCCGTGAATTGCACCGACGAGCCATCGCCAAGCTGGATCGAGCCTGAGACGTGGAATCCCGGGATGGACACGGAATTGGAGGTGGGCGCGCACGTGACGTTCACCAGACCTCCGGACGGGATGCTGCTCGGCTTGGGCGCGAAGACTCCGGGCGACCCATTCAAGGTGCAGCCAGTAGCCTGGACGGTCCCTCCCGAGTTCACCAATGAAACGACGCACGTTCGCTGGTTGGAGGTGCACGCCACGTTGTTCACGGCGACATCGGGCGTACCCTGGATTTGAGCGACCGACGAGCTGCTGAAGCTGGTGGATTGGCTGGTCCCGGTGCCGCTGGAAGTCGAAGTCGAGTGTATGAGCAGATAGGCGCCTCCGGCCACCACGATTAGGACTACGACCAAGGTGGCCACAAGTGAACCTTTCATTTCCGCCCGGACCGGTATATTTTCGAATGCGATAAGTCTTGGGACTCGTCTGTCCCGAGGCTCACTTCTTCCCAAGCTCCCGCGAGCGCAGGACGTCCTGCGCGAGGAGGCGCAGGAAAGTGTCGTACTCTTCGTCGTCAAAACGGACCTCGTTGACCAGCCCCGACTCGTCCGCTATCTTGTAGCTCAGGATGTGGTAGCAGTACTTCGCCTTGGCGCTGAGGACGGCGTAGAAGAACGACTCGCAGGAGCAGAAGGGCCTGTCGGGGTCCACGAACTCGTCCGCGTTGCTCCCGACGACCGTGCACACGTACCTCCCGCTCGGAAGGAAGACGTGCCTCTTCACGCACCCTCCGAGCGCCGCCTCTATCGCCCTCTCGAACTGGCTCTGGTCCTTTGAATAGCGGACAAACCGCGAGGCGAGCTCCTCCTTGGATTCGAGGGTGTTTGGCATGTCGGTCGCTCAGCTCGTGAACTCCGTGAGCGAGTGCTGGTCAACCATGTCTTGGAGCCCGCTCAGGCGCACCCCCGCCCGGCGCAGGTCACCGACCTCGCGCAGGAGCACCGCGAACAGCTCCCTGACCTCCCTCTCGAGGACGGAGTAGTCGTTCGTGGGCGTCTCGAGGGTCTTGCTTCTGGTGTGGATGGACAGGTCCTTGAGGATTCCGATGGCCGAGACGTTCCTGAAGAAGAGGCTCTTCGAGACCAGCCTCTCGTGGACGTCCCTGATGGGCGGAAGGAGCTCGGCGACGACCTGGTCGAGGTCGTGGGTGTCGTGCTTCAGCGTGATCATCCTGCTCAGCTGGGATGCCCCCCCGCGGTCGACTACGGGCTCCTCGTCGGCGCCTATGGAGGCGTTGTGGAGGTAGACGGCGAGCTTCTTGCCCAGCAGGTCTTCGAGCCTTTCTGTCGTGGCACCCGCAAGGTCGGAGATGGTCGTGATTCCCTGCTCCTCGAGGAGCTTCGCGGTCTTCGGTCCGACGCCGTAGATCTTGTCGACTTGCAGGTGGGAAAGGAATGCCCGAGCCTCGTCATCCTTCACGACGGTCAGACCGTCGGGCTTCTTGAAGTCGGACGCTATCTTCGCCACGACCTTGTTCGGCCCTATCCCTATCGAGCAGGTCAGCTTCTCTCCCCGCAATATCTCGTCCTTGAGCTCTAGCGCCAGTGCCGTTGCAGCGCCGAAGTCGCCCCCCGTCTTCTTGGTGACGTCGAAGAACGCCTCGTCTATCCCGGCCGGCTCCAGCACGTCCACCCGGCCTCTCAGCATCTCCATCACGCGGTCAGAATACAGCTCGTACTTCCCGTGGTCCATTCGTATGAAGGCGCCGTCGATGCCGCTGAGGCGGCGCTTCGCTAGGGCGATGGGCATCCCCGACCTTACACCGTACTCTCGCGCCTTGTAGTTCGAGGTGCTCACCACGCCGCTCTCCTCCGTCCGCCCGGAGAAGACGCAGACCAATACGGGCCTGTCCTTCAGGGACGGGTTCTCCACCTCCTCTACCTGGGCATAGAAGTAATCGAGGTCGAGGTGACCTATGATGTGGCTCAAAACGAGACGGGTGATCTTCGTCCCTCGCTATTCTAATAGCCTTTGTCCGGCAATTTTGGACTAGGGTGGAGGACTGCGTGCACGACGCAGTGATTTTTTGACGTGGTGGGGTCGCCCGGATTTGAACCGGGGGTCTCAAGCGCCCGAGGCTTGAAGCCTAGACCAGACTAGCCGACGACCCCTCTTGGCGGGCCTCCCTTGAATCTCGGTTTATATCCTCTATTTCGCCTTTGCGAGAGCGACGTCCTTCGAGGGCACAGATGGGAGATGGTGACTTGCCCGACAGAGCTATTATAAGGCGGGAACTCGATGGCTGAAACCATGTCTGGAGAGACGAAAACAGTAATCGTTGGTCAGTACAAGGAACCTCTTGCCTACATCACCGCTTGCATAACCATGTTCAACAGCGGAGCCGAGCATGTAATCCTCAGGTCCAGGGGCGAGGCCATCAACAAGGCAGTCGACGTGGTCCAACTGCTCAAGAAGAGGTTCATGAGCCAGGTCGAAATCTCCAAGATTCAGATTGACGGAGAGAACGTGGTCTCTCGGGACGGAAGGCAGTTGAGCCTACCGGTCTTGGAAATCGAGCTCTCGATGCCCAAGCAAAACCCAGCGTAGGCAGACCCTCCGCGAAGTCCGGGGTTCAAGACTTGCCCTCCAAGAAGAGCATAAGAGCGGTGAGGGGGGATGTCCCAGGGCCCAAGGCGAGGGCCGTCATCAAGAGGACGTCGGAAATCATCTCACCATCGATTGCGAGGGATGACCCGCTCGTCGTGGAGTCCGCCCACGGCTCCGTCGTGACCGACGTCGACGGAAACCGATTCATCGACTTCTCCTCCGGGATAGCCGTGCTGAGCACCGGCTCGACTCACCCAAAGGTGGTCGCGGCCGCGAAGAAGCAGCTCGAGAAGTTCATCCATTTCTCCTACACGGACTTTTACTACGAAAACCTCGTGACCCTGGCGGAAGAGCTCTGCGCCCTGGCTCCAGGCGAGGGTGAGAAGATGGTGTACTGGGGGAACAGCGGGGCGGAGGCGAACGAGGCCGCGATGAAGCTGGCGAGAAACTACACCAAGAGGCCTCTATTTCTCGCTCACTCGGGGGCGTTCCATGGGAGGACCATGGGCGCGCTGAGCCTCACCGGGAGCAAGCCAGTCCAGAGGAAGGGGGCGTTCCCGCTCGTCCCGGATGTCGTTCACTTTCCCTTCCCGTACTGTTACCGCTGCCCGTGGAAGCAGACCTTCCCGGAGTGCGACTACTACTGCGTCGACTACTTCAAGGAGCAGTATCTCGACAAGTTCGTCCCCGTGGAGGACGTGGCCGCGTACTTTTTCGAGCCCTTCCAGGGAGAGGGAGGGTACGTCTTACCTCCGCCGGACTACTTCAGGAGGATGAGCTTCCTGCGGAAGGAGGGAGTCCTGTTTGCGGCGGACGAGGTGCAGACCGGCATAGGGAGGTCGGGGAAGTTCTTCGCGGTGGAGCACTACAACCTCGAGCCCGACATCATCAGCGTCGCCAAGGGCCTCGCATCCGGGATGCCGCTGGGCGGGATGATAGCGGGGGCGGAGATAATGGGGTCGTGGGTGCCGGGCCAGCACGCCTCGACGTTCGGCGCGAACCCGGTGGCCGTCGAGGCGGCGCTGGCCACGTTGGAGGTAATTAATTCGGAGAAGCTAATGGAGAACGCGGTGAAGATGGGGAGGGTCGCGATGAAAAGGCTCGAGGAGATGAAGGAGCGCTACGAGATAGTGGGAGACGTCAGGGGGAAGGGGCTCTTCATAGGCGTGGAGATCGTGAAGAGCAAGAAGACCAAGGAGCGTGGAGCGCGCGAGGCCGAGGCAATCGAGAGGGCCTGCTTCAAAGATGGGCTGATCCTGATAACCGCAGGAAGGAACACGCTCAGGGTAATCCCGCCCCTGAACGTCGCACGAGAGGAGCTCGAAGAGGGCCTCGACGTCATGGAAGGCGCGATAGCGCAAGTGAACGCGTCGTAGGAAGTGCGAACAGATGTATGACTTCGAAGCCCTCGTGACCGAGGTCCTTCGCAACAGGCCCGAAATCAGCCGAGAATCCCTGATGGAGCGGGTACAGGAGAAGAAACGGACTGTTGGTTCGGGGTACCTCACAGACCAGGGGGCGCTCTTCCTGATCGCGGGAGAGCTCGGCGTCAAGCTCCAGCACATGATCACGGCGGACTTGACGCTGAAGGACCTTCACATCGGCGCGAACGACATCACGGTCGTCGCAAGGGTCCTGGCGATATATCCTGTCTCGGAGTTCAAGAGGAAGGACGGCAGCGGCGTCGGACGGTACAGGCGGGTTAACCTCTTCGACCGGAACGGCGTCGGCAGGCTCACGATATGGGAGGACAACGAGGAGGCGATGAAGCTCTCCGGCATCGCCGTCGACGCGCCGGTGCGGGTGGTCAGCGCGTACGTCAAGCAGGGCCTCGACGGCAAGCCAAACCTCAATCTTGGGAAGAGAGGCAGGATCGAAGTGATAACCGACGCGTCAATCGTGTCGAAGCTGGCCCCGCTCCCGTCGCTGTCCAAGAAGGTGGACGAGGTCCAGGCTGGAGAAATGGTGTTCGCGGTCGAGGGTCTCGCCGCGACCGACAGCAGGCGCTCCACCTTCGTGCGCCGAGACGACGGCTCCAACGGCTCGCTCACGCAGTTCGAGTTCAGGGGTCCGGGCGACAAGACCACCAGGGTGGTCGTCTGGGATGGCGTCGACCTGCCTGAGGTAAGGTCGGGAAGCGGGGTCAGGGTCACCAACCTGAGGCAAAAGACCGGACGCCAAGGGGAACCGGAGCTGCACGGGGACAGCGCGACGGTCATACAGATGACCGGCGGCGACCAGCCGAAGGACGCCGAGGTAGCAAGGCCGGCTCATCTGGTCAAGGTGGCGGATGTGGCCAAGCACGTCGCGAGCGGCAACGTAGACCTGGAGGTCATGGCGCTATCCAAGGGGAGCGTGCGCGAGGTGAACCTGAAGGACGGGTCGACGGCCAAGAAGGGGGAGGTGGTCCTCGGGGACGACACCGGAGAGATAACCGCGGTGGCCTGGGACGAGGCTTCGAACGTTATCGGGGAGATCCAGGCGGGCGAGAAGCTGCGCGTCCACGGGGCCGTCATCCAAGTGTCGAAGATGGGGTCGGAGACCCTGGAGCTGGGTCGCTCGTCCAAGATAGAGCGGGTTCGCGGAAGAGGGTAGCAGTCGGGCGGCTCAGGTCTTCGGCCGGCGGAGGACCTCGTACTCGTACACGAAGATGACTACTAGGCTGACTACGAAAAGCGTGATCATCAACCCGCTCAGGAAGTTGTAGTAGCTTGTGACGTCCAGCACCGGAATCTGCATTGTCCGAAGGTGGCGGGTCAAGCTCGCATAGAAAAGCATTCTGGATGGCGCGGGGTGAGCCTCCTAGGACGAGGCTGCCTCCCGGAAGGAAAGATTACATAGTTACTTCGCCGCGTGGGAGTCGCCGGGGTAGCATAGCTTGGCCCATTGCGCCGGCTACGCCCATGCGTGGGCGAGACTCATAATCGGCCAAGATGTGAAATCCGGAGAGGACAGCAATGTCCCCGAAGGTCGCGGGCTCAAAATGCCAGCCATGAGAATCCCGCCCCCGGTACCTTTTTTGGATTGCCTTAGCGGAAGGAGGTGCGTCTCTAGAAAACGAACTAGGCGTGTAAGGAAGCCGGTCAACAAGAAAAAGCTGCGTCACCATGGGAGCCGCGATCGGGAATTGAACCCGAGACCTTTACCTTACCAAGGTAACGCTCTACCAGACTGAGCTATCGCGGCGCAGGCGCGCCACCTAGCTAACGGGATTTATCTATTCTGAGGGTGGAGCGCAGTTTGCTAATGTTCTGGGTTCAATTCCCAGTCGCGGCTCTCACCCGTCCTGAAAACGCGTAAAGTCAGGCGCATCCTTCACGCTGGCATGGTAAAGTTCACGGCGAAAGAAGAGGCGTTCCTGAGGTCCAACGAGGTGTGCCGCCTTGCCACGGCGTCCAAGGAGGGGAAACCGCAGGTCACGCCGGTCATATACGCGCTGGACGGCAACAGCTTCGTCATAGCCGTCGACTACGGCACAAAGAAGCTAAAGAACGTCAGGGAGAACCCGAGCGTCGCTCTCGTGGTCGACAGGCTCCGCCCGACCAAGGCGGTCACGATAGAGGGGACGTGCAAGGTCCACGAGAGGGGTGCCGAGTACCTCAGGCTACTGGGCCTGCTCATGGCCAAGTTCGAGTCCTACAGGAAGGACCCGTGGGGTGAAGGCGAGTCGCCCATCTTCCGCATAACCCCGGACAAAGCGGTGAGCTGGGGCCTGGGATGAGCTCTCGATTAGATTCTTTAAGTCGTTGTTTGCGGCCCGCCTCGCTCTGCGCGGGAGTCGCCCAGCCTGGTCAACGGCGCGAGGCTCAGGACCTCGTCCCTTAGGGGTTCGTGGGTTCGAATCCCACCTCCCGCACTTTCTCAAACTAGGCTGCGCTCAATTTTTCGCCTGCCGCGCACGACAAGCCCGACCGCGACCAGCGCGACGCCGCCCAGCGCGAGGGCTGAGCCTGCAAGAAGGAAGCCGAAGGCGAATGGGAGCGCGGAGCAGCAGGTTATCGCCAGTCCTACGTGTGCCGTGGTCTCCCCCTTCTCCACGTCCAACAGATCTCGTTCGATGTCCTGCCTGAACCGGACGACCAAAATCGCGAGGGTCACGAAGCAGAAGAAGCCTACGAAAAACACGTATGTGAGCTGGGAGTGATAGTTGCCGAACGTGAGCAGCAGACCGACCTCGTCGCCGATCAGCCCGCCGCCGAACCCGAATACGACCGCGTAAGCTCTGCGCCACGCGGGACGAGTCCAGGCTATGCCCAGCCAGCCGGCCACCACTACCATCCCCAGTCCGTACCAGAAGTGGTGGAAGTGCACCCCTCCGCTGACGACCACGGTGTCCGGATTTATCGTCGTGAAGATCCTGGCGGTGAAGAAGGCGGCGGTGAACGATAGGAGCGCGAGGAAAGAGAGCCCAAAGTTGATTTTGCCCTGCGCCATGGCCAGCTAGAGAGTTGTTTCGGTGGCCGGCAGCATATACCTTGCGATGTCAGCTTGACTAGGTGTTTGGGCTCTGCCGTCCGTTCAGTTGAACTCTTTCCTCTCGAAGAGGAGCAGTCCCAAGACGGCGGTGACTATGAAATAGCCAGCGATTATCACGAGGCCCTCCGGAATGGTGACGTTGAATGAGGTGAAGGTGGGAGCGGATGCGCCGCCACGGCCGAAGGCACCTGAGACCTTCGAGATGTGTGGAGGGTATGGCGAAGCGAGGACGTTGCCCACTATCTCGGAGCCATATGACAGGATGAACCAGGGCTCTATCTGCGCTAGGTCGGCGACCAGCGTCTCTATGAGCGTGAACGCGAAGAGGAACAGGATGGCTGTCACCAGTATCGAGTAGGAGGTGCTCTTGAAGAGCGAGCTGAAGAAGAAGGTGAAGCCTAGTACGGCTATGAGGTAGAACCACGCAAACAGCAACGATTCCCCGAACTGCCATGGGATGTTCAGCCCGAAGTAGTAGGCCTCGTTGACCACTGTGATTGCCGCGAAGATGAAAAGGACTATGGAGGAAGCTATGAAGGCGGAGACCCACTTCCCGATGTAGATGCTCGACCTCCGGACTGGGTTGGGCAGAGTGAAGTACCCGGTCTTGTTCTGGAATTCGCCGGAGATAGCGTCGCCCCCGAAGAAGATACCTGAGAGGACGACGACGAAGGTGGCCGACATCCCCCACCACCCCGCGTAGAACGACAGCGGGGAGCTGAGGAAGCTGGCCGGCCTGTAGTGCGCTACGACGATTGTCAGGATTGCGCTTATGAGAAGCATTATGCCCAGGAGTATGGCGAACCTGCGAGACCTGAGGTAGTCTAGGAAGGTGTACCTCATGGTGATTCCCACCTGGGTCATGCTGTTCGGGACGCCGTGTGCGGGAGGGTTGGAGTCTGACATGGCTCTCACAGGGTGTCCTTGATCAGGTTGAGGTACGACTCTTCTAGGGCGGAGGAAGTCGGTTGGAAGCTCACCACTCCCACCCCGATTCCGACTAGGTCGGCGAGTATCTTTTCCTGCGCCTCCAGCCCACCGTTGCAGTGTATCCTTAATCGCCTGGCGTCGAGCTGCTGGGCGGAGGTCACGCCAGGGAGCTTTGCTATCTGTCCTTCCAGAGCCCCAGCGGGCAGAGGGCGTATCAGCCCCACCTCTACCAGGTTCTCTCCGGCACCGCCTCCCGAGAACTTGGCCGTAACGTTCTGGAGTGTGTCGTAGACCAGCAGCTTGCCGTGGTCGATCATGGCGACCTCATCGCAAATGTCCTCGACCTCACTGAGAATGTGCGAGCTCATGAAGATCAGACGGTCCTTCTTCTTCAGGGACTTTACTATGTCCCTGACTTCGCTCATCCCTCTCGGGTCGAGGCCCGTGGTCGGTTCGTCGAGGATTACTATCCTCGGGTCGTTGAGGAGCGAGGACGCGATGCATATCCTCTGCTTCATGCCCTTGGAGAACTTGCCGGTCCGCTTGTCAACCCATTCCTGCATCCCGACCTCCACGGTCACTTCCTCTATTCGCTTCTTCCTCTCCGCATGAGGTATTCCCCTGAGCTCGGCAACCATTCCTAGGGCTTCCCTGGGAGTCAAGGAGGGGTAGATTTCAGGGGTCTCTATGACCGTGCCGACTGATGCCAGTGCCGCCTTCTTGTGGGTATGGACGTTGAACCCATTGATGAGCGCCTGGCCGGAGGAAGGGCGGATGAGGTCCGTGAATATCTTGAGAGTCGTGGTCTTGCCTGCGCCGTTGGGGCCTAGGAACCCGACGCACTTCGAGCCCTCGATCTTCAGGTTGAGGTTCGAGAGCGCCGTGAACGAGCCGTACACCTTCGAGAGGTTCACGGCCTCCAGCGACGAGCTTGTCAAGACTTTATCCCTCGATTTCCTCTTAGCTAACTACCTTTCTGAACAGGTACAGGGTTATCCCTATCGTCACTACTGCTATCGCCGCGATGAACGCCAGAGCGCCGACCTCGGCGCCCAGCGAGAAGAACCCGGGGATCGAAAGGTCCCTCACCGCGTTGACCGCGTAGCTTATCGGGTTGACGTTGGAGACGTTTTGCATCCATGACGGCATGAAGCCGAGCGGAACGAGGGCGGTGCTCATGAAGAGCAAGGGGAAGGTCAGGAAGGCCCCAATCCCGAACACCGTCTCCGCGCTCTTCGTCCTAAGGCCGAGCGCCAGTGAGATGCCGGACCAGGCAAGCCCGAAAAAGGCGATGATGAACAGGACTAGCAGCACGCCCGGAATCCCCGAAGCGAGCCTGAACCCGAGCGCGTACGCGAGGGCGAGTATTATGACGGACTGCACGGTCACCCGGAAGGCATCCGTCGCCAGCCTCCCGAGGAGTATCGCGGAGCGGCTCACTTGGGTGACAAGCATCTTCTGGAGGAATCCCGAGTTGAGGTCCTCGACGATGGAGGTCCCCGATTGGAGCGCGCTGCTGAACGCGTTCTGCATCAGTATCCCTGCGGACGCGTACTCGAGGTAGCTCACGCCCTTGGGGAAACCCGGGAGAAGGTTGAGCGAGTGGAACAGCTGCGTGAAGAGGACCAGGAAGATGATTGGCTGGAACAGGGAGAAGAAGATGAGTATGGGGTTACGCACGAGCTTCTTCAGCGCCCTCACGAAGAGGTATCTCGTGTCGAAGAGGATCGCCATCTCCTTCTATCTCCTCCTGCCCCCGAACCTTCCGGTGCTGACCTCCTTCACCAGCTCTTCCGTCCTAATCCTCTTGCCCGTGTGCTTCAGGAAGACGTCGTCCAAGCTGGGCGTGGAGATGTTGATTGATATGAGCTGGATGTCGGTCTTGTCGAAGGCCCTGACGAGCTCGGGGACGAAGAGCCCTCCGTTCTTCACGTAGAGGGTCAAGCCGTCCTCGGAGTCGACCACCTCCATAACTTCGGGTATCTTCGAGAGGAGCGCCTTGGCGGCTGCTTTTGTGGCGGTCTTGTCGCCCGCGCCGGTCCTGTTGTCGACCACTATGGTTATCGCATCTGCGCCTATCTCCTTCTTCAGGCCTACCGGAGACCCCTCGGCCACTATCTTGCCCGCGTCCACGATGCAAAGGCGCTGGCAGAGTCGGTCAGCCTCCTCCAGATACTGCGTCGTGAGGAAGATTGTGATGCCCTCCTTCTCGTTGAGCTCCTCGAGATAGTCCCACACCGTCGCGCGCGACTGGGGGTCGAGGCCCGTGGTCGGCTCGTCCAAAAAGAGCACCTTGGGCTTGTGGACTAGCGTCGACGCCAGGTCCAGTCTCTTCTTCATTCCGCCAGAGTACCTGCCCGCCCTTTTGTCAGCTGCGTCCTTCAAGCCTACGACGCCGAGTAGATAATCGACCCTCTCTTCCAGCGCCTTGCCGCTCATCTGCTGCAGGTTTCCCTGCAGGATCATGTTCTCCCTCCCTGTGAGCTCGGGATCGACGGAGGTGTCTTGGCTCTGGACTCCGATGACCTTTCTAATCTCCTTGGGGTTCTTGTCCAGGTCGTACCCTGCCACTGAAACCGTGCCCGAGGTCTTCCTCAGAAGCGTCGTCAGAATCTTGATGGTGGTGCTCTTGCCCGCGCCGTTGGGGCCCAGGAAGCCGAAGAACTCTCCCTCCTGGACGTTGAAGGATATTCCGTCTACGGCCTTGGTCCCGTCCGCATAAACCTCGACGAGATCATTGACCGTGATGATGTCAGGCATGAGCCTCGCTTGAGCGCGCTCTTAGAGGTTTTATAAGCATATCTAATACGATATCGATATCAATCACATTACATTGCAGTATTTCGATTGCTTATATAGAGCCGACTACGATGAAAACCGTTCGGCGTGCAAGAGACAGGAGCGAAGAAGTGGATACACCCTCAGGCGGTCCCCCGGGGCATCCTTCGACTCTACATCTTGTCGATGCTGTCGAAACGCCAAGAGACAGGCTACTCGATAATGCGGACGATTGAAGACAAGACGGAGGGAGCTTGGAGACCTGGACCCGGGACGGTCTACCCTCTGCTCAGGAGCTTGGTAAAGGAGGACCTGCTTGAGCGGGTCGGATCCGCAGAGACCAGCACCACGGTGAAGTACTCTGTGACGAAGAAGGGAAGACAAGAGTTGGAGGAGATGCAAAGGACTCTGGCATCGGCGGGCAAAAGAGAGCGCGTGATGATTCGTCTCTTCGCCGACCTGTTGCCAGCGGAAGTGTGGGCCTCGGCGTTTGTGAACCGCGGCAGGGAGATATTCGACGTCTTCCAAGAGAAGATCTCCCAGATTCCCCAGCCGCAACGGAACGCGATGCTGAGAGAGGCAAGGATGATGCTGGACGGCAACATCTCGTGGGTAGACTCACAACTCCGGCCCAAGAAAAAGCGGGTCGGCGAAGGGTAAGACCGACGCGGTAGTCCTGCACCTAGTGCGCGGCCTGTATTCTAGAAAGGACGGCCTTGCCCAGCTCGGTAAGCTCAAACTTTCCGGCGTCTCCGAAGAACTGCACGTGGTACTGGATGAACCCCAGCGCCGTGAGCTCCTTGGTGTGCGACAGGGTCCTCCATTGAGAGTTGTTGGAGAGCAGCCTGTCGAGTTGGGCATTGGAGAGGCCTTCCGCGCTCTTTGCGAGCGCCGCAAGAATCGTGACGAGCTCGTCCTCCTCCATGATCTTGCGCAGGGTCTTGTCTTGGTCATTGGGGTCGGACGGCCATGTCCAGATGCCCTTCATTGGGTCGAGTGGAATTTGCGGGCTTGATAAGGACAGCGTGCGATTGAATTGGTTTCACGATTGAATCAACAGTTTTTCGTCTGACCGGAGAAAAGGAATTACACCGTTATGTGTCTGGTCTTTATGGAAGTAATAACCGAATACGTGGATCACAGAGCCGAGCTAGAAGAGCGGATTCGTTCGCTGGAATCTGAGCAGACGACCCTCCTGACCGAGATTGCGAGCCTCAAAGAGAAGCTCACGACCCTGGAACTCGAGAGGCATGCTACCTCCCTCTCCAACGAAGTCGAGGCCCTAAGGACAGAGAAGGCCGTGTTGGAAGAGAAGGTCGCTACATACTCCAGCCCGATAGCGCCGACCGAGAGCTACCAGGTCTAACTAGTTACGTCCTGTAACTAGCGAAACTTGGTCGTCTTCTCTTCTAGCTCTCCCTTCTCTTTTCTCAGATAGGCGACGTGCCTCTCTAAAGCGTCCAGCTTTGCTTCCAAGACCCTTGTGTCCGTGTCCCTCTTGCTCCGCTCGAGGTTGCTCTGAAGGTCGGCGTACTCCTTATCCATGAGCTGGACGCGCTTCTCTAGGTCCTGGTTCGTCTTCTTCAGGTCCTTGATGTCAGTCTGAATCTTGTTCATCTGGTCGTCGGGGACGACCAGGTAGTGCTGCCTGCTCACCACCGTGGGGAACTTGGTGCCGCACTTCTCGCAGCTATACATCCCGACCTTCCTCTGGGTCAGGCCGCGCTCCCCCTCCTTCGGCTCCACAATCACCGTGAAGACCTTGGAGGGGGTGGCTATCGCGGTTCCGCAGTTGGGACAAGAAGGCAAGCGCTAGCGTCAGCGTGGGGATTCGTAACGTTAAATCTTTGCTACTCGCGGATCGACTCTAGCTCGGAAACCGCCGACCAGAGTATGACCCTGGCGAAGGACGACATGTTGGGGTCCTGCGCGACTTCGTCGAGCATGCTGATCGCGTTAGCAGCCCTCACCGCCAGGCTGACCTTCGGGTCTTGCAGGGCGATTATCGAGTCCTTCACGATCTTCCTTATGTTGCGCGGGGTGATGTTCGAGTCCGCTATCTGCTGAAGGCTCGCGCTGGCCTTCGCAAGCTTTCCGTCGTTCTCCTGCTGCTTCTTCTCCCTGTTTGCCTTGGTGCTCATGATTTGTATCCGGTGATTAAGCGCGCGGAGTTTCCTGTGCCTTCCAGCCTTGCATATTTGGCTTTCTATATAGCCGGCTGATGGTTTATAACTCCGGACGGAGGTCGAGGTCGAATATAGTTGAGCACGACCGCGGCGAAGACGAAGACGACCGTCGAACTGATGAGGAAGGGGGCCGTCATGATAAAGGAGCCCTGCACCGTCTGCAACGGCGTCCAGCTGAGATACAAAGGAAGGGTCTACTGCACCAACCACGACGACCTCTCGGTCGCGCTTCAGGCGAGGGAGATCCTCTTCCCCGACGTCTCGGAGGACCTGAAGAACCTGCTCTTGGTCAAGCTCAAGGAGTCCATGTCTCTGCTGGAGAACGAGAGCGACTCTGAGAAGCAGGACCGGCTCGTCTCCCTAATGACCAAGTATGTCGAACTTCTACGAAAGCTAGAGCCGGCTCAAAGAGCTTAAATCCGCAAAGCGACGCTCCGATCGGCGTGGTCCTGAGAATAGGCCAGAGGGTGCCGGACTTTTCGCTTCCCGACGCAGACAAGAAGGAGAGGAAGCTATCGGAGTTCACGCAAAAGGGCAAGACGGTGCTGCTCTTCTTCCCGTTCGCGTTCTCCGGCGTCTGCGACAAGGAGATGTGCGTCTTCAGGGACGGCGCGCCCAAGTTCAATGCACTCAACGCGCAGACCGTCGGCATAAGCGTCGACAGCGTCTTCGCCCTGAAGGTGTTCGCGGAGACCTACAACCTGCAGTTCCCCCTCCTGAGCGACTTCAACAAGAAGGTCTCGAGGGCGTATGGCGTCCTCCACGAGACGTGGGTCGGTTTCGGGTACAAGGGCGTCTCCAAGCGGGCGGCATTCGTCCTCGACGGAAAGGGAATCCTGAGGTACAAGTGGGCGACTGACGCCCCCTCGAACGAGCCGCCTTACGACGAGATTCTCTCGGCTCTCAGCAAGCTTTGAGCGGCTCAGGTCTCTTTTTATAGGAGTTTGCGGTCGGAGCCTCTGGAAATGTCATCCGAGGCCACGAAGATGATCAAGCCTGTGGTAGATATCACGGAGAATGCCGCCTCGGAGCTGAACCTCTACCTTGCTAAACAGGGGAAACCTATGGCAGGACTGAGGGTCTTCGTCTCGGCTGGTGGATGTTCGGGCCTGTCGTATGGTATGGTGCCGGAGGAGAAGTCGGGAGAGGACGACTACGTCATAGTCGAGCACGGCGCGAAGTTGATTATCGACAAGTCGAGCATGCCATTCATTGCCGGCTCTGTGATTGATTTTCAGTCTGACAAGCTGATGGGCGGGGGGTTCGTGGTGAAGAATCCGAACGCCGTCTCCACGTGCGGCTGCGGCGAATCTTTCAAGACAGAGTAAGGGCCTGATACTCCAAACCTATATTGGGTCGCGGGCCGAGCGGAGGCCGCCGGGGTGGCGGAGTCTGGTTAACGCGCGGGCAATTCGGTCCGCTCCGAGAGGAGTGGGCGAATCCGCATCTCGAGATCATCCGACTTGACAGCCCGTGACCTAACGGTCATGTGGGTTCAAATCGCGTGGGGAAACGCGTGTGGCGAGCGACCCCCACGGGTGGAAATCCCACCCCCGGCGCTCAAACCTTGTTGTACTTGGGGTGCCAGCTTCTCGTCTTGTCGTCGAGCTCGGTGTACTCGAAGTCCTGGTAGATCAATGGGAACCGCTCCTTCATCATCCGCGCGACCTTGTCGAAGACGAACCGTATTTCGGCCTCGGCGGGCTCCGCCGTGCGCATCGTTATGACGTGGCGGATGGTCCTGTGGTTGGCGGTCCACACTATCGAGGTGGCCATCCCGTCCGGCATGATTCTTCTCAAAGCGGACGTGATTCGCTTCTTCGCGTCGAAGTTCATCTTGTCCCATCCATAGGATTTTTCGAGGTCGCGGTAGTTCTGCTCAATCTGTTCGACGACAACCTTGACCTCTTTCTTCTTGGCCTGAAGCTCAGGCGGGAGCCAGAAGCGGAGCTGCGTGGGCCTCACATATCTGAGGGACTCCTGGCTTATCGCTACCCCGACTCTGTGTCGCACGAGCTCGTGTGTGAAGACCCGGCTGACGTTGAGGAACCCGAACGTGCAGGTCGCGTGCTCGAATATCGATCCGTCCCCCTTGGACAAGGTGTTGTCGATGTAGTCGCGCGAGCTCTCCCTGATCTTGGTTACGTTCGGGTTGAGGCCCACGCCGAAGCTCTTGTAACAGATCCTTCCGGCCACCTCCGTGAGCAGCTCCCCTTCCGACTTCGAGGCCTCCTTGGTCCTTGCGAACCAGTCGGTCGCGGTGTCTCCGCCGATTGATGCGAGCATACCCCTCAGCTGGTCGAGGTTGACCCGGCTTTCCGCTATCAGATACACCTGAGGTTCGACGAACTCCATTTTCGTTGTCTTGTTCCTTGCCCGCTCCGAGATTTGATGTCGCTATTTAATTTGCGGGGTCGGGGCGGACATTGGACTGTGTGAAAACGCAGTTTCACATTGTTTTCTTGGTTTTCCGTCGGTGAGGCGCTTTTCGCCAAAGGGCGGGTTGCTCTAAATTAAATATGGGGTCGGGGCTCGCAAACTGGAAAGAATGGCTGTCTTCGGCACTGCGGGTGTCAGAGGAGTCTTCAACTCGACCCAGACGCTCGAGCAGGTTCACCAAGTCACGGAGGCGGCGGCCTTCGTGTTCGGAAGGGGAAAATACGGCGTCGGGTGGGACAGCAGGAAGAGCTCGGCGGTCCTTGCGAGGGTGGTTGCCTCCTCGGTCGCAGGATGTGGGAGCGACGCAATCGAGTTCGGGATGGTTCCCACGCCGCTGGTCGCCTTTGGGGCACGCGAGCACAATTGTCATCTCGGGTTCGCGGTGACGGCCTCCCACAACCCTCCGGAGTTCTCCGGCGTGAAGATATTCAACGGGAAGGGGATGGAGTTGTCCAGGGACGAGGAAGTGCGAATCGAGCGAGGGATGGTTGTAGAATCTAACAAGAGCTCGGCGAGGGCGGGCTCTATTGGGTCGCAAGAGGTTATTCCGTCCTACATGAAGGCCATCATCTCGAGGTTCTCGAAGGCCGAGAGCCCGCTGAGGCTCGTGGTCGATTGCGCCACCGGCCCGGCGTCTTTAGTGACGCCTCAGGTTCTGACGGCCCTTGGCAACAGGGTGACCCCCCTCAACGCGCACGTGTCTTGGCGGTTCTCGGCTAGGCATCCTGAGCCCACCGCCGCGACGCTCGGAGAGACCGCCGCCTTCGTGGGAGGGGCCGGAGTGGACCTAGGCCTGGCTCATGACGGTGATGGAGACAGGCTGGTCATGATCAACTCGTCCGGTCGGGTTCTTCCGGACTACATGATTTCTGTCCTTGCGCTCGAGGCCATAGGGAAGAGCGCCGGCTCGGTAATAATCTCGGAGAACAGCTCGTTCGCCGTGGAGGAGGCGGCCTCGCGGATGGGCCTGCGCGTCGTGCGCGGCAGGATTGGGAAGACGTTCGCGGAAATCGAGCGCGAGGACGCGGTGCTGGCGACCGAGCCGACGAAGGTCGTGGACCCCAGTTGGGGCATGTGGGAAGATGGGATATACTGCGCCGCGTTGATTGTCGACGTCCTCGCGCGGAGGCCCGACTTGCGGAAGATGATTGACGGCGAGCTGGAGTGGCTATACAAGCAGGTCAACCTTCCAGTCTTGGTGGACTTGGGCAGGCTCGGGGAGCAGGTGGACGAGTACTTCGCGAAATACAGGATTGTGGAGAGGAGGTCGGTCGACGGTCTGCGCGTCGTCTTCAAGGACAAGTCGTGGGTGATGTTCAGGCCGTCGGGCACGGAGCCGAAGATGAGGATTTACTGCGAAGCAAGAGACGAGCTGAGGCTTGCGGAGCTGGTCGAGACGGCGCGGACCCTGGTGGAGCGCCTGGCCAGGCCCACGATCAGCATGCGCTGATGCGGCATGGCCACCGGAGAGATGGCGCTAGCCGTTTCCAGAGCGCTTTCGCAGGGGTATCAGATAGATCCGGACGCCTTCTCCCTCCTTTCCGAGCTTTCGGCGAAGGGCGTCGTGGAGCCGATTCTGAGGTCGGTGATTGAGAAGAAGGAGTCGCTGAAGACGGAGAAGGTGATACTCAAGTCGGACCTCGACGAGTTCGTTCCGAGGGATGAGCTCCACGGTCGGATTGCGGTAGACTCGCACGACTTGCAGGCAGAGGTCGTGGTAATGAGCAACCCCACGGACAGCATCCGGCCCGTCGAGGCGGAAGACGGGTTCAAGAGGCTCTTCCAGGACAGATACTCGCACCTGCTGGACATAGCACGACAGAGGCCCGACTCGAAGAACGTCACATCCATAGAATCAGGAAGGGAAATGCGCGAGAAGGAGTACAAGATCGCGGGCCTCGTCTCTTCCAGAAACAGCAGGAAGGGCGGAGGCGTGGAGCTGGTATTGGACGACCCGACGGGGAGCGCCAAGCTCTATTGCGGAGACGAGGTCGCCGACTCCGCGCTAGCACTGCCCTTCGACAGCCTGGTCGTGGCGGACGTGGTGCTCGGGAAGACCGGGCAGCTATATGCCAAGAACCTGGTGCTCCCAGACATCCCAACGAGGAAGAGCATAGGGTCGTCGCGCACGGTGTACGCGGTCATGTTGTCTGACCTGCACATAGGCAGCAAGCTCTTCCTTGCGGATGACTTCAGCCGGTTCCTGGCTTGGCTCAACGGGAAGCTGGGAGACCTCGACATCGTCGAGCGGATACGTTACGTAATCATCGCGGGTGACGTCGTAGACGGCATCGGGGTGTACCCGGGCCAAGAGTTCCAGCTCTCGGAGAAGAACTTGAAGCGCCAGTATATCGTGGCGAGGGCGTTCTTGGAGCAGGTCCCGAAGCACATGAAGCTGCTGATTGTGCCTGGAAACCACGACCCGGTAAGGCAGGCCCTTCCTCAACCAGCGGTGCCGGCGGACGTCGCAGGCCCCCTCTACGACCTGGAAAACGCAATCCACTTGGGAGGCCCTGCCAACATAAAGTTGGATGGGGTCAACTTCTTGATTTACCACGGCAGGAGCTTGGACGACGTCATAGCGACCATCCCGGACTTGACATACGACAGGCCTGTCGAAGCAATGGAGGTGCTACTCAAGGCGAGGCACTTGGCGCCTACCTATGGTAAGCGCACGGCACTATCTCCGGAGGTCCGGGACATGATGGTCATAGACCCCGTGCCGGACGTCTTCCACGCCGGTCACGTGCACACCCTTGACGTGGGCAGCTACAGAGGGACGCTCATCGTCAACTCGGGGACTTTCCAGGCCCAGACCCCGTTCCAGACGAACATGGGTCTTGACCCGATCTGCTCGATTGTGCCCATCCTGAATCTGTCGACGCTGGAGGTCATCAAGAGGAATTTCACAAAGCTCAGCTTCGGAGACCTACAGCAGGCCCAGTAGCTGAGATTCCTCAGCCATGACTTTGCTCAGCGTGCTCGTGGGAATCAGCAATCGAATCCTCTTTGTCCTGCCTCTCCTGCCCTTGCTGACGACCGCGGCCTCCAGAAGGCCCAGAAGGTCGAGCTCCGCAAGTATCCCGCTCACCCTCCTCTGGGTCAAGGCTTCGATTCCTAGCCTTCGTGCGATGCTGTCGTAGGCCATGTAAAGGTCACCGGTGTTGGTGCCGTCCGGGAACCTCGAGGCCGTCAGGAGGACGAGCTTGTTCTGAATCGGAAGGGAACGGAGCGCGTCCTCGATCCTGTTGCTCTCTACTCTCTCAGAGGCCCTTCGGATGCAGTCTTCCGTGACCTCGCGCATCCCTCCTCTTTCGGCGATTTCTCCTGCGACGCGGAGAAGATCCACGGCGCGCCTAGCATCGCCGTGCTCCGAGCCCGCTAATGCTGCACACAGGTTGAGAACCGCGTCCGGAACCACGCTGGGCCTGAACGCGATTTTTGCCCTCGCAGCCAGGATGGCGTAAAGCTCCTCCGTGGTGTATGGCGGGAACACAAGCTCCTCTTCTCCGAGGCTGCTCAGGACCCGTGGATCCAGTTCGTCCTTAAACTTGAGGTCGTTCGAGATTCCCACAATGGTGAAGAATCCAGGTCCCACATTCTCGCCCGCACGAGTGAACTGGTAGAGGATGTCGTCACCGTAAGCGTTCACGAGATAGTCGATTTCGTCCAGAACTAGGATGAAGTGCACCTCGCTGTCTTTTATCGCATGGAATATTCTGTCCAACACGGTGCCGATTGACAGGCCCGTCCCCGGGATTCTTTCGGCTTCGCGCAGTGGTAGTGACTCGGCAATCTTCGCCAGTGTCCGGTACTCGGTGCTCGCTATCCTGCTGTTGACGTAGCATGTGGCTATCTTCCTCGAGACGTCTTGGGCGTGGAGCTTGTCTACGACAAGCCTGGCCACCGCAGTCTTGCCGGTCCCGGTCTTCCCGTATAGCAGCAGGTTCGACGGTTTGGATCCGTGCAAAGCTGGAGCTAGGATTTGTGCGACCTGTCTGATTTGACTCTCCCTGAAGGGTAGCTTGTCAGGCACGTACTCTGGTGATAGAGCGTCCCGATTCTGGAAGAGGGCCCGTCCCTCCTTCGCTCTGCGAAAAATCTCGTCTACAGAGTCGGGCATGGGTGTTCATCAGTGGAAATACTGGTCTAATTAAGGAGGAGTGTCCCCCTGCGTTTCCACTGGAGTTTTTGTAAGAAGATGGGGAACTTGAACTATACTAAAGTAAGAAGATGCTCGCTCTTGGCTCGATCTATCTCTTATTCACTCTAATCGACTAGCAATCATAACAATCACTCTACATTTCATCTCCAACTCCCAGTCCCACACGGTGACAAAACTCCAGTGGAAACATACGGGTCCCTCTAGAGATGTGAATAGCCTGTGAACTCCTTCTCCCACTAAACAACCTTCACTCTAATCGACCCAATACGGCCACGTACGGCCACGTTCACAGAAACAAGGCCTGATTGCACCCCTGTGTTTCCACTGCAGCCACTATTCGAGCTAACCTGTATGGGCCACTGTGAACCCATGTGAAGACGCGTTTCCACCTCAACAAGCGGTCAAGGTTTGTTCGCGCCAGGTTCACAACTTCACACCACCCTTGGTTTTATGGGGCCCCTCAGACCATCTTTTACGCTTGCGAAAGAAGGTCAAGGTGGAGATTACTGACGAGGACGGGACAACCTATTCTCTCGCGCTGCACGGCAAGTTCTCCCAAGACAAAGTGATGCGCATGATGGAGCTGATCGACCTCTTCGGCCCGGGCGGCCGCAACACGGCTCAACTGCTCCCCCCGGACGAGTCCACGGCATATGGGAAGATACTGAAGCTGATCCAATCCTCATACTCGGTTAAGGAGTTCTCTTCCGCAGACATAGCCCGTGACTACGAAGAGAGCCACGGCTCCTCTATCCCCTTGAGCACTGTATCGACTTACCTTTCCAGGCAGGCTGACAGGGGAATCCTCAGTCGTCAGAAGTTCGGGAATTCGTGGGTGTACCGCCTTGTACACGTCTCCAGCGGTCAGCTGGCCACGTAAGACCTGCCGCTGTCAGTGATTTCGTACACATAGGGTTTGTTCCTATCGTTCCTGACCACGAGACCACGGTCGAAGAGGGTCTTCATCAGCCGGGCCGTATGCTCCCTAGATCTCCCGACCTCCTCCTTGATTTGCGCTGAGGTTCTTGGCCCCTGCGCCAGGAGACGAAGAACCTTCGTCTCCGTCTCGGTGCCTTCCGCGTGTTGAACTGTTGGAGTGACTACCCTGATTACCTCACCAGGAGTGGCCGCCTTGGTCTGTACAGCGCCTGCTTGAGTCGGGGCTGTTCTGGCGACAGGTGCCGCAGGTTGCGAGAGACCCATTCTTGATGAGAGAACCTCGGTCTTCGCCATCAAGTCGATGATTCGAGTGTCTACAACAGAGAAGCGCGAGTTAACCGAGTCCCATACGTCCTTGGCCAGTCTCGTGGACTTGTCCGCCTCCTCAACCATCTTCGTATACCGAGCGAGCAGCGTAGCCAGAATGACGACAGACGCTACGATTACGGCTGCAGCCGCGCCAACAACATAGTCGTCCAACAAGATAGGTCACACCCCTGTGTGATGTTACATGATATAAGCTTGAATGACATCATACAATGACATCATGACATCACGATACGGTCAGCGAGAACCTTCACTAAAGCGATGACTTCGGGCAGCTTCTCGGGATCCATGTCCGCAGGAATCCTTGAGACGGTAGAAATCAACTTCTCCACGTCCTCTGACCTCAGCAAGCCCATCTGGACCGCAGTCGCCACGGTGAAGAGGGACTGCGTAATGTTCTTCCTGGCTTGAGTGAGAATCCTGTAATGGGTACCGCGACTTATACCACTATTCTTTCGTATTTTTAGTGCATTATCCATTTTAATTTCATTTTGCAGGAGCGCTCGATGTATTTTTAGAGTCTCTACTTGAATCCTGGTCAAAGAAGAGAGATTGGCGATTGCCTCCGAGGAAGAACTCAACAAGAATCGCGTAATACAATAATGTATTAAGCATTTTTCTACCACTTTTACATAATCCACATCTTTTTCAGAATAAACATGTATAATTTTACATTTATTCTAGTTGTATCGATAAATCTCCCTTCAGTAGACACTCTAGCTTCAGAATAATATTTATGCAGGTCTCGAGGAGCTCTCGCTGACATGGGTAGAAGACGCCGTAAAGTGCTAAGACAGACTCACAAGAGCTTACCGAAGGTATTCAGTTGTCCTCGTTGCGGTGTGGTCGCCGTTCGCATCACATCACAACTTGATGAAGCATCACAAGATTATGTGATGGTGGTCGCGTGCGGCAATGCGAGCTGTCGCTTGCGGAGGGAGTTCAGGTACCCGACCGAGCGGCCTGAGATCGATGTCTATAACAGCTTCGTGGATGAGTTCGTCAGAACCAGTGGCTAGCATGAGCCTAAGAGGCCCAACAGAGACCCGTCTCGCCTCTCGCAAGAGAGGATTGACGGGCCTGGCAGCCCTCATCGACCCAGACAATTTCGACAAGAGACGCGCCATCCTTGTCGCTAAGACCGCAGAGAAGCTGGGATTCAGCTGCGTCTTCATCGGGGGTTCTACTCTCGGCGACCAATCACACCTGGATGAGATTGTGCTCGCTGTGAAGCGTGGCGTCACATGCCCTGTGATATTGTTCCCAGGAAACATCACGGGAATATCACGTCACGCGGACGCAATCCTCTTCAGCTCGCTGCTAAATTCCACTAACACCTACTTCATAGTGGGGGCGCAAGCCCTAGGAGCGATTCAAGTCCACCGTTATCACCTCGAAGCCATACCAATGGGTTACCTCGTCTTCGGAGACGAGAGCACAACCAGCTTCATAGGTCAAGTGCGCCCGATACCCTATGCTAAGCCCGCTGTCGCCGTGATGTACGCACTGGCGGCCCAATACCTCGGGATGCGCGCCCTGTACCTCGAGGCCGGAAGCGGGTCAGACCATCCTATGCCTGTGGACTTGGTCAAGGCTGTCAGGAAACACTTCGAAGGGCTCCTCATTGTGGGAGGAGGCATAACCACACCGCAGACCGCGACCAAACTGGCCGACGCCGGCGCGGACTTGCTGGTCATCGGCAACCTACTGGAGACGAAAGACTTCGAGAGAAAACTGCTCCCGATAACCCAGGCGCTGAGGGACAAGCTTAAGCACTAATTTCGCGCAACAGTAGAAACGTTGCCCTTCAAGGCTAGCTCGGCCTGGGAGCACAGCAAGAAGCTCACCGTCTTCCCTGCCGACCTCGAGTCCTACTACGGCGACATACTGAGCCAGTACGAATCGGCCTACAACACCGCAGAGGAAGCGAAGTCGAAGGGCCTCGACCCTAACGAAATAGTCGAGTCGAAGACGGTCTTCGACCTCGCTGACCGCGTGAACGAGATGCTCGGACTCTCGCAGTTCGAAGGTCTCGCCGAAAGGCTCCGTCACCTCCTCCACACTACCACGAAGGAGAGGGCCACGCTGACGATTGCTGAAGAAATCGCCCTCGGCAAGTTCGGCGCGATGAGCACTGACCAAGCCCTGCAGTACGCGGTCAGGGCCGGGTTGGCCGTGATCACCGACGGTGTCACCGTCGCTCCCATACAAGGAATCTCCACGGTCGTAATAAGAAAGAACGACGACAACACCGAGTACGCGTCGATCTCCTACGCAGGACCTATGAGGTCCGCGGGAGGAACCGAGGCCGCATTCTCCGTGCTGATTGCGGATGTCGTAGCGAAGAAGCTCGGGTTGTCGCCCTATAGGGCGCGCGAAGAGGAGATAGCGAGATACATCGAAGAGCTCAGGGTGTACGAGCGCGAGGTCGGGAGCTTCCAGTACCGGGTCTCAGACTCAGACGTCCGAGTCGCCCTCTCGAACCTCCCCGTGGAGATCGACGGCGTCGAGACCGACCCGTTCGAGGTCGTGGTCCACAGGAACCTGAAGAGGGTCGCGACGGACAGGGTGAGAGGAGGAGCCCTCCGCGTCCTCAATGACGGGGTCATCGGGAGGGCGCACAAACTGGCGAAGATACTGAAGGAGCTCCAGCTGACAGGGTGGGACTGGCTACCCGAGCTCAAGGGAGGGAAGCAGCAGTCCACTGGAGAGACCGAAAAAGTCGGCGCCCACTTCGAGGAGGTGATCTCGGGGCGCCCTGTCATCTCTTCGCCCAACACCCGCGGGGGCCTGAGGATAAGGTATGGAAGGGCAATGAACACGGGCCTCTCCACCGTGGGCATCCACCCTGCAATCCCCGCCCTGCTGGACAACTGCGTGGTCGTGGGCACCCAAGTAAAGGTCGACCTCCCCGGAAAGGCCGCCACAATCGCGTTCGTGGACTCAATAGAGGGACCGACCGTCCGCCTGAAGGACGGCTCCGTGCGACGCATTAACAGCCTCGCCGACGCGGAGCGCTTCCACGACTCATTGGAGCTCATAATCGACATGGGCGACGCGCTCATCAGCTACGGCGACTTTCTGGAGAACAACAAGACGCTGGGAGTCTCCCCCTACGTGACGGAGTGGTGGCTTGAAGACCTCAAAGCGGCTGCAAACGCCTCTCCACCAGAGATCGGCTCACTAGATCCGGCGAGGCTCGCCGCTATCCTCGGCGGCGCTCTCCCCTCGCCCGAGGAGGCGCTCGACATCTCGCGCAAGCTCGGCGTGCCCCTTCACCCCTCGTACACCCCGCGGTTCGACAGGGTCTCCCCGGAGGAAATCCTAGAATTGCGCAACGCCATGAGCCAATCCGGGCGTGATATCGACGTAGACATCACATCACATCACACCAAGGAGGCCTTGCAACACCTCCTGGTGCCATACACCCGCAACAAGGACACCGCAATCGTCTCCGACGAATGGGGTATCGTGCTGGGCGCGCTCATGGGGCTGGGCGGCCCTGACATCACGGATGCATCCCCCTGGAACCCGGACGGAGCCTTGGAGCTTGTACGTCATCTCTCGGGGGTAAGAGTGGGGAAGCAGACGACCGGGACCGTAGGGATGAGAGTGGGGAGGCCTGAGAAGGCGATGCTCAGGCACATGAAGCCCCCGGTCCATGTCCTCTTCCCGGTGGGCGCGGCCGGCGGCAGCGCGAGGGACCTGCTCGCAGCGGCAAAGCACGGCAGCATGAGGGTCGACATGGTCAACATAATGTGCCCTTCGTGCGGGAAGCGAAAGCTTTCCAGCAGGTGCGAGGATTGCGGCGAGGCGACCATCCGCTTCCTGTCGTGTCCACGGTGCAGCCAGATCATAAACGCGGAGGAGGGCCAGAGCTGCCCGAAATGCAGGGTCGAGGGGGTCACGCACTCGAACTACAACCTCGACATCAAGACCACCGTCGACGCGGTCCTAAGGAAGGTCCCCGACATCGCTCGCGGCACCATCAAAGGCGTCAGGGGCCTGTCGAGCGGCTCGAAGTACGCGGAACCGATTGAGAAGGGGGCCCTCCGCAGCAAGCACGAGATCTACGTCTACAAGGATGGGACAGCGCGTGTAGACGTGACCAACGCACCCCTCACCCACTTCAGGCCCAGCAACATACGCACCGATATATCGACGCTGCGCTCCTTGGGGTACGATATCGACAAGGATGGCAGGCCTCTCGTCGACGCGGAGCAGCTCGTCGCGCTCAAGCCACAAGACGTCGTAATTCCGGAGAACACGGCGCGCGACCTCGTGAGGGTGGCGTCGTTCGTGGACGACGAGCTTGAGACGGTCTACGGACTCGCGCGATTCTATAACGTGAAGACGGTGGACGACCTCAGAGGCAAGGTGGTCGTGGGCCTCGCACCCCACACCTCTGTGGGAGTGGCCGCAAGAGTCATCGGGTTTTCAAACGCGCAAGTGTGTTTCGCCAACCCATGCTGGCACTCCGCCAAACGGCGAGACTGCGACGGGGACGGCGACTCGGTCCTGTTGCTTCTAGACATATTCCTCAACTTCTCGGTCGAGTACATACCCACACAAATCGGAGGGCTGATGGACACGCCGCTCCTGATCCAGCCGATAATCCTCCCCGCCGAGGTCGACGACCAGGCCCACAACTTCGACGTGGCGTGGAAGTATCCTCTCGCCTTCTACCAGGCGACCGAGTCTTCCCCTAACGCCTCGAAGGTCTCCGGACTGATCGAGACTATCCGCAACAGGGTAAACCTACAAGACCAGTTCTACAACTACGGCTTCACTCACAGCACGAGCTCGATTACCATAAAGAGCTCGCGAAGCGCCTATTCGACCCTGAACACCCTGTCTGACAAGATATCCAAGCAAATCGAGGTGGCCGAAAAAATCGAGGCGGTCTCCGCGAAGCAGGTGGTGGAGTCGATTATCAAGACCCACCTGATCAGGGACATAATGGGGAACATGAAGAAGTACTCGACCCAGTCGTTCAAGTGCAGGGCCTGTAGCCGGACCTTGCGCAGGCCTACGGTCTCGGCGCGCTGCGAGGTCTGCGGAGGGGAGCTGAGGGAGACGCTCACCAGGGGCTCCGTCGAGAAGTATCTCGCAATCGCGAGGAGGCTCGCTCACGAGTACGACGTGGACGAGTACATCAGGGAGAGGCTCGACCTGCTGGTGAGGGAGATGGACCAGCTCTTCCCCGCCAGGGAGAAGAGCACGCAGTCCGAGCTCACCGACTTCGGCAAAGGCCCCGAGCCGAGCCTGGTCATCGAGTGACCGCCTAGCGGTAGAAGTAGGCCGGGGAGTTGTCGAACGAGTACTTCACCCTCTGGTGAAGGCGGCGCAGGCCACGCACCCGCTTCTTCACGGCCCCGGCCTTGTCCGTCGTCAGCGCCACGTGCAACACGTCAGCGACTTCCTTCATCTCGCTCTTCCCCATCCCCAGCCTCGTGAGCTCTGAGACGCCGAGCCTTATCCCGCCGGGGTTCGTGTAGTGCCTGCCGGCCTGGAGATCGCCGGGGAGCAGCTGACGATTGACTATGATGTTCATGCTCTCCAGCTTCTTCTCCACCTGCCCGCCGTCCCCGTACTTTGTGACGTCTATCGCTACTTGGTGGGACTGCGTATAGCCGTGGCTCTCGCCTAGGACCTTCTCGCCCTTTTGAGCCAGCGTCTCCGCGAGCGTCCGCGCGTTCGCCGTGACGGCCTTGGAGTAGCTGGCGCCGAACTTCAGAAACTCCGCGAAGGTGAGGGCCTTCGCAGCCACGCTGTGAAGATGATGGTTGCTCGATGTCCCCGGGAAGACGGACTTCTTCATGGCCTCGCCGTATTGGGCCTTCGAGACGATGGCCCCGCCCTGCGGGCCGAAGAGCGTCTTGTGCGTGCTGAAGCTCATGACGTGGGCGCCCTCGCCAAGTGGGTCTTGGAACCGCCCGCCCGCGATCAGGCCCGCCACGTGGGCGGCATCATAGCACGGTGTGGCGCCGACTTCCAGCACAGCGTCGACCAGATCCTTCACTGGATGCGGGAAGAGGAAGAGGCTCCCGCCGAACATCACGATTTTCACCTTCTTCCCCGACGATTGGACGGCCTTGAGCTTCTTCTTGGTCTCGTCCACGTCTATGTTCATGTTCTCCTTGTCGAACACCATGTACTCGATGTCCAGGCCGTGGACTAAGCCCGCCGTGCCTGAGAACTCCTTCTTTCCCGCCGAAATGTGGCCGCCGTTCTGGATGGACAAGGCCATCATCGTGTCCCCCGGGTCTGACAACGCGGAATAGACGGCAAGGTTGGCACAAGCTCCGGAGACGGGACGGACGTCGGCGAACTCCGCGTGGAACAGGCTCTTGGCCAGGTCGATGGCCTCGAGCTCTATCTGGTCGATGAACTTGCAGCCCGCGTAGACGCGCTCGCCCGGCCATCCTTCGGCGTACCTGTGCCCTAAATCGGAAGTGAGGACCTGCCTGACCGTGCGGGACGTAACGTTCTCGCTCGCGACCAGCGGAAGGCTCTCGGAGAACCATCTCTCATGCTGTTTCACCAGGGAAATCAGCCTACCCTGTCGATTGTTCACGATGGTCGACGAACGAGCCTCAGTAATTATTGTTTTTGTGCTAATTGTCGGCTCAAACCAGTTGCACAACACATTTTAAGGGAGGCCGCGCGGGAAGGACCAAGATGAGCGGCAAGAACAAACAACTACCGGCGTCTAGCGCTGGGTTGCTCAGGTTCTTTGAGGACGAGACCGAGGGCGTCAAGATCAAGCCTGAAATCGTGCTCATAGCTTCGATGGGGCTCGTGCTTACCTCCATCGTCATAAACCAGATATTCCCTGCTCCGGCGTCGTCGACGACCAGCGCTGCAGGAGCTTTCCTCGCTCTATTATTCAGGTAGATTCATCTGTATGGTTCCGCCACTGAACAGCTAGCTCGCCGTTACCGGCACCTGTTCGTCCTCCCCTCCTTCTCAACCCTCTCCATCCTTCTGGCAATCTCCAACGTCCTCCTCCTGTCTCCGCTGGTGGCGCTCGACGGATTGCCCGTCACCGCGGCGGCGGGTATCTTCGTCGTGATACTCGCCACGTCGGGCCTTATCACCTACGTCATCAAGGCCCTAGATCGAGACTCGATAGTCTCCCTCCGACGGATGTTCGGGCTCACTCTGACCTCGAACCTGCTTTGGACCATCCCGCTCGCGGTCGGCTCGACACTCTCTTGGATTCAGCACAACCATCAGCCTGGTCTGAACGAATTCATCTTGGGCACCTTCCTCGCTTGGAGCTTCGAGCTACTCGTGATCAACGGGGCATTCGTTTCCAACACTGCCCAGAGCCTCTGCATAGCAGCGGTCCAGCCTGTGGTGACGCTGCTGATCGCTTCAGCGTTCATCATCAAAGTGAACTCCTCCGTCATCTACGCCACGGCTCTCGGCGTCGTCATACTGGCAATCACCACGGCTTTCCTGCTGAAGTTCAAGACGTTCAAGACGAAGGATGTCGGCATCAGCTCCCTGCAGACGTTCCAATCGTTTCTAAAATCCTGGGTCACACAGAAACCCGCGGACCTCGAGAGCTACTTCACGTCGTACTCCCACGACGAGCCTGTGGTCACGAGGATAGTCCTCGCGACGGCGAAAGACCGGGCTGCCCTCGTGCTGCCGGGCGTCCATCCAGGCCCCTTCTTTCCGGTCGGCAGCTACAACGTCTCCGAACTGATATTCTACGAGCTCCGAAAGAACGGCATAACCCCGATGGTCTTGCACGGCGTCGGGGGGCACGAAAGAAATCTTCCGACGAACGACCTGGCGAAGCGATACGCGGCCGCAATCGCCAGCGCCGTGGCGTCGCCAGACGCCGGGCAACGCGCTCAGAGGATGAGGGGGCCGAGCAGATTGCAGCTAGGCCCAACGTGCGTCACTACCTTGGGGTTCGGAAGCCAGGTAATGGCGTTCCTCTCAAACGCGCCATACAACACCGACGACCTGGAACCCAGGATCATCGACGAGGCAGTGTCAGCGGCAAAGGGACTTGGGGTCGAGCTCATGCTCGTGGATGCGCACAACTCCATAGGAGGGGAGAACTGCGACCAGCCCAAGGTCGACTGGCAGAGGGTCTTCTCTGACATCAGAGCAAGCCCGGAGCAAGAGTTCGAGGTCGGCATGGCACACTCCTCGGAGCTTCAGTTCAAGCACGGTTCCGACATCAGCGACGGGGGAATCACTGCTCTGGTCTTCAGGACGCAACAATCAATGCACGCCCTAATCACGTCCGATTCGAACAACGCGGTCGTAGGCCTCAGGCAGATGGTAATCGACGAGCTCAAGAAGGAGAACGTGGACCTGATAGAGCTGTGCACCTCTGACACCCACAACTCGGCGGCGAGGTCCTTGACCAGCCGCGGCTATCACGCCTTGGGGGAGGACAGCAACCGAGATGCCCTCGTCGCGACCATCAAGAAGCTGGAGAAGCTCGCCGAAGGCAGGCTCTCGCGCTGCGAGGTTACCACCATCACCTCTCAGTTGACGCTGCCGCTAATCGGCGACAAGTCGATCGATGACTTCGCCAACCTAACAAAGGAGACGCTCAGCTTCACCAAGGCCTACGCGAGCGCCGCACTTGCGTCGGCGCTGGTCATCTGCTCCCTCGCCCTCTTCCTCTGAGGCCAGCACAGCATGAAAGTCCCGGGCGGCTACATAATTGCAATGGAAGGGATAGACGCGGTCGGCAAGAACACGCACAGCCTCTTGCTATCCAAATGGCTAAGGAGGAAGGGCGTCGACACCGTGGACATGTCGTTCCCCGACTACGACACGCCGATTGGGAAGGAGATCAAGTCCTTTCTTTCTGGCCGCAGAGCGTATCCAATCGAGCTGCAGCACCTCCTGTTCGCAGCGAACAGGTGGGAAAAGCTCGAGGACATCAGGTCCTGCCTCCGAGCAGGTGATGTCATAGTGGTCAACAGGTACACCGAGTCCAACCTCGCGTACGGGAAGGCGAACGGACTGGACGCCACGTGGCTCGCCAGCCTAGAGAACGGGATGCCCAAGGCGGACCTGGTGGTGGTGTTGGACGCCTCGCCTAGCTCTCTGAGCTCTAGGAGGCCCGGCGACAGCAAGGACGTCTACGAGAAGAGCTCTGCACTGCAGGGCAAGGCCCAAAAGGCTTACAGGGAACTCGCACGCAAGCGCGGCTGGAGCCTCATTGACGCTGACGGACCAGTCGGAGATATCCAGGCCTCAGTGGCCAGGGCCGTGAGAGACGCGCTCGAGCGGGACCGTGGAACCTCGGTATGACGCTGAAGTACGTCGCCGAGATTAGGGACCCAATCCACGGCTACATCAAGATAACCAAGGAAGAGCGCGAACTCATAGACTCCGTCTTCGTCCAGCGCCTGCGCAGGATTCACCAGTTGGCCGGCGCGTACCTGGTCTATCCGGGAGGTGTTCACAGCAGGTTCGAGCACGTCATCGGCACCATGCACGTGGCGGGCCTCATAGGCCAGTCAATCGCCGACAAGGCGGGCCTCCACGACGACGACATACAGGAATTGAGGATCGCCGCCCTGCTCCACGACGTGGGGCACGGGCCGTTCTCACACCTCTTCGAGGAGGTCTTGGCCGAGAAGACCGACCTGACTCACGAGGACCTCTCGCAGAGAATAGTGCTGGAATCCAACATAGGCGACATACTGAAGCACAACGGGTATCAGCCCTCGAAGGTCTCGAAGCTCTGCGTCGGTAAGTCGAGGGCCCAGCCGTTCATGAACCAGGTCATCGCGGGAGGGCTGAGCGCCGACATGATGGACTACTTGCTGAGGGACACATACTTCACCGGCGTCGAGTACGGGAAGGTGGACATCCAGAGGGTCATCGACTCGCTCGACGTCAGCGCCGACGGCCACCTGATGCTCGAAAGGGCGGCTCTCTACGCGTTCGAGGCACTGCTCATCGCCAGGTACGAGATGTTCAAGGCGGTGTACTTCCATCGGACCGTGAGGGCCGCCGAGCTGATGCTCGGGCATTCGATGACGTTGGCGGACAACGAGCTGCACCTCACCGACCTGTCGGAAGTAGACAAAATTCTGAGGCTTACCGACGAGGTCGTGTTGCAGCAGCTCGCGGACCTGCCTCCTCGCACGCCCGATCTCAAGATGGCACAGCGGCTCGCGGCGAACTACATGCAGCGGAAGCTGGTCAAGTGCGTCTTCGAGAAGGTCATGCAAAGGAACGACAGGACCATCCAGCGGATATTCAGCAAGAAGAGATTCAGGGACGAGCTCGCGACGGACATCGCACAGAGCGCCGGGGTGAAGCCTTCCGACATCTACATCGACGTGCCGAACACGCCGTCCGTGCCCTACACGTACGAAAGGCAGACATTCAACTCCATCACGCTCTTCTCCAACGACGTCTACGGCGGCAAGAGGAGGACAGAGACCGTCCCGATAAGCGAGCTGCCTCTGGTCGGGTCCATCACAGGCTTCATGGACATATTGAGGATCTACACCTTCCCCGAGCAGAGGGGGAAGGTCGTAGACGCGGTCGAGACGATATTCGGCAAGGAGGACTTCATGTCTCGCATCTCGGTCTAGGACGACGCCATCTACCCTGAAATACGATTTCCGCTTGACAATAGGTGCTCCCAGAGGACATCTTCCCGTATCCCTCTTTCCGTCAAGGACAGAAGGAACTCGCGCGCTCCGTCTATCTCGCGTGCAAGAACGGGCAGAGGTTCGTCGCAGAGGCGATGAGCGGGTTCGGAAAGACCGCCGCGGTGCTGGCGGGGAGCATCTCCGCCGCGGCCGAGGACGACCTCCAGATCATCTACGTCTGCCGCACCAAGAGGCAGGTATTCCGTGTGCTCGAGGAGCTCAACCGCTTCTCCCGGCGGCTCCCGGTGCGAGCCACCAGCCTCTTCTCAAAATATGACTATTGTCTTCTCAGGCAGAGGAGCTTCGGGGTCTCTCCTGAGACCTTCAAGTGGTATTGCAGCTTCCAAACCTCCAACAACCTCTGCAGCTACTTCCTGAACGTCGCATTCAACCACGACAAGATTGAGAAGCTCGTGGAAGCCCAGACCAGTGGACCGGGCTCAATCTCTGAGCTCCTCAAGAGGGGGACAGAGCTCCACGTGTGCCCGTACGAGGTCGGGCGGCTGGCTTTGGCGCGCTCGACAATTATCGTGACGACGTACCACTACCTCCTAGACGTGAACTCCAGGTCGATGCTCATCACGGGCGACAAGACCCTCGAGAAGGTCGTAGCCGTGATCGACGAAGCCCACAACATCAGAGATTTCATTTCAGGTAACTCCACGACCACCCTGTCGTTCTCGGACGTCAGGGACTGCGTCAACGACTCCCGGAGCCTGTTCCTGCCACGAATCAGTTCGGCCATCTCCGAAATCGGTGAAAGGGCGACCCAATTCTGCTCCAGGAACGACCACTGGCTAATCAGGAAGGACTCCTTCACCGCCACCATAACCGGCAGCCACGCGAAGGACTGGCTGTCAGACCTGGTCTTCGAGCTTTCGACCAACGCGGGAGTGGCGTGGTACTCGGTCGCCACCAACAGAAACCTGCCTCCCTCGATAATCAAGTTTGGCAGCTTCCTGAGCGCGTTGCTCTCATCTCTCGATTCCGACGACGTCGCACTGGTGAAGTCAGAGTCCGCACTCTTTCTGACCGATACTCGCATTTCGAAGCGGTTCTTGGAAGCCACGGCGGGCTTCAGAAGCCTCATCCTCCTGTCCGCGACAATCAACCCGCCGAGCCTCTTTCTGCGCTCAATCGGCCTTGACAAGATTCCGACGACAGTGCACAGCGCGGTCACAGACTACAAGTTCAGGATTAGGACTGTAGTCGACAGCAGCGTCACAACGAGGTTCAAGATGCGGACGCCCGAGATGTACTCAAAAATCACGGAAAGGGTCGCCGCTGTCTGCAGTTCCGTCACGGGAGGCGTTGGCGTCTTTCTTCCGTCATATGCCGTCCTGGAATCGATAGGAGGCCAGCTGCGCTCCCAGCTTGAACGCGCCGCTGCCGCGAAGCCGGGGAGGACACTCCTCATCGAAAGGCCCGACCTCACGAACGAAGATTCCGAGAAGATGATGAACGCTTTCAAGTCGAGTCGCGGGTGCGTGCTCTTGGCGGTCCAGGGCGGGCGCTTCTCCGAAGGCGAGGACTTCCCTGGTGACCAGATGGACGTCTCGATGGTGGTGGGGCTGCCGCTGCCTCCTCCGTCACCGACCACCTACGCAGAGTACAGACAGATGGAGATCGACGGGTTCGACAAGCACCAAGCGTACATGGTCCTCTCCTTGCTCCCCGCTTTGAGGAAGGCGTTCCAGTGCGCCGGGCGGCACGTCAGAGAACCCGGGAAGGTCGGGATGGTCTACTTCTTGGACTCGCGGTTCGCTGACCAGAAGATAGTCGATTTGATGCCGTCCTGGCTGAGAGAAGACCTTCGCAAGGGCGAGTTTGGGCCCGAATCTATCTCCTCCCTCACCCGCGACTTTTTCTCGAGTCAGGGGAATCGCTGAATTGGGTTCCCCTGCGGAACGCGATCTTGGCCGCGGCTCTCTGGTCCCTGGTGGCACCGGTCGCCCCCCTCTTGCCTGCGGACGTCCCTGACTCATCGACGATTTCCAACGACGCCGACGGCGGCAACCTCTCCCGCAGGGAGCGAGCCAATCTCAGCGACGTCTTTGGCTCGCCTCCCCCGATCTTGACCGCGAGCGACGAATGCGGCACCTCCCTCACGAGCCTCACCAGGGATTCCACCGACTCCTCCACAGAACTCGAGTTCAGGGCGCCCAACTCCCTTCCGTCATAGAATACAGCGATGCCCATCCTCGACCCCGGGTCTATGCCGATGAGAAGTCGCCTCCTCGGTTCGTCGAGGAGCCTAGAAAGGAGCTGGCCCTCCATTACCATCGGGTCCTCGGCGAGGTCCTCTATGGGCACGCCGCTCCCCCCGAACGCGGGGTTCTCCATCCTGCTCGTGATGACCAATTCCTTCGCGGAGTCCACCGCTTGCCCGGGCGAGATGCTGGAGAACTGGAGATGCGTCCTCTTGAGCCGGGACACGATGTCGTAGTACGCGTTGCCATCGTCGGTGGCGACCTTAATAATCCTCATGACCAGTTCGTAGTTTGAAAAGGCCGCGCGAGTTAATGAGCATTCCCACGAAGGAACAGGCGAGCAGGTTTCTCGCCCCGTTGAAGGGGAGCCTCGCAATCCTGCTCCTGCACGAGACGGAGGCCAAGGCGAAGCTGAGCCGTTTCATCTTGAGTTGCGCGAGCCTCCAGGCCCTCGACTTGACCGTCCTCGACTCTGACGCATTCTACTGCACCAACATGGAGCTGTTCGCCGGATACGCCGAGTCCGCCTCCGGGAGCGAGGTCCTGCTCCTGCCCGAGCGGGGCTTCGATGTGGGCTCGCTTGTGCCCCTACTCTCTTCGAAGAGACAGATCCTCATCGTCGACGACCTGAACTCTCTGTACTCCCTAGCCTCAGACGGCCGCAGGTCGCAGCAGCTGACCATCCTCATGAAGCTCCTCTCCCACAATGCCAAGATGAACGGCTCCTGGGCCATCGCGACGGCCTATCGGGCGGAGCTGGACCAGAAGCAGAGCGCGATGAATCAGCGGTCGTTGACTTCGCTCGGCGACCTGCTCATCGACACGGACACGCGCGAGGGCTCGATTAGGCTACAATCGAGCCTCAAGAGCCACTGGACGGACGGCGAGTTCGTCCTGTAGAAGGCCCTCGAGGATGTCTTGTCTACTTGGAGAAGAACACGTACATCTCGATGTAGATGGCGACCCCGATCATTATCAGCCCGAGAATCAGGAAGAAGGGGACCAACCTAGGCTTCACGGTCTGCCTTCCGCTGAGGTACGAGAGGTACAGGCCTCCGAACCCCAACATCATGGCCATCGAATAGATGACCATCTCGCTGATTGTCTCGCCGTTGGTCGACGGGTAAATCGTGTAGGATTGGTTGACGGGGCTTGCGAGGGCGCTGACTATGCCCGCGGACATCACGACGATCCCCAGGATGTACACGACTTCAATCAAGTTGTTCTTGACCGTAGTCGAGACGCCGGTGCGCTCCACGACCTTGCCTAGCCGCCGCTCCACTCCAGACGCCCGAGACCCAAGCCACTGTCTGATCAAGCCCTAACCGCCTCGCATTGGTCCATCTTCACGGCCTCTTTAACCCGCCGACCAGCAAATTCATTGCCCTTAACTCTTTTCAAAACTGACCCCCCCGCACTTCAGAGCACGAACGCTCCTCCTATCTCTTGGCGCTCTTTTTTTGCAAAATTTGCATCGCGTACACGTTGACCTTCCGCGGGCAACGGTCGTTCACGCACAGCCGCCACGGACGCCGGCCCAGCCTCGCGTAGACCACCGGCCAGCCGCAGCTGCCGCAAGGCTTTGAGGTCGCCTTAATTGTCCCCCGTTGCGGAAGCGGCGCGGAAGCCTTGCAGCCCTTCGCATAGTTCGTGCAGCCGACGAACCTCTTCCCGGACTTGCGCGAGCGGACGACCCACAACTTCCCCTCTCTGCACACCGGGCACCCTCCCAGGACAGTCCTCCCGAAGCTCGCTTCTGAGACCGAGCCCTGCATCCTGCCCGCGATTTCGCTTTCGTGCAGCCTGACCTGGGCAAGCTGGGTCAGCAAAGAGGACAGGGTTCTCTCGAAGAAATCCAGGCCTGACTCTCCCGTAACCTCTACTTTTTCAAGTTGGGCCTCTACCTCGCGAGTCAGGCGGGTTGAGATTATCTGGGGGCAGTGCTCGCGCATGGTCTCAATCAGGGCGAATCCCAACTCGGTCGGGACCAGGGTCTCTCCCGTGACGTAGCCTCTGTCCAAGAGCGTGGAGATGGTGTCCGCACGAGTCGCCTTGGTGCCAATCTCCTCCTTCTCCATCTTCTCCAGAAGCGTAGCCTGGTTGTATCGCGCAGGACGGGCTCTAAGATGCTCTTCCACGGTGATTGCGTTCACGTCGACACGGTACCCCTCTCGAAGCGCGGGCGCCACGGTTGGGACGGCGCCAGCAGGCAGCCCCTCGGCCGCGAGTCTCAACCACCCTGGGACCAACACCCGGGTCTCCTCCGTCTTGAACTCGTGTCCGCCGACCGAAATCTCGATGGAGCGAGTCTCGCGGACCGCGTCCTCGCCGAAGCACGAGAGGAACCGCCGCACTACCAGGTCGAAGAGCTTCCTCTCTTCGAGCGAGAGGGGCCTCCTCCCCGACTCACCAGTCGGATAGATTGCGGGGTGAGCCGGGTCTGTGCCCTGTCCCTCGGTAGGACGAAGGTTGCCCCGCGAGACCACCTCGTCCACCAAATCCGAATATCCTGGAATCGCCGCAATCCTCGAAAGGAGCCTCCGGTAATCGAGCTTGGGCAGCCTTTGGCTCCCAGTCCTAGGGTACGAAATCAGCGCACCCAGGTACAGCCTTTCCGCCATCTGCAAGGTCTTGGTCGGAGCGTAGCCGAAGAGCCTGTATGCCTCCTTCTGAAGGTCAGCGAGGTTGAGCGGGGGTGGAGGCCGCTGGTTGAACGTCCTCTGCGCGACGAGAGAGACGACCCCCTCCTTCCCCTCACAGGCGTCCTTAACCTCCTCCGCTGCGCGCCTCGTCGGCAACAAGGAGTACCTACCCTCGAACTCTGCACCGCCTCCCCTGAAACTCCCTCTCACGGTCCAGTAAGGGGTGGGGACGAACGTCCTGGCGTCGACCTCCCTCTCGACGACGAAGTTCAACGTCGGCCCCTGCACGCGGCCCATGCTCACGGTCCTGAAACTGTAACCCGTTCTCAGGGACTCGGAGAGGGCTCGCGAAAGGTTGATTCCCCAGACGAAGTCGATTACGTGCCTCAACCTGCCCGCCTTCGCGAGCCCGCCTGTCGAGCCCAGCCTTTCGTCGGTGAACGCCTCCACAACCTCCTCCTTGGTCAGAGCGGAGAACCTCGCGCGCAGGGACGAGGCCTCCTTCCCCCCGCACGCATACCTCAGGATGTTGTAGCCGATGGTCTCTCCCTCGATGTCGAAATCACAGGCGTTCACGAAACCATCCGCTTCCTCAGACAGGCTCCGGATTGCTCGAATCCTGCTCGAGACGTGCCGGGCGGCCTTGTCTTGAGTCGCTCCGAGCGGAAACCATTCCAGGTCAAGCACCGGGTAGACTCTCCGGTCCTTCACCGTGTCGGACACCCCGTAGAGGTGCCCTATCGCCGCGCAGACGACGTACCTCCTCCCCCGAGCGTCTTCGAGCCGAAAAGCAGGGACGCCGCCCACCTTGAACACCTCCGGAGCCCCGCTCGAGAGGGCCTCCGCGACCCTCCTCGCGGCGTCCGGCTTCTCGCAGATCACGAGGGTGTGTCCGGGGACAGGCCTCTTCAGCGGCAGGGATTTCGCTCTCGAGGTGCGAGGGGCGCTCATTGCAATCCTTTTAAGAGCAACGACCAACCTGACGTGCGTGACCTACGAGCTCGTCTGTTCCAAGTGCGGCTACGCAATCTACTCCGGGTTCGATTTGAGATCCCCCAACGACATCCTGAAGCCTTCGGGGTACAAGTGTAAGAAGTGCGGCGCGAAGCTGGCCCCTGAGAACTTCAAGGTCGAAGTCATGAAACTCGAAGGAAGATTCACCTAGCTCGGTATCCTAGGCTGCGCATGTAGACGCATTGCTCCGGGTCCACCGAGAAGCTCGACATACCATACCCTCTTCCGGCCCTCGCCTTCAACCCGCGCACCAAGACGATAGGGATCGACTCGTTGGCCTCTCCCATGACAATCTGGGCGCCAGAACAAAGGTCGTCAGCAATAGCCTGGCTCGTGACCTTCAGGACGTTGCCGAAGAGATCGGGCTTGCCTCGCAGGTCCACGATGGCCTCCATCCCCGCAGCAGCGAGGGCCACCCCTACCGTCCCCCTCCTCGTGGGCATCAGCCTGCTGTCGGACACGACGACGCCTATGTCGACCCCGCGGCGGAACCTCATCTCGTCGACGAGGGTGACCGCCGACTCGAGCGGGCTTCGCGGGTAGAGCACCACCTTGCCGTGGGCCACGTTCGACTTGTCGATCCCGGCGTTGGGAGTGAGGAGGCCCTCCTTCAAGGTGAGCATGAACCCGCTCACCCCTCCTATCACGTCGTCTGACTCTCTGATTATGAGTTCGCAGAGCTCGGGAGGGATGTTCAGCCTCCTCGACTCTGACGCGGCGTAGCTGCTCGGGACCACCTTCCCAAGGTCGACCACCCGGCCCTCCGAAACGGCTATGAATTTGCTCGAGACGACCAGGATGTCTCCGTCCTGGAGCTCTGGGCCGACGAACCTGTCCACGAGCTCTCCGAGGTTGAAAGGCGACGCCTTCCTGGGCGTCCTTATCGGCACGTAGGTGATCCCCGACACCAATCAAACTCCTCTTAAACAAGGACGAAGGAGCCTCCTATTATACGAAGCGCGCATGGCGACAACCAAGACTAGCAAGCACACTCCCCTCTACGAGTTTCACCGCACCCACGGCAAGATGGTGGAATTCGCGGGCTACGACATGCCGATCTGGTACACGAGCACAATGGAGGAGCACATGGCCGTCAGGAACCGCGCGGGGATATTCGATGTCTCCCACATGGGCAGGGTCGACGTGACCGGCCACGACGCCGCGGGATTCATAGAGAACCTCTTCCCTACGGGCATCGGGAAGCAGGCAAACGGCAAGTCCGTCTACACCCTACTGTTGAACGAAGACGCTGGGATTGTCGACGACCTCATAGTCCTCAAGGTAGAGGAGGGGAAGTATCTGCTCGTCGTCAACGCGGCTACCAAGGAGAAGGACCTGAGACACATGGAGAGGGTCGGGGCAGGCCTTGACTTCAAGATTGATGACATCACTGAGGCTACGACCATGATTGCGGTCCAAGGCCCATCAGCCGTGGAGGCGCTCCAGCCTCTCACCCCGCTTCCGCTCGCGGAGATGAAGAGGTTCACACACGCTTTCTCTACCGTGAAGGGAATCGAATCCGTGATCACCCGCACCGGATACACCGGCGAAGACGGGTTCGAGATAATAGTCCACGACTCGGCGTCGGGGGCGATGGCGGTCTGGGAGGCCCTGATGAGGGGGGCTACCCCGTGCGGCCTCGGCGCGAGGGACTCGCTAAGGCTCGAGGCCGGGCTGCCACTCTACGGCTCGGACATGGACGAGGCCACGAATCCGCTCGAAGCAGACCTAGGCTGGGTAATCTCGAAGGACAAGCGCTCCTACGTCGGATGGCAAAGGCTGACAACGCTGATGCAGCAAGGGCCAGCGCGGGTCCGACGGGGAATAGTCATGGACGAGAGGATTCCGCGGCACGGCTTCAAGGTCACCGACCAGGCTGGGGAGGAGTTAGGCGTGGTCACGAGCGGGACGTTCTCCCCCGTGCTTAAGCGGGGTATTGCCATGGGCTACGTCAAAACACCCTCGCCTCAAGTGGGCGACACCGTCAAGGTCGTCGTCAGGGACTCCCCGAGCAACGGGAAGATCGCGAAGTTTCCGGTCTATGACGACTCGCTGTATGGGTGGAAGCGAAAGCCACACCAGCAATAGTAAATAGATTGCCCATAAGACCCAGAGCGTTTGAACAATCCTTCGCCTTACAAGGTCCCTGATGGGCTTTTCTACACCAAGGAGCACGAATGGGCGAGAGTGACAGCCGGCACGGCGAGGGTGGGGATAACAGACTACGCGGCGAAGACCTTGAACGACATAGTCTACCTTACGCTCCCTCCAGTGGGAAAGGAGGTCAAGCAGCTCGCTTCGTTCGGGACCGTCGAGTCAATCAAGGCCGTCTCCGAGCTCTACGCGCCGCTCTCGGGCACCGTGGTCGGGACGAACCAAGAGCTCACGAACCATCCAGAGCTGATCAACCAGTCGCCATACGACGCGGGGTGGATAATCGAGCTGAGGCACTCGATGCTCGACGCCGAGAGGGTGACCCTCCTGTCGCCGAGCCAGTACGAAGAGTTCCTAAAGTCTTTGGAAGCCGAGCACCAGAACTAGGCGCCTGCAGTTAAGGGGGAGACATCCCCAAATCGGCGAAGCTTCAACGAAAAACTCTTAAATGGTGTAAAGTCGCTCACGACCAAGTTTGAGCGGTATTTTCAGCAACTTGCTACGCACTGCCATACACCGCCCCACGGTCACGAGGCGCAGTATGATGGCTGGAATGCTGCTCGTCTCAGTCTTTGTGATTGCGATGCTGATGAGGGTGTTCCCGGCCCGCTACGGTTTCTATCTCAACGAGTTCGACCCGTATTACGACTACAAGGCCGCGAACTTCATCGTCACCTCCTTCGACCAGAGCTGGAACGCCGGTCAGGGCGGGTTCCCCGGGCTGCTGCATTACTTCTCGTGGACAGACTACACGACCTGGTTCCCAGAAGGCAGGGCTGTGGCGGCCACCTCTCAGGACGGCCTCCAGTTCGCCGGAGCGCTCTCGTATCTCTTCTTCAGGAACGTGTTCGGGCTGCAGTACAGCCTCTACGAGTACCTCGTCCTATTCCCGGTCTTCGTCGGCTCTCTGACCGCCGTGGTGTTCTACTACCTTGTGAAGCGCATCGCCGGTGAGGCCGGCGGCCTCTTCGCCGCGCTCATGATAGCCGTCTCGCCGCCTCTCATCGAGAGGGGAAACCTCGGCTGGTTCAAGTCCGAACCCCTGTGCATATTCCTCTTCGCCATCGCGGCCTACCTGTTCTTGACGCTCCTCGACAGCCCCATGAGCAACAGGCAGAGGATCTTCCGCGCCCTCCTCGCGGGCCTCCTGTCAGGCTACGCCAACACGGCTTGGGGCGGAGGGGAGTACTTCACCATCGCGTTCGCGTTCTTCTTCGTCGTGATGCCCTTCCTGAACTTCGACGTCCCCAACCTCTCCGTGGTGGCCCTGCTGTTCGCGGCAGGAGACATCATCGGCAGCGCCATCTTCCCTAGGCCCGGAATAGAGATCGTCACCAACCCTGTGGGGTTCGCGCTAATCGGAGGGACGATCTTCCTGGTGGTTGGGCAGTGGATGCGGACTTGGGTGAAGCCGGCGGAATACAGGTGGACCATGGTGAAGGTCATGCTGGGCTTCGGGCTCATCGCCCTGACCGTCCTGAGCTTCGGGCTCCTCTCGACCGTCAGCCGCAGGTACCTCTCGACGATTCTGCCCTGGACGAAGAGCTCGGATCCGCTGGTCGAGTCCGTGGCCGAGCAGGTCTTCCCCTTGGGTTCGGATTACTTCTCGTCGTACCTCGTCCTTCTCTTCCTAGGCGTCTTTGGAGCCTATATCGCGTTCAAGCGGAAGAGCCCCGCGATAGGCTTCGCCCTCGTCATAGGCCTCTCGAGCCTCTACATCTCCGCGGCGTTCTCGCGCCTCTTGGTCTACTCCTCTATTGCCCTCGCGATATTGGGGGGGATTGGTTTCGCCGAGGTGTTGTTCTCGATTCTGAAACCCAGCGGGCCAACTCTCGTCAAACGGAAGCCGACCTATTCCTCACAGAGCGAGATGCGGGCGGTCTACTCGATCGCGCTAATCGCTCTGCTAGCGTTCCCTGCGAGCATATTCTGGATACCCAACCCGATACCGTGCACTGGCGCGAGCGTGCTCTGTGACCAGAGCCCCGCCGACTACGGGGTCACCATCTCGAACGGAGGAACCGTCTTCTCGCACACGCAGGTCTCCGACTGGTTCGAGGCCCTGAATTGGATAAACAGCAACACGCCCACGAATGCGGTAATCATCTCGTGGTGGGACTATGGATACTGGGTCAACGTGATGGGTAACAGGACGGTGGTCGCGGACAACGCCACCCTGAACGAGACCAGGATAGCTGAGATTGGCCAGATGTTCATGTCCAACGTTACGGCTGGGGCGGCCACAGCACTGGGCATGGGTCACGGCCGACCCACGTACGTCCTGATGTTCCTTACCGGCAGTGAAATCAGCTTAGGCGGCACGAGTTACTACGTCCTGCAGTTGCCCTCGGGCGGCGGGTTCACTCCGGGAGGCGGCGACGAGAGCAAGAAGCAGTGGTTCATACGCATCGGTGGACTGAACGAGAGCGAGTACCTCTGGCCCAACCCAGACGACTTCAACCTGACACCCACGGGGCTGCAGACGACCTTCGGGAAGATGCTTCCGTTCGAGTTCGCTGGATACTATGACATCTACAACTCCTCGGCGACAGTCACCCAAAGCTACTCCCTAGACTCGAGCTCGGGCGCCCCGCCGCTCCAGCTCTACTACGCTCCGTATTACTTCCAAATGAACGGAGGGGGTTCTCCGTTCCAGATAGTCTTCCACTCCTCAAGCCTCGACAACCCGTTGTCGTGCGGCTCCCAGGTGAGCTGCTTCTCCACAGTGCTGATCTACAAGGTAAATTAGCGCCGCAGTCCGGCCAGAGCTAGGTGTCTTGCGGCGCGGCTGTCTGATACGCCAGCGGGCTCCTGTATCTGGCATATTTGTCGTCGGGAGAGTATTTCGCTGGCGCGGCCATCTTTGTCGCTTCGCCGCACTGGGGGCACTTCGCCTCCATCGTGTACTTCGAGCACCTTTCACACTTGAAAAGGAGGTTCTTCATCCTCTTCAGGCCCCGCCGCCGTACTTCCTCGACATCTCCCTCTTGCTGCCGAAGCTTCCGTGCTTGCCTATAGACTCCTCCATCTTCTGGAGGACCGTCCCCATCACCTTGTCCGCCTGCTTATAGTCGTCGGCGGTCACCCTGACCCTGTAGCGCGGCGCCCCCACGTAGGTCATCTTGATCTCGGCGACCGAAGACGCGCCCAATCCCGCGGCCAAGGCCTTCTTTATCTGGACGATTCCGTCCGCCGCGTTGGAGCTCATCTCCACTATGCTCCCGACCTCGTACTTCGGCGAGGCGATCTTCTCCCTTGCGGCGGTGACCATCTCGTTGACTACGTCAGGGGACAACTCCATCCCGGCGAAGGTCTTCTCGCCCCTCTTCGCCGCGTCTTCGAGCGCCTCGTACAGCGTGCCGTACTGACCCTGCAGCCTCGCCAGGACCTCCGAGAACTTCCTGTCGTCCATCCCTAGCTTCTTCTTGACCATCGACAGTATCGTCATGGCTTTCTCCTTCTGCTTCCACTCGATGAGCTTGTTCCGTCTCTCTTCGTTGGTGACCTGCCTGAGCGACAGGTCGACCTCGCGCCTCGACTTTTCCGCCCTGACGACCTTGAGGACGAGCTTCTGGCCCACCTTCGCGACCCGCTCTATGTTCCTCACCCAGCCGGTGGAGATTTCGGAGATGTGGAGGAATCCGTTCATGCCGTTGTATTCGTCCAGGTCGACGTAGATTCCGTGGGAGGTAATCTCCCTCACCGTGCAGAGGACGATGTCTCCCCGCTCGGGTAGCTCACTGTTCTCCAAGTGCTATCTCCTCGCTGGCGTTCGCCGAGACCGCAGGTTATTAATCTAATCCAGTCTCTTAATTATCGGGGCGTCGACCTCGACCTTCCCCCCCGTCTTGCTTGCGAGCTTCCTTCCGCAACCCCTGCACGTCACGTCCCGCGTGGACGTGGAGAACATCGGCCTCTCCTCGCCGCAATCAGGACACTTCACAAGAAGGAAACTGCTACGCGGCTTCGGTATGAACTCGCGCTCTCTCTTCATCGACTATTGCACTATCTCTGCCTTTCTCAGGCGTATGCCCTTGCGCATGGCTTCCTTGTTGCACTCCTTGCACTTTAGCTTCAGCGTGGCCTTCTTCGTAGTTTTAGCCGTCCTGATGAGCTCAGGGAACTTCTGGCCCCCGTAGCCGCGCTTCCTCCCGGCCTGCCGCCTTGCTCCCCACGAAGACGCCCTCTCCTTCCCCTTCTTGTAAAGCGAGACAGAATGAAGGGTGTGTTTCTTGCAATGCGGGCAGTTGGTGTTAATCTCCTTTGGAATCTTCATGGGTTTTCAACCGAGCCGACTGGTCTTATGATTTATGCCTTGTGGTCAACCTAGCGGCATCTCGGCAGACTGAAAGGCTAGAAAGGCCGGGGCGCTGTCTCGAGAGGGTCGAAGGCAATCGGGAGGCGGAGTGAGGGCCCCTTTGGCCCCGAGCCACTTCCGCCTCGCGTGACCAATCTTTATTATCGGTCTCTGTGCAACCCGGGTGAAGGCGAGCTCTACCAAGCATGTTTTTCGCAAAGACGGCCGGAAGCCAAGAGTGGAAGGCTGTTGCCGCGGCGATCAAGACGCTGGTGGAAGAAGCGACGTTCGAGGTCTCCAGCGAGGGCCTAGTCTTCAGGGCGATGGACCCTTCGCACATAGCGCTGGTAGACCTGAACTGGCCCAACTCAAGCTTCGAGAAATTCGAGTGCGACAAGCCGACCAAGTTCACCATAAGAGTGGAGGACTTCGTGAAGCTCATAGCGAGGTGCGACAACAAGGACAGCGTCGAGATAGCCTCCAGCGAGGACGACGCGCTGACGCTCAGGCTGATGAACGGATACAAACGGGAGTTCAAGGTCCACCTTATCGAGACGACCCCCGGCACGGCTCCGCTCCCGAAGCTGGAGCTGGACGTGAAGCTCTCCATGAGCAAGAGCGTGTTCGAGAAGGTCCTCGGGGACATCTCTGTGGTGGCTGACCAGGTGATGATATCCTCGCTGAAGGAGGGCGTCTCGTTCTCCGGAAAGAGCGACGTGGGGGCAGCCACAATCCAGCTCGACAAGGGCGGCGCGGACGTGCTCGACCTGCAGGTGAAGCAGGAGGCGAAGGCGTCGTATAACATCGATTATTTGTTAGGAATCTCCAAAGCCGTCGGCAGCGCTTCGGACGTCGTGGTATGCGAATATTCGAGCAAGAAGCCTGCCCGCCTGGAGTTCAAGCTGAACGAGCAGGGCGCAAGGATCCACTATTTCTTGGCTCCAAGAATCCAAGAAACCTAAGAGCTATCATCATCATTTGCGGCCTCATGGGAATCGTCTCCGCACGACCAGTCGGAAGCGCAGTCCCCACGACGACCTGGAGAGATTCACTGGGATTGTTGGTCGGATGTCTTGGAAGGCATGATTTTAGCAGTCGTCGCGGTCATCGTCGATGGACTCGCGCTCGAGGCTCCGGTCGTCGACTGCGAGCTGGAGTCATTACCCTCCCCATCGTCATCCATCAGTTTTGACACGTAAGGCTGCTCTTGGGGTCTCTGATAGGGGGTCGGCGGCCTGGCCCCTTCTCCCGAGAGAAGGGTGACCAGATAGGTGGTCAAGACGGCGTTGGTCGCACCTCCCTCCTTGCCGTCGGACATGACCAAGGTTCTCGGAGTGATCACCTCTGGCTGGATGTCCTTCAGCCTGTCGAATGAGCCCAGCAGCGCGACCCTGTCCGACCCGATGACGTCGGCCTGGGCATGATAGGCGTCCGCCTGCGCCTCTCCTACTCTCCTGACAGCGGCCGCATCGCCGTCTGCCTTGATGATCGTCGAATCTCTGTACCCTTCGGCTTGCTTGACGGCTGCCTTCGCGTTGTTAGCGTTGATCTCCACCTGCAGCGCGGCTTGGACGACCACGGGTTGCAGGTTCGCGCGCGCCGTCTTCTCTTGCACTGCGATCCTCTGCTCCTCCGCCAGGGCCTGCTGTTGGTACTGGGCCTGTTGCTGCATCGCAATCTCCTTCTGCGTCTGGGTCGCGAGCAGATTCTCGTCGACGTCTATGTATGAGATCAGCAGGTTCTGCGCCTCTACGTGGTACTTCTCGAACTCGGTCCTGGCCTTCTCTAATGCCTCCTGTTGCAGCTGCGTTCTCGACTGGACGAACTCCAGCGCCTTCTTCTCCCCCGCGTTGTTTCTGAACGACGCGTCGATGAGAGGGTGAACAATCTGCTGGATCAGGTTGAATACCGAGCCGAACCGCGCGATGACGAAGGCGGCGTTCTCGGGGTTGATCCTGATGACCATGCGAACGTCCACCTCAAGCTGGAAGCCGTCCTTGGATGTGACCTTCAGCTGGTTGAACTGGAAGTACGAGACGCCTTGGACGGTTTGTGGCGTGAGGTATGGGTAGTCAGAGGTGTCCTTCGTCGGAGCCGCTGGTTGCCTCGACATCATGGGCGCTGAGGGCCTCTCGGTGTCCGCCCAGTCGACCATTATCGCGCTCGTGGGGACCGGATAGGCAGTGTACGCGACGGTGTTGAGGTTGTACTTGCCCGGCGCGACAGGGTCCTTCCAGATGCCCCTGGTGCTCTTGTCGGTCACGAGGAGCGTCTCCGCCTCGTGGATGTCCTCGTCCATCGTGGATGCCTGGACCCCCGAGGAGATCTCGCTCCTCTCCAGTTCCTCCCCCACGTTGGACCTGATGACAGCGACGAAGCCGGGAGGAATCTCGTAGACATCGTTCACTTTCACATTGAAGAGCAGAGTGTTGATGTAGTACTGACCAGGCTGGAGTGTGGCCAGCTGCGCGCCCCTGTACCCCCCGCTCTCGATGAAGGCCTGACCGTCTTGGAAGTAGTTGTGAGACCTCGCCGTGGGGTGGGTCGCATCCGGCGCAGCGAGAGGCTCGGGGGCCACTATGAGCTTCGAAGGCAATGGCTGCCCGTCTTGGGCGGTGATAAGCCCAATCTTCTCGGGCAGGATGAGGATTGCCTTGATCTTGGTGACGCTGAACGCCAGGGTGTTGATGCGGTAGCGCCCGGGTCTGAGTATCCCGACCTGGGGGCCTTTGTAGCCACCGTTGTCCAGAAACTTCTCGGCGTCCTGGAATTGGTCGCATTCAATCTCGTCGCCGAGTAGCCTCCCCTTTGGGAGAGGCTTTCCGTCCACAGATTCGATGAGCCCAACCTCGTCCGAGGCGACCTCCGTGATCATCGCCTTCTTCACGCTCCAGATTATCGGGTTTCTGAAGTAGAGCCCGGGCATCAACGTGTGGGCCTGTATGCCGATTTGACCGTGCCTGGCGATAATCTGACCTTCTGGCATCGTATTGCCTGAGAACTTTCTGATTAGAATCCCTACTTCGTTGCTCCGAATTTCGAATACTCCCTTTAGGACGAAGGCTATTACGACTATCCCGGCGACGAGGACCAGACCTGAGATGAGGTCCACCATCTTCCTTCGGTTCGCAAATCCGTTTCTTCTATAAAATCATTCTGCTGACTCCCCAGGAGCGAGTTTGCACTGAACATGATGCATTCGTGGCTTCACGACTAATCCTATATGGAAGAGGATGGGAGGTTTCATCAATGAGGCCTCGACGAGGTTTTGCCCATCCGTATGTGATAATCACGATACTCGTGGTCGTCATAATCGTGCTACTAGCGCTGCTCTTCCTTTGAACTCGGCTTGAAATTTGGTGGAGCCGAGCACACCTCCGCCGCTGCCCATCGCGATGTACTTGGTCCAAGTCTCGACGCGACCAGCCAGCATCCTCACTAGTCTTATAATGAACGGCACACCTCTCCGAATCTCTTGTCCGCGAGCAGGTCAGCAGCCAATGGCAACACCTCTCAGGCAGAGGAGAAGACCACCGCGTTCCTCCGGAAGACGTACCGGGAGCACTACTTCAGGCATCACGACGACGTCGAGATTCCGACCATGATCGCGAACAGGGAGTTCGGCTACATCCCGTTCGGGAAGGGGATGGTGAGGCACCTGTCCTACAAGTCCCCGGGGGAGCTGGCCGCCGACTTGGTGAAGCAGGCCCCGTCCTCGGTCTTCTGCTCCAACGGGACGTACTCCGACCCGACCCTGCCGATGGACGAGAAGGCGTGGAAGGGGGCCGAGCTCATCTTCGACATCGACGCGAGCTCGATCCCGACGGCCTGCAGGACCAAGCACAGCTTCTGGACCTGCAAGACGTGCGGCAAGGTCATGCGCTCCGCCGAGAGGCCGCAGCGCTGCACGAGGTGCGAAGGCACGGGCACGACTCAGCTGCACTGGAGCTGCGCGGAGTGCCTGCTCGCCACCAAGGACCACGTGTCCCGCCTGATCGGCTTCCTGACCGACGACTTTGGGGTCCCGAGCGCGGGCATCAGCGTGTATTTCTCGGGAAACAGGGGGTATCACCTGCACGTCGACGACGAGAGGTTCGAGGCGATGGACCCCTCGGCGCGCGCCGAGGTAGCGAACTACATCAAGGGCACCGGCCTAGTCCAGCAGCAGGGGTCGGACTACGCGCCGGCCGGAGGATGGGCCGAGAGGATGGCCTCGCGGGCCAAGGACTCGCCGAGGCTGGAACGGGTGGTCGACGCCTTCGGCTCGAGAATCGACGAGTCCGTCACAACGGATATACACCGGATTTTTCGCATGCCCGGGACGTTGCACGGGAACTCCGGGTTGCTCAAGATGAGAGTACACGATCTGCAGGCCTTCAGGCCGGAGTACGACCCCGTGGTGCTCGGCGACGAGGTGGTCGCCCTTTCGGTGCAAGGCTCCCCCGCGTTCAGCCTGAAGGGGAAGACCTTCGGGCCGTATTCGTCCGAGGAGCCCGAGCTCCCGACATATGCCGCCGTCTACCTCATGACGAAAGGCCTTGGGAAGGTCCTCGACTAGATGGAGAACGTATCGACTGTCGAAAGGCTGAAGCAGGTATTGGAGTCAGAGGAGGCGTCGGAGGAGCTGACCACGATTCCCGCCGACACCTATGTCAGGCTGAGCAACTACGCGCAGAAGCTCCGCGCGACGACAGGCTCCGGCGGCGAGGACGCCCCCGGGCGCCTTGCAAGGAAGCAACTGTGGCTTATGGAAGTGATGACCAGGCGCCTGCTCCAGGTCCGCTTGGCAAAGGCTGAGAAGGGAGCGGCGCACGAAGAAGGTCAGGCGCACTCATCCAAGAGCCTCCTGCCTGAGGAGCGATACATCGATGACATGCTGCGGCAGCTCGCCAAGAAGGAGGAGAGGTTCCTGAAGGCCGTGGTGGACGGCCAGTCGTCGTTCTTCACCCTCGTCCAGAGGAGGGAGACGCAGAGGATGACCACGGTAAGGATTTCGAAGCGCGTCGGGGAGATAATAGGGGCGGACTTGAAGAGGTACGGGCCGTTCGAGGTGAACGACGTGGCGAGAATCCCGATGGGGAACGCTCAGGTGATGGTTGCGGGCAAACAGGCCGTGCCCATCTCAAGCGACGAATACTAGAAGGCGAAATCTAGTCGGACTTCTAAATCGGTCTGCCGCCTATGGGCGCTTAAATTTCATTCTCAACTCCAAAGCCGGACACCGATGATACGAGCCTACGCGTTTCGTTTCTACCCAAATTCAAAGCAATCTGAGAGGCTCGAAGAGACGCTTGAACTGTGTCGAGTGCTCTATAACGCCGCATTAGAGCAACGCAGGTATGCGCGCCACCTAGGGCAGCCAATCTCCTATCACATCCAGCAGAACCAGCTTCCTGAGCTGAAGGGGGCACTGAAGGAGTTCAAGCAGGTTTACTCGCAGGTCTTGCAAAACGTGCTGCGGAGAGTCGACTTTGCCTTCAAGAACTTCTTTGACAGATGCTCAAGGAGGAAGAGAGGCGAGCGAATTAAGGCTGGATATCCTAGATTCAAATCATCTTGGAGATACAACTCATTCACGTATCCGCAAGATGGTTTCAAAATACTGCCCTCCGGTCACATCTTTCTCTCGAAGGTTGGAAAGTTGAGGGTCTTCATGCACAGGAAGATTGCAGGGGAAATCAAAACGCTCACTCTCAAGCGTGACCACGTCGGAGATTGGTTTGTGGTAGTCACCGCCAGACTTGCAGACGTCGCACAAATTCAACCAAAATCTGCACTAGGAGTCGACATCGGACTGAAAAACCTGGTCACGTTAAGCTCAGGGGACGAAGTCGAAGCACCGAAGTTCTTCAGGGAGTCTGAACTGAAGCTGAGGCGAGCCCAGAAAGCATTCAGCCACAAGTTTCCCGGCTCGAACAACAGGAAAAAAGCCCGACTCAGGCTGGCGAAGATTCATCGAAAGATTGGACGACAAAGAGACGACTTTCTACACAAACTTTCGAGGAATCTTGTCCGCAAGACGGACCTGCTGATTTTCGAAAATCTCCACATATCGGACATGACCAAGAACCGAAAGCTGGCGAAGTCAATCCACGACGCTTCCTGGGGAACGCTGATCCGGTATGCTTCTTACAAGGCTTCAAGCGCCGGTAAGAAGGTGGAGCAGATAGACCCAAGAGGCACAACACAACGATGTTCAGGATGCGGAAGAAGCGTCAAGAAATCTCTGTCGGATAGGGTTCATCGGTGTCCAACTTGTGGGCTCGTCTTTGACAGGGACTTGAATGCGGCACTAAACATCCTGGACGTAGGGAGGGGCACTCCCGAACTCAAGCCTGCGGAGACGCGGCCACCGCCACCGCCACCGGATTCCCGAGGCGAGCATCGCGCCGAGGAGGCAGGAAGCCCACGACTAGTCGTGGGAGGATGTCACGAGTAGCTTCTCCAGGTATGGTTGCACTTCAGGCACCTGTAGAACTGGGTCGGGGGCTCGTCCCCGCTGCGGGTCTGCAGGAACCACCAGTTGGCCTCGTCGTGGCCGCACTTTGGGCACTCTATCTTCGTCGTCGGGAGCGTCGAGAGCTTGCTCTCCTTCTCCCCGACCACCTTTATCGTCGGGACCTCCGAGTACTCCTCCTCGTTGACTTGGGTGACCGTCCTCCCGGCCTTGTCAGAATAGCCGCAGTTCTCGCAGAGGAGGGTGATGGTGGCTCCTCCCTTCTCGGCCTTCACTTGCTTGAGCTTTAGTCGTGTGCCACACTTGGGGCAGAACTTCACTCCGACCCACCACTAGTGGCCTTGGTCACGGCGTCAAGCAGCTCGTGCGAGTTGACCTGTGCCCTCTCGAGGCTGGCAATCAGGGCCTTCTCGGGCTTGATTCTCTGAGCTCTGACCTTGACGACCAGCTTCTTGATCAATGGGTGCGGAGGGAGGACGCCCGCAAACGTCACGTTCTTCTCGTCAAGCAGCTCGTGATGCACTATCTCGGCGAGCGAGTAGTCTTCCCCCGTCACTTCGACGGTGAACTCTCTGTCTTCCTTCCGAGAGACTTGAACCTGCATCTGATTTCGCAACCGGGCCGCTTCGGGTTGTTAATAAATGCGTTGAGTCGACCGGAGGTGCTGTTGCATGACGTGATGAGCCTAATCAGAAGCACCCATTGGGAATTGGGCGATTCCAGAACCAGATAAAATATCCGAACTCATAGACCGTTCCTACGCCAAATTGCTCGAATGAAAGCGACTGATGCCCGTCCGCGTAATACACACATGTAGGCCCTGCAATTCCCGGAACGATTGGGAGGAGAAAGAAGAGGAGGAACGAAGCAAGAAACAAGTCCGCGCAGACGACTGCCGCAATCTTTGTTCTCCTTTTCATGGATGCCCGTTGGCTTCGGAATTATTTAGGGCCTCCGTCAGCAACTCCTTCCAGCCCTTCGGGCTTAGTTCTGCCACTTGAGCGGGGGTCTGTCCTTCGAAGGCCGCGTACGGCTTCACGAACTTCTAGGGACTCCTATTCGGCTCTACTAGAACCAAGACTCTAGTGCGGGATAGCCGCTTAAATAACAAACACCTGTTTTCTTGTGATGCTGGCTAGAAAGTCCGTAAAGCAGAGGTTTCGGCCAAGCACCCAAGTTCTTTCCCTCATGGAAGACTTCCGGCAGATGACAAACGACTGCATACGAATCGGGCTGACGCTCGAGGAGAATGGCCGACCCCCCTCGATGAGAAGGCTGTCGCTCTCTTCGTATGGGCGCCTTGGGCATTACGGCGGATACTCAAAGTACCTGCTCACTGCAATTTCGAAAGCCGCGGGCATTCTCTCGGCCAGGGCCAAGTCTATCAAGCGGGGATTTCGCACGAAGACTCCTTACCTCTCAAAACCAATGCTCGTGTCTTGTTACGGTTTCAGGATTGAGGATCGCAAACTGGTATTCCACATCGATGCTAAAAGATGCGTGCCGATTCCACTCAACGACAACACCCTCAAAGTCCTGTCAAAACCAGGCCTAACAATTCGTTCGTTCACTATAACCGACAATTCTATCTCGCTCTGCATCTCGAAAGAGGTTTCTCAGCCAACGCATAGTGAGCTCAAAGGGATGGTTGGGATAGATAGAAATCTCAGAAACATTGCCGTAGGCAACGAGGACACGATAGTTTTCTACGACATAGCCAAGGCCCCGGAAATTGCGGAGATGACGAGAAGCATCGGCAGATCGTTCAAACGCAGCGATTTGAGAATCAAACGACAGGTAGAGTCGAAATATGGTACAAGACGGAAGGAGCGAGTCCACCAGATTATTCATCGCGTCAGCAAGAAAATCGTCAGAGACGCAAAGACCAGCGAACAGGCAATCGTCTTCGAGGATATCACAGGCATCCGCAGTCTCTACCGAAGAGGCAATGGTCAGAGCAGGAACTACAGAAGCAAGATGAACTCATGGCCATTCTTCGAGATTAAGAGACAGGTGGAATACAAGGCTGCATGGGAGGGCGTGCCAGTAGTCACCCTGACCAGGGGTGAGACCAGAGGAACCACGATGGATTGTCCACGATGCGGGGAGAGACTCCAAGTGCCAATCCGAGGCGACAGCGAGCACTATCGCCAATTGTGGTGCGGAAAATGTGGGAGATGGGCTGACAGGGACCTCATAGCTGTCCTGAACATCTCTCGCAGAGGGCGGTTGAGGTTCGACCGTTCTTCACGGCAAGGCGAGGCAAATGAAGCGGTGAAGGGGAACGCGGAACACGAAGGAGAGCCGCTAATCCTCCGAGTCGATGCCTCGAAATCGCGTCCACGAGACGCGATAGAATCTTAATAAGCTATCTGCGCGTATTTTGCGAACGACTGCGGGAGCCTCACGGCTGGATGTTCGGCGTGCCGAAGTCGTCGGCGAACTTCCGCTCCTCCACGCTGCCGCACTGCTCGCACCTGGCTCTCCCCTCGTCGCCGCGGGGCAGCGGGGTGCCGCACACGCTGCAGAGGCCGGCGATGACCCCCATGTGAGGCTCGTCGATTGACAGCAGGTTCATCCCGTTCAAGGTGCTGGCGACCCTAGCCCTTACCACGTCGGCAAGCTTGACGTAGGTACGTCTCTCGCCCCTCCCTCCGCGCTCCCCACGCGTAGAGATGGTCCCGGGGAAGCTGGCATGGCTCTCGACCCCGTTCAGGTACGAGATCTTCACTCCCGCCGTGCTCGTCATGGCCGCCTCCACTTGGCCAACCACGACGTCGCCCACCTTCAGGGTCTTGGCGAGCACCGCGGGGCGCACCGCCACCTCCCGCTTCGAGAGGTCCTTCTCGACCAATCCTGGGTGCGTGGCCCTGACCGCGTCCCCTTGCTCGTATGCGTTCATCCCCGGAAGGAACTCTTCGGGTGATGCCAGGAAGTCCCCCGGGAGGGCTACGGCGGCCGAGCCGGCCTTCTTTTCGCCTGTTTCGCGTTTGCTCATCTCAATGCACTACCTGGCTCTCCTCGGAATCTGGCCGACGGTGAGCTCGATCCACTTGGGCCTGTGCAGGAAATCGCTCATCTCCCTCCCCTCCAGCAGGCCCACGAGAGCGTCCGCCTGGGGAATGGAGAGGACGGGCTTGCCGAACGTGAAGCCGTCCACCGATATCCTCGGGCACGCCGTCTGGACGAAGGCCTCTATGTGGATGTATTGGGCGAGCCTGTCGGGGGTGATGTCGCGCATCGCGAGCCGGACCACCTTCTTCCCGTTCGCCTGCAGCCTGTCGCTGATCCACTTGGAGCGCCCGACCATCATCTGCCCCTCCTTTAGTCCTGTTATCACGCCGAAGACCCTCGCGTCGAGCGCCTTGTAGACTGCGAGCGTAGCCCTCTTCTGCCTCTCCTCGGCCTCCTCCTTCATGTCGCGCATCTCCTCCAGATACGGGTCGAGGAGGTACGTCGGCTTCCCTGTCGCCAGCGCGACGCCCACGGCGTGGAACTCGCTCTGCCCGAGATAGCAGAAGGCGTCGACCTTCTCCGCGTTCTCGAAGACGGTGGAAAAATCGCAGCCGAACGTCTGGCTCCCGAGGAGGAGGTTGTTCTTCCGGCCGAGGTAGACCTCAAATCCGGCTTCTTCCAGCTGCCTCTTCACCGGCTCGAGCTCGTCCAGGTGCTGGCTGAACGTCGCGAGCCCAATCCTCTTGTACTTCGAGAGCAGGGGAATCGACCTCTGGACGACCGAGTCGAACTTGATGTCGTCCTTCGCGTCGACGAGGTAGGTGTAGTCCCCGACTTGTTGGACGGTGGCGTTGTGCCCTATGTGCAAGGCGAGGCTGGCGCCCAGCTTCTCCACCTCCTTGTCCACGGTGTCGCATATGCCGAAGCAGGTGTCGCCAACCAGCACGCACTGGACACCGTACTTCTTCTCGACGACCTGCATTAGATCCATGGTCTGCCTAAGAAGGCCGCCGGGGGCGTTCAGGATTACTCTGGCGGGGTGCTTCTCTTCTATGAGGTTGAAGACCCGCTCTGTGTCAATCTTTACGGTCAAGCAGGAACAGCCGCTTCGATTTTCTTCTCTAGCGGAGTCACCACGACCTTGTACTTGAACGGAAGCTTTGTGGTCGCGGCCTTCAGGGCTGCCTTGGCCTTTTCGAGGTTCTCCGCCTTGATCCGGATGTCTAGGATGACACTACCGATGTGCACCAACGCCGCCACGCCTATGGGCTTCCCAAAGGCCTTTCGCATCCCCTCTTGGAGCCTGTCTGCTCCTGCGGTGGCGATCATCTTGTTCTCCCTCATGACGACGAAGGGATAAGACACAACTCGGAGGTAGAACGCCTCCTCGCCGACCGCGGCGAGCTTCTTGCTGGCGGCCACCCTAGCCGCCTCGAGCGCGTTGCTCCTTATCTGGAGGCGGTTCAAGGAGACCAGCTCGAGCTTGAAGTCGTAGTCGTCCCTGAACTTGCCGGTGGTGAACCTCGCGACCTTCGGGTTGGGGGTGCCAGGCGCGTACTTCTTGTTGTAGAACATGGACTTTGCTTGCCTGTAATTACTGCCATGAATGGCTCTCTTACCTCGAATTACGCCGCTTAAATCACTCCTAATTAAGCTTCGTTCCAGGTACGCGGCACCCGAGACCCGTCGCCAATCTTTAATTAGCGTCCGGACGCAAAAACCTCTCTTTGCCGTTCCTGGTCCCACCAGAGAGCATCGACTCCGAGTCGCTCATCCTGGTGCTCGCCTTCGGGACCCCCTCCCTCCTCGAGGCACAATGCGTCTTCGACGACAGCGCCAGGGTCTCGATGCAGTGCCAGGACATAGCGGTCGCCGACCTGAAGGGGGGCAGGTTCAAGAGGTACACGGCGCTAGCTGGAGTGCACAAGATCGCGCTCCCCCTGCCCGCCATCGACTCCCCCGACTTCGCGGAGGCCATCACCTTTCCGGAGAGGAACTTCAACTTCTCCCTGAGCCTCTACTGCACGCCCGAGGGCCAGGAGGCCGAATACGATGACCTTTCGGAGCAGCTCCTTACGACCGTGCGCCGCTACGGCCTCAAGAAGGCCAACCTGCTCCGCTCGCGCTCGGGGCCGGAGTTGTACTCAGAGCGGGTGGTGTCGAGATCAGCCATGGACTTTGTCGCCTTCCCTCTGGGTGCCACGTTCCAGTGGGGCGTGACCGTCTACGTCCCGGAGACGGAGGGGTTCAAGGAGAGGTCGACGGAGAGGCCTTACGTGACTTCGGGAATCTCGCTCTCCTCCCGACTGGCGCGGCTGCTCGTCAACATCTCGGGCGTCTCCAAGGGCCAGATCCTGCTCGACCCGTTCTGCGGCTCAGGGACGATCCTCGGCGAGGCCTTGCTGAAGGGTGCGGACTGCATCGGAGTCGACAGGAACCACGGGAGCGTCGAGCGGACGAAGGAGAACCTGGCCTGGGTTCTCTCCCAGAGCCAGCGCGGAGGGCAGCGCCCTCCCTCGTATTCCGTGGTCACCGGCGACGCCACCAACCTCAGAAGGTCGCTTGGTGAGCAGATGGTCGACGCGATAGTCTCAGAGCCGATTCTCATGCCAAGGCTCTCTTCACCGCCGACGCTCGAGAAGGCCCGTCGCCTGATCAAGCACGCCTCCTCGATTTACTCGGACGCCTTGTACGAGATGAGCGGCGTCCTCAGACGTGGCGGGAGGATGGTCCTTGTGACACCGTCGCTCAGGACCATAGAGGGCAAGGACGTCACTCTGTCTTTCGAGGACCTCAAGGAAGTCGGGTTGAGGCCATTCCAGCCGTCCGGGACCCCGCCCTATGAGTACCCCCTCAGGGTGTCGCACCAGAGCACAAGGTGGGTCAGGAGGATGGTGTACGCTCTCGAACGGGCCTAGCCCTCGACCTCTCGATGGCGAACTCGGCCTTCCTCATTAGCGAGACGAGCAGCCCGAGCTCTCTGGAGCTCACGTCTGACTTGAGCGCGACCCTCCGCGCGATTTGGACCATCCTCTCTGCCCTGTGCTTCTGCATGCCTGACGCAATCGCGAGCTGGTAGGCGTATCTTGAGAATGCTTCCCGTCTCTCCCTAAACGCCCGGGGAGCGGCCGGACCCCGCGTCGCGCTTGCGGCGGCGTGCGCGGTCGACGCCAGGTACAGGAGGATTGCGGCCGAGTGGCTGACATTGAGCGTCCTATAGTCCGTCCGAGTGTCGACCGTGGTCACGAGGTCGCAGAGCGCCAGCTCCTCGTTGGTTAGACCCGTCGTGTCCCTCCCAAAGACCATCGACGTGCTCTCGGCAGCCATTATTCTCGCCACTGCGTCCTCCGGTCTGACCGTCGTCCTGCTCACGTTCGCTCCCCTCCTCGCCCGGATTGCCGTCGTGCCGAGCAGGAGGTCGTGGGTCCTCCTCACCTTCGCGAGCGTGACGACCTCTGCCCGCTCAAGGATGTCGGAGCCGTGCGAGGCGTAGACGGAAGCCGCCCTCATGTCGCACTTGGCGCCGACCAAGTACAGCCTCTCGACGCCGAAGTTCTTCATAAGGCGCGCGGTGTACCCGAGGTTGACGGGGTACTCGGCTCCCACGACGGTGACGCTCAGAAGCTCGCTGAGCCCCCTCAAACCGCGAGCACCAGGCTTCAGGCCTCCGCGCCTCGCTCCGCGCGAGAGAGGACGCCAATCATCGCCAGAACCGAATCCGCCCGGAGCGAGTTCACCCTGCACTGGAGCGGCAGGCCCGCGGCCGGGTCGGGGGCGGAGGGAGGGGCCTCCAGCCCTAGACTCTTGAGCGCCGCCCTGACAGTCCGCCTCTTCTGCGAGAATATCCTCTTTATCATGGCGGTCTGCTCTGCGCTCAGGGTCCTCCTCCACCTCATCGTAACAAGGGACGAGCTCACACGGGGTGGGGGGTCGAAGGAGAGCCTGCTCACGTCCGAGACCATCTCCACCCCCGCTGATGCCTGGGATATCACCGACACCGCTCTGTACGCCGGGTCGCCGGGCGGCGCGGTTATCTTCATGGCGAAGTCGCGCTGGAGCAGCACGACGGCCCTGTCGTACTTCCTGTGCGAGAGCCACTCGACGAAGTGGCTCGACTCCGAGTATGGGAGGCTAGAGAGAAGCACGTCGAACTCCGGGGACGACTTGAACGCGTCCTCGTTGTGGAGCACAAGACGGCCCCGGAGCTCCCTCTTCAGCCCTTCGTAGCTCTCCCTGTCTATCTCGTAGCCCTCGAGGTTTGCGGTCAGGCTCACGAGCTCCTTCGTCAGGGCGCCCCTTCCAGTCCCTATCTCTAGGACCCGCTCGTCGTGCCGCACGGCCGCCAGCCTGATCATCGAACCGACCACGGAGAGGTTGGTGAGGTAGTGCTGCCCAAGCGAGCGCCGTCGCGCGCGGCCGTCACTTCTTGACGAAGATGTTAACCCTGGAGGCACCTGTCAACTCTTCCGCAATCCGCTTGGCGACAAGCTTCGCGGGGTCGCGCAGGCCCACGCGGTTCTGGATGTCGTCGAACGAGGTGAACGGCTGCTTCTCTCTCAACTCGATTGTGGTCTTCATGAACGTCTTGCCGATCCCAGGAATCAGCTCGAGCCCGTGGAGGCGGGGCGTGAGGGGCTGCAGCTCGTTGAAGTACGCAACGTACCTGGACTCGTTGTTCTTCACGATGATCTCGCAGACGCCGAGGAGTTGGGCTTTGGCCTCGGAGGTCAGGTCCTCGTATGCCAGCTTCCCGAACACGCTGAGGATCTTCGCCCTGCCCTCTCTCCCTATCCTGAGTTTCTCGCCGGTTTCGAAGTCCTCGTTCTCGCCAGCGAGCAGCTCCAGGAGTGTGAGCCTCTCCTCCCCCAGGGCCTGCACGATCGAACCCTCCCTCCCCTTGATTATCGACGACCTCCCCCTCTGTATGAAGTCCAGCACGTAAGCGAATTCCTCATACCTCTTCTCGGCAGGAAGCATTCTCCGCTATGACAACCCCTTGAGCTCATTCTTCGAGAATTACGTGAAAAGCGGCAGAGCAAGAATCATAGCTAAGCAACACGCGCCCTTCTGGTTTCCGAAGCGCTCCGCTTGCTATTTAATCTTTGGACTTTAGTATCTTCAGTATCTTTTCCAGCGTTTCCGTGGGCAGGAGCTTCCGCCAACCCGCCGTGAAGGTCCTCAGCTCCTCGATCGACTTTGGCATTATGTTGACCACCTCGGTCGCCTCCCCCTCGCTCAGCCCGCAGTCGGTCTCCAGCTGCTTCTTCAGCTTCTTTGCGGCCTCTGGCGTGCTCTTCGCGAACTTTGAAGTGTAGTCCAGCGTCCTCTTCTGGATCTGGTCGGCTTTCTCCACGTCGATCTTCTCGAGGATCTGGTGCGCCTCGCTCAGGGTCAACGTCTTCTTCTGAGGTGACGGCGCCGCGACTTCCGTAGACAACCCTACTGCTTCGCCTCCAGCAGAGGGACTATGTGCTCCTTCCTCGAGATGACCGTCTTGACCTTGTCGCCTACCTGTACGTCAATCACGATGGCCCTCCGGCCGGTCTCCTTGACCACTCCGACCAGGCCGTTGAACCTCCTGTGGGGCATCCCCTTGACTTGGGTCGAATCAATCTTGATTACCACATTCTGCCCTGGCGCGTAATCAGTGAGGATGTGGCTGAGACCGGTGGAGTCCCTCTTCCTCAGGAGAGAACGCGTTCTCCGCCGGTATCCGTGCGACCTTGCCATGGAAGAACCGTTGCCGCCCCTCCGCGCTCATTTAAAAGCTAATCCATGAACGAGCGCGCCGGTTCCACCTGGTTTCAGGCTGGTTTCAACGCGCTTCGGTGGATTTCTTTGGCGACACCCGCATGATGTCGAATCTCTCGCACCTGAGCGGCGTCCCGACAGACTCTGAGAACGACGGCGAGACGGCCTCTCCGGAGACGAGCCTCTTGACCGGGAGCCCCCCGTCGAGCTTGATTTCGGCGGTCATCCTCTTCCCGCGGGCGCTGGCCTTCACGAAATAGATCTTCTTGTCGACCAGCCTGCCCTTGTTGTTCCTGTATTGCACAAGGGCATTCCTCATCTCCCGCTGGAGCTTCCTGACGTCCTCGCCGGACACCCGGCGCTCCGCGCTTATCACCGCGCGCGTCACGAACACGAAGGCCGGACGTTCGAATTTCTTGTCGACGACTCGGATGCCCGACACCGACATCCCGCCCGCCCCCGTCTTGAGCCTCAGCGCTCTTGGAGGGTGCCTCCTCCGGGGGTTCTTAGACTCGATGACCATGGGACGACCTGGCGGGAAGACTTCGCTGTCGGGGTCTTCGCTCCCGAACCAGGTGAACTTGAACCTCTTCGAGCCGAGCAGAGCCCCGAGCCTCCTCGAGACCAGCCCCTCGACGCTGGGAGAGGCGGAGTAGCCCGTGCCCTGGCACCTCTCGCAGCCCCTGCCGTTGCACCCTTCGCAGAACAGTCTCCGTTGCGCCACCCCGCGCGGCTTCGTGTACCTGCCGTAGAGGAACAGGGGTTTCGACGCGACCGCGACGCTCCCTTCCCCGATGTCGACGAGCACGGTGACGTCAGGGTCGAGCCTGTCGACCTTCTTCCTTCCTCCCATCCCCTTGACGACCGCCTTCGCGAGGACGCCCGCGATCTCGGACTTTATCGTCTCGCCGCCCCTTATCTTCAGTTCCGACCTCAACATGTCCTCCCGTTCTTGCACCCCGTGCGGGAGGACCAGCCCGACGGAGAACGTCCGGAACTCGAACCTCCGCATGCTGGAGATGATCTTCTCCGTTACCCCTCCGAGATTGCCAGACATCCCCTTGCAGATGAAGCAGCCGTCATTTTCGCCCGCGAGGGCGAGGTAGGGCTCTCCGGCCCCCTGCCTCTCCCGACAAGACCGACAGAGCCGAAACTCTAGGAGCTTCTCATCCACCCGATGCTTGACCTCCCGCTCTCCTGAGGAACTGCCTCATCTCACGGCCCTTCCCCGACTTCATCATGCTCTTCGTCTGCCTGTACCTGGCGATGAGCTCCCTCACGTCCTTCTCGCTCCTGCCCGACCCCTGGGCGATCCGCTTCACCCTGGGGGCGTTCAGCTTCTCAGGCGCGGCCTTCTCCTCGGCTGTCATCGCCTTGATGATGGGCTTCCAGACCTCCATGTTCTTCTCGGCCTTCTCCAGGTCCTCGTTCCTCATGCTCCCGGAGAGGCCTGGCATCAGGTCGAGGATCTTCTTGAGCGACCCCATCTTGTTGACCTGCTCGAACTGGAACAGGAAGTCGTCCATCGTCAGCCTTCCCGTCACGATCCTTTGGACGCTCTTCTCGTCCACCTCGCCCTGGTATTGCTTTGCCATGTCCAGGAGCGCCTTGAGGTCGCCCATCCCGAGCAGCCTGCCGACGAAGCGCGTGGCCGAGAACTCCTCGAGGTCGTCGACCCTCTCCCCCGTCCCGATGAAGAGGACCTTGGCGCCGGTGGCTCCCACGGCCGCCAGCGCGCCCCCGCCCTTGGCGGCGCCGTCGAGCTTCGTGACCACGATTCCGCCCACCGGGGAGGCCTTGTGGAACGCCGCGGCCTGGTTGAAGGCCTGTTGGCCGATCGTCCCGTCGACCACCAGGAGGTTGAGGTCGGGCTTGACCTTCGAGTAGATTTTGCTCATCTCGTCGAGCAGGCTCTGCTCCTCCTTGTGTCTCCCTGCGGTGTCGATTATGATGAGGTTCTTGCCGCCCTCCCCGAAGAAGCGCCTTCCCGCCTCCGCGACCTTGACCGAGTCCTTCTCCTTCTCGTCCGAGTAGACGTCGACGCCCACCACCCCGGCGATGGTCTTCAGCTGGGTCACCGCGCCGGGCCTGAACGTGTCGGCCGCGACCACGCCGACCTTGAAGCCCTTCTTCGCGTAGAACCTCGCCAGCTTCCCCACCGTAGTCGTCTTTCCGGAGCCCTGGATGCCGAGCATGACGACGACGGTCGGCTTGGTCCTGTCGAGCTTGAGCTCCTGGTCGCCGCCTAGCAGCCTGTCGAGCTCTTCGTAGAGGATCTTGACTATCTGATTCTTCCTGTCTAGCCCTGGCGGCGGCTTCTCCTCTAGGGCCCTCCGCTGGACGCTTTCGGTCACGCTCAGGACGAGCTTGACGTTGACGTCCGCTTGTATCAGAGCGCGCTGGAGGTCTCTAGTTAGCTCGCGAATTGCCGCTTCGTCGATAATATCGGTGCCGAGAAGCTTCTTGATTGCACTCTGGAGCCCAGTTCTCAGCGAATCTAACATTTGCAGGAAGCGGTCGTATTGGGTTCTATTTAGCCGGTTGCAATCCCTAGGACATCCGCAGATTGCTTACCACTTCAAGGCTTTTTGCCAAAGTTGTTCTGCGTAACCGATTCTGTCATGCTTCACTAGGTGTCAGGAAGATTCCCCTGTGATTCCCTGCAATCAGGGCGGACTTCGCAATCGGTCTGATGAGGGACGGCGACTCCACTATTTCGTACACGTTGTACCAGGAGAAGAGGTCGTCCAAGAGACCAGCGTCATCGCTCCAACTCGAGGGGACGAAGCGGGTAACAATCATCGGTCGTGAATCGCGCAGGACTCTCTTGGAACCGCGGAAAACAATCGGTTCGTCTCCATGCACATGAACCTTGAGGAGATTCAGTCGACCCGTTCCGTTTGCCTGCCAGAAGTCGTCCAGCGATGTAGATGTCACGTCAATAGACCCCCTCCCTCTGTCATGGGTTAGGGTGTGTGCGTTGGGCTCAGACGGAGGCGCCAGGTAGAGCCTCCCGGTCCCTGGCTTGTCAGAGAGGACCATCTGAACTGGCTCGACATTGTGAAAGTTGCTGGCCTGTATCGATTTCATCATCAGCAAAAAATTGCCTTGCTCGGGCTCGAATGACCATACCCGCCCAGTTTTCCCCACGGCCTTAGCAGCCAGCAGAGTATAATATCCAAGGTTGGCTCCTACATCGACCACCTTCATACTTGGCTTCAGCATTCCTAAGAGAAGGCACGTTACCGGAAGATAGAACCACCCAGTGGTGGCGATTGACGCGGAGATTTGCGACATGTCCTCTGGATTGAGAAAAATCTTGAAACCAAGAGTCTGCTTCGGCTCGTGGAGGTAGTCCTGCCGTGTCCGCAACCATTCCTTCATCCGCTTGTTGTAGAGGACTGCTCCTGGGTCTTTACCCGTCAAGAGCGACGGAAGGGCGCTGGGATTGCGGATTGCTAACGCTGCCGCGTGCCTCGCATAGTCCCAGCTGAACATGGACGACGGAGAGAGTCACCAGATGCTATTAGGATTAGCGAACGCTCTCCTGAAGCCAGAGGACACGAATACCTTCCTCTTTCGAACCTGTTCCCACCATAGCCTTCGACATCGAACGACCGGTTAGGATTAACTGTGAGCCCGCCGCATGGTCTGCCGCCTGTTGAAATCCGGGGTCCTATTCTCGGGCGGGAAGGACAGCACCTACGCGGCATACCTCGCGAAGCAGAAGGGCGACGAGCTCCTGTGCCTGATCACGCTCTCCCCAGAGAGGTCGGACTCGTACATGTTCCACTACCCAAACATCAGGTGGACCGCGCTGCAGGCCCAGGCAATGCGGCTCCCTCAGGTCAAGCTGGAGACCAAAGGTGTGAAGGAGGAAGAGCTCGTCGACTTGAGCAACGCCATAAAGGCCGCGAAGCGGGACTACTCGATAGAGGGCGTCTACACGGGCGCGCTCGCGAGCGTGTACCAAAAGTCAAGGGTGGAGAGGATATGCGACGAGCTGGGCGTCAAGGCGGTGTCTCCCCTCTGGCACGTCGACCAGGTCGCACACTTGACCAACGTCGTCGCCAACGGCTTCGAGGTGATAATGACCGGCGTCGCCGCCCTAGGTCTCGACGAGAGCTGGCTGGGCAGGCCCCTGGACATGGAGGCGGTCCGCGACCTCGCCGCGCTTCAGAAGAGGTACGGCGTCAACCCGGGGCTGGAGGGTGGAGAGGGCGAGACGTTCGTCCTGGACTGCCCGCTCTTTGACCGGCGGGTCGAAGTTGTCTCCTCACGGAAGCACTGGAAGGGGGACGCGGGGTACCTCGAGATCCTCGACGCGCGCCTCGTCGCGAAGGCCTAGAGAGCGCTCGTTTCGGGACTAGCCCTATCGGTATTGGATCTCGTCAATGGCCTTCCTCAGACGGCTCTTCCGTTGACCTCATCTAAGGCTAGCCTTCGCTCGAGGATATGCGTGATTAATAACGATATGACCGCCAAGCGGCGAACGCCAGCTTCGGCTAGCCCGTGCCCTTGATCCGCATTACCTTGCTCCTCCCCATGACCACCCACACCTCGACCTCCACGCCCGGCTGCATCTTGCCTTGGAACTCGGGCTCCGTGGGCGTCGTGCTCTCGGTGACCTCGAAGGACTGCAAGTCCATCAGCTGCACGCTAGTCGGGGTGGCGGAGATCACCTGCGCGGCCCTCTTGTCTATCATGGGCACCTCGATGTGGGTGTCGACCGTCCCGATGACGGTCTTCTTCGAGCCGGTGAATATGGCGATTCCCGTGAGCCTCACCTTCGCGCTTCCGTGCTTCCCCGGCTTGCTCTTCTCAACCTCGACGACCTTGCAGGGCTCTCCGTCGATGACGATGTAGCTGCCCTCCTTCAAACTCCCAAGGTCGGCTGGTCTGCTCAAGCGCTCTGCCCACGACTTTTCGTGACACGGTAATTAAGCATTGAACTCGCCTGGAGGGGGGATAAGAGCGCCAAGACCCTCCTTTTGGCCGCGGGACACGCCCGTCAAACAATGGACGCCCGAATCACACATTATTTATTAGACTAGTCCGGGGGTGGAAAGCGTTTGCAGAGGTCTAGGAAGCTCGAATTGAGAACGGCCGCGCCTACTCGGCTCGACCGGACGGCGCAGGTGCGACTTTAGCCTGCCGTGACTAATGACAGTGAAAGCCAGTTTTTGAGCGAAAAGATTCACGTGCTGGACTCGACTGCCTTTTACGCCGGCATCCCCTTTCAGGGCGAAGGCAAGTATTACACGACTTACCAGGTCCTCGACGAGGTCAGGGGCAGGGGCATCGGCGCCCAGCTGATTCACTCTAGGGTCCAGGTCACGGAGCCCTCGAAGGAGTCGGTGCAGAAGGTCAAGGAGGCCTCGAACAGGACCGGGGACCAAAAGTCCCTTTCCGAAGCCGACACGTCGATACTCGCCGTCACGCTGGACCTCGTAAAGTCGAGGCGCAACGAAGAGGTGGTCCTCGTCACCGACGACTTCGCGGTCCGGAACGTCGCGGAGGTCATCGGGATCAACCTCTCGGAGACCTCGATTCGCGGAGAGTGGAAGAAGATAACTTGGATAACATATTGCAAGGGATGCGGCAAGGAATACCTCGACCCCAAGAGGTCTGTGTGCGAGGTCTGCGGGACCAAGCTATCGAGGAAGCCCAGGCCTTCAAGCTGACGAGCTTTCTCTTTTAATAACGGGAGATTTTCTGGCCCGAATCTGTTGGGCTGGTAGTTCAGCGGTAGAATGCCTGCCTCGCACGCAGGAGGTCAGGGGTTCAAATCCCCTCCAGTCCACCAAACCTCAACTATTCTGGAAGGTCAGCGCAGCTTGCAAATCTCGGGCATCTGCCTCTTGTGCTCGGAGGCCTGGTACTTCGCGAGTATTAGCTCGACTTTGGCCCGGTCGAGTTTCATCCTGGCCGCTACCTCAGGGACCTCGAGCCCTTCCTCTAGCCTCAGCTTGAAGAGCCGGTCGACGGCCTCGTAGCTCATCCCTATCTCCGACTCGGCCATGTGACCGGGCCACAGCCTCGGACTGCTGCGCTTTGCCACGATGCGCCTGTTGATCCCGAGCGCCTCCCCGAGCCTCCTGACGTCCGTCTTGTAGAGGTCGGCGATGGGGAGGACGTCGACGCCCCCGTCCCCATACTTAGTAAAATATCCCAGTCGAAGCTCTGAGAGGTCCCCGGTACCGATGACCAACCTGTTCATCAGGTTGGCATGATAGTAGAGCAAAGACATCCTGATCCGCGCCCTCAGGTTCCCTTCAGCAAGCCGATTCGGCTCTAGTGACTTTAGGTACGCCCTGTGAATCGGTAGAACATCAATCTCCTTGGTCTCTATGCAAAGCTCGCTTGCTACGAGCTTGGAGTCTTTGACGTCCTCATCGGGGGTGGCCCTGAGGTCGGGCATTATCAGACCTAAGACTCGCCGGCTGCCGAGCGCCTCAACGCAGAGGTACGCGGTGACCGCAGAGTCTATCCCGCCGCTGATGCCGAGGACTGCACCTTCAGCCTGGCTCTCCTCGACCTTGCGCTTGATGAAGGCAACGATTCTTCGCCTCGCCGAGGAAAGGTCGAGTTCGGTGGCTAGCAAGAATCCACTCGTGGCCCGGCGAAGTTGAAATAGTTTTTCCCCGCGGAGGCGCAATCAGCTCCACAAACGGCTCGACCGCGTCAGGACCCCTGGTAGAGGGCTAAGTTTCAAAGGGCGCGCCCTACTCGCCTCTCAGCCTTGGACTGTGAAGTGGGACAGCACGATGTTGCCCCACTGGTCCGCCGCTGCAACCGTGTAGGTCCCGGCGGGGAAGAGGGCGTAGTCACCCTCGGGGTGAGCCGGGTTGGATACCCAGAAGCCCAAGAGGCCCGCCGAAACGCTCGCGTTCGCCGGAAAGGGATTCGAATAGAAAGGACCCGGAGCCGAGTAGAGCGTCGCCTCCACGCTCAGGGGATTGAAGATGCAGTACGAATAGTCGTATGCGAGGGTGGCTATGCCTCCGGTCTGTCTTAGCGGCATGCCCTGGGTAAGGTTCCCCAAGCCGTAGTTACCCTGGTAGATCACGTACTCTACGAGGGCACCACAACAGCCACCGCCGCGGCCAGTCTCCTGTGAGATGATAGGCCACCCGTTTCCTATGGTGAGGTTGTTCGCACTGCCCAGAGTGTTGACGTCGTAGGCCGTGATGTTGATCGTCGGGTAGGGGTTGGCGTCGGCTGAGAGGTTTAGGGTAAGGTTCAGGCCGGTCTGCGGGTTGAGTCTCGACACCGAAGCAGCAGAAACCTGAATGCCCGCAACCGAAGACGACTGCACTCCGGATGTGGACGCTGGAGGAGGCGCAGGTTCGCCCAGGATGAACGCGGTTGAGTTGAGGGGAACGCAGTAAGCTCCCTGTTCGGTCGCGAACCCAGCTTGATAGGCGCAATTGGCCCACGGCTGACTTTGGTTGCTGTAAGAGGTGACGCTGATGCTGTAGCTCGCATACGCGGAGACATCGCTCATCACTACCTCACTGCACGGTTGGGGAGGCCCTGCAAGAAGGGAGAGAGGGCAATTGAAAACATAAGCTGGTTCTCCCCAGCACGGCGCTAGGGTTCCATTCGCAGTGCAAATCCCAGACCCTGTAATGAATTGGAATCCGTACGCTGTCAAGCTTGAGCTTGTCATGGTCTGAGTTAGAGTACTCGTCAGCGTGCTCGTCGATGTCAGTGTCGTTCTGGTGCCCGACTCGTAGACAGCGGTCGATGCAAGGAGTATCGTCAGCGCCACGAAGAGCCCCAGCAGCGCGGACCTGGCGTTCAACCTTGGCCGGTTTTGGCTCGGCGGGAGCCTCTTGAAGCTTTGGATACTTTGTTCCGGCCGCCTCGGCGGAGGCGCGATGAACCCCTATGCACGTCAAGCGACGCGTCCCTCGACGCATCGAGGTTTGTTCCATCGGGTTCAATAGCCACCGGCCTCCACCGATCCTGACGGACGATGGGGAGAACCGGAGCAGGTCTGGTCCTCGCAGTCCTGGTGGTGGCTGCCCTGGGCGCGGGCTATCTGGCCGTGAGCTCCGGGCGGTATACCACCATAGTGACTTCGCAGTCGTACACGAGCAGTTCAACGGCCGCGGGGAGCACCCCGCTGTGGATCTACCGCGCCAATGGGGCAATCACCTCTGTCTCGGTCAGCGAGAACGGGAACTATACAGTCGTGGCAGAGCAGGTATTTTTCAACAATAGCGGCGGGGCGATACTCCTCTTCAACAGGGCTGGTGACCTCTTGTGGGAGCGCCAGACTGACTGGGTGGTGAGCGACGCGGCGATCTCCGATAACGGTTCCCACATCTTGGCATTAGGCCACAAATTCCTGTATGGACCTGGGCAACCGACCTCCCAAGCAAATGAGGTCTTCGCGCTCGACTCCAACGGCAGCGTGTTGTGGAATACCACCTCAAGCTCCCCCTACTACGGCGGCGCCATGTCCACAGACGGATCCAGGGTGGCGGTCTTCACCGATGACTATGTCGCTTTGCTGACCTGGAGTGGGCAGGTCTTGTGGAACGACTCCGCTGCAGGAGCGGACTTTTGTCCGGGGGTAGGTCCATGCCCCGTCTTCGTGTCGCAGGATGGAAGCGTCGTGGCGGCGGGCCACCAAGGAATCACCCTGTTCAATCCTGACGGGAGCGTCGCTTGGACCTTCACGAGGACGGACGGGGAGACGAACAACGTCTGGGCGAACTCGGTTACGCTCACATCCAGCGGATACCTGATAGCGGCTGCTCAAGACAGCAATTTCAACGACACGGCCCTCCTGCTGACGGGCCAGGGAGTGCCGCTCTGGGAGCATCATCTCGACAGCCAGGTGTTCTCCGCGGCCCTGCTTCAGGATGGCTCGACCATCGGCTACGTGACCGACTCGAGCGCCCTCTTCTACGACCGAAACGGGACGCTTCTCGCCAACTATACGACAGACGGGGAGTTGACCCTGCTTCCCACCTCGAACGGGACGTTCCTCCTGGGAGGGGGCGGCAACGACCTGGCGCTCTTCGACTCCGCCGGCCAAGAGAGGTGGAGCTCGCCTCTCCAGACCGTCCTGACGGCGGCCGTCTCCGGCGACGACGCCTTTGTGGCGGCCACCACGGGCGCACGCGGCGAGGGGGCACTGGGTCCCAGCACGCTGTATTTCTTCAGCACGAGCTGAAACGGAAGCCTCTTGCCACGGGTTCAGGCGTAATCTATCGGCAGATTCAGGCTTGAAATATTTTGGCTGCAGAGAGCTGACTTGGCTGCGGACTGGATTCACATGTAGATGGGCCGTTAAATAGCAACTCCACATGCTCTTTCATGGCGCTGGCGCGGAAGTCAATCAAACAGCGCTTTGAGCCAAGTCCTCGGGCCCTCGCCGTGATGGAGTCTTTCCGAAAGATGACGAATGATTGCATACGGATTGGTCTGGAGTTCGAAGTGAAAGAGAACGGGAAGACTCCATCGATGAAGAAGCTCTGTCTCCTGTCTTATGGAGAGCTTCGGAAGCGCTACGGTGGTTATTCACAATACGCGCTTAATGCTGTATCAAAGGCAGCCGGTATTCTTGCAGCAAGGAGAAAGTCGATTAGGAGAGGGTTCCCAACAAAGACGCCATACCTCTCGAAGCCCGTGCTCGTCTCATGCTACGGGTTCAGAGTCGAGAGAGGCAACCTAATCATCCATTTGGACGCAGAGACGTTCGAATCAATTCAATTAAGCCCACACTGCATATCCCTCCTTTCAGATCTGTCATTGGAAGTCCGCTCTTTCATCCTGAGCGCGCAGTCCATGTCTCTCTGCGTATCAAAGGAAATCAAAGAGATGGGCGAAGGAGAGTTAGCCGGAGCCGTGGGAGTCGATAGGAACCTCGAGAATCTCACCGTGGGAAACGCGCAGGCGGTCACATATTATGTCATGAAGGAGTTGGTCGACATCGGGGAGAGGACGAGGGATATCATCCACTCATTCAAACGCAATGACGCTAAGGTGAGAAAGGAAATCTCTTCGAAGTATGGAAAGAGAAGAAGCACGAGGACTAAACAGTATCTCAACCTGATTTCCAAGAAGGTCGTCCAAGATGCGAAGGCCAACAAGCAAGCCATTGTGTTCGAAGACATCACCAGAATCAATCGACTGTATCGAAGAGGCAACGGCCAAAGCCGAAGCTACAGATTCATGATGAACTCTTGGCCGTTTTACGAAATAAAGAGACAAATCGAGTACAAGGCTGCGTGGGAGGGTGTGCAGGTTATCACCCTCACCAAGGGGGAGACGAGAGGGACCACCATGGATTGTCCACGATGCGGGGAGAGACTCCAAGTGCCAGTCCGAGGCGATGAGGAACACTATCGCCAACTGTGGTGCGAGGTCTGCAGGAAGTGGACGGCAAGAGATGTGGTGGCCGTCCTGAACATCTCTCGCAGGGGGCGGTTGAGGTTCGACCGTTCAGAGAGGAAGGAAGGCGGGGCAGAAGAAGCAGTGAAGGGGAACGCGGGACACGACGGGGAACCGCTAATCCTAAGAGTCGATGCCTCGAAACTGCGCCAATCCAAACAGCAGACGCAGTAGAACCGTTTTTCTATGGGGCGGTAGCACGCACGTCATGGTCAAGCGGGACCTCGACGACCGGCTCTTCTGGCTGGCCAACGAGAGGGAGATCAAGGACGCCAAGACGACCGACATCTACTTCCTCAACACGAAAGAGGTCCTGACGAAGCACCACATCGACTCCGAAGTGGTCATGGAAATCTTCGCGCGCGACCTGCCGGAGAACGGGAAGTGGGGCGTCCTGAGCGGCGTCTACGAGGTCGCGAAGCTTCTGGAGGGCCTGCCAGTCGACGTCTGGGCGTTCGACGAGGGGTCCATCTTTCTCGCGGACGGCAGGGGGGCAATATACGAGCCTGTGATGACTATCTCGGGAAGATACAGGGACTTCGTCGAGTACGAGAACCCGGTCTTGGGGCTCCTTTCCTCCTCGACGAGCGTCTCCACCAAGGCGTCGAGATTCAGGGTCGCCGCGGGAGACAGGCAGGTCATCAGCTTCGGGACGAGGCGGGTCCACCCCGCCCTAGCGCCCCTGATCGAGAGGGGCTGCTATATCGCGGGTTTTGACGGAGTCTCCAACGTGCTTGGCGGGAGGCTTCTGGGGGTAGAGCCCTCCGGGACGATGCCCCACGCTCTCGTGCAGGTAATAGGCGACCAGGTGAAAGCCTGGAAGCTCTTCGATGAGACCATGCCGAAGGAGGTCAAGCGGACGGCCCTCGTCGACACCTTCTGGGACGAGAAGACAGAGGCGATAAAGGCCTTCGAGACGCTCGGGAAGAAGCTCTGGGGGGTGAGGCTCGACACGCCGGCCTCGAGGAGGGGAAACTTCCGCGAAATCATCGAGGAGGTGAGGTGGGAGTTGAAGATAAGAGGGGGGGAGGCCGTCAAGATATTCGTCTCTGGGAGGCTCAGCGAGGAGGACGTCGTCCAGCTCAAGGACATCGTGGACGGGTTCGGGGTCGGGACCGCCGTGGCGTACCCACCGAGCATCGACTTCGCCGCGAAGATAGTCGAGGTGCGCGAGAAGGGGAAGACCTACCTCAGGGCGAAGAGGGGCGGCTTGGGCGGGAGGAAGGACGTGTACAGGTCGAAGGGCTTCAAGGACACGGTCGTGTTACACGGCTCCGTCCCACCGAAGGGCTCGAAGCAGATGCTTAGGCAGATCATCGACAAGGGCAAGCTGGTAGCCGACTTCCAGAGCACCAACTCGATTCGGGAAAAGGTCGCCCGAGAGTTGGGCGAGGTCGTGCGGGCCGAGCCAGCGCTGGTGTCTGGCTAGCCTTCGCCAGGGAGATTGGTCGACGCGTGGCAGTTTCGTCTTCATCCTGACTTGCGCCAGTCGAGCTTGCCCGTCGAAGCACGCCACGCGTCTCCCTTCCTTGGCCCCGGCTTCGTATTATATCATCCTCTCACAGCAAGGTCTTCGACCTTCAATTATTTTCTTCTCCGCCCTTCATTCTCTCTACCCACTTACCATCATTGCCGATGCACCAAAAGCAGGCGTCTCTCGGTTTCATATCTCGCGGTAAATCGTTAATTAGCTCCCCACCTCAGTTTTCCTCGGACGAACTTGCTGGAAGACGACCCCGAGGAGCAGCAACAGAGACAGCAGCAGGAGCAGCCCCTCACCTGGCAGCAGGCCCTCGCGGAGAACCCCGAGTACTACATGAACACGAAGCAGGGGCAGGAGGAGCTCGCCCAGATGATTCGGAAGGAGTCAGAGCGGCTCCTCGAGGAGATAGGCAAGTCCGTAAAGCACCAGAAGGACATAATCTGGCTCTCAAAGTGGTGCCTGTCCTGCAAGTTCCACAATGACCACGGCGCAAGGTCCATGTGCAACAAGTGGAACGCGCGCATCGTGAAGCCGTTCTACGGCCAGCCGATCTGGGAGAAGATGGAGGTGAAAGGGAGGGAGGAGAAGGAGCTGGTCGTCAGCGACGTCGATTGGGACAGGAAGTGGAGGGAAATCTCCGACAAGATAGTGGAGTGGGCGGTCGAGAAGGTCAACGGCGGCTACCCATACTTCTGCTACTCCAACGAATAGGGCCGGAACGGTGGCGGACGAATCCTGACGGGTCACCCTTTATATTCCGTAGGGCGTTCGCCCGAACGTTTGGCCGCGGTGGTGTAGGCACTCCTCAAAAGAGTGGCGCATCTTGGTTAACATGGGAGGCTGTGGATTGCCGAATGAAGCAGACACCTCTTGATCGGGGGTTCGAGTCCCCCCCGCGGCCCCTCACGATTTACCCGTCGCCTGCATGGTAGTTTATAGGAACAAGTCCGCTAAGAATCAAGTCGATTGAAGGCGATAACACACGACGCCTTCTCCTTTGGCGTCAGTCTCTACCTCGCATACCACGTCGACCAGTCGCCGACCCTCGCCCTCCTGATTCTGGTGGTCTGGCTGGCCTTCGCCACGAACGAGCTCATCGACGTCCTGGGGCATGTCACGAAGGGCGGGAGACCCGTCAGGTCGTTCTGGACGCATTCTGTCTTCACGGCTCCCTTGTGGGGTCTCGCCGCGGCGCTCGTGTCGGCATACATCCTCGACATCATCGTTGGGCAGGCGATAACGACCTTCCAGGCGGTCTTCATAGGCGGGCTGGGAATCGTAATCGCCTACTCCCACCTTCTGCTCGACGCGCTGACCGAGGGCGGGGTGTATCTCGGAAGGCGGAGGGTCGCCCTCGCCCACTTCAGGTACGACAATCTGATCCTCAACGGAGCTTTCACGGCCCTAGGCGTGCTGTTGGTCTTTGCCGCATTCGTCTGACGAATTCTCCGTCGCAAAGGATTATAGAGGCGGCTCTTCCACAATGGGCCTCTAATGATTTGCCAGAAATGCGGGAGGACGGTGGACGACGGCGCGGCCTTCTGTCCTTACTGCGGCAACGCCTTGAAGCAGCAGATGATGGGCGCCTCCAGCACGCCGGGCGCGAGCCAGCCGATGATGCTCATCACCTCGAACTACGCTTCCGGGTACAGGGTGGACAAGGTAATCGGGATGGTCTACGGGATTACCGTGAGGTCGCGAGGAATCGGAGGGAACCTGGTGGCCGGCCTTCGGACAATAGCGGGCGGAGAGATCAGGGAGTACACCCAGCTCGCTCAGGTGGCGAGGCAGGAAGCGCTCGACAGGCTTTCCGATCACGCGAAAAGCATGGGCGCGAACGCGGTCTTGAGCGTGATGTTCGACTCGACCGAGATGGCCCAGAGCATGGAGGAAATCATAGCCTTCGGGACGGCCGTGGTGGTCTCCCCTATCTCGGGCGACCAACAGCTAGTGAAGCTGAGCTAGGCGCCTCTACTTCCAGGCCTTCGCCCGCTCGCAGAACGCGTCGGCCTCGTCCTGCGCCCGAGGGCAGTGCGCATAGTGGGTGATTACCTCCCGGAGCGCCTCTTCGACTGGGGTGGGGGCGCCAGGGCACAGGGCGTCGAGCTGGGAGCGAATCTCCGCGAGAGGCTGCCAAATCTCTGCCGGGATGACGACCGTCACTCCTGCCGTCTTGCTGGATTTCATGTTGGACGAGCGCTGTAGCCTTCCAGCCCAATATCTGGCTTTCGCACTTCCGGCTCCACCCTTATTAGACCGCTGGGCAAGTCAAGAACGTCGTGCCGGAGCCCGAGGAGTTTAGGATAGGGTGCAGCGGCTGGTCGTACAAGGACTGGGTCGGGCCTTTCTATCCCTCCAACACGGAGGCCAAGGACTACCTCAAGCTGTACTCCCGGACCTTCGATTGCGTCGAGATTGACTCGAGCTTCTACAGAATCCCTTCTCTCGGCATGGTCAGCCAGTGGAAGAACAGCACGCCCGAGGGGTTCACGTTCTGCCCGAAACTCACGAAGAAGATCACGCACGAGAACAAGCTGGAGAACTTCGAGTCGACGCTTTTGTACTTCTACAGCGTCATGAGCAAGTTGGGGAACAAGCTGGGGCCGATAGTGGTCCAATTGCCACCCTCCGTCAAGGTGGAGAAGCACAAGGCTGCGATGGAGAGGTTCGTGTCCTCCCTTGAGCCGAAGTTCAAGCACGCGATAGAGTTCAGGCACAAGTCGTGGTTCACCCCGGAGACCTACAAGCTCCTCGAGAAGAACAACGTCGCGATGGCCTGGTCGATCAACCAGTATCTGGAGACCCCTCCGGTGGTCACCGCGGACTTCGTCTACCTAAGGATGGTGGGGACGCGCGAGATCACGAAGTTCACGGGCATCCAGAAGGAGATGAGGGAGGAGATGGAGCATTGGGCCAAGGAACTCAGGGAGAAGAGAGCGTCCATCAAGGACAGCTTCGTCTTCTTCAACAACCACTTCGCAGGCTTCGGGCCGGAGTCTGTAAACGAGTTCAGGAGGCTCTTAGGGATGATTAAGGTCGATTGGGGCAAGGGCCAAGAGTCGACGCAAGCAACGCTTCAGTGATTCTTAGATGTCGCAGGAAGGATGGAGGGCGATATTCCACGTGGACCTCAATGCGTTCTACGTCTCGGTGGAGGTCTTGGACAACCCGTCACTTAAAGGCCTCCCGGTGGTAGTGGGGGCAGACCCCGAAGGCGGTAAGGCGCGTGGCGTCGTGATGACCTGCTCCTACGAAGCGAGGAAGCTCGGCCTCAGGTCGGGGATGCCAATTTCGACGGCCTACAGGCTCGCTCCGGACGCGGTCTACCTCCCGCCTAGGTGGGACCGCTACGCTGAGATTTCGGGAAAAGTGATGGAGCTGCTAAGGAAGCACGCCGACAGGTTCGAACAGACGGGGATAGACGAGGGGTACATGGACGTCTCCTCCCGCACCAAGAACCTCGAAGATGCAAAGGCCTTGGCGCTACAGATCAAGAAGGAGATACGGGATTCGCTGGGGATAACATGTTCCATAGGGGTTGCGCCCAACAAGTCTCTTGCGAAGATAGCGTCCGATAGGCAAAAACCAGACGGACTGACGGTCGTGCCCTTCGACGACCCGAAGGGCTTCCTAGCGCCCCTCCCCGTCGCGGTCATCCCGGGAGTGGGCCCGAAGACGCAGGTTTTCCTGAAGGAGCACGACATCGAGGCCATCGGACAGCTTCAGAAGATGTCGGGGCAGGACCTCATGAAGTGGTTCGGGAAGACCGGGGTCTGGCTCTGGGGGGTCATCCAAGCCGAGGAGAGGCTCCCGGTCCTCGAGAGGGACATGATGAAGTCGATGAGCGTCGAGAGGACTTTCGACGCGGACGCCGAGGACTTCGAGAAGGTTTACGCGCAGGCGGACATCGAGGCCCGCGAGCTTGCTCAAAGGGTGCGCGACGACAACGTGAAGTTCAAGGTCGTGGGGGTCAAAATCCGCTTCAAGGGGTTCAAGACCTTCACCCGAGAGACGACCCTCACCGGCTTCACCGACAGCGAGGAGGCCTTGAGGCACGAGGCCCGCATCCTCCTGAAGGAGTTCGAGGCGAAGAAGAGGCCGGTGAGGCTCGTGGGCGTGCGCGTCTCGCATCTAAAGCGCGAGAAGGCTGAGCTGACCAGGCTGGACCAATGGGCGAGATGAAGGCAAAGTGGTCATTGAGGCGACGATCTGCCAAATAGTCCGGGGGCGCAAACTCCTCCTGAAGAGGGCGACGAGGGGGATAAGCGTCGGCAAGTGGAACGCGCCAGGCGGCAAGCTTGAACCCGGAGAGACCCCCGAGCAGTGCGCCTGCAGGGAGGTGCTCGAGGAGACCGGCCTGCGCGTCTCGAACCCCTTCTATCACGGCACGCTCACTTTCGTGATGGACGGAGGCAAGAACCTCCACACGAGAGCCCACGTCTTCTCCGCGCACGACGCGAAGGGCAGGGCGAGGTCGAGCGCCGAGGGCGAGGTAAGGTGGTACCCGCTCGACGGGCTGCCGGAAGCAAAGATGTGGGAGGACGACCAGTTCTGGGTCCCCCTGGTCCTGAGGGGCATTCGCTTCGACGCGACGTTCACCTACGACGGAGCGAACCGCCACGTCATAGGCTTCTCGATGGCCTCTAGGCCGGCCGATTGACCGGCTAGATCCCGAGCGCCTGGCGCAGGCCCTTGTACCTGTTTCGGAGCGTGACCTCGGTAATCGACGCGGCGTCGGCGATGTCCTTCTGCGTCTTCCCGTTGCCCTCGAGGGTGGACGCCACGTAGAGGGCCGCTGCGGCAAGCCCCATGGGGTCCTTCCCGGCCACGATCTCCTTCTGGTGGGCCTTTGTGAGGATCTCCATCGCCCGCCTCTTGGTCTTCTCTGCGACAGTAGCGCGGGACGCAATCCGAGAGACCGACTTTATCGGGTCGGGGACCGGCATCTGGAGGTCCATCTCCCTCAGCAGGATCCTGTACGACCTCGCGAGGTCCTTCTTGCTCACGTTGCTGACCGCCGCGACGTCCTTCAGAGTCCTAGGCACCTCCATGTCCCTGCACGCAGCGTAGAGCGCGGCCGCGGAGATCTGGATTATGGACCTGCCCCTGGTGACGCCCCTCTCCACCGCCTTACGGTAGATGTAGGCGGCCCTCTCTATGACCTCGTCGTGCACGGCGAGCTTCTCCGCGAACATCTTCATCTCGTTGAACGCCTGTCTCAGGTTCCGGTCGAAGGAGTTGGCGGCCTGGCTCCTCTTGTCCCAGACCCTCACCCTGTCCATCGTGTGCTTCATGGCGCCCGACAGCGAGGAACCGGAGGCGTCGCGGTTGGACGACCCGATCACCGTAGAAAGGCCCATGTCGAAAGACGTTATCGACGTCGGCATCCCTGTCCTGGCCCTGCTTTCGCCGCCCTGCTCGTCAGCGAAAGACCTCCACTCGGGCCTGGTCTCTTCCAGCTTCTCCTTCATCACGTAACCGCAGTTTGTGCAATAGAACTCCCCTGTGTTGGAATCCTCTGCCAGGGGGCCCTTACCACATCGCGGACACTTGTCCGCCTTGCGTTGTCTCCCTTCAAGCCCGGGAGAATTCAGTCTATAGGACACTTTCTATCACTTAGGTTATAATACCGCCCGCTTATATTTAAGGCTATTGGGGCAAACAACGATAAATTGGGTTAAACAACGAATTATTGGCCTATTTCCGCAACCTCTAAAAGACCCCATTACTAACTCTCAGCGGATGATTAAGGTAAAGATGGCGGAGGTGTCCAGCCGTCTTGGCAACTTTACCATAATCAAGATGGGTCAGGCTGTTTTAATCAGCCCCTGCGGCACGAGGATGAAGATTCTAGAGGCGCTCTCAACAGGCCCTATGACCGGCGAGGAGCTAGTAGGAAAGATTGACGTCTCTTATTCATGCGTGATGGACCACATGGACTTCTTCGAGAAGCTTGGAATTGTAGAGGCAACCCTCAAGCGAAACGGGGGAGGAAGGAGAAGAATCTGCTTTCAAATGAGCGAGGATCCTCTGGAGGCAATAGAACGACTCTTCATGACGGCGCCAAGGAACGATCGAGGCGGGTCAGCCGCAATCGTAAGAGCTCAACCCTCAACCCAGACATAATATTCACAGGTCCCTACCCTTCGTGGTTTTGTTCCAACGGGTTCAATAGCCACCGGCCCCCGCCGATCCTGATGGACGATGAGGAGAACAGGTGCAGTTTTGGTCCTCGCAGTCCTGGTGGTGGCTGCCCTGGGCGCGGGCTATCTCGCCGTGAGTTCCGGGCGGCAGGCCAGCACCTCGACGTCGACTTCACAAGGGGCGTCTAGCTCGATTCCCGGACCTTCTGAAGTCTCGTCGTCGAACGTTACGATACCTAGACCCCCTCCCTCTACTCAGGGACTTACTCTCAACAGCATAGCGTACACCCAAGGGATAGTCCAGGGAAGACTGATTGTTCCGAACGCTTCTATTCTTGGAAGCGGCTGGAGCATCAAGGGTGCCGCAATAGCGGTGGCACCTCAAAACGTCACGACCAGTAACGGAATCGTGTTCAACGATTGGGCAATTAACATATTCATCTCGAACGGCCAATTCATCAACGGGACCACCTCGGATAGCGCTCTTCTTGGCGATTCGGTGATAGTTACTGAGGGATCGAATCCTGGGTTCTACAACAGCTCTGAGGCCGCACAGCAATACATTTCTCCGGACCAAATTTGCACGACCACTACCCTGAGCAATAACGCTACCAGCTCGACATGCTCGGCAGGTCCCGCGAGTCCTCTAAAAATCGTCCAAATGGGCAGCACCTACTTGGCGGTGGACCAGAACGCGCCCAACGCGTATTTCCAGGTCGACGGCAAGAACGTCACCGTCCAGATTTCGGGTGACCTGACCTACTCACAGGTACTGGCACTTGCGGAAGGCATCATACAGAGCCCCTCGACGTCCCAGACCTCCACCACTTCGAACACGTCGGCCAGTCTGTTGCCCGGCTGCACCCAACCCGTGGCACGCCCGACCTACGGCGCGAACATCACTCTCTCACCCGGCCAGACCCTGAACTTCTGCGTGGAGCTCTACTACTACTCGGCGACAGGCAGCCCGCCCGCCACGGTCGACCTGGCGAGCTTCGCGTCCCTCGAGTCCCTCTTCGATTCCCATCTGCACAGCGCCCTCGCCAACTTCACCATGACGTATTCGACGGCCCAGGGTCCGAGCACCCCCGCCTCGGTCCAGATCGGGGGACCCTCGAACGAGAACGAAGGTTTCTTGGTGGAGTACCAGATCACCCCCAAGCTTGGCATTACGAATGGAGCCTACGGGCTGAACCTTGCGGCGTACGAAGGGCCGAGCCCGGGGGGCGCCCTCGAAATGTGCACGACGGATTTTCTCATCGTCCTCGGCGACGGGGTGCCAAACTACGATAACGTCGGGTCATGCATCCTCGCCGTGGGCAGCCCTCAGTCCCCGGGACTGCCTTACATCCCGAATACTCTGGTCGCAACAGGCTTCGGCGTGAGCTACACGAACGGCTGACTTTGTCGCCTCGGCGGAGGCGCAATGAGAGCCCTACACACGGCAAGACCCTCGCACCGCTTATTACTCATGCCGCCTCATCCGCGGCCATGAAGACCACGAGGGCCCTAAGGAAGAAGCTCGACAACTGGAAGCAGAAGCCGATCGTAGCTCCAGGAGTACACGACCCGTACTGCGCGAGGATAGCGGAGAAGCTGGGGTTCGACACCCTCTACATGGGGGGCGCCGCGACGTCGATGTCCAGGCTCGGGATGGCCGACTTTGGGCTCGCTACCGCCGCCGAGGTACAGGCGAACGCAAGGTACATCACCAGCGTGACCGACCTCCCCCTGATCGCCGACTCTGACAACGGCTACGGGAACGCCCTGAACACGATGCGGACGGTAAAGGACTACATCCGGGCGGGCGTGGCAGGGATACACATCGAGGACCAGGTGATTCCGAAGCGCTGCGGCCACCTCAAGGGCAAGATGGTCGTCTCCCTGGAGGAGATGGTGGGCAAGATAAAGGCGGCCAAGAAGGTCATCGGCGAGGAGGACCCCGACTTTGTGCTCATCGCGCGGACGGACGCGAGGGGCGCGGTGGGCGGGGGCCTGGACGACGCCGTCAGGCGCCTGAAGGCCTACCGGCGGGCGGGGGCGGACCTCGTCTTCGCGGATGGGCTCCTGTCGAAGGAGGAGCTGGCCACCGTATGCAGAGAGACGGCGGCTCCCACCGTCTTCCATCCCACGGCCATATCGCCGCGTCTAGGGGTCGACGAGTGCCACGAGATGGGCGTCGCGCTGATGATCTACCCTTTCGCCTCGATACACGCCATGTCGGTCGCTGTGTGGGACTTCCTCGCGCAGCTGAAGAAGGAGGACACCAAGGCCCAGGTGAAGTTCGAGGAGAGAAACAAGGGCCATCCTCTGAGCGACCTCCGCAAGCTCTTCGACCTCGGAGGTCTGGCGGAGCTCCAAGCCTATGAGAGGGAGTTCATCCCGGCCGAGGAGGTCAAGGCGAAGTACGGGAGGCAGACGGTCGGGATCTAGTCAGGGCTCGACCTGCGAAAGGATTTCGAGGAGCGCGGCATCCTCGACCTGCCCCCTCGCCGAGACCCAGAACTCCCTCGCCAGCGACTGGTCCCCCCTCTCGTTCGCGTACTCCCACGCCTGTATAGCCATCTCCAGCTTGTCCACCTGCCGCACCAAGCGCGCCTCAGGGGTCTTGCCGCCGATGAACTCGTGCCAAGCCTCGAGATAGAGAGCCCTCTGCTCCTCGGACAATTCGCCCAGCAGCTCCTCTATCGCCTTGGTCTCCATGTCTGTCTTGCGCTTCCCCGACCTCTCCTCTGGCATTGCGTCCCCCACTATTGCCTCCGGCAGGTCGTGCAGCAGCGCGAGCCTCAGCGCCTTGCCCGTGTCCAGTCCGAGCGAGTCGCTGAAGATCAGGGTGATGAGCGCGGTCCGGTAGGAATGGTCAGCCACGGACTCCGGCCGGGCCATCCCGAGCTTCTTCACCCAGCCCCTCCTCATCTCAGACTTGAGCCGCCCTGACATCATGAAGAACTGCAGCAGGCTCCGGGAGACGGCTTCGGGTCCAATGTCCATACTTCGACCGTCGGCCTCCGAGATAATAACGCTCTTGTCAATATCCCGACTTGACCAGGCCTGCGTAGTCGAAGACCATCACGCCGTCGCTGTTGTCGAGGGCGTACTGGACCTGTTGCTCGTAGTCTTGCTTGCTCGAGGCGGCGACGACCTCGACGCCTGCGATCATCCCATGGTGTATGTACTGCTGGTCGCTGGGGGCGTACGTCTCGACGACCAGGAGGTCGGGGGTCACCGGGAGGGAGGGGTATGTGGTCGTGATTGCGGTCTTCCCGGAGTAGGAGGAGGACAGCTGGCCGAATAGGGCCGTCTGCGTCGCGATTGTGAGCGTGGACATGTCGAGGCTTATCCCGTCCTCGCCGTCCGAGTAGATCGATGTGGGGATGGCTTGGGTGCTGTTCGTGAAGTAGAGCGCAAAGAAGATCTTCAGGCCCTGGTCGTGGGCGGAGGCGGCGAACTGGGTAAGAGAGTCGCTAGTGAAGAGCAGCGTCCCGGCCCGGTAGACTTGGAAGAATATGGTGTTGAAGCCTTGGGAGGTTGCCGTGCTCAGCAGCTCCCCGAAGTTCGACCCGTTGACCATCCCGTTACCCTGGTTGACGTAGAGGATGATCGGCTTTGAGGAGGCGCTCGTTTCGGAGGTCGAAGCAGACTGCGTCGTCGATGAGGAACCGCTGGACGTCCCCCGTTGCCCCTGAACCGAGGTGGTGGCAAGCAGGTACCCGACGATCGCGACCAACGCAATCCCGCCGACGACGTAGTACTTCGCCCTCGACTGCGAGGAGTTCCTGCGGCTCTTACGTCTGCTCAAGTTCGTCCATGGCTCGCTGCAGGCAGGAGCGCAGGCGGGGAATTATATCTGCGCCTCTCTGGGTGGTCGCGCTTTCGGACAGGCTCCGAAGGAAGTTATTAACCGGAAATCCGGACCATCCGTTCGCGTTGATCGTCGCGGTCATCGGAGCCGGCAAGATTGGAGAGGCCGTCGCGAACTCGATCGCAAAGTCGAAGCAGGCCACGAAGGTGGTGATGACCAAGAGGAACGTCTCGACCCTGCCGCGCTCGCGATCAGGAAAGATCTTGGTGACCTCGGACAACCGCGAGGCCGCCAAGAAGGCGGACCTCATATTGATAGCCGTAAAGGCCGGCGACGCGAAGCAGGTCCTCGGCGAGATCTCCCAGTTCACCGCCGACAAGATAGTCATATCGCTGATGGCGGCGATCACAATCGAGCGGCTCGAGAGGGCCCTCCCCAAGGCGAAGGTGGTCAGGTCGATGCCGAACATCGCCGCGGTCATAGGCGAGGCGATAACCGCCTATTCGCTCGGCACCAAGGTGACCCCCGCCGACGAGGTCACTGTCCAGCTGGTCCTCGGGAGCTTCGGGGACTATGTCAAGGTGCCCGAGTCCCTGTTGAACCCCATCACCGCCCTGAGCGGGAGCGGCCCCGCGTACATCGCGGTCGTGATCGAGGCGATGGTGAGCGCCGGCCTAAAGGTGGGGATACCGAGGGACATCTCCCTCAAGCTTGTGACCAAGACGCTGACGGGGACCGCCGACCTCCTGAGCGTGAAGAAGATGCACCCCGCGGAGCTCCGCGACACCGTCACGACCCCGGCCGGGACGACCATCGCCGGCATCTACGAGCTAGAGAGAGGCTCTCTGAGGACCAGCATGATGAACGCTGTGGAAGCGGCCACGATGGCGGCCGAAAAGGTCGCCAAGAAGTTCGAGAACGATTGACCGGGCCTCCGCGCAGGCGCTACAGGCCTCCAAGACCCGGAGTTCATGCAAGTGTGAAGACATTTTCACACACCCCAAGATAGGCCTCGAATTGCCCCCGGCTCAGGATGTCACAATTTACAAACAACTGGGATAAGAAGAAGTCCGCGGGGATTAGCGAGAGGCTCAGGAACGCCTTCAGCAACCCCGGGCCGATGAAGCCCCGGTTGGACGGGCTCATGCGCCAGATACAGATCGTGATGTCGAAGCTCGACACGTCGATGGCGAAGCTCCGCGACCGGGACGCCGCCCTCTTCGCAAAGACGGTGTCCGCCGTCCAGAAGCACGAGCTCCAAAGGGCCT
>JAPCJR010000021.1 GCA_027886865.1 Nitrososphaerota archaeon
GTCGTCGACTAGAACAATCAACGAGAGTTGGACGTCCGATACCTTTATTATGGGGTCTCCAATATCGGATGCCCGATAGAAATTGTCAGTTAACATCCAGAAGACGAATGAAAATGAGAAAGAAAAGACCGAGTTTGGCATCCCGATAGACTATAGTTTTTCCAAGCCGGCGACAGAGGAGCAGATTCAGAGAGCGGCTGCGGCGCTCAAAGCTCGCAAGTTCAACGTCGAAGTCGTAGACACGCCAGCGGCAGCGCGGACCTACGTCAATTCGATACTCCCAAAGGGCAAGAACGTCTTGACGCCGTCCAGCGAAACCGTACGGCTGTCAGGACTGGACGAGGACATCAACACCTCGGGCCAGTACAAGTCGGTCCGCAACGAAATCATGAAACTTGACCGCAGCACGCAGATGCACGAGATGAGGAAGCTCGGAGCGACGCCGGATGCGATAGTCGGCAGCGCCGCTGCGGTGACGGAGGACGGACGAATTCTGGTTGGGTCGGCGAGCGGCAGTCAGATAGGCCCATATTCAGCGGGTGCAACCATGGTCGTACTGGTCGTGGGTTCGCAGAAGATAGTCCCTGACCTGGCGACAGGGTTGAGACGACTCGAGGACTACAGCTACCCGAAGGAAGACATCAGGGCAAGGGCGAAGTACGGAATGGGGAGCTTCCTCGCCAAGACGCTGATAATCAGCGGGGACTATCCCCCGGGACGCACGACCGTCGTCCTGATCCGTGAACCGATAGGCTACTAAGACCGGCACAGGACCGCCCCTACTAGGGGCATCCGCGTCAGACGGGCACGATGCCGCTCGACAGGATTATCGTCGAACCTATGAGCAGGAAGACGACGATCGATAGGCTCCTGATGTTCTTCGCCGACAGGAACCTGGCCAGCCGGCTTCCCAGCGCTGTCTCGAGCGCGCTCGCGGCTACCAGCGCAACGACAGCCCCGGCAAAGACCAGAAGTGCCTCCCTGAACTGTGCGACGAACACTATCGTGATCAGCTCCGTGGCGTCTCCTGCGAGGTCGAGAAGGATGAGAGTAGCGACTATCCCAACGAAGGCGTAGAGCTCCTTTCTCCCGAGGTTCTTCGCTAACCTCTCTTCTTTCTTCACAAGGTTCTCCTCGACCCGCAACCCTCGGAGATATTCCACGACCGCGTATGCCAGCATTATCACTCCTCCAGCGACCTTGACCCAGAGGATGGGCACGTATGCCACCAGTATCGAGCCGAACAGCACGATTATCGCGGACGTTATCGTGAAAGCTATGGCTCCCGCCGCGAACACGACCAACGGCTTCATCTTGGTCCCCAGCGACAACAGAAGGAGCGCGTCCTTGTCTGTCAGTTCCGCGATAAATATGGTCCCGACAATGGTGAGAAAGGCCCCAGCGCTCCCCGCTATATCCAAAATCAGGTAGCCACCGGTAGTCGCCCCGAAAACTCGACAAAGATTTAATTATTCTTGCTCATTTCAGACAAGCACATCGGATTAGTATGACGCCGAGGGACAAGCGAGAAAGATATGGTAGTTCGCCTTTTACTGTGGACGCGCTCGACCTGAAAATCATGCAACTACTAGCGGAGGACGGAAGTCTCAGTTACAAGCAGCTGGCCGGGAAGCTCGGAGTCGACAAGAGGACGGTGGCCAAGCACAGCGAGGAGCTGAAGAGCAATGGGGTGCTCAAGATCACCGCCGATATCAACTGGCAGCTCATAGGGGTCGGAGCGACAGCCTTCGTCGGGACGATGACAGCCCTAGGAGATGAGGATGTAGCGAAGCTATACGAGTATATCCGGAGCGAACCCCGCGTCATCGAGGCCTACTCTACCCTTGGTTCGGACGAGTACTTCCTCACCGTCCTCGACACCGATATCCAGACACTCAGGGAAGAAGTCTTGAGGAAGCTCGAACCCCTCACGGCGGACCTGTCGACAGCAATCGTCTCCACGAGGATCAAGGCGAAGAACTATGCCGCCTTCCTGTCGTTCCTGGTCGCGCGGAAGGAGAGGCTGGAATCAAAGAAAGCAGACTGACCTTCGGATACCATCGAGACTACCGATCGTCGTCAATCCCGAGGGGTTTATACAGTAAGGACAATCCATTTGTCTTCTCCAATGGAATCAAAGGTCGTCGTAATAACCGGAGCTAGCAGCGGGATAGGGGCGGCCCTCGCAAGAAACCTCGGAGCGAAGGGACATCGAGTCGTTCTCGCCGCGAGAAGAGAGGGGCTGCTGAAGCAGGTAGCGGCCGAATCGGGGACCGAGACTCTCACGGTCGTCACAGACGTCACGCGCAGAGCTGACATGGAGCATCTACTGGATGCCGCCATCGGGACGTTCGGCCACGTCGACGTATGGGTGAACAACGCAGGACGGGCCACCGGAAAGACCGTGATGGAGATCACCGACGACGAGTTCCAGAGCATCATCGACGTCGTTCTCAAGTCGACGCTCTACGGCATGCAGACGATCGTCCCCCATTTCCAGGAGAGAGGGCACGGACTGATCATCAACGTCTCGTCCACCCTCGGGAGGGTGCCATTTGTAACCTACCGGTCCGTCTATAGTGCCGCAAAGAGCGCCGTGAACATATTGACGGCAAACCTGAGGATGGACCTCATGACGAAGTACCCTGGAATCCACGTCTCTCTCGTGCTTCCGGGAATCGTCGACACTGACTTTCACAGGGTCGCCCAGACTCCCATGAAGATGAAGGCAGGTGAACGGGTCGGGAACGCCGTTGTGCTCTCGGCGGACGAGGTGGCCGCCCAGATCGCCTCCCTCCTCGAGAAGCCAGTGCCAGAGTTGTACATACCGGCGGGGGCTGCCGAGTTCGCCAAGCAGTACTATCAGGACGTGGCAGCCTTCGAAGCGCGAATGGCCCAGCGCTGAGCGCCTAGTCGCCCGTCTGAAGGTGGAACGTCATGCTCTGAATGCCGAGCTTCCCTGGACCCGTGAAGCGGTTCAGAAAGAGACTCGTCCCTCCCATGAATCCCGTCTTGAGCCCGAGACGGATGGTCTCCATCCTCACCTGAGAATCCTTGTACATGTAGGCGCCGGGTTCCACGTCGATTTGTTCGCCGGGAGCTAGCTCCCGCTCGAGGATGTTGCCGTAGCCGTGGAGCGCGACGAGTCCCGGTCCCTTGAAAGTATCGATGAAGATTCCAGTCCCTCCGAACATCAAGTTCGAGATCCCCTTGAGACGGTAGTAGCCGTACTCCACCGTGTTCGTCGCGAACAGAAACTGGTGCTCCCTGACGTCGAGCTGCTCTCCCGCCCCGAGCTCCGCCAGTATCAGCTGTCCGGGGCCGTCCCTAGAGAAGGCTATCCGGCCGTTTCCGCTCGCCTCGGTGACCACCACGGGCAGGCCAGCGAGTATGCGCTTCCCGAGCCCCTTGAGCGTCTTGGCAGTTATCTCGACCTGCGTGTCCCTCCATAGCAGTATGTGATGTTCGAAGAATATCGAACCCGCGGCCGCATTGAGGCTCACGGTGCAGACAGGCACGAGCTCTCCGCCGATCGTCATGTTGATTCCGGCGTAGGTCATGTCGTGCTTGGTCTCGATTAGCTTCATGGTCGCCGAATCCCAGTACCCGATATTAAGGGAACCTTTCGGGAGGCGGTCGGGCGGTTGTCTTGTTTATCAAACCCCCTGGCGATGGAGTCTCCAGTTGAGCACTGACGCTTCCATGGCCGGGCTGAGCAAGGCCAGGGTAGAGGCGCTCACGGACGGCATCTTCGCGACGGTGATGACCGTGCTCGTCCTGACGCTCAGCGTCCCCGTGATCGCGGGCGGGTCCCTCAGCAACGTCCAACTCGGCCAGGACGTCGATGCTGCCGTTCAGGGGCTACTACCGGACATGCTGAGCTACGTCCTCAGCTTCCTGCTCCTCGCTGTGATGTGGATGAGCCACCACTACGTCTTCCACTATATCGCGAAGATCAATCGGCAGCTCCTCTGGCTCAACATAGTCTTCCTGCTTACGATTGGTTTCATCCCCTTCTCGACCGCTCTCTTGGGCAGATACCCGCTCGTCCAGCTGTCCGTGATAATCTATGGTGCTAACGTGGCTGGCGTTGCCATCGCGATGCAGACGTTCCTACAATACGCGGTGCGCAGCAAGATGCTGATTGCAGAAGGAGACAGCAAGGCGCTCATGGGCCGGATAATCTTCCGCTGGAGGCTAGGCGTGATAATCTACTCCTCGGCGATATTGGTCTCGTTCGCAAGCACCGAGGTCAGCATAGCGATCTACGTCGTCGCCTTGTGTTACTACGTGATCTCGAGCAGTCTGCGGACCGGCCCGATCGGCTGAGGGGCCGTATCAGCCGCGCGGGCCTACGTGATTAGGGGAGCATCTTGCCCCAATCCGCTACAGATTATGGAACGATTTCGGAATTTCTGTAAATAACCTGAAACAGGTCGAAAACGTTGAAAATGATGACGAAGAAATTCAAGGCAGCGACACTCGCAGCTACGGCGGTGGCTCTGACGGCACTACTGCTGGTATATCCGGCCTTGGTGACGTCAGCGGCAGCGCAGACATCGACAAGCACGGCAACATCCACCACATCAACCGGATACGGTAACCCTGGAGGTCTAGGTGGCCAAGGACAGGGACCTCCCGGCTTCGGCGGTCCGGGGATGGGCGGCCCCCAAAGGCAGGGTGGCCCAGGTTTCGGACAGCAGCAGAGAGTCAACGTCACCGATGGGGAGACGTTTACTGTCACCAGCACCTCCGGGCACTACGTAGTTGTCGGCAGTACCACCGACAATGGAACCGCATCCGGCACCATCACCTTCACCGTGACCGGCAGCCTCACCGCTGGAGACACTCTCTCCATCAGCGGGACGGTCGCGATCGCTGGTACGACATACACCATCTCATCCGGATCCGCCGAGATGAGCCCATCAGCCACTGCAGTGTCTGGACAGGGCACGACGACCCCAACCGGCGACTTCCTCCTTCAGGGGTCCTCGCACGGCAGCTTCGTCGGCTCGAACGGCCAGGTGTCGCTCGACCTGAGCAACGGAACCACGGAGTACCTAGTCTTCCTCACCGGTGCGGTAACGAGCTAGACAGCAGTACTCCCTCCTCTTTTTTTCTCCAAAGCAGCTTCAGTCGCGCTGAAAGTGGTCGACTGCCTCAGGCAGTCCTCGGCTTCCACTCATCGCAGACATACCATGGATTGACGCGCGTGGAGTACTTCACGCAATAGGCGCGGCATCTGTTGTCGATCACGAACTTGCAATCAAGGCAGCTGGAGACCGGGTCGGGCTCGGCTTTCGTGCTCACCTTTCTGTAATTCGGGGGTCCTCCTGGCCGTCCACCCTCCGCCTCTCGCTCAGCCTCGGCCCGGGAAGTCACAGAATGCAAGCACGCCGGCCATAACAAATATCTTTCCTCGTCCACTGGTAGGTGTTAATTTGCGTCCAGGGATTGCGTTGTGATGTTCGTGCTCTCTCTTACCCAACAGGAATTGGGCCTGTGGTTTCTGGTTCTGGGATTGCTCGGGTTGGCAGCAATGGGTGCAGACAAGGGCATGGCGCGCCTCAACCGGGGCGACAGGATAAGCGAACGCTCGCTTTGGCTGATCGCCCTCGCCGGAGGGTTCTTGGGCATAATCCTCGGCGCGCTCCTCTTCCATCACAAGACCTCCAAGGGGGAGTTCTGGCCGCCAGTGCTCCTCGCCGTGGTCCTTTGGGTTGGGGCCGGAGCCCTCCTCTTTGGCTACCTCAGGCTCTGACACTTCAGGGGTCTTCGAGTTTTGCAATTTTCCCTTTGGAGGGTGGTGCGACCTGCCCCGGCACCTCAAAGACCGGCCCGATGGTGTATCCCCCGTCGATGACGATAGACTGTCCTGTAAGGAAACGCGACTCCTCTGACGCCAGATAGAGGGCGAGCCCTGCCACGTCCTCCGGCAGTCCCATGTAACCGACCGGGATGTACGACGCCAGGTTCTTCGCGGCGGTGACCCCCAACGACGCCTTAGACCGTATCATCCTCGACTCGACAGGTCCTGGTGCGAGCGCGTTCACCGTTATTCCGTCCCGCGCGACCTCGAGCGCCAGCGCCCGCGTCATTGCGTCGATTCCCCCCTTGTTCGCGCAGTAGTGCACCCTCCCTGGCCAGCCTATGGCCTTCCCCTCGATCGACGAGGTGAGCACTATCCTCCCGTACCTTTGTTTCTTCATCGTGGGGAGTACCGCCCGTACGAGCCTGAAGGTCCCGAAGAGGTCTGACTGCATTATCCTGTCCCATTCTTCGTCCGTAATGTCCTCGACCCTGGCCCATGACAGAGATCCTGCTACCGAGCACGCTATGTCCACCCGTCCATATCTCTCCACCGTAGCGGCGACGAACCTGTTCACGTCTTCGGTACTGGAGGTGTCCGCTTTGACGACGAGCACCTCCCCGCCGATGCTATCCACGTAACGTTCCAGTTCGGTGAGCGGACCTTTGTGCTGCGTCACTGCCAGTCTCGCCCCCTCCTGCGCGAAGCGCCTTGCTATCCCGTTGCCTATCCCGGCCGAGGCCCCGGTCACTATGGCGACCCTCCCCTGAAGTCTCATGGACCGACGAGACCTCGCTGAAGTTATAGCTTTTTGTCGGGCCGTCAGACCTTCTCTAGTATCTCTATAGCTGCTCTTTCGCCGAGCGGCCGTCCCTTGCTGTCGACGAGGTGTCCTCCCTGGTCGAATACCCCGAGCAGTCGCGGGTCATTCTCGGATATCCCCTCTACGACGGCGTTCCAGCTTCTCGAGACGAAGACCTGCGGGGTGATGAATCCGTATGCCACCGTGTCGCCCACCGCGGCCTTCTTCCCGTTCAGTTGAAGAGGGAGATTGTAGTTGAACGGGTCGGCGCTGGAGAGCACCGACCTGAGCCTGTTGGACCTGCCGGAGGCGAGGTCGCGTCCCACCAGCGCGTCCATCGCTATCCTGTTGCCACCCTCCCACAGAGTTCCGTCCGGAAGCAGGCCCCAGCCGCCGCCCGGAAACGCCATGCCGCCCCCGTGCGCGTATGCCTTGTCGCCAAGCAGGTGGCTGACCTCTGTCACGTACACGAACGCGGGAAGCTCCGGCTCATCATGGAACGTGTGGGCGGTGTTTCCCCCGAGCATCCCGCTTCCCGGCTCCGCATGCGTGCCGCCGTTTTCGGCGACGGTCTTCATCGTCGTCGTGTGGTTGTTGCCTGGCGCGTTGACCTGAGTTATCTCTATGCCGAGTTCTTCTTCGAGCGTCCGCGCCGCCCGGACGGCGGTCATGAAGTTCGATATCGGCCTCACCTCGTGGGCGGCGATGTTGTAGAGCATGCACGGGAAGCTGGTCGTCCCGACCACCCTGACGCCCGGTAGGCTGTTGATCTTCTGCACCGTTTGCACTATCTCTCCTTCAGGAATGCCGCCCGACATGCTGTCGAAGAAGAGGTCATCTGGCCCTATCGGCTGCACCAGCAGGTCCTGACTCCTCCCCGTCTTCTGGGCTCTCTCCGAGATCGCTCTGGCGTTCTCAAAGCTGTATACCGTCCAGACCTCCGGTTCCATGCTTAACACATAGTCGATGTCGTTCACCGGAACTTGGACCAGGTGCCCCACGTGGGAGACCTTGATTCCGTACCGGTGCAGGCTCCTGGCGCACTGCATCTCGACCGCGACCATCCCGCTGAATCCCTCAGCGAGGACGGCCTTGCAGATCAGGGGGTTCCTGTTCACCTGCTTGCTCATGAAGTAGAGCGAGACGTCGTGCTTCGCCGCCTCGTCGACCATCATCCTCGCGTTCTTCCTGTGCGCGTCCAGGTCCAGCAGGTAGGTATTCGGCGGTATTCGTCCGGATTGGTGGAACATGAAAGCCGCCTCGAGCAGCGTCGGGTTCCTGCTCACGAGAGAGTCCATGTATTTGGTGTTGATCTCGTCGACAAGGTGCTCGTATTTCGGGGACGAATACACTCCTGAAAATCGGAGGCCGCCATATTTAAGAGAGCTACCGGCCCAGAACGTCGCGCATGGCAGGAAAACGGTCTCATCTCTCCGACCTGGGCAAGATAGGGATGCTGGCGGTGAACGTCGACGACCTGGACGAGGCGGTGAAGTTCTACAGCGCGCTCTTCGACGAGAAGTTCGAGCACTTCGAGACGAAGCTCAAGGAGGGGAAGGTCAGGTGGGCGATAGGCCCGCGCAACTTCGAGCTCGTCGAGCGCGTCGGGAAGAAGACCGGGGGCGACGCCGTACGCAGCTTCCACTTCCGCGTCTACAACGTGACCAAGGTCAGGGAGGACCTGAGAAAGAAGGGATTCGAGCCCTACGAAGAGGCGGTCGTCGGGAACCTCAGGGAGCTGATGTACATCATCAGGGGCCTGAGGATCGTCTTCATTGACTACAGAGGAAGGGTCAAACGCAAATAGAAAGGAGCGGTGGGCGGATTTTGCCCATCCGATTCGCTTGGAGCCACGTTCTTCGCTGACGTAAGAGATCTTTTGATTGCCCGCTACGCAGCGTTCCGGGGTTGCTTAAGGGGGAAGAACTTTCTGTAAGGGAGGAGCAGACCAACAACCAGAATCGCGGCAATAACCATAGAACCGACGTCCACGTACCTGAATGCGAGATAGTCGTTCGACACGTCGAGCAGAAAGAGCACGGGCACAACCCACGTCAGGTACCAGGCCCACGTTTCTCCCTTCCTGTAGGCCGTACCTGATACAACCATGAGGAAGGCCCCAAGGCCTGCGCTGAAGATGGCAAAGATCCTAATGAGATAGTAAATGTAATTGGCAATCCCTGGGCTCGACGCGGCTAACTGGGAAAATGTGGAGCCGGTCAGGCTCTCGACGGCGCCCTCGGCTTCGGTGAGGATTCCAGGCGAAATGAGAGTGGCGGTCATGGAGAGCAAGAAGAATAACCCCATAACGAATGGGATTACCCAAGCATACTTCTCATACGCTTTCTCCTTTCGAACTACAGCCATGAAACTTCCCCCAAGTCAACGACATGCGCGAGCGCTCTTCGCTTGTTTTCATGGACGGGAGTGCCGTTGCTGTGCGCCTTCCCTTCTGTTGCTCTGATCAGGTCCGTGAAGTGCTTCATAGTTGCGCTCTCCCCGGCGCCGTTCGGCCTACGAACTCGTAGATCGTTCCCAGAAGCGGCTCAGTGTCCATGTAGTAGAATATGCTGTCACCGATCCTACCGCTCATGAGTACGTCGATCCCCGATTCCTTGAACGCGGCGAGCGCCGCGTCGGGGTCCTGAACGAGCGACTGGACATGATGGAGGGCCTCGCCCCTCTCGTCCAGGAACTCCTTCCAGATGCTCGGGCCCTCGAGGGGCTCTATGAGTTCCAGCTGAATGCTACCACTCTGTGCGATTGCGGCGAGCATTGAAGCCTCAACGGGTTTCCCCCGCAGGGTCAAGTCCCTGAGGAGCGGCGGCTCGATTCTGAGCGTCATCCAAGGGCCGATTCCCAATGTGGCCCAATAGTTGTCAGTTGCCTTCTGCAGGTCCCTGACAACGATTCCGATCTGACATATCCCGCCTATCTTCATTTTGGGTACGACGGGATTGCTCATCGTTTTCCAACGTGGATGATGCGGTCGCCATATTTAGCCTCCGAGGTCTGAATTCCCTCAGTCAGTTTAGAACGCACGTCTTCGAGCCCACGACACGCAAAACGGCAATATAGGCCACGGCCTCTGCTGGAGGCTCGTTGACAGCTGGGGAGAAGCCGGCGAAAAGCTCGAGGCGGAGCTTCCTGAAGATTGGGGCAGGGTTCGTCGCGGGCGCGGCCGTCGCCTCGATCGTGGAAATCCCGTACTACAGCAGCGTCATTGGGGGAAAAGGCGACAACGATAGTTCGACGGTGTCTAGTCTGCAAGGTCAGTTGAACTCGGCTCAGGACCAGCTCAGTTCTACGCAGGAGCAACTGAGCACAGCCCAGAACCAGATATCGAGCCTGGCCGGCCACGTCTCTAGCCTGAACGACCAGGTCGCGTCGAGCTCGTCTGCTTTGGCGTCCGCGAACTCGACCATCGCGTCCCTACAGCAGCAGAGCGGGACCTCGACGTCGAATCCAGCGCTGCAAGTCCAGCTCGACACCATGCGAGGCTTCCTCACCCTCAGTCAAGCGGAGCAGGGCGCTCTCCAAGCAGCGACCGAGACGATCATCCCCACGGACAGCAATGGCCCGGGCGCTACGGAAGCCGGGGTCGTGTATTTCATCGACAGACAGCTCGCAACCGACTATGGCAAGAGCGGGAACATGTACATGCAGGGCCCCTTCGTCCCGACCGGCCTCAAGGGTCCCGTCACCCTCGAGGGCATAACCTACCCGGGGGGCTCTTTCTCGCCGCCCCTAGGAGGAGGGTACAGCTTTCAGTATTCGTTGAACATGCGTGACTTCTGGAGGGTCGGTCTCGTTGCACTCGAGACGTACTCCAACACCGCGTATGGCGCGACCTTCGAATCGCTCAGTTCCGCGGAGCAGCTTCAGGCGCTTGCCGACCTTTGGGGGGACAAGCCCACCGAGTTCGGCGGCATTACGCCTTCAGACTTCGCCTGGGAACTGACGTTCATGACGTGGTGCGGGTTCCTCACCGACCCGCTCTACGGAGGAAACCAGAACATGGTGGGGTGGGAGTATGTTGCCTTTAACGGCACAAATCAGGGTAACTTCTACGGCGAGGGGCACACGCCGCAGGACCTTATGCTTGCCACGACCGCCACAAGGCTCAAGCCCGCCAGCCTCGCGCAGTATCAGAAAGGCTCTCCTTAGGGGACGCTCGAATTGTCAACCATAATCCAGGAAGAACCGGTCGACGTGGTCGTCATGGGGCTCGGAGTGGCGGGAGGCATCGTCGCGACCGAGCTGGCGGTCAAGGGATACAAGGTGGCCGGGATAACCAAGGGACCGTACTGGGACTTCCTTAGTGACTTTGCACCCGTGAAGTACGACGAGTGGGGCGTCATGATGATGCGGAAGTTCGACCATCCCCTGACCATTCAGACGAGCACCCTTCGCAACAACGGTGCGCAGCTCGCGCTCCCCATGCGAAGATACACCCCGAACCAGGTGATCTCGCTCGGACACGGCGTCGGCGGAGCGGCGCAGCACTATGCCGCATTCATGGGTAGGTACGGTCCCTGGACATATGAGGCATACTCGGACACCGCCAGTAAGTACGGGTTGGACTTCCTCAACTCAATACAGCCGAACCAGGACCTGGAGGACTGGCCGATGTCGTATACAGATTACGACCCCTACTACGTGCAGTGGGAGCAGGCGTGGGGAATCGCGGGGATAGACCAAGGACCGTTGGTGCCCATGAGTGCGAACTATCCGCTTGCGCCGCACCCAACGACCTCAATCGGCGCGCTCTTCCAGAGCACCACTGAGGCGATGGGTTACAACCCATACCCGTTCCCCAACGGGCTGGCTTCGGAGCCCTACACGAACCAGTATGGCGTCCACGTCAACGCGTGCGTGTATGACGGCTGGTGCGCGGGAGCCTCGGGATGCAACTACGCCTGTGAAGTGGGCGCCAAGGCGAACTCCGCCTTCAGGGCGATACCCGCGGCGATCGTATCAGGCAACTTCAACATGGCGCTGAACAGCTTCGTCTTCCGGATGGACACGGACTCGAAGGGTAACATCACGGCCGCGAGGTACTACGACGCGGAGGGAAACATACACGTCCAGCCCGGGACCGCTTTCTTCTCCGGGCTCTGGGGATTCAACATAGTCAGGCTCATGATGCTGTCGGGGGTCGGGGTCCCCTACAATCCGACCACGGTGACCGGAACGGTGGGGAGGGGCCTAGCTGACGGCGTGCCGCCGTCGACGGCGGTCACCCTCGGTACCCTGAACCAGGGAGGGAACGCCTACGCAATCGGCAACGGCGCCGGAGGGGCTTACAGCATCTACGACCTTGCGGACGACAACTTCGACCATACCGGTCTCGGGTTCATCGGCGGCAACGCACTCTCGGTGGGTTACTATTTCTCCAGCCCCTACGGGCCGGGAGGTCCGAACAACCTGACACTGGCGGCGGGAGCCGGACAGGGGAGCATGGGAGGCAAGTACAAGGCTTCCCTGAAGGACATGGACCTGCCGACGACCACGACCATCGTCGGGTCCATGGCGGCCCCCGAGATTCCGACGACAGCCTGGTACGTCGACCTCGATCCGCACTATGTCGACGTCTACGGCGACCCTCTGCCGAGGGAGACCCTGGATTTTGGGAACAACGGCGCTGTGGGCGGGAACTATCTGGCCGGAGCCGTAGGAGCGATTTTTTCCAAGATGGGCGCGAACGTGCTTACGACGCCCGCCGTCCCGCCCGGGAGTTCGCATGAGTACACCTTCCAGCTCCACAGGCGAGGAGGCCTGCGACTCGGGGCAAACTCTGCGACTTCGGTCTTCAACAAGTTCCAGCAAGCATGGCAGGCGAACAACTTCTTTGCCGCGGGCGAGGTCTGCAGCACGATGGGCAACACGGTCACTGCCGGGACTCACAGCTTCGGGCCGGAGTGCTATATCGCTGCCGAGGGGATCGAGCAGTACCTGCAAAGCCCTGGAGCCCTAGCGTAGAATATCGCTTTACGGTCGTGAACCGCCCACGCTGGTCGGGAGTCCACTTGAACCCATGATATTTATACTCGGGAGCCGAACGTACCCGCGTTATATATAATCGGGAGTCATTCGTAAGCTTTCGGCATAAGCCTTAAGTAAAAGAGTGGCATTCCATCTACCGATAGCTTTGAAGAAGATTGAAGCGATCATCAGGAAAGAGCGGTTCGAGCAGGTCGACGCGGCCCTGAAGGCCATAGGCGTCGGCGGGTTGACGCTTGAAGAGGTCAAGGGCAGGGGAAGGACGCGGTTAGTCACCACGGTCTATTCTAGAGGCGTTTTTACCCATGAAGAGGAGTACATCAAACACTTCAAGATCGAGATCCTAGTGAAGGATGAAGACGCGCCAAAGGTGGTGGACGCGATCATGACCAGCGCGAGCACCGGCGCGGCTGGCGACGGCAAGGTCTTCGTCACCTCGGTCGAGGAGGTGCTGGACATCGGATCCAGGCAGAGCGGAAAGAGGGCCGTTGAGATAGAGGACATGCCTCCGGTAACGGTATACAATTCGGTCCCGGGCAAGAACTAAAGCGACCCAGGCCGAGGCGCGACCGACCGATACGTCTGAATCACTCCAGATACGCGTCGACTTCTATCTCCACTAGCATCTCCGGGTCGATAAGCGACCGAACCTCCACCATCGTCGCCGCAGGCCTGATCGCACCGAAGCGTTCGTTGTGTGCCTTTGCCACGCCCTCCCACTTCGAGATGTCGGTGACGAACATCCGCGTCCTGACTACGTCTTCCATCCCTGCTCCTGCCTCCTCGAGCGCTTTCTCGATCTTGGAGAACACCGCCTTCGCCTGGATATAGGCGTCGCCGACCCCGATTACTCCTCCGTCGGGCGCTGTGGCAGTGGTGCCCGCGACGGCGACGATGGGTCCCACGCGGACCGCCCTCGAATACCCAGCTAAGGGCTCCCACTTCGACCCGCTCGATATGTTCTTCCTGGTCATGCTTTTTTCGAGTTGCTGGGTGGCTTAAACCCTTCCAGACGTCTGATCGAATCTACCGCAAGTGATATCACGGTGGTCGGGGAGGGCATCTATGATTGAGATCTATGTCTACGTTTTCCGGAGCCCTCGGATGGAGGTCGCTCTCGCTTCTAGCCGCCTGTCTCCTGCTCATGAGTGCGCCCTCTGTTTCGGCGTTCAGGAACCAGTCCTCCTCCTCCCCTCTTCCCTATAACGTGATAGTTCAATCCGGTTACTATCAGTATTTTCCCATCGACACTGTCTCGAGTAACTCTATCGTGATGATTACGGTATCGAGCAACACGTCCGTGTCGACCGCTTTGATGACGGCGTCGCAGGTCTCATCGTTCAATAACGATGCCAGTGACCTCTCCGACTCTCTCTTCCTACAGAACGGGACGACCGTCCAACATTCGTTCCATGAGCCCGTGGGAGACTTCGACCTGCTCTTCTATTCCAACAACAATGGCGCCAACATCAGTTACAACTACCAGACTTTCCCGACAGACCCCTACTACAGCTCCCCACTCCCCCCGCCCGAGCCGACCGGGATAGCCTCCTACGGGCTCTACAACGCGTCCGGGAACGCTGTCTCATATCAGGTAGACAGCGACCAGGTCGTCGGGATAGCCGACATCTCGGCCATGCAGGCCTACAACGCGACCGCCGCGTCCGACCAGAGCAACCTCTCGGGCGCCACGCTGCAGCTTAACTCGGTCCTCGTAGTGAATGAGGCGGGAGGCCAGCAGCAGGCCTACTGGGCCCAGAACACGCCAGACTTCGTCACGGCGGCTTCACAGGTGGCGTATGGCGACAATGTGTGGAACTTTAGCGTATCCGGCTTCCTCAGCAACAGTACCGTGACCTCCGCTGACGGAGGGTCGGTCGCGTCGGCCGGGCCAGGCGTCGCGGGCGACTACTACAGCCAAGAGATCAACAACTCCACCTATAGCTTCCCGCTCGTCCTCGCGTTGCTGATGAACGAGACCGCGATGCCGGGTCAAGGGGTCTTGATCCAGATGGGCGCGCAGATTCTGGAGAACGGCACCGGTCCAACGACCTCGGTCAACTGGTTCGACAGCATCACCATCAACGACCCCACAGTGCAGAGCGCATACTTCCTGGTCTCCGGCAACCAGACGGCACCGAACGGCCTCTATTACGACACCGAGCTAGTCCTCGGTGGCGAGAACAACGGGGAAGCCACGGACTTTACCCAGATGAGCGCATCGCTCGGCCTCTTCTATGACAACGCCTCGAGCGGGGTGTTGGATTCCTTCCCGTCTCTCTACAGCTTTGGCGGAGACACGGCCGAGGCTGCCGATAACCTCCAGGTCTCCTACTCTGGAAACGGCTTCGCTCAGGTGAGCACCGGGACTCCGGACTACGTCTATCTCGGGCAGACCTCCGGGACCCTTTCGTTCCCGCTTTCGTTGTCGGAGTTGAATCCGACGAGCTCCTCCAGCTCTTCAAGCGGCTCCTCATCCACCCAAACATCCTCCTCATCTGGCCAGAGCACATCCAGCACGACCTCTACATCCAGCTCGTCGGGAGGAGGCGTCCCGGAGTTCCCGTATCAGTTCGCAGTGGCGGCCCTGTTCACCGTTCTCCTAGCAGCCTCTTACCTACTCGTTCGGCGCAACAGGGCTGTCCAGATCCCCCGACGGGGATCGTAGGGACACACCCGCGTTCGCTCCTCAAAAATTTGGAGGGCCTTACTCCTCCTAATCTTCAGACGCTCCCACAGCTATATCTCCTCATCCACGACCTTCTTCTTCTCTGTCGCGTCTGTCATTACGCTAACTGTGGCGTTCGGGTTCCACACACGCGGACGAGAGAGCCTCCTGACGACTGACTAGAGCTGGGGGAGTCGGGCCTTCCTTGGGCGAGCCGTAGCGGGCCGGTAGCCAGCGCGTGGCCAGAAACCTCAATTCCCAGTGTGGTCGCCCTCTTCGGCCTTCACTCTCTCTCCCCTCACGTGGGAGCTATTCGCTCTCCGGATCCTGACTGCAAGTACACATTCACAACTATAGTTCTTATGCTTCATCAATATGGTTTACCTAGAAAACATGGAGGGAATGTTGGCAGGAGAGCCGCAGCTTGATTGCCCTGTCGGGACGCACGCCCGCAGAACACTCTCCATGACCACGTCTCGTACTCGGTCATCCGATTGAGGGTATCTTCAATATCGGCCCGGTCGTACCGAGTACCCAGATCTCCCAGCGGTGCCGGAGTTCAAGGTCGAGCGAGGAAAACCTTCCGCGGGGAACGGCCAAGACCCGCCTGATTGACCCATCGCAAAGGATTGAGGGCTCGAACCACAGGCTCGCATAGTTCTTCTCTGCGAACCTCTTCATGTTGGGGTGGGTCTCACACTCGGCTATCACGATCTGTTCGGACCGGTCGTCTGACCTCAAACCGAGGAGGTCGGGCCGGTAGGCTTCCCAGTGTATCCACCCAGCCGGCGGAACGAGTGGTTCCTCCACGACGCTGTAGTTGTCGACCTCAAGGTCCCCCCTGACCATCCTCTTCATCGAGCGGTGCAGGTCTGACTCTGTCACGTCGATTCCTCGCTATCGATTGGAGATTTCTGTCCTCTGCTCAAGAAAGGTGGAGCGGGTGTGAACTTTCCGCCGTATCAGCCACAAGGCAACGCTGAACCTTCACTTTCAGTACACCCTGAGCGCACTATACATTTCTTCCCTGCTGGAATTAAATAGTTGGTGACCGTCACTCCAAGGTATGGACTCAGTAGTTCACTTCGAGATTCCCGCGGACGACCTTAAGCGCGCCTCCGCCTTCTACAAGAAGGCCTTCGGATGGACCGCCGAGGAGTTCATGGGCATGGGATACTGGATGCTAGGCACGACCGAATCCAACGAGCAGGGCATGCCGAAGAATCCGGGTGCCATCAACGGAGGGATGGGTAAGAGAGAAGGTCCATTGAAGGGCATCGTCGTTACCATCAACGTCAAGGACATCGAAAAGGCCCTCGAGAAGATAGAGAAGTCGGGCGGAAAGACCGTCCAGAAGAGACAGCCCGTTGGGGACATGGGTTTCACGGCTTACTTCAAGGACAGCGAAGGCAACATCGTGGGCCTCTACCAGAACGCAACCTGAGCGCAGCAAGGTTCGCCTCCCGAGGGCACGGGGACAGAGACCGTGTCCTCCGCCGTCTCAATTTCAAGGAATCCTGCGACGATTGACATCAGTCGCATCCGGTTGAAAACTAAGGAACCACGAGTACGACCCATCATCAATCTTAAATCCGCCAGCACCAACCAGCCCTGTGGCAACACTAACCGAGATTCTCGCCCTGATCATAGCGCTGGTGATACTCTGGGTGATAGTTTCGATTCCCGTCTACATCGCCGCGAGGGCTGTGACCTCTAGGCGGACCAACAAGGCAAGCTTCGGCGAGGCCATGCTCGCCACCCTGGGTGGCGGGATCGTCTACATCATAGTCCTGTATGGCGTTTCGTTCTTTCTGAGCGCGGTGATAGGGTCTGACGCATTCATCGTCGCACTGATTCTCGCAATCATCGCCTGGCTCGCCGTGTACAAGGGGGCCTTCGAGGTGGGGTGGCTCGGGGCCATTGGCATAGCTATCTTGGCGGCAATTGTGCTATTCATCATGAATGTGATACTCGTCGCACTCTTCGGGGTGGCTCTTCCGAGCTTCTTCCACCCGTTCTGAGTCGCATAACACGCTGAGAACGGCCAGACAAAAGTCCGAGCCCTCTAACAGCCAGCCCGAGCGGCCGGTCGGACACTGGGGCCAGAAGGAGCCCGGGTAATGCTCTTAAATCGCAAATGAAGAGACCGTGGACAGATTGAAGGTCGTCCCCAACCGTCCTCATGAGCTACCTCTAGACAGCCTCCAGATGGAGTTCGACGTCCGGGTCAGGGCGAGGGACGGGGCCGAGCTCTCGACCGACGTGTACCGACCGAGGAGCCGGGAGAAGCAGCCCGTCATCCTGATTCGCACACCCTACAACAACAATAGCGACGACTCGGTTAGGTTCGGGAAGACATTTGCTTCATGGGGGTACGCCGTCGTGATCCAGGACGTGCGCGGCAGGAACGACTCCGAAGGCGAGTTCGAGCCATTCACCAACGAAGGTCCGGACGGGCTAGACACGGTGAAGTGGCTGAGGGAACAGGAGTGGTTCAGCGGTAGAATCGGCATGACCGGCGGTTCCTACCTCGCACAGGTCCAATGGGACCTCGCCATGCAGCAGCCGGCCGAGCTAAAGGCGATGGTCTCCATGGTCTCCCCTTCTGACATGTTCATCAACTGCTGGTACAGAAACGGCACGCTCACGTGGGGCGACCTCCTGCGATGGATGACCCAGACGGATGCGCGTGTCGGCCAGAACCTCCTCGCCTACGACATGCCGAGGCTAAGGATGCACGCGCCCCTCAAGACCATCGACAAGGAACTGGGGCGCGACATCTGGTGGTGGACCAAGATGATAGAACACCAAACGTACGACTCGTTCTGGAAGGCGCGGACTGTGCACGACAGCTACCACAAGATCGATGTGCCCGTGCTCAACATAACGGGATGGTACGACGACTGTGCCGACGGTAACTTCCAGCATTACCTCAGGATGAAGTCCTCCGGCCGTACACCTACTGCTAGGAGGAATCAGGGGCTGATCGTGGGCCCGTGGCCTCACGGCATCAACGTCACAAGCAGATACGGGGGAATCGACTTCGGGCAAGGGGCACTGATCGACCTCTACGAAGTGCAGAGGCGGTGGATGGATTACTGGCTGAAGGATATCGAAAACGGCGTGATGAAGGAAAAGCCCGTGACCGTCTTCGTCATGGGCCAGAACAAGTGGCGGGAGGAAGCGGAGTGGCCGCTGAAGCGAGCGAAAGCCACGAAAGTCTACCTTCGCAGCCAGGGCCGCGCCAACGGGCTGCAAGGGGACGGACGTCTAAGCCTGAGTCCGCCCTCGGCACAGGAAGAATCGAAGGGGGACCACTTCGACTACGACCCTGAATACCCCAATCCGAGCCCGGTCAACGTGAACGAACCAGACGACAGGAGGTCCGCTGAGCGACGCGACGACGCTCTCAATTATGACACCCCGACGCTCACGAAGCCCGTGGAGGTCACCGGACGGGTCATGCTGGAACTCTTCGTCTCCTCGTCGGCTCGTGACACGGATTTCGTCGGCCGCCTCGTGGACGTGTATCCCAACGGGTACGCGCATCCCGTCGCGGATGGCATCATCACGTGCAGGTTCCGCGAATCGATGGAAAGGCCCACCCCGATGAAGCCCGGCGAGGTCTACAAGCTCGCGCTGGACCTGTGGTGGACCAGCAATGGTTTCGAGAAGGGCCATAAGATACGAGTGGAGGTCACAAGCTCTGACTTTCCGCGCTATGCGAGAAACATGAACACCGGGAGGCCGTACGGAGAAGACAAGCATGGGGTCATAGCCCACCAGACGGTCTTGCACGACGCCAAGCACCCCTCGTGCGCCGTGCTACCTGTCGTAGGCAGACTCCACTTGTGAACTCGCGCCGAAAGGCTGCGCGGCTCGAGTGTACAGTTGAATCGCTGCATAGTAGTTTTTTGCGATGAGAACGTCAGATTTTTCGGATTCTTGGAAAGATTTTAATAGCAATTTCAGTTCAATCTCCACGTGCGCAAGACCACGGTCGCCGCTTTGGCAATCCTGGGAGCTTTGTTTGTATCGTCCTTTGGGCCTGTCCTGGCTCAGCCCGCTTCTTCCGGCACGGTAATCGTCGGCACGACCAACGCGGTCACTCCGACCACCTTCAATGTCATGCGGAGTACCCAGACCTATTATGTGAGTGCGATCTGGCAGGGACTGGTGGGCTGGACTTCGAACGGGACCGCTATTCCTCAGCTCGCGAGTTGGTGGACCATCTCCCCTGACGGTCTTACCTACACCTTCAACCTCAGAAGCGATCTAAAGTGGAGCGATGGCCAGCCGCTTACCTCGGCAGACGTACTCTTCTCGGTGAACCAGACGGCTGTCCAGTCGTCATTCTGGGCGGTGGGCATCTATGGCCCGCTCCTCGTGCCCGATAGCAACAACCCCTCAGGCGAGGCTCTGGCACCCGGGGCGGTGACTGCACCCAACTCCACAGAGGTGATATTCCACCTGTCTGCCGCGTCGGCGCCGTTCTTCCTGAACGCCGGGGGTTGGGAGATCATACCGCAGCACACCTATCAGGGCTTCAACTTCAACACCGGCAACCCTGACATGTCGACGGTAGTGGGCTCCGGAGCGTTCATTCCGACGGGTTTCACCCCGGGTGTCCAGCTGACAGAGGCGGCCAACTCGTACTACTATCTCGGGGCTCCGCACCTTGCCACGGAGATACTGAAGTTCTTCTCTGACTCACCGTCCGCCGAGCTGGCGCTGGAGAGCGGCCAGATCAATGTCCTCCAGGATGTGCCGCCCACTGACGCGGCAGCCCTCAGCAAGGTGCCGAACATCACTCTGGGCACCGAAGAGGACCAATCGATGGTGTACTTCATCTTCAACGTTGGCTCGCAGCTGGCCGGCAACAGCACCAACCCGGTGTCTAATGTGCTGGTAAGACAGGCCATCGATGAGGCCATCGACATGAATACCATACTGAACGCATCGCTCGGAGCGGGCCACTATCTTCTGGCGAACCAGATAGAGGTCCCGAACATGCTATACCTTGGACTGCCGACACAGAACAGCAGCATCCCGAGCCCTGCGTACCCGTATAACCCGGCAGCGGCGGCTGCGCTGCTCACCCAGGCTGGTTACCCGAACGGGTTCTCCATGACCATGATTGCCCCGACGAACGGGTTTGGCAGCGCTGGTACGGGAGCATCAGTGAAGATCCTGCAACTCGTCCAGCAGGACCTCAGCAACGTCAACATCACCATGAACCTGCAGTTGCTCGATCCGGGCACATACAACAGTGAGCTGTTCAACGGGCAGCCGCTCGCTTGGAGCATGAGCGTACAGACGATCTCTGAGTCGCCCGACGGCGATGTCGGGCCGTTCTATATGATAGGTGGCATAGGCGGTAACGCAGGACCCGGCGGATGGAACGCGGGTGGATACAACAACAGCGTCGTCAACGGGTTGCTCAAACAAGAGGAGGGCACGACGGGCGCCAGCGCCAGGGTCGCAATCCTGCAGCACATCGACGCTATCGCCAACGAGCAGCTGCCGGTCATACCCGTCTACTACAACCTCGAGCTCATAGCATATGACTCCAACTATCAGGGCTTCCACTTTGGTCTAGGAGACCCGGAGTACGACTACTGGGGAGACTTGAAGCCGTCCTCTATCTCTCAGGTTAGCATAGTCAGCTCAAGCTCGGGCTCAGGCACGACTGCGACATCGACCTCGACTTCCTCATCTAGCGGAAGCTCGCTCGCCTATACCCCGCTCGGATTGCTCGGGGTGGCCGTCGCGGTAGCAATCGTGACCGGAGTCGTCGTCTTCGGCGTCACCAGGGGCCGTAGAAACTCTACAATCCCGACATCGTTGCCCGGTCCGTAACATGGTGTCTCCCGCCGAGACGTAGAGGGGCCGAAAAACTCGGATGGGCTTCGCAACCTACCTGGTGCGTCGTTCCATCGTCGCGTTCGGGCTGATCGTGCTAGTCGCCGTCATCAATTTTGCCATAATCCATCTTGCTCCGGGCGGCCCCAGCCACCTTCTAGCGAACAGCCCAAGGATAACCCCCGCTGAGAGGGAGCAGATCCTCGCCTCCCTCGGGCTGAACCAGCCGATCTATCAGCAATTCATCACTTACATCACTGGTCTGTTCACAGGGAACTGGGGGCTCTCATACTTCTACCTGGAGCCTGCATACCAGGTCATCGCGCAGAGGGTTCCAGCGACGCTCCTCTTGATGGTCCCGAGCCTCATCGTCACGATAGTCGTCGGCATATCCTTGGGCATACTCGCGGCGAGGAAGCCCTTCTCGCTATTCGACAGGTCGCTGTCGACCTTCTCGTTCTTCTTCTACGCAATGCCCGCTTTCTGGCTCGGTTTCATCCTGTTGACTCTATTCGCGCTCGACTTTAGGCTCTTTCCCGCGAGCGGGATCACCTCGGCCGTCGGCGGTGGATCGGTCTTGGACATACTCGAGCACCTCGCCCTCCCGATGGCGAGCCTCGTCCTAGTCAACCTGGCGAACTTCTCGATGGTAATGCGCACCAGCCTGGTCGAGGTGCTCGACCAGAACTACATCACGACGGCCCGAGGCAAGGGCCTAACCGAGCGCACCATTTTCTACAGGCATGCCCTGCGGAACGCACTTCTCCCGACGGTCACCATGACCGGTCTTTACGTCGCGTTCCTGCTGACCGGCGCCATCGTGACGGAGACCGTCTTCACCTGGCCTGGACTGGGGCTGCTTACCTACACGTCGATAATAAACCGCGACTATCCGGTGGTTCTCTCTCTCTTCTTCATCTTCGCCGTCATGATAATCGTGGTCAACCTGCTGACGGACGTGGTCTATGGCTTCCTCGACCCGAGGATAAGCTATGACTGAGGAGGTCCAACAGAGCCGACGCGCCTCGGCGTGGGCTCTCTTCAGGAGCTTCGCGAGGAACAAGGGCGCCTTTCTCGGGTTCGTCTTCCTCGTCGGGCTTGTGCTGGCTGCAATCTTGGCGAACTACATCTTCCCCGAGGGTCCAAACCACTACGACCTGAATACGCAGCTCCTGGCGCCCAGTCTCAAGTTCCCGTTTGGGACGGACTACCTGGGACGGAGCATGTTGATGCTCGTCGTTTACGGAGGTAGGACGGACCTGCTCGTAGCGTTCGCCGCTGGTGGTCTTCTGGCCTTCTTGGGAACGATAAGCGGCCTCGCCGCCGGCTACTACGGAGGGAGGACGGACGGCATCATCATGCGCGTCGTCGACATCTTCCTGACTCTGCCGACGCTCCCCCTCATACTCGTAGTCGTCGCGATAGCCACGCCGAGCCTGTTCAACATACTCCTCGTGATAGCGCTTACGGGCTGGCCTGGCATGTCAAGGTTGATCAGGTCGAACGTCTTGGCCTTGGCCAAGCAGGAGTTCATCCAGATAGAGAAGGTCATGGGCGCAAGCACGGGACGGATAATCTTCAGACACGTCCTCCCGAACATGATGAACGTCATCCTGGTCTACACGTCTCTCATCATTCCGGTCGTCATCCTGACGGAAGCCGCCATCGAGTTCCTCGGGCTGGCTCCAATCTCCGTGAGCTGGGGATTTCTGATCAACATCTCTCTCAGCTATTGGATACAGGGCGCCTGGTGGATGTCCGTCTTCCCAGGCCTCGCCATCTTCGCGACCTCGCTGGCATTCTACCTCGTCAGCGAGGGCTTGAAGGAAGCTCTCACTCCCAAGCTCAGGAGGAAGGGCGAGTCTCTCGCTGTTCAGCTAGCCGAAGGAAAGAAGAAGTGATTTGACCGCCGAAACACTCCTGCAGGTGGACGACCTCTCGGTCAAGTTCCACCTTGCGCGGGGTTCAGTCGATGCGGTGAACCACCTCTCATTCGCGGTCCCTAACGGATCCGCGTTCGGTATCGTCGGGGAGTCGGGCTCCGGCAAGAGCGTTACCGCCCTCACCGTCATGGGGCTCCTCGCCAGCCCGCCGGGTAGGGTCGAGTCGGGGCGGATACTGTACAAGGGAGAGGACCTGCTCGCGAAGACCAAGGAAGAGATGAGACAGTACCGCGGGAAGAAGATCTCAATGATCTACCAGGACCCGATGACGGCGCTCAATCCGGTCCTAAGGATAGGGTTCCAGATCGCCGAGACTCTGATCGCGCATGAGGGGCTCTCCCGAAAAGAGGCGGAGCAGAAGGCGGTCGAGCTGATGCGGGCCACTGGGATCCCTGAGCCCGAGAAGAGGGCGCGCGGCTACCCGCACCAGTTCAGCGGCGGCATGCGCCAGCGGGTCGTCATCGCCATGGCGCTGGCAAACAACCCCGACCTTCTGATTGCCGATGAACCGACGACCGCGCTCGACGTCATCACCCAGGCGCAAATCTTGGCACTGCTCAAGTCGATCCAGAAGGAGCGGAACATGACCGTCGTGCTCATAACGCACGACCTCGGCATAGTCTCAGAGTTCTGCGACCAGGTCCTCGTGATGTACGCGGGGCACGGCATGGAGATCGGGACCACCCGAGACATATTCCTGAAGCCCCAGCACCCCTACACCAAGGGGCTGCTGAATTCCATCACCAGGGTTGACAGCGATGTCAGCCGCCTGCAGTCCATCCCCGGAGAGATCCCGGACATGATACACCCACCGCAAGGATGCCGCTTCCATCCAAGATGTCCTTACGTCTTCGGCAAGTGCCTGGTCCAAGAGCCTCCTTTGTTCGCGACGAGCGAGGGCGGCATGTCAAAGTGCTGGCTGGCGGAGCCAAAGAGGTAGGTTGGCGAATCGGTTGTCCTCTAACGACCCGCCTCTCCTCGAAGTCCAGGGCCTCATGAAGCAGTTTCCAGCTGCGCGAAGCATGGGCGATTTCTTTGCCGGCCGCCGGAGGTCCGTGCGCGCCGTCGATGACGTCTCATTTACGATAAGGTCGGGTGACACGCTCGGACTGGTCGGAGAGAGCGGCTGTGGCAAGACCACCACCGCGAAGGTCGTCCTCGGAATGTACAAGCCTACCTCTGGCTCGGTAAAGTTCGAGGGCAAGGACATCAACGGCCACCTTTCAAGGAAGGACAGGCGGTCAGCCCGCAGGAATATCCAGGCCGTGTTCCAGGATCCCGCTGCTTCCCTGGACCCGCGCATGAAGGTCGGCCAGATAATCGAGGAACCCCTCGTCATCTACGGCGAGGGGAACCAGCAGTCCCGGAGGGAGACGGCGATGGGAATCCTCGAGGCGGTAGGCCTAAAGCGAGAGAACTACTCCAGGTATCCGCACGAGATGAGCGGCGGGCAGCAGCAACGTGTGGCCATCGCTAGGGCGCTAATGCTCAAGCCGAAGCTGATCGTCCTGGATGAGCCCGTCTCCGCGCTCGACATGTCAGTCAGGGCCCAGGTTCTGAATCTGCTGCAGGACATCCAATCCGGTTTCGACCTGACGTATCTCTTCATCGCGCACGACCTCAGCGTTGTGCGCTACATGTGCCACAACATCGCCGTCATGTATCTGGGACGGATAGTCGAGTACTGCGAGACGCGCGAGCTGTTCGAGAACCCGTTGCACCCTTACACCAAGGCTCTGTTGGACGCTGTGCCGATTCCCGACCCGACAAAGCAGAGGCAGAGGGTCCCCCTCTCCGGAAGCATTCCGAGTCCAATGAACCTGCCGACGGGCTGTCGGTTCCACACCCGGTGCCCCTACGTGATGGACATCTGTTCCCGGGTAGACCCGGGGTTGCAGGAGGTTTCCAAAGGCCACTTCGTGGCCTGCCACCTCTACAACAAGTGACCGGCCGCAGCTGAGGATGCCTGGAGAGCCACCCTCCACGACGATGCTGACACGAACATCGGAGAGCTATGGGACTGCTGCCGCTCGCTCAAGCAAACCGGGCCGGGTCGAAAAGCCGATGGGCGACGCCCACCGGGACTCCCCCGTCGACGAGGGAGCGTATTATGTATGCCGTCACCGGCGCCAGGGTCACGCCGAGCCTGCAGTTGCCGGTTGCGACAAAGAGGTTTGGGTATCCTGGGACGCGTCCGATCACCGGCAGCTGGTCAGGGGTGCACGGCCTGAAGCCAGTCCCTTGATGAACTAGTTTCAGACCCGCGAGGCCAGGTAGGTGGGCTTGAGCTGTCTTCTCGAGCCAAGCCTTCCGACCCTCGGCAAAATCCTTCTTGTAGCCCGTCATCTCGAAGAAGCTCGTCAGTCGGACCGTGCGTTGGTCGTGCTGCACCACCGCGATGCCGTAGTCCTCGAACAGGGTGGGCCGGGGGACGACCTTCTGGCCTCCGGCGTCATAGAGCAAGACCAGCCCGCGCGCAGGCAGGACGCGCGGGTTGTAGGCGAGGGGGGCTAACACCTCCCGGCTCATCGCCCCCGAGGTCACCACGATGGCCTCGGCGTCCAGCTTTCCCTCGCCGACGGTCGCTACGGCGCGGCCACCCTCCCTCGCAAGAGACGCCCGCTCACCGAGCTGGACGTTGACGCCGATCTCCTGAAGCCTCTTCCGCAGCTCTCCGCAGAGCTCCGGCGGGTTGATTGATATCTCCCTCTCAGCGAGCACGCCGCCTCCAAAGCCTCTGTACCCCATTCCTGCGATCGCCTCCGACCCCACGAACGGCTCGCCGAACTTCTCGGCGACCTTCTTGGCATCGCCCTCTCTCTTGTACAGGCCGATGATTCCGGTCTGCCTCTCCGGCTGCAGGCCCTCCTTCTCGAAGAAATCCAGGTAGAGCTCCAGGCTCTTCGCTCCCAGCTCCAATATCTCCTTCTCGTGCGCGGTCACCCCTTCTCGAGCTGCCCTGAAGAACCATCCGGAGTTTCTGATGACCTCCAGAGGGGAGATGTAGAGGGGTCCGCTCGCTCCGAAGACAGTAGAGGCTATCTTGGCGAGGCCGATGGGCGGGGTGGGACTGAATGAGGGCGTGATGAAACCGCCGTTGTACGACGAGGTGACGAGGTCGGTGGGCCGCTCTTCGACGAGGGTCACCTCGTGGCCATCCTTTCGCAGGTAGTAGGCCGCGAACATACCCGTTATTCCTCCCCCGATGATCGCTACGCGCACCGTCGTCTCGCGGTACGAGGATATTCAGGCGGATATATGTTGGCTACGAGTCTCGCAGTGGTACCGCGCCACACCGCCCCCTGCGCTGTCGCTATTCATCAGCGATGCTTGGTCTTTTTCCCGTCAGCGGCAAGGTCGTTCAGCGCCCCGAGTCCAGCGGCCAACCTGCTCCTGAGGCCAGGGTCGAGGGGGAGGTAGGGTTCCCTCGGCGGACCCGCGTTGAACCCGCCGGCCTCTGCGCAGGCTTTCTCCCAAGCCACCTCGTTCTGGGCTGTCTGCTCGTCATAGATCTCGGTGAACTTGATGTGGAACGGGATTGCCTTCGGGAGGTCTCTCTTCATGCATGCGTCGAAGAACGCCAAGGTGGCTCTGGGCGCACCGGGCCCGACGACGGCCACGAGGCTGTTTGCTCCGACGAGGGAGTCGCCCAGGAGCCAGTTCTCTCCACCCGAGAAGACGTTTATCCGCTTTGAGATGTGACTGACCACCCGCGTCCTGTGCACCACGTCGCCGTTCGACTCCTTCACCGCCTTAACGCGGTCGAGTCTCATCAGCTTGTCCCAGAGTTCAACGTTGATGTTGAACCTGAACGAGTAGGGGTTGTTGTAGACCATTATCTGGATGTCCCTCGCCACGTCGTCGACGAGCCTGAAGTGCTCGAACGCGGCCTCCGGAGTGCACGGGATCAGGTAAGGCAGGCCGACCATCACTCCGTCCGCCCCAGCGTCCTGAGCGTACTTCGTCCGCTCTATGCACTCCCTTGTGTTGTGAAAGGTCGTACCGAAGACGCAAGTTATCTTGTGAGAAGCGTCGACAGCGGTGTCCACCACCTTCTTGAATTCGTCGAGTCGCGAAGCATAGAACTCTCCCATGCAACCGAAGGCGACGAACCCGTCGAAGCCCGCCTCCTCATATGCCCGCACGTTGGCCTTCAGCCCTTCAAGGTCGAGTTCTCGGTTCTTATTCAGAACGAAGGGCATCAGAGGGAAGACTCCCTTTAGATTTCTTCGAGCCATCTTACGCGCTCCCTGAGCGCGATTCTGGATTATTAGCGTTGCCTTGGCAGGACGCGTCCGTGTGTCGCAGGCCGCAATCCCCGGAGCCGCAAGGTCTCAAAGCGTTAAGTAGCGAGCCGGGGCTCAGTACGCTCATGGGTACCAGACCTTCGCTGGACGCGCTCTTCTCGCGGGTAGCAAAGAAAATCCTGACCGAGTCACTCGCACTCAAGAAGGGTGATGCGTTGACCATCGAGACCTGGAACAACGGGCTTCCGTTCGCCAAGCAAGTCGCCATCGAAGCTAGACGCATGGGCGCTATCCCGTTGACCATATTCGAGGACGAGGATGCATACGTCGAAGGCGTGCGCGAGAGCCCAGAGGACATGGTGGGGCAGATGGGCAAGCACGAGTTCAAACTGCTATCGGGTACCGACGCCTACGTCTTCATCCCCGGACCGGTGCTCGGCTCTTTCTCCCACAAGCTATCTCGGGAGGAGACGGCCAAGTCCACCCAATACGGCGATTCGTGGTACAAGGCGGCATCCCAGTCGAAGCTTCGCGGCGTCAGGCTGGTCTTTGGATACATCGGTGACGATGCCGACAAAGTGCTGGGGAAGTCGATACGGGCGGTCGTCTCCCACCAACTCGAGGCTGCGCTGGCTGATTACAACGCGATTGGGAAGAAGGGCAGCGAACTGGCTGCCGTCCTCGGGAAGGGAGCAGACGTGAAGATTACGACCCCGGGCTCTCTCCTGAAGCTGGAACTCAACGGCATCCTGGAGGTCGAAGACGGCGTGGTCGACGCTACAGACGTCGCGAACGAGAGCAACATCTGCTACATGCCTCCGGGCTACGTCTATGCAGAAGTAGTGCCAGAATCGGTCTCCGGCACCTTCACCTTCTCGCCGACGGTCACGCGTTTCGGCATGATAAGCGACGGCACGATAGAGTTCCGCAATGGCGAGGTCGTAGGGCTGAGGAGCAACGGCTCCAGGGCGGCGCTCAAGAAGCTAGAGGCTGCCTCGAAGAGCAAGCGCGCCTCCTCGATCACGATCGGGCTGAACCCCCTCCTGAAATACGGCTACGGGCAGAACGCCAACTCAGCCGGGGTCGTCGGGGTCCGCGTGCTCGGCGTGAACTTTACTGCCAAATCGCCGTCTGTGAGCGTCAAGGGAAAGAATATCGTCAAGCGCGGGCGGCTGTAGACCCTCTCGCCGAAAGTTCCTCGCCGCCAGTACTGCTGAGGACGTGAATCACCGACTACGGAGCGCGACCGGGTTCCTAATCTAAATACGCGGCGTCCTACCCGTCCATCCGCATGAGCGAATCCAAGGCGCCCACCGTCCTGCTGGACGTGGAGGTACCGATGCGAGACGGCGTCAAGCTGTCGGCTAACGTCTTCCTTCCGCACGGTCCCGGCCAGTTCCCGGTCCTGCTTAACAGGACCCCGTACGTGAAGGACAGCACAAACAGGGCGAAGCTGAGACACTCGAGCGCCTTCTTCGCAAAGTCCGGCTACGTCGTGGTGCACATGGACGTGCGCGGCAGGGGCAACTCTGAGGGAACTTTTGTGCCCAACATCCAGGAGGCAGACGACGGTTTTGACAGCCTAGAATGGGCGGGCACCCGGCCGTGGTCCAACGGCAAGGTCGGGACCTTCGGCAGGTCCTACGAGGGATGGGACCAGCTCTTGCCGATGAGGCTCCGGTCCAAGTACCACAAGGCCGCTTTCGTGATGTGCGCCCCGACGCTTCACCCCTTCCATGACTGCGCCGGCTATGCCTTCGGCGCCCCCATGCCGATCATGGCGATGTGGCGCCTCTTCATAACCGGAAAGACGCTCAAGGAGCAGATATACGATGAGGACTTCGACTGGGAGCTCGCGCTCAACGTCAGACCCCTGAAGGATACGCTGCGCAAGCTCGGCGTCGTTGACCCTCCTGAGGACCCGATGGTCCTCCACGAGACCTACGACGACTACTGGAAGAGCTTCTGGGAGGACGACATGGTCAAGCTCTGGAACGTCCCGTCCTATTTCGTCACCGGTTGGTTCGACGACAGCATCAGCGGAGGCCTTCAGTACTTTCCTCAGCTCACAAAGGAGCACCCCGACATCGAGTTCCGGAAGCAGCACAAGCTCCTCATAGGCCCCTGGTCACACAAGCTCTCCGCTCCCTTCGAGCCGTCTTCGAAGCTGGGTGAGATGGACTATGGCCGCTCTTCTGTCATCGACCTGGACAGAGAAGCCCTGCGCTGGTTTGACTACTGGTTGAAAGGGAAGCGGAATAGCGTGATGAGCGAGCCGCCCGTCAAGCTCTTCCTGATGGGAGAGAACAGATGGATGCACTCGAAGGCATTCCCGCTCTCAGAGGCCATCGAGCGGGCCTATTACCTCTCGGCAGACGGCCCCGCCAACACCCTAAAGGGTTCGGGCAAGCTCGCTTCGCGGAACGTGGGGAATTCGGAGTACTCCAGCTTCCTCTACGACCCGAAGGACCCTGCTCCTACACCGTATGGAAAGCAGGCCTTCCAGAATGGGACCAACGAGGACCTGCGCTACATCCAGAAGCGAGCCGACGTGCTGGTATTCACCTCTGACCCCCTCGAATCTCCGCTCAACGTCGTCGGGATGCTCAGAGCGGACCTCTTCGTCAGCACTAGCGCGGTCGACACGGATTTCGTCGCGAGGCTCTCGGATGTGCACCCGGGCGGGTACGCCGAGCGACTCAACCACGGCCTGTTGAGGCTGCGCTACAGGGATGGTTTCGAGAGGGTGCGCCTCGTCACGCCGGGCGAGGTGATGGGGATAACTATAGACATGGCCGCCACCGGCCAGCAGATCCAGTCGGGGCACCGCGTGAGGCTGGAGGTCACATCGAGCGCGTTCCCGGGTTTCGCGCCCAACTACAACACGGGCGAGAGCATCTGGGAGGAGACGGAGCCCATCAAGGCCACCCAGAAGGTCTTCCATTCCGACCGGTATCCCTCAAGGCTTGTCCTGCAAGAAGTGTGGAACCCTCCGAAGTGAAAGCCATGCCCAGCCCTCGAGCCCCGAAACACGGCACCATCGACATGCACGCCGACCTGCCGGCTGATGTGGCGAAGTTCAGAGACCTGGGCGAGCGCCGCGTCCTAGAAAGGAGGCACCTCTCAAAGCTCCGAAAAGGCGGCGTGACCTCCCTGGTCGCTCCCGTCTGGGTCGAGTCGGAGTTCAAGCCTGACGGAGCCATGAAGCGGGCCCTTCACGTTATCGACTGTTTCTATCAGGACCTGGCAGAGTCAGAGCACTTCCAGGTCGTCACCACTCACGGCGGGCTCCTCCGGGCTGAATCGGCGGGCAAGATCGCAGTGATCATAGGTTCGGAGGGAGGCGAGTTCCTCGAGGACGATGTGGGTCTCATCAGGGTCTTTCACAGGCTCGGGATGCGGGTCTGCGGCTTCGTCTGGAACGAGCGGAATCTGCTCGCCGACGGCTGGTACCACCACCGGGACGACAGGGGACTGTCCGAGCTGGGCAAGAAACTGGTCGAGGAGGCCAACGGCTTGCACATGCTGCTCGACCTCACCCACATCGCGCCAAAGAGCTTCTACGATGTCTTGGAGGCCACCGATTCTCCGGTCATGGTGTCGCACGGAGCAACGTCCGTCCACAAGTCTCTCAGGAACACGACCGACGAACAGCTCCGCGCGCTGGCGAAGAACGGCGGGGTCTTCGGACCTTTCGCCGTCAACCACGCGCAGACCAGGACCCTCTCCGATTATGTCGACCACGTAGAGCACGCCGTCAAGGTCGCTGGAATAGAGCACGTCGCCCTGGGGCCTGACTTCTACGATTATCTCATCGACGACATCAGGAAGAATTCGGGCGAGGAGATGAAACCATTGGAGGGCCTCGAAGACCACACCAAGTTGGGCGCTGTCGCGGCGGAGCTCAGGAGAAGGGGCATGTCCGCCAAGGACATCGAGCTCGTCTCGCGTGGAAACTTCCTCCGCCTCATGAAGACGGTGATTGGTTGAAGCCTCACTGCTTGTACATTCGCCGGCGGAAAATGAGTATTGGAATAATTTTTAATTCGCATAATTAAAATATTACATCCCCTGTAGCCCGCTCGATGGCGAAGTCGCCGGCCACGTTCGTAAGGGAGGCTACAGGCCTCACAAAACAGATTTCAGGATTCCAGGCTCTCGGAATGGCTCTCTCCGGAATGGGATTGCTTTACGTCTTCAACGCAACAGTGTTCACGCCTGCCTTCTACCCGGACGCGAACCCGCTCGTGGGCCCGCTCATCGGTCTTCTTCTGATTCTCCCTGTCGCCGGAATGTACGCTCTGTTCTCGATAGCGATGCCGAGGACGGGCGGTGACTACGTCTGGACGAGCAGGACCCTCAACTCTGGAGTCGGTTTCACCGTCAATTTCTCCCTCACTCTTCTCGCGCTCTCCGTCATAGGCTCGGTGAGCCCCTGGTTGTCGCAGTGGTCCTTCTCACCCATGTTCTACGACCTCGGTGTCCTGACGAGCAACAGCTCTTTCATTAGCCTGGCCTCCACGCTAAACGGGACCACGGCCACGTTCTGGATAGCTGCCGTAGCGATTCTGGGCACCGGCGCGATAGTGGCGGGCAGCACGAGGCTCGCCGGCGAGATAGTGAAGTATTGGACCATCATTGCGGTAGCGATTGGCGTCATATTCGTAGTCGTGGTCTTGTCTGCGGGCAACTCCACTTTCATCTCTAACTTCAACGCGCAATATCCCTCTGTCAACGGCACCTCTGCTTACAACGCCGTGATCGCGGCGGGACAGGCGCAGTATGGCTCCTATCCGGGTGTCCCCCCTGTACTCTCACAGGCGACCTTGGCCGCCGGAGCGCTGGGCCTGCTCGGGTATCTCGGCTTCTATTATCCGGCCTACTTCGCGGGGGAGCTCAAGCAGAACAGGAGGAGCCAGCTGCTCTCACAGGTAGGAGGCAGCGTCATCTTCATGATATTCGTGACGGCGATCTTTGCGGTGGCCTACTTCGGCGAAGG
>JAPCJR010000022.1:0-28758 GCA_027886865.1 Nitrososphaerota archaeon
AGCTCCAAGACTCTCTCTCGCTCGCTCAAGCACCTAGCGGAGAAGAAGATCGTAGAAAGGAGGGTACTGGCGACGTCCCCAGTCTCAGTCGAGTATTCGTTAACAGAGAGAGGGAGGGAGTTGAGCGACGCGCTCTATGAGATGAAGAGCTGGGGCGGCAAGTGGTTGATAGCTAAGGGCCGGTGATTGGACCCGACGGTCTAGCTTCCGAATCTATTCCTCATGAATGATTCAAACCCATCGAACGAACGAAAGCATGCTGGTCGAAGCTCACCGCCCATTGCCTGTTCAAAGTCACCCGCTGGAGTCGTGTCGTCCTGTGCCGGCGCTATATGCAATCAGGTGCCGATTGGCTGCCTCGCAGGTAGCAGAGCTAGCCTGCCCAGATGGTGCGAGCCTACAGCACTGTAGGCATCGACTGCCTGATCAAGCGTGAAGGTCTTGCCAAGGTGCACCTCGAACGCGCCGGCTTCGATCAGTTTGTTGAGTTTGATCACCAAAGCCCCATCCATGCTCCCCAGCATGTAGCCGCGCAGATGAACGTTTGAGGGGGCTCTCGGGGCTGGCCTAATACTGTCTGTCCAGGGATATGCCACGCGCCCACCTTCGCGCACGGCGGTGAGCGCGTTTTCAGCTGCCTCGATTGCCCCTTTGGCCTGCCCTTGAACCGTTATCAGGGCTGCATCAAAACCATCCAGGGCGAACTCTCTGGCCGAAGCGCCTATGTCTCCGCCATGTCCATCCACGGCAGCCTCAGCTCCCAACCTTCGGGCAAGAGCTACGCCGTCCTCCCCTGAGGCTACGGCAAAAACCCTGGCCCCGAGCCGCTTGCCAAGCTGCACGGCCAAGTGCCCCAACCCGCCGCTCGCGCCGAAGACCATCAGTTTGTCGCCCTCCTTCACATTCAGGGTGTCGACCAGCCCTCGCAGGGCGGTCCCTCCGTCGATGAGCAGGGCCCCCGCCTGTTCGGCCGTTATCGTCGAGGGAATCGGCCACGCCTGGTCCGCGCTTAGGGCCGTATATTCGGCGTAGAATCCTGTCTTTGGATTTGTCCCCCACACGTGGCCGTAAACCAGGTCTCCCTTCCTGAACCCGGTGACCTTCTCTCCGACCGCTACGACTTTGCCCGCCCCTTCCGAGCCAAGCACCCATGGGAACTTGGGCTGGATTCCGAGCCTCTTCACAAGCATTCCCTCTCGTTCTCCAACATCCCATACGCCTATTCCTGCGGATTCGACCCGGACGAGGATCTGATCTGGTCCTTGTTCCGGCACGGAGACGTTTCTTACCGAGAGCACTTCAGGGCCACCGAAGCCATCGATTACTATCGCACGCATCTCATCTTTGGGCATCGCCAATAGTTAATACCTATACTATTTAAGTCTTGATTATCGGTAGCGAGATGGTATAAGTCTCAACCAGAGATAGCCTAACTATTTATATCTAAAGCAACCGCAGTCACGATATGCCTGCGCGAGCGAGGACAGCCCAAGTAGACCAGGAGGCTTACAACGCAATCATTGCGACATCCAAAGTGATCAGGCGCGTCGCTCTTGGCTTGTTCACCGAAGAAGGCATAACGGAATCTCAGTTCCAGGCACTCTGGCTGCTGGTGGAGAACGGACCTATGCTGATGAGGAAGATGAGCGATGAGATGCTCGTCACTCCCGCCAATATCACGGGGATAATGGACCGGCTGGAGGAGAAAAGCCTTGTCAGGAGAACATCTGCCGAGGGGGACAGGAGGGCGACCATAATCGAGATCACCCCCGAGGGAAGGGCCCTGTGCGAGAGGGTTGCGATAAAGAAGGCTGACATGCTTCAGAAAGCCCTTGGTACGTTCACAAAGAACGAACTCATGACCCTGCACAGCCTCCTCGAAAAATTTCAAAGGGAAATGTCTCGCTCAATCGGCGAGTAGCCATATTCCTTATGGACAATTCGAATCCACCAACGAAAGCACACTTGTCGAGCTAACCGGATTTGGACTCGTTCAGTATCGAGCGAGAATCCGAGTCAAATAGGACCCAAATCCAGGGTGACCCGGAGATTACCTAGGCGGCGAGGACAGAGAGAGATGTCACCCGGGGGAGGTTCTCAGCCATCATCTCCCAGGTGCGCCCTTCGTTACGAGTGTAGTATATCTGACCATCCGTCGTACCGCAGTAGACGCCGCCCGGCTCCTCCGCATCAACGGCCATGGCCTCCCGCAGGACCCCGAAGTACGCTCTGTTCGGTAATCCCCTTCCCGTCGGCGACCACGTCTTTCCAGCGTCCCGGGTCACCCACACGCGGAATCTGCCGTCCGGCGCGAATCTGCCGTTCCCGACGAGCGGGACCACGTAAGCCACATCCGGTTTTGTCTTGCTGACGCCTATGGGGAATCCGAAGTCGCTTGATAGATGCTTGCCGATCTCCACCCAGTTCTTCCCGTAGTCGTCGCTCCTGTAGACACCTCCGTGGTTCTGGAGGTAGAGGGTGTCAGGTTGGTCTGGGTTGTAATCGATCTTGTGGACGCACTGGCCATAGCGCGGATACTTGTTGGGGTTGAAGTCTGCCCTGATGTTGTTGTTCATGAACCGCCATCGCTCGCCCGCGTCGTCGCTCCCCAGCACTCCGACCGCGGAGATGGCGACCCGGATCTTTTTCTTATTGTTCGGGTGTATCAGAATGGTATGAAGGCAGAGGCCACCCTGCCCAGGCTGCCACTTGGCTCTCGTACTGTGATAGTTCAGCGCTTCGAACTCCTCCCAAGAGCCAGAGCCATCCCTGCTCACGAAGAGCGCGGCGGGCTCGACGCCCGCGTAGAGGTTGCCCTCCCCATCAGGTTGCAGGTTCCAGACCCTCTTGACAGCCAGACCCGAGTCCTTCCTTGAGAACCGGGGATTCTTTTTGGACCGCTTCCAGCTCTTTCCTTGATCGGTGCTCTTGTAGATGACCGGACCCCACGTCCATGTGTTTACTGCAGCATAAAGCTCCGGCTTCCCGCTGCTCGTGTCAGCGACCATGTCGTACGTCTCATAGCCGTCGAAGAAAGGTCCTCGCAGCTTCCAGCTCTTCCGTGCCGAGTCCCCCTCGAGGATGAACCCACCCTTGAGAGTCCCCAGAAGAAGTTTCATGGCTCATCCTCCGGCAACTGACGCCAATATATGGACTTCGTCACCATCGGAGAGTCTCGTCGAGAGAGCATTCGGTTCGCGCCCGAGCATCCTGCTGTTCACGAAGACATTGACGTAGATTCGTATGCGCCCGGACTCGTCGCAGACACTGTCTCTGAAACCCTGGTGGTCGGCGTCGATTCTGTCGAGGAGCTCCTCGACCGTTCCAGCTTCTGCGGTGAGCTCGGCCTCCATGCCAAGGTGTCTCACGAGCATTTGCGTGAGATAGACCCTGATGGGCATGTCCACCGAGGCGGACGCGGCGTGATAAGAAGATTGTTCGTCGTCCCACCTGGAAGACCTTTCTGAGCTATTGTGGCCTGCGAGAAAGTTTCTGTAAGAGAATCAAATCCGGAAAACGAAAGCATGCTGGTCGAAGCTCACCGGCCGCATTGACCTCATCATCGCCGGTTCGCCCATTTCTTGATTAGCACCTATTTAGTCCGCTTCAAATCTTGCCCGTCGCACTATTCCAGGCGCAAAACGCTCTTTCTATGACTTGAAGTTGGATCATCCATTTGCTTGGGTGGGACTCCCTGATCGAGGCGGTGTCAGGGGTGCTGGGGGTGGAGCTGCGCCTGGAACTTCGGTCATTTCAGATTCGATTGCGGGAAGCCGGCTTATCGGCGCAAGCGAACGAGCGCTCCTGTAGAGTGCGTAAGTAACCAATATCAAAACTGCAGCATAGGGAATTTCGCCGTAAGATGAGGTCGTGTAGTAATTCGAGAGGTTCAGCCTAGTCTCTACCACCCCAACCACTATTATGCCGAGGAAGAACAGCAGGGAAAGACCGAACCACTTCAAGCTTCCGCGGAGATTCGGGTCCATGGATCTCCTCGCTCCGACTAGCATTGGCGGGGCCCCGATGAGTGCGACTGCAATCAGGCCCGCCACAGTAGCGCTTGAGGTGTTGTTGCTCTCGATTTCAGCGAAGGTAGTCACTATCTCGACCAAGATAAGCACGGCCCAAGCCACGAACCGGACTTTCTCCCAGTGGATTATGTTGCGCAGGAGAGGGTCTGACCTCCTCGCAATGGGCACGGTGGAATCGACAAAGGCAAACAATCCCAGAGTCAGGGCAACAGTGGGGGCATTGTTCAGAAAATCGGCAACCAGACCATTGCCTGTCGGTGTTGGAGCAAGAACCACTAAGATGAAGAGGATGGTCAGGACCCCCAGCCAAAGGGCTTGGCTACGATAGGTGCGACCGACCAGAGCATGCCTGACGGCGAAGGCCCAATACGAGGCATAGACAATGGCGAAAGCGACAGCGACGTCTGAGAGCGTTGCCAGGGCAGGCCCAAGGCTATCTGACATGGGCGCTCACCTCCATTCCGTTCTTCGTCAGAGAGAAGTTGAAGTAGCCAGGCTGGGGTGGGACTCCGCGCATCTTTCGCACGCGAAGCAGAGGAAGAACCCGTAAGCCCTCCTCGTACAACCGCATCTCCACCACTCCGTCGAAGAGCTGCTCCATCGCGGCGAGGACCTGCGGCTGGTGCATCCCCTCTTCGACCGTCGCGACCAACACGGAGTCGTACTGCTTGACGTCCGCGAATAGCTGGGTCAGAAAGCGGTAGATCGTCTCGGGCGGGTTGAGCATGAGGAGCGAGGAGAGGACGTCGATGACGACCTGATCCGACGACCGGCATTCTGCTTCAGGATTTCCTTGATGTTGTAAGAGAGGCCGGCGAGGTCGTTCACGTCGTACTTGATCTGGCCACCTTCGCTCGCGAACCAGAGAGGGACCTTCTGTTGGGTGTCTACGCCGAAGCCCTTCTCGTCCTGAAGCACTTCCTTGACAGAAAGCCTCGTAACGTAGAGGCAGAAATCTCCCTGCGAAAGGCCTGATTGAGTGAACCAGTAGCCTAATGCCTCTTTGCCGATTCCCGGAGGGCCGACGACCAACACCGTTGACCTGTCGGGGTATCCATCGCCCGCGAGCACCTTGTCGAGGGCGGGAATCCCGCTGGAGGCCAATAAGTCCCGGAGCGGAATGCGTGAGATAAACCTATGCTGACCACTCTAGGTCAGCGGCGGTTCCACCACTGACCATTCCTAACGAATGATTCAAATCTGTGAAACGAAAGTATCAGGTTTACTTGTCCAGGCTGAATCCGCTGGGCTTCTTCGCTGGCTTCTTCTCGCGTTCGAGCAAGCCCGTCTCCCTGTCTTGTATTCCCTCGGACTCGCGCTCTTCGGACTCGTCCTCAGTCTCCTCCTCGAGCTCCTCTTCGTCGTCCTGCTCGTCTTCTTCGTCATCGTCGTCGTCCTCGTAGCTAGCCATGCTCTCGCGACCCGGTGGAATGCCAATTCTCGTGCTAGATAAGTCCTGAGTATCGGCCTGCTGGATGCGCAGTTCTGGCTCCAATTGTGCGCTTCCACCTTGCTGGGCGCGGAGAGCAGTATTCCGAAGTCTGCAAGAAATGATGTAAATTTCACCGTTTACCAGAAGATTTATCAAAGATTGGATTACGCCTCGCCCCCGACCGTCTCACGTTGCCACCGTCAGTAGACGCTGGAGAAAGGAAGATTCCGAGGCGCCGCTTCATCAAGTTAGCCGGTGTTATCGCAGCAGCGGGTCTGACGGGCATCGTACTTGGGAATGAAGCCGGCCGGCAGCTCGGAGATAAGTCGACAGAGAACATTGTCGAACCTACCAATCAGACCTCAGCGGCCGCAACCACTGTTACCGATGTCCGGACGCTGACCAACACCCAGACCGAGACAGAGACTCTCACCAACACCCAGATTGATACAGAGACGGACACCCAGACCGAGACGGATACTCTTACCGATACCCAGACTGATATGACCACGGAGACGGATACGGAGACCGTGACTGATACTCAGGTTGAGACGGTGACGAGCTCCCAGACCGAGACAGCAGCGACAAGTACCACTTCTCCATCAAGCGCTTCAGTCAGCTTCCCGCCGCCGCCGAACTCTTTCTCCATATTCTGGATCACCGACACACAGTTCCTCTCCGAGACGAACCCCGCCCTCTTCGGGAGTCTCACGAACTGGATAGTCGAGAACTGGGGTGCCTACAACGGTAAGGTGGTTATTCACACGGGGGACATCGTGGAGACCGGAGCCGTGCCGGAGCAGTGGCAGAACGCCGACGCCGCCATGTCCAACCTCCTGCAGAACGGCATACCGTATACCTGGTGCGCGGGAAATCACGACGACCTGGTCGGCGGGGACCCGACCTCCGGTTGGAACGGGAACATATGGGCCCCGAGCTTTGACCCAACGCAGGTAAGCGCCCAGGTGAACGCCATGCAGGGCGTGAGCTGGGTCGGCGACTTTCACAACGGGATGAACACTGCGCTCGCTTTCTCCGCCAACGGTTTGGACTTCCTCGTCGTGAACTTGGAGTGGAACGCTCAGCCCGACGTACTGGCCTGGGTCGGCGGCATCCTGGATGACCCGGATTACTCGGACCACCACGTCATAATCGCACCTCACGCTTACATGAACGCGTGGGGATTTCCCCAGGTCTCGAGTGACGCGATTGACCTTAGCGGCTTCGTTGGCGGTATCACAGCGCTGATGGATGCACATTCCTCCAACGTCTTCCTGACTCTGAACGGCCACTTCGCCACTGACTTCGGCTACAACCTGCCGAGTCCGGTGAACGGCAGGAACGAGCTGATGTTTGACAGACAGGACTCCACCGACGCCCCGGGCGACCCCATTGGACATGGCGTCGATCCCGATACTCCTACGACCACGGACGATGAGAAAGTGGGAGGAGCGACCGTCACGATTCTCAATTTCGACACGGCCAACAACCAAATCAATGTAAGTACCTGCGATGTCTATACAGGTTTGTGGAGGGCAGACCCGTATGAGCAGTACTCAATCACATTGTTCCCGACTCTCACTGCCATCAACCCCGCGGGTGTCGCCGGACGAACCACTACATTGACCGCAACGAAATAGCGAACCGCCGGGCGAGAAGCAATCTTCCCCGATTCGCCTCTTCTTTACGGTCATCTACTCTTCGTGGTTGTCTGGCTCTAAGCCAGGGCACGACAAGGCCGTCTAGATCATGACGAGCTTGACGCTCTTTATCTTGTCTTCCCTCTGAAGCTCGCCGGTCATCTTCGCGACCTCCTTCGCGTCGCCTTCGAGGAGGAAGAGTTCAACGCAGTTGCTCCGCGTTATCTTGTTGTGGATGTGCGTCCTGACTATGTCGTCGAACCTGTGCTTGATCTGCGTGACCTTCTCTTCGTTCTCTTCGGTGTGGGTGACAACGACCACGGCGCTGACCTTGCCGGAGAGGGTGTCCTTCTCCTTCACGTCCTGGATGAGGAGCCTGATGCCCGCTCTGACCAGCTCGGACCTTCCGGTGAACCCCCTGGAGCCCTGCATCGCGTCCATCTCCTTCAGCATGGTCTCGGGGAATGAGAGGCTGACTATTGGCATTGCTGATATTGCTACTAATCCTGATATATAATCATGGTCTTGAATTAACAACATGCTCCATGGCCGGTAATTGAGCCACAAAGGTTAACGTCACTTTTGTCTCTCGTAAGTCCGCTTGATAGGATTCGCGGAGACATTCGGCGGCACCCTAGCTTCCTTCATAATACCCGCATTCGTCGGGATTCTGATAGTTTCTGCGGCTGCAAAGTATCTGAAGGCGAGATACCTGGCGGCCTTCGCAATCGGGATCTACCTCTGGTTCTTCACGGACACCATCGGTGACGCTTCTTTTCTCGGTGTAGATGAGGGATTCACGGGGGGAGGCTTCCATGCCCTTCTGTGGCTCCTCTTCGCGGTAGGTCTCATACTCGTCTTCGCGTTCGACAAGGACATGTTCACCTCCGGCCCAGCCGGGGCGAAGTTCGGATTCGCCATACCGCTGCTCGTCGCCGTCGCCGTCGGAATCCACGGTTTCGGAGAGGGGGCTGCGATCGGGTCCACCGCTGCGACGACACCCAGCACGAATCTGGTAGACGCGTTCGGCGGCATCACGGCGGGCGCGGCTTTCGTCCTCCACAAGACCCTCGAACCGATGATGGTCGGAGCGGCCTATTGGATCTACGCCAAGGACCGAGCGAAGACCAGCTCGGCACTTCTTAGGGACATATCGATCATGGTGGCGGCCTTCACACTTCCGGGGATAATCGGCTCCGCCTCCGCGTACTTCATCGTCCAGATCTATCCAAACGCCGACTTCACCTACGTGTTCGCCCTGGGGCTAGGGACGTCAGTCTACGCGATCGCCAGGCTGGCGAGACCCCTCTATGAGAACTCGGTATCATCGAAATCTGAGTCGATCAAGATGGGATTGCTCATCCTCGTCGGGTTCACATGCCTTTATGTTGCCGCCCTTCTCCACTCGTGATTGAGGCCACTGTGGGTTGAACTCAAACCGCAGAGTAATGCTCGTCCTCGTGGCGGTAGCTATCATCGGTGCGGCTTCAGTGACCTCGCTCTACGCACTCAGCATCGGGAAGAGCCCACCCACCGACACCGGCCTTCCGCCTGGTTGCACTGAGCCTCCGGGCGGCTTCCTGATGGTAGCTAGCCATCTCGGCTGGAACGACAGCGAGCTGCACGGCGCCGGGATCACCCCCAACGTGACGTGGCCCAAGATGACCGTAACCCAGGGCCAGACCGTCAACATCACCGTTTGCAACACCGACGTACAGGCGCACAGCTTCGAGATAGAGTATTATGAACAGGGCGAGGCCAACACCCTCCACCCTCAGCAGGTCCTCCATTTCCAGTTCGTCGCGAGCAGGTCTGGTACGTTCCAGGTTTACTGCGAGATTCCGTGCAGCATACACATCTACATGCAAAGCGCACAGTTGGTCGTGACCCCTTCCTAGCCGGCCGTTGGGTCCCCGAGTGGTCTGCTGTGGCTCAAACGCCGAAATTGCGCCAATCTTAAATCCCGCGGGAGCAGCGCATCACCCATGTCGGGAACGCTGCCATCCGACCTGTTCTCCCCGGCCACTACGGGCGGGAACGACGTGCTGCACTTTTTGCTAGCCGGATTGTCGGTGGTCGTGATGGTAATCTCGGCGGGCGCGTACATTCGTCGGAGAGACCGTCGCTACTTCTTCCTCATGCTCGCTTTCGTATTCCTCTGCCTCGACCAGCTGGTCACGCTCTATCAAGAGCTCTACTTCTACGGCCTGCTCATCGTGATACCCTACCTCGGCCTTCACTTGGTCCATTTCTTCGAGCTGCTAATGCTGGTAAGCTTCATAGCTGCCCTCCTCGTCCCGAACAGGGGGATCAAGACTTGAGCAACCTGAACTTCAACAGACTAAGGACGAAGAGGGTGGTCTCGCTCTTCCCCGGCATCCACCTCAGGAAGCTCCAGCGGGTTACGAACACCTCGTTCAACACGACGCGCTATCACGTCCGCAACCTGGAGAAGGACGGAGAGATCGTCTGCTCGGAGGAGGGGGGACTCAAGAGGCTTTATCCAGTGGGAACAGACGAAAGGACGCGGAAGGTCCAGGCGCTGCTCCTCGACAAGACGGCGAGGAAGATCATTTCCACCCTGCTGGAGTCGGGAGCGCTGAGCAACGGTGACCTCTCGGGGCTCAGCCGCCTCGCCAAGTCCACCGTGAGCGAGCATGTCGACGCGCTGCGTAAAGCGGACGTGGTGAGGAGGAACGTAGCCATCGACGGCACCGTCTCATATGAGATACAGGATACCGAGGAGGTGACCCGCCTCATGGCGGCGTTCCGGAGGAACCTCCTTGACAGCGCGACAGACCGTTTCGTCGACCTCTGGGACATCTGAAGCGATTTAAGGTTCAATCAATTTATTTACCTCAGAACAAGCCGGGTTTGACCAATCATGGGAAGACGAGCGACTCTAAATGCGAAGAAGAGGAACCGTCGCATAGTCACTATATCTATCGTCGCAGCGATTATCGCTGCCATCGTCGTCCTCATACTGATAGTAGAGGCCTCGCAGCCTCCCCCGTCCCCCTTTATCGGCCAAGCGGTTTCGTCTACGATCATGCAACAGCTTACGGGCGTCAGCGACTCCACTCTGAAGAGCGTCGGCCTCCCCACCGCGGTGACTGCGCCGACGGCCATCTCGGGCACGGCGCTCACGCTCAACGGGAAGCCTGAAGTGCTCTACATCGGCGGGGAGTTCTGTCCCTTCTGCGCAATCGAGAGATGGAGTATGATAATCGCCCTCTCCCACTTCGGGAACTTCTCGGGACTCGAATACATGCAGTCCTCGTCGACCGATACCAACCCCAATACGCCGACGTTCACCTTCGCGGGCAATGCCAGCGTGCCCTTCAACTTTACGAGCAAGTACGTGGCCTTTGTCCCCGTCGAAGAGTGGGACAGGAGTGATGCCATCAGACAGACCCCGACCACTTCGCAGCAGGCCCTCTACACCCAGTACGGCAGCTGCGCCAGCACCAGTCAGGTAGGGATTCCGTTCATCGACGTTGCGAACTCCTATGTCGTTAACTGCGGCGCACAATTCAGCTTGCCGCAGATCGCAGGCGACAACTGGACTCAAGTGGCGTCACAGCTCAACACGCCCAGCAGCGCGGTCGCGCAGGGGATGGACGGAGCCGCGAACTCGCTGATAACCGCAATCTGCAAGGTGGACGGCGAACAGCCGACCTCCGTCTGCAGCCAGTCGTACGCGACAGTGACCCTCGCAGCCGTCTCGGCCGGAGCGGTCAGCGGGCAGCAGAATCTGGCTCTCCTCCCTCAGGTCCGTGAAGAAAGCCGATGGACAAGCTAACCAAGGCTCTCCTGGGCCTCGCCGCGATAGGAATACCGGACGCAATCTATCATGCGTACGGCGAGATTACAGCCTATTCCACGCCACTGGGAAACGCCTGCGACATCAACAACCTGTTCTCCTGTAGCCGGGTATTCCAAAGCGGCTACACCACCTTCCTCGGTCTCTCATTGTGGGTCTACGGAGTGGTCTGGTTCCCGTTCATCCTGATCCTGGGCTATTGGTTCGTGAGAAAGGGTGGGTCATTGAGGGGCGAAGTACTGGTTCCCGTGCTCATGGTCGGCAACATCTTCACCCTCTATCTCTGGTACCTCGAACTGGTCAAGATAGGGGCCCTGTGCCCTGTCTGCATAAGCATGTACTGCCTGAACTACCTGATGACCGCGATATGTCTCGTCGTGGTGCTCAGGGAGAATTAACCTCTTCCTGTGCTCCATCGCTCCCTAGGCGACGTCAGTATTCCCGAACTTCCGAAATCGTCATATCTGAGCCCCGAATGACGGTTGGGGTGCGTTTCCACCCTTGGTGCCCCAAATGATATAGGAAGTCTTATAAATGGACCTTCGACGATGGTCGAATTCACCGATGAAATGATTTGTCTCGACTATTAGCCTTCGTTGACATCTTCGTAGAATCTGCGGCGATGGACGATGTAGTGTTAGCCTTGAAGAAGCTGGACAACCTCGAGGAGCTCTACGAGGTGACCGGGGAGTTCGATATCGTGAGCCTCCTCTCCGCCGCAGACATCGAGGAGTTCAGGGATGTCCTGAAGAACAAGATAATGAAGATCAAGGGAGTGAAGAGCACCGTAAGCTCGGTGGTCCTCATGTCCCACAAAGGCCCGCGCTGCCTCAAAGATACCCCCAAGGTCCCCCAGGCCCCGCGTCAGTAGGAAGGAAGGTAGGCAACCCGCTGGTGAGGAAGACCATAGACCATTTGGACCTTGGAATAGTTGATAGACGGAATTCAAGCAGGCTACGTAATAGTAATCCTCGGGGTCGCCGTATTCTCCGGATGGCTCCTGGCGCCATACATAGTTAGAGTCTACAGCAGGGCTCCGGGCAGGCTAGACCGTCTCCTTAGTCCCATCGAGGGGTTCATCTATCGCATCGTCGGAGCCGACCCCTCCCACACGATGGGCTGGAAGCAGTACTTCCTAGCTGCACTATTCGTCAACCTCGTGCAGATGGCTCTGGCGGCGGCCATCCTGACGCTGCAGGGGTCTCTGCCTCTCAATCCCATGGGCTTCCCAGGCTTATCTTGGGACCTGACCTTCAACACCGTGATATCGATCGCGACCAACACCAACCTCCAACACTACAACGGAGAACAGTCCTTGTCGTACCTGAGCCAGATGTCCGCCATCCAGTTCCTGCAGTTCACTTCAGCGGCGACCGGGATCTGCGCCGCGGTGGCGTTCGCCCGCGGCCTGACAAACGGCTCGAAAGATATGGGGAACTTCTACGTAGATTTTGTGCGGTCGATCACCCGTATCCTCATCCCCCTCTGCCTGATCGCTGCCTTGGTCTTCGTAGCGCTCGGCGTCCCGCAGACGATTGGGGGATACGTCACCGTCCAGACGGTTGAAGGCGCTACCCAAACGATTCTGGTCGGCCCGGTAGCGTCGCTCGTCTCGATAATGCAGATAGGGACGAACGGAGGCGGATACTTCGGGGCCAACTCGGCCTACCCGTTCCAGAACCCTAACCCGCAGACCGAGATATTCCAGATCTTCCTGATGCTCCTGCTGCCGACGACGCTTTGCTTCGTGTACGGCCAGATGCTTGGCAAGAGGAGGGAGACGAGGCCCATACTCATCGGCGCCTACGCGCTCTTTGCGATCGACCTGATCATAGCATTCATTCCTCCAGAAGCCCTGAACGCCGGGATGGAGGTGAGGTTCGCCGGGTTCTGGTCTGAGTTCTGGACCGTCGTCACCACAGCTGTGACCACCGGGTCGGTGAACAGCTCTCTCTCATCTCAGCATCCGCTCGCCATACTTGCAGCTTTCATGGGCATGCTGATTCAGTCGACTCCGGGTGGCAAGGGAGTCGGGCTGATGTATATGGTGATGTACGTGGTCATCACCGTCTTCATAGTCGGGCTCATGTCAGGAAGGACTCCCGAGTATCTGGGGGCCAAGATCAACAGCAGGGACGTCCTGCTTGTGATGACCGCCTTCCTGATACATCCTCTGCTAATACTGGTGCCCACGGTGCTCGCGTACGCAAGCGGCGCGGCGGCCGCTATCGGAATGAACTCCAGCTCGGTAGACTTCACCCAGGTGCTGTACGAATTCACCTCAGCGGCGGCCAACAACGGCTCCGACTTCCTCGGCTCATCCGCGAACACGGTCTTCTTCAACGTCTCTACAGGGGTCGTTATGTTCTTGGGCCGGTACGCCCCCATCGGCCTTCTGCTCGCGCTATCCGGCTCGATGATGGGCAGGAAGAGGTCGCCTGAGTCTGGGCTGAAGACCGACACACTGGTCTTCACGGCGGTACTCGTGGGCAGCATCCTCATCCTAGTCGTGCTCACCTTCTTCCCCTTCCTCGCCCTCGGGCCTATACTGTCGTACTTCCAGGGAAACGTGAATGGACTTGGATAGAAATACAACCCAGGCCGAGGAAGCGCCACGCTCGCGTTCCATCCTCAACGGCAGGGTGATCCTCGATTCGCTCGTCAGGCTGAGCCCCATCTCGCTCAAGTCCAACCCGGTGATGCTGATCACCGAGCTGACCTTCTTCATCGTCGCGGCGATGGCGCTCTACCCGCAGGGCTTCGTCCCGGTCGCATCGCCTGGAGAGAGGACCTTCTACGTCGAGATCGCCGCCATCCTGCTCATCACAGTCTGGTTCAGCACCCTGTCTGACTCGCTGGCGGAGCAGCAGGCGAAGAACACCGCAAGCAGCCTGAGGAAACTCAAGACAGACGTCCTCAGCAAGAAGTTCCTCAGAGAAGATTTCTCAAGGAAGATAGTGCCCACCCCTTCGAACGAGCTGCGCAAGGGTGACCTGGTCCTAATCGAAACTGGAGACGTCGTCCCCGTCGACTCCGAGGTGCTGGAGGGTATCGCCATGGTCGACGAGTCGCTGCTCACGGGCGAGTCTGCCCCGGTCCGGAAGGCGCCCGGAGACGCCCTGATCGGAGGCGCACGCGTCGTCAGTGACTCGTTGACGGCGCGGGTGACGGCCAACCCCGAGGACAGCTACATCAACCAGATGATCAAGATGGTGGAGTCATCGAAGAGGCCGAGGACCCCGAACGAGCAGGCGGTGACCATCGTCTTGATCGGGCTGACAGCCATCTTCTCGATCATCATAATCGCGCTCCTCGGGCTGTCGATAACGCTCAGCCTCGGGGCAGACCTCTCTGTGCTAATCGCCCTCTACGTGTGCCTATTGCCGACCACGATCGGCGCTCTCCTTCCGGCGATAGGGCTCTCAGGCATATCCCGGTTGTATCAAAGGCGCATAGTGGCCAAGTCAGGTAGGGCCGTCGAGACTGCGGGGGACGCCGACGTGGTCCTCCTCGACAAGACGGGGACCATCACGGTCGGGAACAGGGTAGCGATAGAGTTCATCCCGTTCGAGGGGTTCACAGAGAGGGACGTCGGCGAGGCCGCCTTCCTCTGCTCCTGGTACGATGATACGCCCGAGGGCCGGAGCATAATCAGGCTGTCATACGAAAAGGGGTTCGTCCCGAAGAGCTTGAACTCGCTGGCTCTCTCGAAGGTCCAGGAGTTCTCGGCGGAGACGCGCACTAGTGGCGTCAAGATCGGGCGGGCGCAGGAGTTCATGCTCCCGAAGGGCGGCTCGCGGGGCAGAGTGAGACGAAAGTTCTCAAGCGACTCGGTGGCCGTCGACGAAGAGAGTCCCGACCTCGAGATAATCAAGGGAGCCCCCGATTCGATCAGGCAGTCGGTCGCGTCTCCACCCTCTAACTTCGATACAGTAGTCGACGGGGTCGCTGCCGCCGGCGAGACGCCGATGGCGATCTCCAAGAACGGAGTGGCGATAGGCATCATCCGACTAAAGGACATCTTGAAGCCTGGCATCAGGGAGAAGATCCAGGCTGTCAAGACGATGGGCATCCGCCCAGTCATGATCACAGGAGACCAGCCGCTGACCGCGAAGAGCATCGCAGCCGAGGTCGGAATCGATGAGTTTGTGCCCAGGGCCAAGCCAGAGGACAAGTTCGTCATAGTCCAGAAGGAACAGGCCCAATCGAGGATAGTCGCCATGATAGGCGACGGCACCAACGACGCGCCCGCCCTCGCCGTGGCGGACGTCGGGCTCGCCATGAACTCCGGCACCGAGGCGGCGAAGGAGGCCGCGAACATGGTCGACCTGGAGTCCAACCCCGCCAAGATAATCGACGTCATCCTCCTCGGGAAGCAGCTGCTGATGACGAGGGGGGCCGTGACGACCTTCAGCATCGCCAACGACGTGGCGAAGTACTTCGCAATAATGCCGGTCATCTTCAGCGCGACGGTCCCGCAGCTCGAGGCGCTGAACATCCTCCACCTCGGACTGCACAGCGCCGTACTGTCCGCCCTGATATTCAACGCAATGATCATCCCGCTCCTCATACCGCTTGCGATGCGCGGGGTGAAGTTCAGACCGTCCGACACGATGTCGCTCTTCCTGCGAAACGCCTTCATCTACGGCGTAGGAGGGATCATCGTCCCGTTCATTGGCATCAAGGCGATCGACGTGCTGATATCATTCCTATAGGTGAATACATTTTGGAAACTACCCCTAACAAGAAAGCGAGCTACAGACCGGTCGTCGGCATAGCCGTGGTCTCTCTGCTCATATGCGGACTGTTCTTCCCCCTGCTGATAACGGCGCTCGGCCAGGTGCTCTTCCCGTACCAGGCCAACGGGAGCCTCGTCAAGCTGGACGGAAAGACAGTCGGGTCTTACCTCATCGCCGAGAACTTCGCCCTGCCGGTGTTCTTCCATCCGCGGAACGCATCCGCCTCCGGAGTAGACCCCGACATCACCCTCCAGGACGCTCTCTCACAGATACCCGGGATCAGCAACGCGACGGGGATATCCCAGCCCGCACTCCAGCAGCTTGTGAACCAGAATGTCGACCAGGCAGGAAGGTTCGTCGAGCTCGATTACGTAAACGTCCTGTCCCTGAACATCCAGCTGGTCCAGGACTATCCATCCTCGTACCCAAGCTTCGCCTGAGGCCGCGGTCTACTATCTTTTCTATATCTGTTAAATATCAAAGGCGCGCAGCCAACAAAGAAAGAAGTTGGAAAACAAGCCAATCGTCCCGACCGTCCCTTTCAAGAATTGCCCGATCCGCATGAGCCTCGGCGTGCTGGGCAAGAAGTGGACCATGCTGATACTCCGGGACATCGGCTTCTTGAAGGTCGACCGCTTCAATCAGATCCTGCGGGCCACATCGGGCCTCACGCCTCGAGTGCTGTCTCTCAGGCTCCGCGAGCTGGAAGAGAGCGGGTTCATCGAGGAGGTCGAGATGCGGCCCATCCCCCGAATGGTCAGGTGGGCCCTCACCAAGAAGGGGGAAGACACGCTGCCGCTGCTCATGAGCTTCATCGGCTTCGGCTCTAAGTGGTACTCGGAGGAGGTCTTCCTGGACAAGCGCCCCCGGAGCGTGGAAGAGCTCTTCCCGGCCTTCCACCCAGGCAAGTAGTCATCTTGAACTCTGTCCCTTTGGTGGACGCCGCCGAGCTCGTGAAGGACTACGGGAACGTCCGAGCGCTCGCCGGCCTCAGCCTCCGCGTGATGCCCGGCGAGGTCTACGGCCTCCTCGGCCCGAACGGGGCCGGAAAGACGACCACTCTCCGAATCCTGAGCGGACTGGATTCGCCGACCTCCGGGACGGTCAGGGTAGTGGGCTACGACCCAGTGACCGAGGGCGTCGAGGTGAAGAAGCGCACCGGGTACGTCGCTGAGAGCGCGATACTCTACGAATCACTGACCCCGCGCGAGTACTTCGAGTTCGTCGCCTCCACCCGAAGGCTGGACGGCGGAGCGGTGAAGCGAGCTTCCACCCTGGCGGACGTGTTCGACCTCGGCTCTCACTACGACGTGCCGATAGGGGCGCTCTCGCTCGGGACGAAGCAGAAGATAGCCGTCATCGCCTCCATCATGCACTCGCCGCCCCTATTGCTGCTCGACGAACCCCTGAACGGCCTTGACGCGAAGAGCGGAAGGATACTGAAGGAGCTGATCCTCCTTCACGTCGGCAGCGGAGGGAGCGTGGTCTTCTCGACGCACATCATGGAGGTCGCGGAGACGATGTGCACGAGGATCGGGATAGTGAACTCGGGGCGGATAATAGCCGAGGGGACTATGGCGGACCTCAGGAAGCTCTCGGGAAGGCAGGACTCGTCTCTGGAAGAGCTGTTCCTGAAACTGACCGACGAGGAGAAATCCGTCGCGGAAGCGATTGGGAGGCTCAGGGAGGATGCAAAGCGTGGACCTTGGTGAGGCTTGGAGGACCAGCAAGGTCTCCTACGCCGAACTGGTCTACAGGCCTATCCTCAGGTCCGGCTACACCACGCGCGACATGGGCTCCAGCAAGTCCGTGCAGAGCGCCATCACGGGGGCGACGGTGAACAAGCTGATCTTCGCCTTCTTCACGATGGCCGGCGCGCTCTTCCCTTTTGCGCTATATCGTCTGAGGCTCAACTCCCAGTCCATCCACCTAACGTCAGCCTCCGTCAACCTCACAGTAGCCGTCTCGCTGAGCCTCCTGCTCGTCTTCGGCTATCTTGTCCTCTACTGCGTGCAGGTGCTACCTTCCTTCGTCAGCAGCGGCTCGTTCGGGCCGCTCGCCCAGCTCCCCGTTGCCTCCCGCGACGTCTCGACGGTGGCTGCCATGACGCTCTGGAGGACGCTTGACTATATCCTCCTGGTCAGCCTGCTGAGCCAGCTCGCGGCAATAGCCTATTTCACCGGCTCAGTCACGGCGACGCTTCTCGTCGCGCTCGCCTCCGTCTCCAGCTCGCTGCTGGCGGTCGGGCTCGCCCTCTGGCTCACGTCGCTCTTCCAAACGAGGCTCGAGGCCGGAAGCCTCTCGGGCATCCGCGCGTTCTTCCGACCCCTTTACTTCGTCCTCTGGGGCCTGGGAGTGATGAGCGCAGTCTTCCTCTTCAGCGTGATCTCCTTCGTGGCCCCTCCCCTCCAGGCCGCGCTCACCCTCCCCTCATCTCCTGAGGGTTTCGTGCTCTCGCTCATCCTCCCGTTCTCCGCGGGACTGATCGTCACCCATTTCAGCGGGCAGAGTGTCGCCGCCCTCTCTCTGACCCTGGCCGTCGGGGGCATGGCAATCGCAGTGCTCGGCTCTCTGGGCGCTTCGGCCGTGATTTTCAGGACGATATCCGGTGTTGTCCTGCCCGGAAGGGGCGTCACGGGAGAGCGCGGCGGCGCGGCTCTCTCATTCCGAATACGCGGCGCGCTCTCCGCCTACATCCTCAAGGACCTGCGAGTTTCGTCCCGCAATCCCGCCACTGGTTTCCTCTTCGCACTCCCTCTCTTCGAGATCATCGCCGTCGTGGTCCCACTGACGGCCGCCCCGCTGGTCAGGATGGCACCCATCCTGGTAGGCGCGCAGGTGGGGGGCGGCTTCGCTCTCTTCGTCGCGTTCTTGCTCGTGACCGTCGAGGACCTGGGGGTGGAGCGGAAGACCGCTCTGCCGTTCAGCGAGTCCATCCGGACCCTGTCGAAGGTCATTGTGTCTGCGGCCGCGTACGTCCCAGTCCCGGTCGCCCTGAGTCTCGTGCTCATTGGCAAACCCGCGACCTTCGAGGACGGAGCCATCGTCCTGCCGTTCGTCACCCTCGGGTCTGTGTTCGCCGCATGCGTCTTCGAAGTCTCCGTGTTGAAGGCTCTGGCCGACTCGGGACACGGGACCGCGGTGCGGTTCGCCGCCGGCGTTGGCTCTGGCGAGGTCGTCCTGCTGCTCCCATCTCTCGCATATGCGGTCGTGTGGTACACCCTCTCGAACGCTCACTTCCTGAGCCTCTACAGTTTCATCGCCGTGACAGCGATGGAGATCGCAGCGGCTGTCATCCTGCTGCTACTCAAAAAGGGTCGTTAGCGATGCGCTAACTCTTGCGTCATAGCCGCGCAGTCAGGTCAGGGCGGTCGTCGGTTGCCGCGTTGCACGAACCGGGGACTCGCGTGGATGAACCGGTTTCATGACGATCGACGAGCAAATGGTTTCCATACCTCAATAGAGAATAGCCATCAAAGACGCTGAGTTTCACGTCATTAGCCTTCAGCGCCGTTATCAGCGATTCATCCTCTCAAGTATCTGACGACAGATTTGGCTCCTGCATGATGGTGGGCGGCTACACCCAAACCACTGGATGCGCGCCGCCCACTGGCGTACCAGAGTTCGGGGACGGCGAAGGATTAACAGCACCCCGTTCGCGCAAAGCTTGCCGTGAGCGGAAAGAAGTCTCGCAAAAGGCGGCCCGGAAGGAGGTGGCCCGTGCTCGTCGCGTGCATCCTGGTCGCCGTCGCTCTCGCTTCAGCACTGCTATACTATCACATTCCCTCTCCAACCACGACCTCCGCTCCTGCGCAGTCCTCCTCCAGCTCGGCGGGGAAGTACATCATACTCTACATCAACCAGGGGAACGGAGTAGTCAACGAGAGCAACTTCAACTCCATGCTCTCGTTCGCCTCCTCGCACAGCTTCAACACGATCTTCTTCCAGGTCTACCGGTCGGGCAGCCTGCTCTTCGACACAGGCCGGTTGGGTGTCTTCGTGGTCCAGGCGCACGCCCTGGGAATCAAGATATTCTTCTCACTTTACATCACGAACGGATCCCAGACGCTTCCCGGAGCCATCTATCCGTTGGGCGAGGATGGCGTCAGCCTCGACATGTCTACCCTCTCCGTCCCGGACCAGTCGGCGCTCCTCGTCTCCTTGAAACAAGGATTCACGTCCGGGCTCACAGCGGTCACCACCACCGACCTGACCCTCCCGCTCACGCCCGACCTGCTCGTCCTTGAAACCTACTCATCACAGATACAGCAGTACTCGCAGTACGTTCATCCCGGAGTGATCGTCAGCGTGGGCGTCTTCGACACGACCAGCCAGTCCAATTATGAACAGGAGTATCAGTACGCCCTCGCGAACAGCGATGGGGTCATGGTCTTCGACTACGCGGGCTTACTGAAGAGCGGATACTAACTAACCGAAGACAGCGAGGACGGCGTCGTCTGCAAGTGCCACTGTATACCCTGCGATTCCCCTTATGCCCCTTGCTATCAGCGAGACCGCAAGCGACTCTTTAGCGCGCTCCTTCTTCAAGGAACTGAGGTAGATTTCATCGTACATCTTGCGCACCTCGTCCATCCTGTCGATCACCGTGCTCGCCAGGCGGAGGTCTTTCTTCATGAAGGCCTCGAACGCTCTTTCCTGCATCTCGGAGCTTGTCTTGGCCATCTTCTCGATCCTATCGAGGACCGCGGCGTCCGGGAGCTTCTCCGTCTCGCGGACGTGCTGCGCGACCCTCATGGCATAGTAGGCTATCCTCCCCAGGTCCTTTATGGCCATGGCCTTGACCACAATTTCCCCGACGTCGTATATCTTCATCTCGTCTCTCAGCTTTCTGTTCCGGACGCCCTGTATCGCCAGTCTCATCAGCAGCCTGTAGAGCCTTGTGGACTGGAATCCCCTTTCGTAGGCGTCCTGGGCTAGCATCCTGTCGCCGGAGCGCAGTGCCTTGACGGAGTCCCCAAGGACGGCGAGCGAAGTCGCGGAGAACTTCTCCATCGACTTGGCCAGGTCGAACTTGAGGGGGTCAACAAGGTTCTGGAGCACGACCTTCCCAGAGTACTCTTCCGATATCTCCACCCCGACCAGGTTGTCCACGGCCTCCCTGATCCAGCGCTTCTGCTCGGGCAGGATCGTCCCCTCGGCCTTGACCTCTGTGATGTCGTGGCCCTGTATGTACGACGCCGTTATGCTCAGCTCAAGCATCTTGCGGTCGAGCGAGCCGTCGATCTTTAGAGGCCGGGACAAAGTCGTCGCTCGCGAGCCTACCGGGCTGATGACGACGTCGCCCTCCTCGAGGTCCATGTAGAGCAGTCCTCCTTTCTTCAGCCCCAGCTGCGAGGCCCAATCCTTCGGTATCGTGACGATGAAGGTTCCGGCAGCGGTCGTCTGTAACTTCCGGATTTCCATCTTCTGACACAGACTTTGCCGAGATTACTTTAATCTTTCGATATTTACGTATAATACGTATTCCATCTTGTCATTATGTTGCATGATGAGGAATTACATACAGCTTTTATACCTCTCAGCGTCCGACTTCTTCGACGACAAGATGGAATCCCAAACATCGGTCGAAGGAGTCGAGATACTTGCCCCGGTCAGCGAGGAGTTCGCGCAGGTCCTGACGCCCGAGGCTCTCAAGTTCATCAAGGTGCTTCACACCGAGTTTTCCGATACGAGGAAGATGCTGCTCAGCAGGCGCGAAGAGAGACAGAAGGCCTTCGACGCTGGTCGTCTCCCTGACTTCATGCCAGGCCGGGAGATACTTTGGAAGATAGCCTACAGCGTGACCGACATCCCTCGCGACCTGAGAGACCGAAGGGTGGAGATCACGGGCCCCGCCGGCGACCGCAAGATGGTGATCAACGCGCTCAACTCGGGGGCGGGCGTCTACATGGCGGACCTCGAGGACTCGCAGTCGCCCACTTGGGAGCAGGTCATCCAGGGTCAGATCAACCTCCGGGACGCCGTCAACGGCACGATCCGGTTCGAGTCGCCCGAAGGCAAGGAATACGTCCTCAACGCCAAGACCGCGACCCTCGTCGTCCGGCCGCGGGGACTGCACCTCGTCGAGGAGCACCTCCATGTGAACGGAGAACCCGTGTCCGCGTCTCTCTTCGACTTTGCCCTCTACATCCACCAGAACGGCAGGAAGCTCCGAGAGAAGGGGACGAACCCGTACTTCTACATCCCGAAGATGGAGAGCTCCCTCGAGGCAAGGTTCTGGGAGCGGCTGTTCACCAAGGCGGAGGAGTTCATGGTCTTCCCAAAGGAATCGATCAAGGCGACGGCCCTCATAGAGACGCTCCCCGCCGCCTTCGAGATGGACGAGATCATCTATGCACTGAGGAACCACTTGGTCGGCCTCAACTGCGGCAGGTGGGACTACATCTTCAGCTACATCAAGAAGCTCAGGAATCATCCGCAGTATGTGCTCCCCGACAGGTCGCAGGTGACGATGGACAAAGCCTTCCTTGCCGCTTACGTCGACCAGCTGATTGCGACCTGCCACAGGCGGGGCGCCTACGCGATCGGCGGCATGTCAGCGTTCATCCCCGTGAAGAACGACGAGAAGGCGAACGACCTTGCGTTCCAGAAGGTCAGGGCGGACAAGGAACGGGAGGTGAAGCTCGGCCACGACGGCACTTGGGTCGCGCACCCTGGCCTGGTGCCACTCGCCAAGGAGGTCTTCGAAGCCGGGATGAAGGGTATGAACCAGCTTTCGGTCACAAGGGATGACGTCAAGGTTACCCGCGACGACCTACTCCGCGTTCCGGAGGGAAGCATCACGGAAGCGGGTGTCCGCGCCGACATCAGCATCGGGTTGCAGTACCTCGAGTCGTGGTTGGGAGGGAAGGGCTGCGTCCCGATCAACAACCTGATGGAGGATGCCGCGACCGCGGAGATCTCGCGGGCTCAGCTCTGGCAGTGGGCCAGGCACGGCGCGACCATGTCGGACGGCAAGAAGGTGACGGTTGGGATGCTGAAGCCGTTGATCGCGGACGAGGTCTCGCGCCTCTCGGCGAGGGCGTCCGGTGAGGAGGCAAAGGCACGCGCGGAAATAGCCGGCTCGCTCTTCGAGTCGATAGTCACGGCCGAAGTGTTTACGGAGTTCCTGACGATCCCCGCCTACGAGGCGCTGATCGAAATGGAGGGACAGAAATGATATCCGAAGAGGTCACGGAAGTAGAGTGGGAGTGGCAGCAGAACAGGTGGAACGGCATCAAGCGGCCCTACAAGGCGGAGGACGTCGTCAGGCTGAGGGGTTCTTTGAAGGTCGAACACACGCTGGCCCGCTTGGGCGCGGAGAAGCTCTGGATGAGCCTGCATTCGAGCGAGTGCGTCCCCGCACTCGGAGCGCTCAGCGGCAACCAGGCCGTCCAGGCGGTGCAGTCTGGTCTCAGGGCGATCTACGTCAGCGGGTGGCAGGTCGCGGCAGACGCGAACCTCGCCGGGCAGACCTACCCTGACCAGAGCCTCTACCCGCACGACTCGGTCCCGGCGCTCGTCAGACGCATCAACCATGCGCTCAGACGTGCCGACCAGATAGACAGGGCGCAGGGAAAGAACGCGGTAGACTGGTTCGTCCCCATCGTCGCCGACGGGGAGGCCGGTTTCGGGGGCCCGCTCAACGTATTCGAGCTCACAAAATCGATGATAGAGGCAGGCGTGGCCTGCGTCCACTACGAGGACCAGCTCGCTTCGGAGAAGAAGTGCGGGCACATGGGAGGAAAGGTACTCGTCCCCACGTCCCAGTTCATCCGCACGCTCGTCGCGGCCCGGTTCGCCGCCGACGTGATGGGAACTCCGACGATGGTCATGGCGCGCACCGACGCCGAGGCTGCGAACCTGATAACCAGCGACGTCGACCCGCGCGACCGGCCCTTCCTTACGGGGGAACGGACGCCGGAGGGCTTCTACAAGGTCAAGCACGGTCTCAACTCCGCGATAGCCCGCGGCATGGCCTATGCTCCGTATGCGGACATGCTCTGGTTCGAGACCGCTTCGCCGAACATCGAGGAGGCGCGGGAGTTCGCTGAAAAGATCCACGCGGTCTATCCCGGGAAGATACTCGCCTACAACTGCTCCCCGTCCTTCAACTGGGAGAAGAACCTGAGCAAGGAGTCGATCAGGTCGTTCCGCGACGAGCTCGCGGCTCTGGGCTACCGGTTCCAGTTCATCACCCTCGCGGGATTCCACGCCCTCAATCACTCCATGTACAGGCTCGCCCGCGGCTACGTCAAGGAGGGCATGCCTGCCTACGTGAGGCTGCAGAGGGAGGAGTTCGAGGATGAACAGCTGGGATACGCCGCGGTGAAGCACCAGGCCTTCGTCGGCACCGCCTACTTCGACGACGTAGCTTCGGTGATCAGCGCCGGCTCCGCCTCGACGCTCGCCATGAAGGGGTCGACCGAAGAAGAGCAGTTCGAAGAGGGCCTTCCCACCGTCGACTCCAAGAGCCAGTAAGGCTTCGCAATCTCTTTTTAGGAGCGGCGAGGGCGGTCGACGCGCGTTGCCAAAGGAGCGCGTGGGCATACTAATAGTGTCGAAGAGCCTAAGCGCTCCCGGCATAATCGACGCCTTCACGAGGAGCGGTTACGGGCCGGAGTTCTACGTGGTCGAGCGTCAGGTGAACCCCTTCAGCTTCGACAGGGCGAAGGTCCATCAGGTGATACCCGACCTCAACGTCGCGGACGTGGCGCGGTTCGCGCGCAAGCACAGGACTAGGCTCTCCTTCGGGCTGACCGATACCGAGGACTTCATCGTCGCCGGCGGACGGGACGCGGTCGAGCGCGAGAGCGGGGTGCCGATGCTCTGCGTCACCGGGAAGTACGCTGTGGAGAAGAGCAAGGCGGACCAGAGGACGCTGTTTGAACGGCTCTTCAGGGACGCCAACCCGAGATACGCGATCTTCGACCCGTCGCAGTACAAGAGCCAGGCCTCCGCCGTGGCGGCCTTTCGACGCTTCGCAGCGGAGCTCAAGGAGCCCGTCATCAAGCCCGACGCCCCCGCGAGAGGCGCGGGGGTGGGCGTGTGGGGCCAGGAATTCACCAATGAGGAAGAGATGTCGTCGTTCTTCGCCAACGTCTACTCCAAGGGGAGGGTGGTGGTCGAAGAGAAGCTAGACGGGGAGGAGTCAAGCTTCCAAGCCCTGAGCGACGGCCGCCACTTCATCGTCGCGCCCCAGACCCGGGACTACAAGAGGGCCCTCGACGGGAACGAGGGGAAGCTGACCGGGGGGATGGGCAGCTACAGAGACGCCGCCTACAACCTCCCCTTCGTGAGGCCGTCGGAGTGGGAGTCCGTGGTGACCCAGGAGCGCGAGGCGTTCAAGCGATGGAGGGGCAGGGGCTCGAACCCGGAACTCCGGGGCTTCGTCCTCTATGATGCCCTCATGCACACTGGAAGGGGATTCAAGATACTGGAGCGCAACAGCAGGGGAGGCAACACGGAGCAGCTCTGCCTCTTCACGACGATCGAGGACGACCTCGTAGACGTCTGCTTTCGGATGGTCGATGGGACGCTCAAGGGGGTCAAGTTCTCCAGAAAGGCCTCCGTCGTTACCTGCGCGGTCCCGCTGAGCTACGGCATTGCCGGCGCTCCGCCGGGCGAGGCGGGGACGATAGACCTCGACACGGCCTACGCGCTCCAGCGTCGCACTCATGGCCTAAGCGTCTACCCGATGGACGTGGAGCTCCGGGGCGACTTGACGTACGTGGGGGCCTCACGCTCCGTGGCCGTCGTGGGGGTGGGCAAGACGCTCGAGGAAGCAAGGGCCGTCTCCCTCGCCGGAGTGGACGCGCTAAGAGGACCGCTGCGAAGCAGAAGGGACGTCGCGAGCAAACTCGACCTCAGCAGGAGCATCAGCCACATGAAGGAGCTCCGGCGGAAGAAAATCAGTGCTTGAACGCGCGCGTGTGCGTGGTCACGATGCTGACCCCGTACTCGTCCGCCGCCGCGACGACGTCCTGGTCGCTCACCGAACCGCCCGGCTGGATCGCCGCCCGGACGCCCGCCTCTCCGAGCATGTCCACGTTGTCCCTGAAGGGGAAGAAACCGTCAGACGCGCAGACCGCACCCTTCGCCCTCGCGCCCGCGTTGTCCAGCGCGATCCTGATCGCTCCGTTTCTCTTGCGGAAGCTCGCCACCCCGAGCGTCCAGAAATGGGTCAGCGCCCCGTCCAGATACGTGCCGTCGGCGATGACTATGCCGTTCGACGGGACCCTCCTGACGACCTCCCACGCTGCGAGCAGCTTGGCCAGCGTGGCCTCCTCGGGCTTCGACTTGGTCGGCGTCGTCAGTTTCGCCGGGTCCAGTTTCTTGCGGTAGTCCACCTCGTCCTGTAGAAGGACGGCTCCCTCGATCACCTTAAGGTCGTACGGGTAGCTCGACCTGCCGCTGCTCCTGATTATCCTCATCTTCTTCTTCTGCTTTGACTTTAGCAGCTCGAGCGCCTCAGGCCCGAAGCCCGGCGCGATCACTATCTCCGTGTAGACAGAGGAATCGCTGACGCCCTCGTTCTTGCCGATGAGCATCGCCGTCTCGGAGTCGACCTCCCTGTTGAGTATCACCGTTCCGCCGAAGTCCGCCTGCGGGTCGCATGCGTGTGCGAGCTCGTAAGCCTCCGAGATGTCCGGAGCGAAGGCGAACCCGCTGATGTTGCCGTGCTTCACCGTCGCCGCCGCGGGCGTGTCCTCGAACCCCTCCAGGATGTCGTAGGAGCTGCCAATGTCGAGATAGTTGTTGAACGAAAGGGTGTCACCCGCCAGCTTGTCCCAGTCGGTCATGTTCTTCGCGCCGTCTATGGAGTAGATCGTGGCCCTCTGGTCGGGATTCTCGCCGTACTTTGCGTCCTGGAACTTTGAGGCCGAGAGGAGGAACCTCGCCGGTAGCGTGCCGGTCCCCTCGAACCTCCTCCACAGCCCGTTGTATATCGCCGTGTCGTAAGCCCCGGTGATGGAGATGGCCTCGATCGCGAGCCTCCTCCTCGTCGCGAGGGTGGTGGCACAGCCGTTCGCCCTGAGCTCGGCAAGCACGGGCGCGTACATCTTGGGCGAAGGCACGACTGTCACGTAGCGGAAGTTCTTGCACGACGCTCTTACCATCGAAGGGCCTCCGATGTCGATGTTCTCTATCACGGTCTCGTCGTCCGAGCTGGGGTCTGCCGCCACCTTCTCGAACGGGTAGAAGTTCACCACCACCATGTCTATCGGGTCGACCTTCATCGCCTTCAGCTCAGCAAGGTGCTCCGGGGTCCTCTTCGCGAGGATCGCGCCGAACAGAGGCGAGTGAAGCGTCTTCACCCTTCCTGAGAGTGCCTGCGGCAGGTTCATGTCGTCCTGCAGGCTGCGGACGGCCACGCCAGCCTCCTTCAGCGCCGTGTACGTGCCACCGGTGGCGAGCAGGGTGACGCCGAACCCTTGGAGGTCGCGGGCGAACTCGACCACGCCGGTCTTGTCAGCGACGCTGATCAAGGCGTTGTTTATCTTGACGGGAGCATCGTCCATGGCAGCCCTTGAATCCTCGCTGGCTATTAGTTGGTTTTGTCGGTCCCCGGGCGCGTTTAACACATCCCTGATAAAAGCGACTTAAATATCAAGAGGTATTATCATGATTTACGACCAGCAAGCGCCTTTTCACGGTCAGTGTCGTGATCTCCAACAAGGAGGGTGCGCGTGACCCGGAGGGGGAGACGATCCTCCGGGACTTGGTGCACAAGTCAGGTTTCGAAGAAGTGAAGGCGATTCGGGCGGGCAAGTTCCTCAGCGTCGAGGTCGAGGCTGACGACAAAGATTCCGCCGTGCGCCTCGTCAGGAAGATGTGCGACGAGCTGCGCATCTTCAACCCCGCCGCGCATACTCTCCTAGTCGAAGCGGGGCGAGCGCCGATTTGAAGGTCGCCGTGGTGAGGTTTCCGGCGAGCAACTGCGACCTCGACGCGGTGGTCGCTCTGAGCAAGGTGAAGGGCCTCGCGCCGGAGTTGGTCTGGCACGAAGACGATTCTCTCGCTGGTTTCGACGCCGTCGTGCTCCCGGGAGGCTTCTCGTTCGGAGATTACCTGAGGGCCGGGGCGATAGCCGCACGAAGTCCGGCCGTATCTAGGATAAGGAAGATGGCGGAGAAGGGAGTCCCCATCCTGGGTATCTGCAACGGCTTCCAAATCCTGGTCGAAGCAGGGCTTCTCCCCGGTGCGCTGCTCAGGAATTCCGGGTTGAAGTTCGTCTGCAAGTGGACCTCCGTGAAAGTGGAGAACCGGGAGACGCCCTTCACGCGCTCCGCGAGCAAGGGACAGGTCCTGAGGATGCCGATAGCGCACGGAGAGGGTAGGTACTACCTGCCTGACGAGCAGCTGAGGGTCCTCGAGAAGGAGCGCCGGGTGATCTTCCGCTACACCGACTCGAACGGGAATCCCCTAGAGTCTGCCAACCCGACCGGGACCGCTGCGAACATAGCGGGAATATCCAACAAACGAGGCAACGTGGTCGGCTTGATGCCTCATCCGGAGCGCGCCGCCGACCCGACGCTCAGCCCTTACCGTTCATCCGAAGGCAGGCTCGTCTTCACATCGCTCTTGAGGGGTGGCGCGTGACGACCCTGGAGTCGCTGCAGCTGGGGCTCACAGCGGACGAGGTCCGGACTGTCCGCGCCACATTGGGAAGGGAGCCCAACGAGGTGGAGTGGTCCATAATAGACGCAGAGTGGTCGGAGCACAGCAGCTACAAGTCCTCCAAGGCCCTCCTGAGGCTCTTTCCCACCAAGGGCAAGCGGGTGGTCCTCGGGCCGGGGTATGACGCCGGAGTGGTGGACGTGGGCGGAGACTATGTGGTTACGCTCCATATCGAAAGCCACAATCACCCCTCGGCCGTCGACCCATACGGCGGAGCCTCCACGGGCATCGGGGGAGTCGTGAGGGACATACTCTCGATGGGCACTAGGCCGATAGCGCTAGTCGACATACTCCGGTTCGGGAGGATAGAGCGGAGCCCTCGGTCGCGCTGGCTCTTCAGAAACGTGGTCCGAGGCATCGCCGACTATGGAAACTGCATCGGCGTCCCGACCGTCGCCGGTGACATCGAGTT
>JAPCJR010000022.1:28858-31099 GCA_027886865.1 Nitrososphaerota archaeon
TGCTGATAGACGCGCTCCTGGAGGCCGCGGGGACGGGCCTCATCCGAGGGATGAAGGACCTGGGAGGCGGCGGCCTCTCGACCGCGCTGTCGGAGGTGGCGTCCAGCGGGGGGACCGGGGTCGACGTCGAGCTCGACCAGGTCAGGCGCCGTGAATCCGACATGCCCCCCTCCGAGATAATGGTCTCCGAGTCACAGGAGAGGATGCTCCTGATGCTGGCACAGGACTCTTCTGAGCCGATCACCAAGATACTCGACAAGTACGAGGTCCCCTACTCGGTGATAGGGCGCGTCACCGGCGACGGCAACCTGACGATCAGATGGCAGGGAAAGGTCATCGCGGACCTTCCCGCCGAGTTCGTGGTCAAGGCCCCCCTCATCCCATGGCCGAGCAGAGAGCCCGTGAGCCGCCGCCGCGCAAGGAGGGCGGTCGGGTCGCGCCAGGACATCGGACGATCGATAATCTCCCTCGTCGCATCCCCGAACATCGCCAGCAAGCGGTGGGTGTACCAGCAGTACGACCACGAGGTGGGGTTGAGGACCGTGATGAAACCCGGACAGCACGACGCCGCCCTCCTCCGGCTACCCAACGGCCACATGCTGGCGGTAAAGGGGGACGGCAACAGCGCCCAGTGCGCACTCGACCCGTACAACGGGGCAGCCGGATGTGTAGCCGAGTCCTGCAGAAACGTGGTCGCTGTCGGAGGAGAACCTATAGCGATGGTCGACCATCTCCAGTTCGGCGACCCGTCGGACCCCGGAGTCTACTGGTCCTTCAGCCGTTCGGTCCAAGGAATGGCGGACTACTGCACCGCGCTGAAGATTCCCGTCGTCGGGGGAAAGGTCAGCTTCTACAACGAAGACTCTTCCAAGAGGGCCATCAAACCTTCGCCGATATCCCTCGTCGTCGGCCTCGTGAAGGACGAGAAGCACGTCTTGCCGATGGGCTTTGCAAGCGAGGGCGACACAGTAGTCGCGGTCGGGGAGACCCGAGCCGAGCTAGGCGGGTCGGAATACTACAGGATGCTAGGTAGCGCCGAGGCGGGGTCGTCTCCGAAGGTCGACGCCGCATCCGATGCATCGCTCTACGGCGCCGTCTTGAAGCTCATCCGGAACGGCTGGATATCCTCGGTCCATGACTGCTCGAGGGGCGGCCTCGCCGTCGCCCTCGCGGAGATGTGCATCGCAGGCGGCCTAGGTGCAAGGATAGACCTCAAGAAGGTCCCCTCGGCCTGCAGACGCGTAGAAGACACGGCGTTCTCCGAGTCGCACGGGCGGTTCGTGCTGGCGAGTCGGGATGCGAAGAGGGTCGCGCGCGTCCTGGCAGATTCGGGGGTGCCGCATTCGGTCATCGGAGAGGTGAAGGGACGCCACCTGGTCCTGACGTCAGGCGAGAAGCTGATATCGGAGCTGGACGTGGTGGCGCTTCAGAGAGGTTACGAAGAGAGCCTGCCGAGGTTGATGGACTGATGGGCGCAAGAGAGGCCTGCGGCGTGGTAGGCGCATACTCCTCGAAGGGCGTGGACGTCATCCCGAAGATACTCAAGGGTCTGGAGGCCCTCCAGCACAGAGGCCAAGAGTCATGGGGGATAGCGGTCGAAGGCAAACCGGTCTTCAAAAAGATGGGCCTGGCCTTCAACTGGTACAACTACGCGCAGGAGCTCGTCGGATACAAGGGAGCGGCGGGCATCGGGCACGTCCGCTACTCGACCAAGGGGCGGTCCAACCTCGATAACGCGCAGCCGGTCCAGATCGGCTCCGAGTTTTCCATCGCGCACAACGGCACGATAGTCAACGCGGAGCAGCTGGCGCAGGCCGTTTCCACGGTCTACAAGGGGAAGTGCGGGACCGACACCAAAGCCGCCGGATACCGCCTCCTCCAGATCCTCAGGGAAGAGAACGACTGGTTCTATGCCTTCGCGAGGCTCTCCAAGGAGATAATCGGTTCCTACTCCTTCGTCATACTCAACAAACGTGGCGAGGTCTTCGCTATACGCGACCCGCGGGGGTACAGGCCGCTCTGCCTCGGCTTGCACCACAAGTCGCGCACCTACGTGGTGGCGTCGGAGAGCTGCGCCCTCTCGGCGGTCGACGCAGAGTTCGTGCGCGACATCGAGCCGGGGGAGATGGTCCGCCTGGGCGGCCCGCAGAGGGGCCTCGAGTCGTTCAGGTTCTCGCCGAAGGTCGAGACGGCCTACTGTTCCTTCGAGTACACCTACTTCGCCCACCCGTCATCCCGCGT
>JAPCJR010000023.1 GCA_027886865.1 Nitrososphaerota archaeon
TAGCAAGGTTCACTACTGGTAAGGCCACCAACGATTACGTTTACTCGATTCAGCTGATCTCCAAGGGAACGGTCCAGATAAGGTCCAACGCGCTGGAATCGTGTCGCGTCGCCGCGAACAAGAAGCTAGCCATACTAGGCGAAGAGGCCTATTATTTGATCGTCAAGCCCTACCCACACATCATACTCCGCGAGAACAAGATGATCGCCACCGCAGGCGCAGACAGGCTCCAGGAAGGGATGCGAAAGGCGTTCGGCAAGCCGATCGGGGTTGCTGCGAGGGTGTACATCGGGAGCGTGGTGCTCGAGCTGCACGTGAAGGCCGCTGACCTTGCGAGGGGCAAGGAGGCTCTGCACGCAGCAAAGGCGAAGCTGCCCATGCTTACTGAAGTAAAGGTATTCGATATCCCAATAGTCGAAGCGGCCTAATCCTCCGCACGACAAGCCGGTCAAACGGAAGCGAACGCTAATTAAGGGAGCGCCGGGCGTCGGTCTTCGAATCCGAGCTCATTGACCATCCGTATTGACGAAGCGAAGATATTCAGGCTCATAGACGAGCGAAAACCCAGGGGCGTCGTGGTCAACGCCCCAGGTGGATTGATCAGGCAGACCCGGGACATAATAGAGAAGGTAGAGGCGAAGTATGGCATACCCTGCTTTTTGCTCGGAGACTCGTGTTACGGCATATGCGACACGATCGATGATGACGTCAAGAAGCTGGACGCTGACCTTGCTCTCCACATAGGTCACAACGCAGTCGTCCAGGAGGTCGGCGACTTCACGCATCTCATCGACGCGGTGGACGACGTCAAGTTCGACTCAGTCATCGACAGGTCCATCCCTCTGCTCAAAGGATACAGGCGGCTCGGCCTGGCGACCTTCAGCCAGCACCTCCATGAGCTGCAGCCAGCAAAGGAGAGATACGAAGCCGCAGGTTTCGAGGTCCACCTCGGGAAGGAGAACAACCTGCTCTTCGAGAGCCAGACCTTCGGCTGTGATTTCTCGACCATCTATCCCATGAGCAAGGAGATAGACGCCATGTGCTACCTTGGTGCGAGCGAATTCCACGCAGTCGGAGTCGCCCTGGCCACGGGAAAACCGACATACATGCTGGACCCCTACCTCGAGGAGATCATAGACATGAAGGAGGAGGCTGAAATCCGGAAGAAGCGTTCTATCCTCTCGGTATACAAGGCGCTGGACGCGAACGTGTTCGGCGTGATAACCGGCCTCAAGGAGGGTCAGAAGATGCTCCCTAGGACTAGGTGGATCACGAAGAGGTTGGAGATGCACGGGAGGAAGGTCGTCCAGCTCGCCATGCGTGATGTGACGGCTGACGCTCTTGCCCCCTACAGAGACGTCCAGGCATTCGTGCAGACCGCCTGCCCCAGGATATCGATAGACGGATTCGGCTTCGACAGACCGGTCCTCTCGATACCGGAGGCCGACGCGCTGGTCAGGCTGATGGAGGGAAGAGAAATAGGGGAGTTCCTTGAGAGGCCGAAGTGGATCGAGTTGACGGTGGGACTAATTCCGAGGTCGAGATGAACATGAAATCAGAAAACAAGAACGTTTTGCCGGGAGACGCGCTGGCGGTCTCCGAGGAGTTCCTGCCCGGCAAGAACGCCTATGACGCCGATGGAACGGTCAGGGCCCTGCTGATGGGTACCCTGGTCAAGGACCTCCAGGAGAGAGAGATCGGTGTGAAGCCGACCGTCGTGGCGAAGGTCCCGAGCGTGGGCGACGTCGTCACGGGGCAGATCGAGACGGCGCAGTCGAGCGTCTCCAACATGAAGATCTACTACCTGAACGGCGCTCCCAGTCTCAGCGGGTTCGTGGGCCTCATCTTCCTCCGGGAAGAAAGAGGGGGCCGAGGGATGAGGAGGACGCAGGTAAAGCTCGGAGACGTGGTCAGGGCCAAGGTCGTGAGCACGATGAACGCCATGATTCACCTTTCCATAGGCGAGCCGCATCTGGGCGTCATCGCGACGCTCTGCAGCAACTGCGGCGCTCCCTTGATCGATGACGGAGGTAGGGCCAGGTGCAACAACTGTGGGAACCAGGAAGACAGGAAGTTCGCCGACGACTTCGGCAGACAACCGATTCAACCGTGAGTTTATAAACCCACGAAATTCCGAGCGAATGAAAACAATGCAAGTTCACGTGATAAGAGAGGGTGAAAGAGAGTTCACCGTCGAAGTGACCGGAGAGGACTACGCTCTCGGCGAGATAATCCATCATGAGCTATTGGACGAGAAGAACGTGACATTTGCTGGCGTCCTTCCGCCTCACCCGTTGATCAAGAAACTGGTGATCAAGATAAGGGCGCAGAGGATCAAGCCGGACCGTGCATTCATCGGAGGCCTCGAAAAGGCACAGGCGAACACTCACGAGCTGCTCGAAGCGACAAACAAGGCATTCAGCGGTGGAGCGGATTGAAATTCTGCCCGAAGTGTGGAACGAGACTTAAGCTAAAGCAAATCAAGCTGGAAAAGACTTCCGCCATCACCTACGCCTGCGACAACTGCGGGTTCTCCGACAAGGCTGGGAAGACCGTCACACAGTCGACGGAGGAGGAGTTCGTCGACGCGCCCACGATAAAGGTCGTGGGTGAAAAGGAGAGCAAGCTGACGTCCCTTCCGACCACGAAGATGGAGTGTCCCAAGTGCGGGCACGGAGAAGCGATGTGGTGGTTCGTTCAGACGAGGAGCGGCGATGAGCCGCCGACCCAGTTCTACAGGTGCATGAAGTGCAACCACACCTGGAGATCATACTCCTAGAGAGAGTCGCTCGAATACACTCTTCTCACGTCGCCGTTCGATACGAGCACCTCGGCGTTGGCGGCGGGAAGCTGGGCGACGTCGTGGACCTTGAACGGTCCGTACCTGTTGAGGTCGAAGCCGACTATCTCGCCTAGGGGCTTCAGGAAGCTCACCGTGACCATCTTCTCCATCTGGTTCTTCTGCAGGAGGGTGAAGACCGAAGGCTGACCGTTGGTTATGGCGTCGGTGAATTTCTTGCGCATCCGTTCGAACTCCAACTGCACTTCGTAGACATATTTTTCCTCGGGTAGCAGTTGCTTCGCGTCGCCGGTGACGTTCACCTTCGCGAGCCTCCTGCTGAGGAGCTGTCTTCCCATCCCCTCCAGCAGCCAGAGCTGCTTCTTGGCGAGCCTGCTCGAGGGGTCGCCAGCGCTCACGTCGGCGCTCTTCCTTAGTTTCTGGATGTACGTGGCGGTCCTCTGGTACACGTCTCTTGGGAGGCGCGTCAGCTCCTCCGACTGTTCTTCCGAATCCAGCAGTTGTTTCAGCGTCTGGATCGTCTCGCTCGTGGCGTTCAACCAGCGACCCCTCCCAGTCCCCTGGCCAAGAGGAATACGGCGGCGTATGTGGGCAACCTGACTGAAGCGGAGTCGTACGGACCGAACTTCCTTCCCTTGAGATAGAACTCCGGCGCATAGTTCACCTGCACGGTGACTATCTCTTCGCCGAGGACGACCGGTTGTGTCTGCGGGTCGAAGCCCTCCAGCGAGTCGACCCGCATCTTCAGCATGCCGGAGGTTCCGTGAAGCGTCCCGGGCATGCGGAAGACCCGGTGGATGTCCGTCGTCACCGATTCATCGATCAAGGCCGCGTTGGCGGCGATTATCTGCTCCGTCGTCTTCTGGTTCTTCTTCATCGGGACGTCTGACTTGGACAGGAAGAGGCCCGCCCTGCGGCCCCACCCCAGGCTCGGGAGGGAGAGCGTCTTGTCCTGCATCGCCTTCAGGTTGAAACCGGCGCCTCTGATGTAGTTGGCGACGTCGGTCCTCATGGATGAATCGGAAGCCTCGAACCTCTCGTCCTGGACGTGAGCATGGTATCCCCGATTGCCTGAGAAGTACAGTCTTATGTTTTCTCGGCCGACACCGAAGTCGTCGGTGAGGAAATCCACCAGCCGCTTCACGTGCTCCTTTGTCGCGTTTAGGCACTCCCGGCAACTCCAGTGCATCTGCTCGACGCTCAGCCCGCGGCATCTGGGGCACTTTGCTGGTTTGGGGCCCATCCCGCCCTTGTGGCAGTCCTGGCAGTACCACCAGCTGTGCTTGCTCTTGCATGGCGTGGGGATGGAGTCGGCGTCTATGTCGAAGATGAGCTCGGCCCCCAGCCATCCCTTCTCGTCCATCTGGAGCGTGGGGCGTTCATACACGGCGTTGGAACAGTAGACGGAGGAGGGTGCCTGTCTCACGAGTTCTGCGGCCAGCTCGCCAGCGGTCTTGAAGGAAAGGTGCCTTATCATCCCTCCTCCGAACGGTATGTACCCGAACTCCCGGGAAGCCATCTTGGAAGGCATCTCGACCACGCCGCGGCGATTGAAGTAGTACTCCCGGTACACTCTTCGCAAAAAGGCGATTACCTTCTCGTCCATCTGAGATTTACAGGAATTGAGATAGCTAAAAATGAATTGCTTTAGAATGACGCTACCGCCGGATTCTGAGTTGCTATTCTGAGATACGAGGCGCCAAGAAATACCTCACCATGGCGCCCTGCTCGTTTAGCTTCCATTCGAGACGGAGAGGCTTCTTGGAACTGAACTCCAGGATCACGGTCTCGACGGCGCTCCCGAGCGCCTTACTGATCGACATGAGATAGTCAATGTTGTAGCTTGACTTGGCCTCTTGTTTCACGTCCAGTTCCAATATGTCGGCGCCGTTCTTGTCCAGCGTTATCGTGGCTGCGCCTACGTCGCTCTTGCCGCTGAACGACACGCTCTCTTTCAGGGCGCTCATTGCCACCTGGTCTGCTACGACCGATATGTCGGCCAGCACCTTCTCGAAGACGCTCTTGCTCATGGAGATCCTTGCGTCGAGCTCCAGCTTCGGTAGCGGGGCGGTCCCGGACGTGCTTTCGATCAGGTGTATCTTGAACTCTCTCTTGTAGCCGTTCATCAGTCTCAGGAGCAGCGCGTCCTCTTCGGTGGACGACAGCTCCACGCTGTCCTTCGCGTCGGTCCTCCCGATGAGCTTCACAAAGTCCTCAACCCGGATGCTGAACTTGAATGGTTTGTCACATTCGTACTTCTCGAAGGCGGTGTTCGGCCAGCTCAGGTCGACGAGCGCTATATGTGAAGGGTCCATGGCCCTGAATATGAGAGACTCGCTGGTCGCCTCGAACGTTGCCTCTTCGACAAGGGTCTTGATCGCTGAGGCTACTGCTTTCCATTCAACCGCGGTCGATGTTTTGGTGAAGAGCAACGGGATATAATCGAGTCCTGGTTCTGGCCCAAGAGCTAATTAACTTTGAGGTTATTTGCGCCCGCCAACGGCCCGCCTCGAGAACCACAACGCATAAATTCAGATTGGCCACGGCTCGGCTGAAAACAATGAAAATCCCAAAGGAACTTAACACGTTCTGTCCACATTGTAAAAAACATACCCCGCATTCCGTTGCGCTTTACAAGAAGGGGAAGGAAAGGGCATCTTCGTGGGGCGCCAGGCGCCAGGCCCGCAGAAAGTCTGGGTATGGAGGTCAGAAGTTCCCCGAGCTCATCAGGACTGCCAAGACCACCAAGAAGGCGACGCTGAAGCTTAAGTGTAAGACGTGTAACAAAGAGGTAATGCGCAAGGGCATGAGGCTCAGAAAGGCGGAGATAACACAATGAAGAGAGAACGAGAGTTCGTACCGAAGCCTCACAGCAGCTTCGTCCTCATCAAGTGTCCTGACTGCGGGGAGGAGAGGGTCATGTTCTCAGCGTCGACCAGGGAAGTCACCTGCAAGGGCTGCGGTAGGAAGCTCGCCGAAAGGACGGGCGGCAAGGTCAGAGTCGATGCTCAGGTCATAAAGAGGCTCGACTAGACTCCGGAATGGCAAAGACATCATCGGATGGGCATAACTTCATGGAAGCCGCCGAGCTGCCTGACAGAGGCGAGATCGTCCTAACAACGGTCAGGGAGATAACTCCACACGGCATCTATGTGGACCTTGACGAATACAACAACATGAACGGGTTCCTTCACATTTCGGAGATCTCCACCGGGTGGGTAAGGAACATCGAGAGGGTGGCTAAGACTTCGCAGAAGATGGTCCTCAAGGTGATACGCGCGGAGAGGTCCCGTCGCGAAGTCGACCTGTCGCTCAGACAGGTGACCAATGAAGAGAAGAGGAACAAGCTCATAGAATGGAAGAAGAAGGAAAGGGCGATCACGATAATGGGGATGGTCAAGAAGAAGCTGCAGCTTGATGACCTCCTGTTCAACGATATCTCGGCGAAGATGGAGAGGGAATACGGCTCTCTCTACGAGGCGCTGGAAGCCGCTTCGAAGAAGGGTGAGAAGGCTTTCGCCACCCTCGAGATTCCGGAGGCGATAGGGAAGGAGATAATCGATGCGGCCGTGGAGAAGATATCATCTCCGAAGTACGAGGTGGGAGCGATCGTCGAGGTGAGCTCGAGAGAATCCGATGGCATCCAACAGATCAAGGACGCGCTGGAAGCCGCTGCGACGGCGTCGACCACTGCTGAGATCAGGGTGACTTATGTCGGGGCTCCTCGCTATCGCCTGCGCGTGGTGGCGGACGACTACAAACAGGCAGACAAGGTGATGAACTCTGCCCTCGAGCACATACAGGAGGGAGTGGGGAAGAATGGGACGTTCACAAGCAAGCGCGAGATGTCCCGGAAGTACGGCGGTATGGCTTGAAAAGCCTCCTCTGCAAGTGCCCCAGCTGCGGCGCTTACACCATGAAGACCGCGTGCCCAAAGTGCGGAGCGGCCACCGTCACCTGTCATCCAGCTAGATATTCGCCCGACGACAAGTACGCTAGGTACCGAAACCCGCTCGCCTACCAAGAAGAAAAGCAGACTAGCTAGCTAGGCTAGTTTACCTTGTAGACCAGTACCGTCGTGAAGCAGTAGATGGGCTGCGACGACGATCCTCCACATTCTATCGGGCTGGTGAGGCTCGACGAGGTGAAGGCTATCTGGAACGGACTGGAGTTTCCACTCAGCTGGTAGCTCGGAGGATAGCTGAAGAGCTCTAGTGGCGGGTTCCCGTTGGAGTCGAAGGCATAGCTGGTGCTCGTACCTCCGCTTGCCAGGTCATAGTAGCCAGCGAACGTGAAGGGGAGCATCTGACCGAACAGCGTGTTCTCTATCGTGTAGGGGGTGAGGTTGAAATCGTCCACTCCCGTGCAGACAGTGCCCTGGACCGTCGGGCATGCCAGGTACTGTGACTCGTTAAGGCCGGCTATGCGTATGAACCACTGTTTCTTGCTCTCGTCGCCTCCGCCGGCCGTGAAGCCGCTACCTGCAGGAATCTGCAGGGCGTAGTAATCTTGTGCCGAACTCGACGAGGAGGAGGTGCCGAACTGTATCAGGCTCCCCGTGATGAAAGAGAGAACGTAGACGGGTCTTCCATCCGCCATGTCCTTCGCCAGCGTGGCTGCCTGGGTGATGTTGGACATGAACATCTGCCCTATCTCCGCGATTCTGGTGTCGTTCAGGGTGGCGTTGTCCGCGACCGTCGTTCTGTTCCCCATAACGTTGATCCAGTACCCGTAGTCCCACCACGCAATTATGACCGCATTCTGCGGCGTGTTCTGACTGATCCATGTCAGGGCCTGGGTCCAGTCGGTCAGCTCGGAGTGCGCGAAGATCGTGCCGCCGTTGGCTATGCTCGTCCCGTAGTCGGCGGGGCTCTGGTCGCACACAAGTGTGCTCGTGGTGCACGGGACAGGGTTAGGGATCCAGAAGATGGCGGCGGGGAATGCGAGGAGAACTATGAATACGACGGAGTAGACGGTGCGCATCTCGCTGCCGCTCGCGTATGACGGCTTGCGTTTCACCAGGGACGATACGTTCGGCTTCATCAGGGAGAATGCGAGCTCGGCGAAACCTATGCCGGCGAGCAGGACGAAAGCGATCGAGGAGTAGACCAGGAGACGCGAGAAAGCAGCGGAGGCGTAGATCATGGTTATGCCGATCACGAGCGCGAAGATGGTCGCGGGGTTTCGCCGTCTGAAGGCGACTATCGCGCCGAAAATCCCGAGCAGGAGAAGCAGCAGATAGGACGAAAAGTAATCGCTCCCGGTTGGCAGCGCCTGCTCGGCTACTGACTCGACTAGCGGGTTGCCGCTCCTGACCCAGGGGAATATCACGGAGAGATATCTCGCGCTGAGGGTGGACACCGACCCGAAGCTGATCAGCGCCAGTCCTGCCAGCGCAGCTCCGAACATCACCTTCAGCAGAGTCTTCTTGAAGTCATCCGGCTTGACCCACGTCTTCAGCCAGTTCGCCACTATGATGAAGAGAGTCCCGCCGATTATGGCGAGTCCCTCGGCGCTGGTCACCACTTCCACGCCAGGCCTAGGGAAGATCGCACTGCCGAAGATATCGCCCGCCGTGAAGAACAGTCCGGTTATGGCTAGCTTCGACAGGTCTAGGTCTAGGAAGGGCAGGATGATGAAGAAGAGACCGAATGCGGCCGTGAAGTATTCTGCGCCGCCCCATGCGGTGTTGGCATAGCCGAGCAAGAACCCGGCGATTATCCCTCTGAACACCCTCTGCCTCTTACTCATATCGCTGTCGAGGAGCGTCAGGAATATGTAGCTGGAGAGCGCGAAGAGGAATATCCCCAGCGGCTCCGATTTGAACCAACCGAGATTGCCCCTCTCAATCAGAGGGGGAGAGACAGCGATCATCAGCGCTGCGAAGAGGCCGCCCGCCTCGCCCGCGATCCTCTTGACGAGGAAGTAGAATACGACGGCCGTGAGGGAGCCCACGAACACCGGGAACAGGACGAGATAGTTGTATAGGCTCATCTGCAGCCCGAAGACGTTCCTGAAGAAGAGGTAACTCAGCGCGCCGGCAAACTGCAGTCCGTCCTGAGACGTGGGGGCCACGGCCCTTCCCTCAGGGAACCAAGTAGTGTAATCGGTCCAGTTGAAGTACTTCAGCAGCCCCGGGAACCCGCCCTGGCCTGCGTGCCAGCTCGCGTCGAAGGATGCGACTATGAAACTAGCGGCCTTGTAGTCGTAATACGGGTCGAACTCATTGAGATAGAACCCGTACTTCGCCGGGAAAGCGCGCATGAAAAGCGCGACGACGAACACGCTCACCAAAGTCAAGGCGATGATCATGTTGCGCCTTGTTAGGGTGGGCCTGCCAGCCAGCGCGCGCAATTGGCTAGAGATAGTCAATCGGGGAGAGCCTTCTATCTCTGTTTATGAGGTTTTCGAAGCCAGAGTACTTGTCTGGGGTCGCCGCTTAAATAGAAAGGTGGCTTCGATACGGGCGAGTCCCAAAATCTCTCGAATTGGCTAGTGTTCGAGGGAAGCCAGGAACTCGGCATATTGCTTGGAGTCGAGGAGCTTTCCCTTCTCCTGGTCAAGACTGGAAGCGGAGATTTCTATGATCCAGCCGTCCTTGTATGGTGACTGGTTTACGAGTTCAGGATGATTCGCGAGTTCGGAGTTCACCTTGGTCACCTTGCCGGAAAGAGGCGCATACAGCTCAGACACGGCCTTGATCGACTCGACGGTTCCGAACGTGCTAAGCTGCTTCACGTCTTGCCCTGGCGAGGGCAGTGAGAGATACACCACGTCGTTCAGCGTCTTCGCAGCGTAATCGGTTATCCCTACGACCACCGCTCCTGACTCCAACCGGGCCCACTCGTGCTCCCTGGTGTAATACAAGCCTTCGGGGACGTCATGTTGCTCCTTCATGGTCCTTCACTCACGAGAGATGGCACTATTACTCTTGCTGTTTGAGGCGCTTCCAACCGTAAGCCTTCTCATCATAGAACGGCGGCCTGGTTATCATTCCCTCAGCGGCGGAAGCCCTGACCACGACCCGCACCGCCTCCCCGATCTTCGCGTGGGCGGGCTCGACGTATGCGATGGCTATGCCCTTCTTCAGGATGGGCGAGAACGTCCCGCTGGTTATCCTTCCTATGGTCTGGTTCGCTGATGTGGTCACGATGAAATCGTGCCGTGGAATCTTGTCGTCGAGGACTATCCCCCTCCTCACCCTGGACAACGGGGCGTTTGAGAAAGACGCCAGCGACTCGCTGCCGACATAACCGATCTTGTCCTTGGTCACCACCCACGAGAGCTCAGCTTCGAACGGGTTCGTCGTTTCGTCGATGTCGGACCCATACAGCGGAAGGCCGGCCTCGATGCGGAGCGAGTCCCTCGCACCCAGCCCGCACGGCCTCGCCCTCGTCGAGAGGTCCGTCCAGACGGCTGTGGCTACCGAGTCATCCTGCAAACCGGTGTCATGGAGTATTATCTCGAAGCCGTCTTCGCCGGTGTAGCCGGTCCTGGTTATCATCGCCCGGCTGCCGCCGACATCGGCGCTCACGTGAGTGTATCTCTTGATCTGGGAGAGGTCCGCCGAGGTGAGCGGTTGAAGGGCCTGGTTCGCTTCGGGTCCCTGCACCGCGATCATGGTGGTCGCGTCGGTCACGTCCCGTATCTTCACGTCGTAGTCCGCCGAGAGAGCCTGGATGTGAGACAGGTCCTTCGCCTTGTTGGCGGCATTGACCACCAGCATGTATCCTTGCTCCGTCCTCATGATGATCAAGTCGTCTATTATGCCGCCGCTGGGATTGAGAAGGAGGGTGTAGAACGACTTCCCGGGGGCCTGAGAGGACGCTCTCGTCGGGACGAGTAGGTCCACCAGTTTCGTGGCGTCGGGGCCGTCGAAGGTCACCCGTCCCATGTGGGATACATCGAATATCCCAGCTTTGTTCCTGACCGCCAGATGCTCCTCGATGATGCTCGTGTACCAGAGAGGCATCTCATAACCTGCGAACTCAGCAAGTTTTCCGTGCATCACGTGAAAATCATAGAGGGGAGTCTGCTTCAACGTGGCCGATCGGTCCTGCGAACCTCTTTATTTAAGCCAGAAACCATCGCCTTCATGATACAGCTTTGGTCCGTTAGGACCGAAAGGAGAAGCGCTCCTTTCAGCCTCGTCGACCTGTTGGACGAGCTCGCCGGCCGAGAGCTGAGAAACGGAGATGTTGTGGTGATCTCGAGCAAGTTTGTGGCGATATCGGAGGGAAGAGTCGTGAAGCTAGAATCTGTGGTGCCCTCCCAATATGCAACCGAACTCTCCACGCGTTACAACATTCCTCCCCAGCTGTGCGAACTGATAGTCAGGGAGTCCGACGAAATCCTCGGAGGGGTAGTGGGCTTCATCCTCGCCTCGAAGGAGGGTATGTTGTCGCCTAACGCGGGGATAGACAGGTCCAACATTGAGCCGGGCAGGGCCGTGTTGTATCCAAGAGACCCGCTGGAATCGGCCTCCGCCGTCGTGGAGAGCGTTGAGTTTCGACGCGGCATAAGGATAGCCGTAGTCATCTGCGACAGCAGGCTGATGCCGACCCGTAAGGGGACGACCGGGGTCGCCTTGGCGAGCTCGGGGCTCGAGGCCGTCCTCGACCTCAGGGGCAAGGAAGACCTCTTCGGGAACATACTGAGGGTCACGAGCCAGGCGATCGCCGACGACCTTTGCTCCGCGGCTCAACTCGTGATGGGGGAATCGGACGAGGGGGCACCGTTCGTCGTCATAAGGGGGCTGAAGGACAGCCTGATCAAAAAGTCCGAGTATCCGACCGGGAGGTTCTCCGTGAAGACGGACCAGTGCGTCTACATGCGGAGCCTTGGTTACAGGCCTAACCGAACTTCCCTTCGAGCTTCACGACATCCATCTTGAAGTTCGCCGGGGTGAGCTTGGCGCCGCACTTCTTGCAGGCAAACCCCATGGGCTTGAGTATGTCGTTGGGCGAGCGCAGGTCAAAGCCGGAATAGATCGTATGGCCGCACTTTGAACATATGAGCTCGTATGTCATGCCATGTACATTATGCCTTTCCTTTTAAAAGCGTTGAACCCAAGAACTGCTTTAAGTTTGGGCGAGATGAACCAGTAGATGGCTGTCATCGTGTCTGATTACTCTCTCATCGTCTGCGAGAAACCAGACGCCGCGAGGAAGGTCGCGGAAGCCCTGGCGGAGGGCCGCCCAGTCAGCACTACGATGAACGGCGTAGAGGTGCTGACCTTCCAGCGTAACAACGCCAGCTACGTCGTCTGCTCTGCGATAGGACACCTGTACGGCCTTTCCGACTCGTTCTCTCAGAGAGAGACGTATCCGGTGTTCGACCTTGAATGGTACCCCGCCAACTTGGTGGACAAGCGGTCAAGAGGCGTGCAGAAGAGGATCGCGTCGATCAGGCGCCTGGCCGAGAACGCGAATGGGTTCATCAACGCATGCGACTATGACGCCGAAGGAGAGACCATAGGCGACAACATCCTGAGATATGCATGCGGGGGAAAGGAAGGCGTGGCTCTGCGCGCGAAGTTCTCCACCCTGACCAAGGATGAACTCGTCTCATCGTTTGGTGAGGCCCGGGTGGGGACGGGGTCTGGGCTGGCCAGGGCCGGGAGGACCAGGCACGTGTTGGACTTCCTCTGGGGAATCAACCTCTCAAGGGCTCTCTCCACCTCTGTAAATGCGACGTCTTCGGGGTACAAGACCATCAGCATGGGGAGGGTCCAGGGTCCCACCCTCGGGTTCGTGGTGCGACGGGAGGTGGAGATTCAAACGTTCGTGCCGAGCCCGTACTGGACGCTCACCGGACACTTCGAAAAAGGTGGTATGCGCTTCGAGGCGCCGAGCTCAAGGGGCAAGTTTCCAAGGAAGTCGGACGCCGACTCTACAAAGGCAGCGTGCGAGGGACAACCGGGAGTCGTCTCTGACGTCTCCAGAAGCGTCTTCAAGGAGCGGCCGCCGCCCCCTTTCAATACAGGGGAACTGCAGAAGGAGGCTTACAGGGTCTTTGGATACTCTCCCACCAGGACCCTTCAGGTCGCCGAGCGTCTGTATCTCGACGCATTGATATCCTATCCCAGGACCAGCAGCCAGAAGCTGCCGCCATCGATCGGATACCGAGAGATCGTCTCCAAGTTGGGTGAGATCGGCGAGTATGCTGATTCTTCGAGAGAGCTGCTAGAAGGGCCCCTTTCACCCAGGGAAGGGGAGAAGGTCGACCGGGCTCACCCTGCGATCTATCCGACAGGCGACCGTCCGAGGAGACCTCTGGGTACGTACGAAGCCAAGGTCTTCGACCTCGTCGTAAGGAGATTCCTCGCGTGTTTCGGCGATGATGCGCTGCGCGAGAGACTGAGCCTGAAGATCGATGTCCAGGGGAACGAGTTCGCGCTCACCGGGAGGAGGACGTTGAGATTGGGCTGGATGAAGCATTACAAGAGGTACGCTGGAGCGGAGGACAGGGCGATCCCGAAGCTTCTGAAAGGGGACGTCCTGACGCTGGCCACGGTCGACTGCCTGGAGAAGCTCGAATCTGCTCCTTCAAGGTACAACCAGAGCAGCCTCCTTGAACGGATGGAGAAAGAATCGATAGGGACGAAGGCTACCAGGGCCGAGACCATCGCCACCCTGACGGCCAGAGGTTACGTCTCAGGCGACCCGGTAGGGGCGACCGACCTGGGAATCTCGCTCGTGGAGACGATGCAGGAGTATTGTCCGAAGATCGTCTCTACCGAACTGACGCGGGAGACGGAGAGGGAGCTTGAGGAGATAGAGGGCGGGGAGAGCGATGGCACGCAGGTGATAGAGCGGGCGATTACTATTCTTCTGAAACAAATCGAGGCGCTCAAGTACAACGAGGCCGGAGTCGGGAGTGAGATAAGAGAGGCGGCGGTTCAGAGCACCAATTCTCTCAACGCCCTTGGAGCGTGCCCAGTGTGCAAGACCGGCAACCTCCTTGTGATAAGATCTCGAAAGACGGGTAAGAGGTTCGTCGGCTGTACTAACTATTCGCACGGCTGCAGGGCTTCGGCGCCGCTCCCTCAGAGGGGCTCCATAAAGGCGGCCGCCAAACCGTGCACGCGATGTGGATGGCCCGTCGTGTACGTGAGGCTTGGAAGGTTCCCATGGAGGTTGTGCGTGAACCTGGCCTGCGAAAGCAAGATGGAGAAGAAGAGAAATGCTTTGCAAACTGTGCAGAAGAGAGAGTAAGGGCGGCGACGGGCTGTGCAGGTATCATTCGGACGCCAAAGCGGCATTGAAGAGCGGTTACGCACAGTGGAATGAGGCGTATTCAGGGATGTCGTGGGGCGAATACTTGAATAGAGTTAAAACTGCTGAGGGGACAGGGCAGTGGGTAAAAGACGTGATTACCCTGGAGGAAGGTAGCACAAAATGATTCGAAGCTGGTTCGACTCCCACGTGGATGAGCTTTGGGGCAGGGTCTCCAAAGCAGCGGACAGGAGTGGCCTCATATCGGAGATAAGGGACAGGTGGATCGAGGTCCTTTACATCATCGGGATTGTCCTGATGACTGCAGGCATCGTGAACGCCGTGATCCAACCCGTCAACTTCGGGTACGTCATATTCCCATCCAGCGGCGCCCAGTCAGCCACGGAGACAGGCGTGGACGCGCTCGCCCTGCTCATAGGCGCCATAGGGGTCTACATATCCTACCTCAGCGGCAGGCAGACCACAAAGTCGAAGATGGTCAACTTCTATCTCACGATCGGCCTGTTCATGATCGCAATCGCAGTCTACATAGGGATCTACGTCCTCGGGTCGAAGTAGAGCGGAATCCTGAATCCGTCGATAGACCATCCGCTTATCCCGTCGCACCGGAACACGATCTCATCATCGCGGACCTCGCAGGTGACCTGTAGGTCGGATATCTTCGGCAGCGAGCGTCTGGTGCTCCTGGTGGGGAAGGCACCGGAATCGCCCTTGTACACGAACCCTAGGACGAGGAGTTTGTTGATGCGTGCGCTGTAGGAGAGGACGTGATAGAAGGTCGAGAGCCGGTGGATCCCGGATTTTTGTCCTTGAGAGGACAAGAGATGGAGGACTGCGTTCAGGTCGTCCATCAAGATCGCTGAGGCGTCCGAGGTGACCATGTCGGTCAGCGGATCCTCGTCGTTCGTGTCGTCTGACAGTTGCAGGAGGGTGCTTTGCTGCAGGAATTGTCGCGGCAAGGACCCCGCCAGTTTTCGTATGTTCACGCCGTAGAAGCAGCTCGTGTCAAGCACGGCGACGCGTATGCCCGACGCGGCCAGGCAGTCGAGAACGAAGCGGGAGACGGCCGCATGAGCGTTTCTGCTCGTCACGAGAAATATCGCGGACTTTCCCCTAAGCGGCTCGAGAAAGGCGTAGGCCTGCCTACGAGTAGGAAGGCTCATTAAGAGCGGGTACATCGGACAATCGAGATATGAAGGTTGTCAGCGTCGCAACCTTGGATAGCAGAGCCTACTACTCGGTTCTCAATAGGCTCAAGATGACGAATCTGCGTTTCATCAGCCTGACCCCGGCACAGGCTCAATCTGAGGGAAGGGAGCCGGTGATAACGACCAAGAAAGAACGGGAGTTCTTCGTGGGCACTTCGATCTCGATAGAGGAGCTCGATGAAAACCCCCTGGTGATGGAGGGTCAGATCCTTTCGAAGATGGTCACGGTGAACGATAGAATCCTCCTTATCGGCATCGACCCCGGCTCAAGGATAGGGGTCGTCGTCTTCTATGGGGACTCCAAACTCGGAGCTTTCACGGTCGGGTCGCTTGACGGCTTGCAATCCAGACTCCTGAGAGCTGTGCGAGGCATCCCGAGCGCCAAAGCGGTGGTCAGGGTCGGGGACGGCGCACCGCGGCTGTCCAAGAGCATAACCCAGATGATAAGAAACGACCTGCCGGAGGTGCTTGTAGAAGTCGTAGATGAGAGGGGCACGACGACGAGCAGTCATGGGCCCGATGGTCTGACCAGGGACCAGGGTGCGGCCGCGAGGATAGCGCGCAGGAAGGGTGTGCTCCTCACGGGCGCTCCTCAAAGAAACTCCTGACCATTTCTTCTATTTCGTATGCCCCAAAGTCTCCTATCCGCGTGTCGTTTTTCAGCCACCCGGGAATCATCTGCAATATCTCGGGTTGGTTGAATCGGGAATCCATCAGGAAGACCATGCCCTTCTTGTCGGGACTCCGGATGTGCCTTCCCGCTGATTGTATCGCCTTTCGGACTGCCGGGAGGAGAGACAGCAGCAGGTATGTGTCGTGCCTGCTGAACTCTGAATCAGCGAACTCGGCGAACATCATGGGCGATGGGGGCGGCAGGGAGAGCCCCACCACGACCGATGCGTCCATCTGATCCCCCGGAAAGTCCTCGCCCTCGGAGAAGCGCGCCCCTTGAACCGCGAGGAGAACGGAACCCTGATTGGACTTGAACAGGTTCATCATCTGCTCTGCCTCCGCGTTGCCGAGGTTCCTGCTCTCCGTGATGATGCTGCGGCCCTTGAGCGCCTGCGAGAGGAAAGGTTGCAGGGACTCTAGCACAACGTACGAGGGTACGAATATCCCGATGCTCCCCTTGGTGGCTCTGCCGATCGCCGATATCTTGTCCGCGATGGTCGAGTAGGTCTCGGAGCTCCTGAGCTTGAACCTGGTGCTCACGCCGGTATCGATCACCGTGCGCACGTTGAAGGTCTGGCTTGGGTTGACCTTGTGAATCTGCGTCCCTTCGTCGAGGCCGATCGATTTCAGGAAGAGCTTGGAGGGGTTTATGGTGGCGGAGAGCAGCACTAGGCTTTGAAAGCCGTCGACGAGGTTCAGGAAGCGGTCTGAGAAATCCGTGTTCAAGAGATAGAAGCTCTCGTCCGATTTGGCGATGGTTGTCCCGTGCTCTGATGAGGAAAGCAGGTCCCTCAGGAAGGCGCCCACCTTCATGATGGAGGTCGGGAGGTTTCTTCCCGTGGAGATCGACTGCCAGCCGATACCAGCGCACGTCGAGAGTTCCAGGGCGATGTTGGGTAACCACACGTCGTCGTGTGACCCCTTCATCCTCCGGACCAAACTATCCTTGTCCACGTGCCATGACGCGTTCCCAGAGCAAAACTCCCGCAGCCTTCTCAAGAGCTCCTCCAGGAACGAGCCGGCCGGTTCGAGGTACAGCGCGCGGGCGTCGTTCACGGCCCTTTGGAGGTCGGCAAAGGAGAATTCTGTGGTCGATGCGTCCCTGATGAAGTCCCTCAGGTTGTGCGCCTCGTCTATCACCGCTATCGTCTTCGATGGGTTCCAGCCGGTGGCGCTCAGAAGCAGCGACCTGGCGGCTTCGTCGAGGAGATAGTGATACGTCGTTACTATGACCCTCGAGTTGGTCATCGCCAGCCTCGCTACCTCGTAGGGACAGACGTGCGACCTTCTCCCGCTCTCGAGCAGCTCTGAGTGGCTCGGGGCTGTAGTGTTGAACTTCCGCACCAGGGCCTGTATCTCCTTGTCGAGAAGGCTGAGGTTGAGGAAATACGAGCAAAGGTTGTTGGTGGTGTTAAAGCTGCAGTACCACTTGAACGACTCGTGGTTCACGCTGAAGCGGGAGGTCTCTTTCAGCAGGCAGTAGTCGATTTTTGCGAAGAGCTCGACCGCGCTGAGGGGGATGCGCTTCTGTATGCGTTGTATCTCCTCCATGACCCGGAAGACCTGTCTCTTGGTCCTGCACGCATAGATTACATGGGCTCCGTCTTCCTCCGCTGCGAGGATCGAGCCTGCGAGGACGGAGGACGTCTTTCCGAAGCCGCTCATCGCTTCGACGACGAGCCGATTCTTCTCCTTGCAGGCATTATAGACCGATACCGCAAGTTCCCGTTGGCCGATCCTGAAAGATTCGTAGGGGAACAGCTCTTCGAGCTGCATACCTTTGATTTCGCTGGAGCTATTTGAGGAGCACGCAGGTTACGTGGAGATGCGGGACGAGAAGTCTCCCTTTCCGAACACGTTGTGGACAGCTCTCGCGACTTCGTTTCTGTGCTGCGGGACCGTGTAGACGCGCAGCACATCGGTGAACCCCGCTATCGAGCCCACCAGCGGCAACTCGGTTATCGAGACCTTGTTGGTGCGCTCTCCCTCAGCGTCGTCCGATACGAGCGTTATGGAGTTCAGGGTCTCCTTCGCATATGTGTATGGGACAGAAGGCGTGGTGGGGACGTCGATGTAGATCCCCTCGGCCTCTACTCCCGACTGCTTGGCTATCTCTGCGACAAGCTCGTTCCTGAACCTCTTCTGGTTGAATATCTTCTCGACGAAACGGTCCTTGCGCTGCATCACCTTCTCGAACACGCACTTGACGAGCCTTCTGTCGTTGTAGTTCTCTGCCAGCCTCCTTGCGAGGCGCAGTCTGGGGTTGCGCGGTTTGAGGGATTTCAGGCGCTGGACGACCACTTCGTCGGTCAGGTCAAGATAACGGCCTATCCTCGAGAGGTCGGTCAGGCCTAGTTCGTCGTCGGCGAGCGACATCGAGTGCGCCAGCATGAGTTCGGCGGCCCTGACGGTCCTGTGGAAGTAGACCGCCTTGAACATCTCGTATCGCGCGATCAGCAGTGCCTCGAAGGCGTAGAGGGCCGCCTGATCCAGGACAAGGTGGTCGTCCATCACCCGAAGGGAATCGATCACCCTGTGTATGTCCACCTTGCCGTATTCCACGCCGGTGAAGTAAGAATCCCGGAGAAGATAGTCCATTATGTCGGCGCTCAGACTGCCGGCGATGACCTCGTTCATATACGGGTGCGTCTTCAGTTTCCCGACGCAGAGCTGCGACATCCTCTTCGCAGAGATGCCGTGCTTCTCGAGGAGGTCCCTGATATCGGATTCGAGGACGATCCTTTGAGAGATGTCCTCATGGGAGAGCTTTGTCCTCTCGCTCAATACCTCTTCGAAGAGATGGGAGAACGGTCCGTGCCCGACGTCGTGCAGGAGGCCGGCGAGCCTCAGTTCCTGTATGTCTCCGTCGTCGAGGCCGACCTGGTCGGCTATCGATTCAGCTATGAGCCCCGTCACGTACATCGTTCCCAGGACGTGCTCGAACCGGCTGTGGACGCCCCCGGGATAGACCATGTATGCGCCGGCCAACTGATGGATCCTCCTCAGCCTCTGGACGAACGGGGAATCGATTATCCGGCGCTCTTCCTCCGTGACCTTGATGTAACCGTGGACTGGATCCCTTATCTCTGCTACGTATCTCAGTGTCGTGGTTGCTCTCTCCGTCCTAGATTGGTGCGTTCCTTGACTACTTCAACTATCGACTTGTGAACGGCCTCGATATCCCCGCTCGCGTCCACGATGGCCCATCCGAACCTTTTGGCGAGTTCCCTGTAGAGCTCGCTTGCGCGCAGCTGCAGAGCCGAGTCCTTCTCGTAGGAGTCTTTGGTCCCCGGCCTCCGCGACGTAAGGCCCGTGTGGGGAGCATCCAGGACCACCACAAGGTCTGGCTTGGGGACGCCCTGCTCGAGGGCCATCAGCCATTCCATCTGCAGCCCGTTGGCGAGGCCATAGACTATGTTCGACTCGGAATACCGGTTGACTATCACGGTCTTGTTCGAGTTCAGGTATTCCTTGATCAACGGCACCTTCTCCCATCTGTTTGCCGCGAAGAGCATGTGTCGGAGCTCGGGGAGGAAGCTTCGTTCGCCGGACAGGAAGGCTCTAATCTCGTTCCCTATCGGCGTCTCGTAGTCCGGGAAGGAAATCATCTCCGTTTCGATGCCGCTGCGGCTGAGCCATGCTTCGAGGAGGAGACTCTGCGTGTGTTTCCCGACAGCGTCTATTCCCTCAATGCCAATCATATGTCCAGTTTGGCTCAAGGCAGTTCTCTCTCTGGTCTCTTCAGTAAAAGAGAGTTATGGCTAGAAGCAGCAAGAATGCGGGTATTATCGCCTTTGTGTATCGCTTGCTCTGCGAGATTGTGTTCTTGGTGAGCGTGGCGAAGTCGTCCAGGGACTCGGCGCCTATCAGGGGGAGGTCCAGGCGAAGCCTCGCGACCTGCAGGTAGCACTGGTCCAGTCTTCCTTCGGCTAGGCCGATGAGCTTCTTGACGCAGTCGACTATGGTATCAGAATCATCCTGTTCGCCCAGGGCGAAGTAGCCCCGGTTGGTCATGTTCCTTGCGGCCAGCTTGTGGGTGTCCGAGGTGCACAGGTCCAGGAGGCTCATCCCCAGGGCAGTCACCTCGGCCTCGATCCTCTCCCTGAGCCCAGAGGTCGCGTTGTTCGAGTCTGCGCTGACCAAGACGTTCTTGGCCTCCTGGGTGGCGAAGATAGTGACCGAGATCCCTCCGTCGCTGATGTCGTAGCCGCGCTTGAAACCTATCTCATCTGAATTTGCGACGCCGACCTTGAAATCGTTCTCGTTCAACTGGACGGTCCCGCTGAGTATCTTGTTCCATTCGCCCCTCGTGATCTTCTCCTGCGGTCGGTCTTCCCCATCGACGGAGTTGTGCGCATCGACCACCATGGCCCTGAGCCCGAGTTCCGAGGCCGCTTCGGACGCGTCAGAGACGGTGACGGGGTCGAGGTCGTCCGACCGGTACGGCGAGTTCGAGACTATCGCCAGGACTTCCTTTCCGAACGCTATGGTCGTGATGTTGGTTATGCCCACCTTGGAGCGAAGAGGGCCCCTCATCGGCGTCTTTTCGGTGGCCTTGTGGGTCCTTGCGAACTCTGAGATTTTCGCAGCGTAGTCGGAGGCGATCTTGTTGGTGGGCACGTTCCTTTCGTGCCCGCCCGTCCCGTGCAGGACTATGGGCAGGGTATTCGGGTCCTTGAGCTCCCCATAGATCAGCTCGGAGAGGTTGTAACTTCCTACCGGAGAGAACGGACCCGGATGGATCCCGGGGAGGACGATGACGGCTCGCTTCTCTCCGGTCTGGGCGATGATCACGTCGGTCGCGACGGAGTCTGGCTTGGCGTATCTTGAGAAGTACGTCTCGAGCTCCGCCGGTTCGTGTGCCACCCAGGTCTTCAGGAACGCCCGGAGTATCTCCAGCGAGGATATCCCGTTCTTTGTCTTGATGCCGTCGACCCTGGAGAGGAACAGGACCACTATGATCAGTACTACGGTCCCGGAGATCACAGGGAGCAAGTACTGGTTCGTCGATGCGGACATCACGAGGATGAGTATGGGAACGGGGTGGACCGCTGAAAAGAGCACGCTCTTCGCTGTGCTTCTCAGGAACGTCCCGTTGATCACGACGAGCTCGAACCCCCAGGCGAGAAACGCGCCGAAGACGAACTCTCTCGTGGCGGCACCATGGAGCAGGGAGGAGAACGGGAGGCCGATTACGATGGGGACCAGCCAGACCAGGGTCGAGACGAAGAGGAGGCCGAACAATCTTCTTACGGACGCTATCGACTTGTTGTCGGTGGAGCGGATCAGCCACGTGACGATGAGTCCTGAAAGGACCGCGCTCAAGAGGCACGCGACCACAAGGAAGGAAGGCGTCCCCTGGTAGAGGAACATCAGCCCGGTCAGGGCAAGAGTGGATGCACAGACCAGGACGAGCGATATCGAGAGTGAAGGGAGGACGAAGAGGTGCCTGTATCTCTTTGCTAACTGCTGAGTCGAGGACCCGTACAGTTACAACTACCTGAAGAGCTGGTTGATCACTATGGAGCCTACGATAAGCGCCATCGAAGCCGCTAAGACGAACTGAGGTCTTATCTTCACACCCTCGGTTTCGTCCTCGAAGAAACGCAGAAGTCCTGCGCTGGACGCGGGCATTGGTGCACCTTTCTTCTTATTGCTCATGTGTGACTGGTCTACCTTCTTCGCTCGATGCGCGCTGCCGATGTGCCTTCTAAAATAGATTTGGTATTTGCGGGCCTTGTCCTCGCTCGCAACACATAATTAGCGAAATCTTGGTCGAATCGGTGAGATGGCTGGCGAGTTATCGGAGTACAACAAGATAGTCAGTTTGGTCAAGCAGCACGAGAAGTGGTTTTCCGAGAGCCTCCCGATGGTTGCGAGCGAGAACGTCGCATCCAGGGGAGTGAGAGAGGTCCTGTCCTCGGACCTAGGTGAACGATACGCTGAGGGTTGGCCGGGCGAGAGAGTGTACGCCGGCTGCAAATACATAGACAAGATCGAGCTGGAGGCCATCGCCCTGGCGAAGAAGCTCTTCAAGGCCGAGTTTGTCGACGTCAGGCCGGTCTCGGGGGCGTGCGCAAACCTCGCCGTCTATTCCACCCTTTCAGACCCGGGCGACACCTTGATGGCGCTATCCATCCCTAACGGCGGGCACATCTCCGCGGGAAAGAAGGAGTTCTCAGGCACGGCCGGGCTGGTCCATGGGCTGCAGATAGAATACTTCAGTTTTGACAGGGCACGGATGAACATCGACGTCGATGAGAGCAAGAAGAAGCTCGCCGCGCTCAAATCGGAGGGCAAGGCGCCCAAGATCATCATGTTCGGGGGCAGCCTCCTGTTGTTCCCGCAACCTGTGAGGGAGCTGGCTGAGGCGGCCAAGGAGGTCGGCGCCGTTCCCTGTTACGATGCCGCCCATGTGGCCGGCCTGATAGCCGGGGGGCAGTTCCAGGACCCGCTGAGAGAGGGCGCTCACCTGATGAGCTTCAGCACGCACAAGACGCTCTTCGGGCCCCAGGGCGGGGCCATAGTCGCGAGGTCGGAGTATGCCGAGGGCATCAAGAAGGCGGTCTTCCCCGGGACGTCGAGCAACCATCACCTGCACAGCGTCGCCGCCAAGGCGCTCACGTTCGCCGAGTTCCTGAAGTACGGCAAGGCGTATGCGAAGGACGTCGTAACGAACGCCCGCGCGCTGGCCGAGGGGCTGGCTGAGCTGGGCGAGAAGGTGATCGGCGAGGAGATGGGTTACACCAAGTCGCATCAGGTCGCGCTGGACGTGACCGCGTACGGCGATGGAGGGCTGGTGGAGAAGAAGCTGGAGGCGATGAACATAATCGCGAACAGGCAGCTGCTCCCCGGCGACCTTCAGGCCGGAAGGCACTACACGAACCCAGGCGGAGTCAGGCTCGGTGTCGCGGAGCTCACCAGGTTGGGGATGAACAAGGGCGACATGAGGGAGGTCGCGGAGATACTTCGTGCCGCCCTCACCACAGACAAGGCAGCCCAGGTGAAGAAGCGGGTCGCGCTCTTGCGGAAATCTCACCAGACGGTGAAGTACTCGTTCAAGGAGTCGCCGGCGTACTTCTATCGCTAAGCTGCCACGAAGTCTGTCAGTTCGAGCTGGGTGGACCTCTCGCTCTCCTGGAACAGCTGGTCCAGCTCCGTCACGATGAGGTTCAGCCGGTTCTTGATGTAGTCGTCCACGTCGTAGTCGTTTGCCAGCCGTCTGGCCAGTGAGAGGTACTTTTCGACGGATGCTCGGGTCAGCGTCTGCCTGAGCTCTGCGCCGCACGAATCACAGTGAGCCGAGATGGTGGGCCTTCTGAACGATTTGCCGCACCCCTTGCACCGGAACGACTGTGTGGCGTACTTCTTCATGTTCCCGGCGATGTCCCTTATCAGGTGCGTCCTGATGATGGATTCGACTACCTCCTTGGTCGAGACGGCGCCTATCTTCTCGGCGACCTCGATCTGTTTGGCGATCTTCTCGGTCAGGCTCGACAGCGTGGGATAGGCGCTCCGTGAATGTTTGATGGTGATCGACTCGGTGGCGTTCGTGAACCCGTATCCGTAGAACTGGCCCTCCGTGTTGAGCCGGTTGCCGATTCTCTCGATCAGCTTGGAGGCCTTGGACGCGTTTGGAGACTCCTGTGTGAGCTGGTAGAACTCGAGGGGATACCTGCTCGCGATGTCGAAGTTGTGCGCCTGGTCGTCGACCTCCGCCGGCAGCAATATCGGCTGGATAAGCAGCGGGGTATCCATGAGGCCGCCGATCTGGTTGGGTATGTACTCGACGGAGAAGTTGAGCAGGACATCTAGGAGGAGAAGGAGCGAATCGCCGTCGCCGTCGCAGTCTCGCCTCTTGGCCGCGTGCCAGCAGGGGTTGGCGAAGCACACCTGAGCGTTGGTGAACCCGACGATTCGGCCGACGACTCCCACCGATGTGTGCGGGGCTAGACCCAGGGCTATCCTTCCCACGAGGTCGGGAACGTCCTTTATGTTGTATATGCGCTCGAGGCCGTAGACGCTCTCCAGCTCCTCGTCGGAGAACTTCGCGATTCGGACGAGGTCGGTGGCTATGTTCTCCGGTATGATTATGTCCTGAGGCTTCAGCTCGAGGAGCTGGTCGGGGCTGATGAGGGGGTTGTTCTGGTAATCTGCCGTGTAGCCGATGGACCTCAGCTTTTCGATGCCCACGTGGACGTCCCTGGGGCGGAAGTGCGTCAGGGTGGCGTTGGTGAGGTCAATCCTTCCCGTCCCGTCCTTGTACACGTAGATGTCGTGCTTGCTCCGGAGAGCGCCTTTCTCGATTATCTCGCAGAACTTCGACTCGCTCGAAAGGCCTTTGACCCCCTTGATCGGCTTTGAGCCCAAACCGGAGACCGCTCTCTGGGCCCTTTCGATCGCGAACTTGAGGTCGTACCCGTAGTTCGAGTGAGTTACCCCGTCGATCTTGCAGTTCGGACAGCTGGTGTCCTGTTTCAGTATCTGGCCGCATCGGGGGCAGCTCAGGAAGCGGATCGTCGCCTCGCTGCACTCCTGGCACCTGCTCGAGAGCTTTCTCTGGCCGCAGGACGGACACATGATGTTGACTACGTCCGCCTGTATGACCCCTTTCTTTGATGCGCCTACGAGGTCTCGCGCGCTCCCGCCGACTGCGCCCACTGGGAACAGCACGTGGACGGGGGGCTTCATGTGCCTGAGCATGGCCTTCTCCGGACGACCGACCCTCATCCCGATGGTAGCGGTGGTCTGACGGCTCACGGAGACGCCCGAGATTTGCCTGACCATCTCCAGCGTCCCTTCAAAGTTCGACCCTGAGGGCAACTCCTCCCCGACTCTGAGCAGACGCGAGAGGACTTGCGCCTCTTCGCCGTCTAGGATCGCCTCGTTCTCTATACGCAGGAAGGGCACGAGGAGGGCGCGCAGCGAGTTTTCAATGTCATGCGACGTGATTTGCACCACGATTTCGCGTCCTTTGCGTCTCATCTTGCTGCGCAGCTCGATGAGGTCGGGTACGGACAGGTTATCGAAGTGCGGGGTGTATCGGGGGTGCAGAGGTATGTCCAAGGATTCCGAGATGAGAAAGGCCTCATCCGGCGATGGAGGCGAGCCTCGCCTGATAAGGGCCGACCTGTCCTCCGGGAGGCTCTTCAGCAGGGTCTGGAGTCTCTCGGGGTCGCTCAGCACCTTCTCCAGGTCCTGCTCCCACCACTCCGACACGTATGGCGACGGCAGCAGGACTTTGTTGTTCTCGAGGAAGTCGCCGTAGCTTATGAGAGAGTCCCCCAGGTCGATTATCTTCGCCAGGCTGTTGTGGACGAGTTCGGCCTCCTTGACGGTGCTCACCTTCCGCACGGAGCCGTCAAGGAGCAAGACGGTGGGACCCTCCAGCGAGTCGACGAAGGCTATGGTAGCTGCCTTTCCGGGAGTGTCGACCTTCACCTGGGTCCCCGCCACGACGGGGTCGTCGAGCAGGGTCGCGATGGCGGGGTGGATTCCGATGGTCGAGAGCCCCGTGTTTATCGCACGCCCGTATCTTATCCTGAAACCGCCCTTGGCATTGTGGGAAGACAGAACGGCGCGACCTGATATCACCTCTTCGAAGTGCGCGCCCGCCTTCTCGGTCTCGTTGGGGGACTCCTGCTTCCCGCCCTTCAACTGGGGGAGCCATTCCCATCCGGAGATGTTGAGCTCTTTGAGCACCTTTGAGATCTTGTGCGCCCTCCCGATGATGCCGTCGTTCAGGACCCTCAGGGCGCCTCCGCGTACCCGGTCCGTGCTGACTCTCTTCAGGTTTCTGTGGACCACTATCTCCACCGGGTCCGTCTCCACCCCGTCTATCTCCACGGGGAGGTTGGAGATCGCGACCCTGACGTCGTCGTCGGTCACGCGGTACTGGAAGTTTCCGACCTCTCTCTCGTAGACCCTCAGTTCCTCGATGTAGCGCCCGATCTCCTCTTCGCGGGCCCGGTAGGGGGAGAGCCCGAGCTTCTTTGCGACGAAGTCCCCTATCAGGACGGAGAGCGCCGCCTCTGTGCCGCCCGCCGAGCGCATGGGGCCGGCATAGGAGATGGACGCGTACTCGCTGTTGTCGTCGTTCTTCTTTATCGAGACAGAATAGATGCCCTGGATCGGCGCGACGGTCACCCCGTCGGTGATCACCGCCAGGCCCGCTCTCACGGCGTAGTCGAGGGCGTTTTCGATCTTCATCGGCCCGAACTTGCCCAGCGCGATCTCTTCGGCTATCGTAAGCGCGGCCCTTTCCTTCGTGGTCGATTTCAGGAGCTCCCTGAGTCTGGTGTCCAGCCCCTCGAATTGCGTCAGCCCGAGCATCTGGTTGACCCTGTCGGCGAGGTCGAACACGGTCTTGGACTCGACGAACTCGTTGGGGTCGAGCCCCTTTGCCTTCGCTTTTTCCGCCGTGTTGTATGTGAGCTCGTACTCCCTCAAGAGGCTGATGTAGTACTCGTCAAGATGACGGGGGAAAGGGGTGAGGCTCTTGGTGCGTTCCCACGACGAATCAGCCGAGAAGGGCATTCGGTACCTGAACGCGGAAGGAGATTAAAGGCTTAACGCGAGCGCGGACTCTTCGGCAACTGGAATTGTCTTAAGGTAGCTTCCTTCCCTTATTGCCGGAGCAGGTGTCGAGCGTGGGTGAGGTCAGGCGTGCGCAGGAACGGCGGCTTGGCGCGATCATGTTCACGGATGTGGTCGGCTACAGCTCGATCAGCGAGAAAGATGAGAACCGGGCGCTGCGACTCCTCGAAGAGCACCGCACCATCCTCACGGCGATATTCCCAAGATACGGCGGCGTTGTCGTCAAGACCATCGGAGATGCCTTCCTAGTCGAACTGGTGAGTGCTGTGGAGGCTGTCAATTGTGCGCTCGAAGCACAGAAAGAGATGGAGAAGTTCAACCATGGACGAAGGAAGGACGAGCAGGTGGTCATCAGGATAGGCGTTCACGTCGGCGACATGGTTCACACTGCGGGCGACATACTGGGCGAGGCCGTGAACGTGGCCGCGCGCGTAGAGTCGGTGGCCGAGCCGGGAGGCATCTGTGTGACCAGGCAGGTCGTCGACCAGGTACGAGGTAAGGTACAGTGCCAATTCGTGAGTCTGGGTTCGCGCGAACTTAAGAACATCAGCAACCCTGTGGAACTCTATAAGGTGCTGCCTTCGATGCCTGCCTACTCCTCCGAGAAGCAGATTCTGGACCCGCGGCGCGTCGCGGTCCTTCCACTGACGAACATGAGCCCTGACCCGGACGACAGATATTTCGCGGACGGTATGACCGAGGAGCTGATATCGACGATCTCGCGGATCGGCGAGCTGAGCGTCATTTCGCGAACGTCCGTCATGAGATACAGGGGCACCACGACTCCCATCGGACAGATATCACAGGAGCTCGGGACCGGGTCGATCCTCGAAGGCAGCATCCGCAAGGCGGGCAATAAGCTGCGGATAACGGTGCAGCTCATACAGGCGGAGAGTGACAGGCACCTCTGGTCCCAGACCTATGACAGAGAGTTGAGCGATGTCTTCGCGATACAGAGCGACATTGCGGAGCAGGTGGCCGGCGCTCTCAGGGTGCATCTGCTTTCGAAGGAGAAGCAGGTGATCGAGAAGAGGGCCACTTCGAGCACGGAGGCGTACGCGCTCTATCTGAAGGGCAGGTACTACTGGAACGAGAGGACCGAGGTCAGCGTCAGCAAGGCGATCAAATACTTCGAGGAGGCTGTGAAGGTCGATTCCAACTTCGCCATGGCCTATTCCGGCCTTGCCGATGCTTACCACGTCATGGCCGACTACCTTTGGATGACTCCCGACGCGGCGGGACCTCTTGCCGAGAAATATGCTTCGAAGGCCGTTGCCCTCGACGATAGCCTGGCCGAAGCGCACGCCTCTCTAGGCTCATCGTTACTGACCCGCTATTGGGACTTTACGTCTGCAGAGAGGGAGTACAGGAAGGCGATAGAACTGAGGCCGAACTATCCTACCGCCTACCACTGGTACGCGATCCTGCTTATTTTCCAAGGAAGGTTCGAAGATGCGAGCGCGATGGTGAAGCGCGCTAAGGACCTCGACCCTTATTCCCGCGTCCTCGGCGTTGCCACCGGGGTTACCCTGCACTACCTCCGCAGGTTCGACGAAGCGTCCGAGCAATTCGAAAAGGTGATCGAATCGAATCCTGATTACGCAGCGCCGCACTTTTGGAAGTCGATCGTGTTAGTGGAGCTGGGCAGTTTCGTCGAGGCAATCGAGGAAGGTAAGAAGGCCTTTGAGATGGATAGGAGTCCGGGCCTCGGGGTGAGCCTCGCCTGGGCATATGCCCGCGCTGGAGACAGAGAGTCGGCGACCAAGATACTGAATGAGTTCGTGAAAGAGGAAGCCGTGGCGCCATCCGAGGTGGGACTTGCCAGGTTCGCTCTGGGAGAGAAGGATGAGGCCTTCAGACTGTTTCGAACGGCGTGCGACACTCATGACACGAACCTCCTGTACCTTCGGGGGAGCGCCGGTTTTGAGGAGTGCCAGTCGGACCCCAGATGGGCGGAGATAGAGGAGAAGATAGGATTGCCGAAGCCTTAGGGTAGAAGGGTAGATCTTTTGTCGCTGTCAACGCGGTTGAGACAATAAATGGTTCAGAGCATCGGGAGTTGCGGGATTATTGAATTACTGCGGTCATCATGACCGAAACGAGCACGTTCGTGATGTCGACCCCGAGTCTCGCCACGGCTCTCGTGGGTGGGTCTTTCGAGAAGACTTTCGCGTACGCTCTGTTCATGGAGTCGAAATCCTGCGAGTCCTTCAGGAGCACGATGACCTGTACGACGTCTTCCAAACTCGCCCCTCCAGTCTTCAGTATCAACTCGCAGTTTCGGATGGCCCTTTCTGTCTGCTCTTCGACGGTCTTCGCCTCGACCTTCTTCGTCGCAGGGTCGAAAGCGACGATCCCGGAAAGATAGATGGTATTCCCCACCTTGACCCCATGACTGTAGAGGGAGGAATCGGGCAGGTCGGCGCTGAAGAGGACCTGTTTCATATTGGATCCAACTTCTCCGGGTGCAAGAATGAACGAGCCCACTAAAGTTCTTTTTGGGGTCGCCGGTCGAGCACCTAATGCGCTCGGCTTCCCGGTGCGCCGCGCGACGTTGGCCGGGCGAGGTCCTTCTTCATCGCCGCGGCGAGGTTGACCCACGCTCGCGAGTCTTCCTCCGTGAGTTGTTTCGACCTACCAGCAATCTGGGACGCTGTCGGGGTCTTCTCCGCTTCCTCGACCTGGGCTCCGTTGTAGTCCAGGCGCGAGGTGTTCTTCCCCTCGGGGACTATTTGGTAGATGAACTGAGAGTACATTCCCGGCCCGGAAATCCTCGTATTGGTCCAAAACAGCAGCTTCGGATAGAGCCGGACGACCTTCACCTTCGTGACTTTTCGGCCATCGGTGTCGATGGTATCCGTCAAGATGACCGTGTCGTCGTCGGTCCACTCTATCCGTCGGGTGCCTTTCAGGCCTTCGAGCGCAATGTCGCCTGCATCATAGTCTGTGCACCACTCGTAGGCCTCCGCAGCTGAAAAGGGGAACCGCTGGCTGAAACCAAAGTGGACGGTATAGGTTGGCATCGGCCCCGATATGGAACCTTGTGATAATAGCCTTCTCCGTCCCGTCGCGTGGGTTTTGGAGGCCATCGAGCTCTTGGATTTTCCAAAAGCCTGAACGACGTCCCCTTAGAAGGTAAATATGGGGCATCCACCCTGATCAACTTGTGAGCTGATCGTGTTCCAGAGCGTTCCCTTGCAAAGTCGTGGGAGAGACCTTGAGAGGGCGCCATGGTGTTACGTCCTGTGGGGGTTACCGGCGGTCCTTGCGGTAGGAACCTCGGCCGCGTACCAGGCATCTGCGCTGTCCCCCGCGCTCGCCGGGTTGCTGTGGACATCCTCGGTCGTGTGGGTCGGTGTAGGCTGCTTCGTGAACGGCCGTTCGTGTGGGAGGGTGCACTGCAAGATCGATGGGGTTCTTTTTCCACTTCTTGGTGTCGCCGGTCTACTGAACGTCACCGGCGTGGTCTCTTTCAGCTGGAGCCTGTTCTGGATCGTGTTCGTCGTCATTCTGGCAGGAAGCTTCGTTCCGGAGCTCGTCTGGAAGAGATACTCATGAGCAAAACAGGGCGCTTTCACACGGGTTGAAGGCCGAGCTCTTCAACCATGGCGGTGGCAATGTCCATGTTCCCGAAGACGTCCCGCGGATAGTGTGAATCCGACCCGAGGCTCACCCTGCAACCGGCTTTCGAACATGCGTTCGCGACCCTGCGGACGAGTTCCGGCGCGTAGCCTATGTCTTTTCCGTTGAGCTCGAGGGCCTTGTTGCGCCTTTTCGCCGTCTTTGCCAGGTCCAGGAGTAGGCCGTCGATATCATCAGGCAATCGGCTCACCCCCTTTATCATCCTCGTGGGATGGGTCAGCACATCGAAGGAAATGAAGTCGCTCTCGAGCGCCTTCTGCTCGAGGTCGAAGTACTCGTGCCATAGCTTGTCGGCATCGGCAGGGTCGATCGGTTTCTTTCGGGGATGCTCGATGTCGGCCCGGTCGCCCAGCTCGTGCACGGAGCATAGCAGGACGTCCCACTTCTCCTGGTTGACGAACTCGCCTACCCTGGCCTCGTAGCGCGGCGAGA
>JAPCJR010000001.1:0-165368 GCA_027886865.1 Nitrososphaerota archaeon
CTGGCCTTCACGCCGATCATGTCAGATACGGCACAAGGTCCAAAGAAGCAGGCATCAAGCCCATCTTCCGTTACTTGACTGAAGATTATACATACAGGCGTTGTGTAGACAGTTATGACCATGACGTGCTTCCCCATCTGTCACCTGCGTTTCTTCCACCGAAAGATCCTAGACACTGGTGATTAGCAGTCTCATTCTTCTTGCATCCGAGGAGAGCGGCTTATTCAGGATACGCGGCTTAAATTACTTGGAGCCGAAGAAAAGCGGGAAAGCCAGAGACAACAGGCGCAATGAACCCTCCTAACACCGCCGACTCGTATATTTGATGCCCGTGTGTAAGTTTAAAATTCAGTGCTCGGAGGCCTGCCTTGCGCCCTGGTAGTATAGAGGTTAGTATGTGGGACTGTCAAAAGAAGCGAGATAACCTCTCCTTCTTGCGGGTCTCCTTCGACCCGGGTTCGAAATCGCGTCCGAAAATGGACTCGGACCGACGAATATCCCGGCCAGGGCGCTTCTTTTCTATCATATGAGTAATATTGCTCTTTTAGCCATCTACGACATGAATACCTCGTATTCTGATTTCCCGAGCAAGAACTGTGCGGCGGGTTGTTTTTTACGAAGTCACTGGACCGCGCAAAACTCATCTGTGTGACCTTCACGGGAGTGGTGCTGGATTGATAGATGCGGAAGGACTGACGAGAAAGTTCGGCGACCTGACCGCAGTGGATAACCTCACGCTCCATGTGGATGAAGGTGAGGTCTTTGGGTTCCTCGGTCCCAATGGTGCCGGAAAGACAACCACCGTGCGGATGCTGGCGTGCCTGATATCGAAGACCAGCGGCACCGCCAGGATAGGCGACTATGAGATTGGAAACAGAGCAGACCAGCAAAAAATCAGGCGCATCATTGGGTTGGTCCCGGACAATGTGGGTCTGTACGAGGAGCTCACCGCGTACAAGAACCTGGATTTCTACGGCAGGTACTACAATGTCGATGAAGCAAGGAGAAGGGAGAGGATAGAATACTTCCTCAAGCTGCTTGGTTTATGGGAGAAGAGGGACGTGGCGGCGGGGACCTTCTCCAAGGGAATGAAGCAGAAGCTTGCCATTGCGCGCGCCCTGATTCACGACCCTCAGGTGCTTTTCATGGACGAGCCGACGGCCAACCTCGACCCGGAAGCCTCGAAGACCGTCAGAGACTTTATCCTGGAGTTGAAGAAGGAGAAGAAGACCATCTTCCTCAACACACACAACCTGGACGAGGCACAGAGGATATGCGACAAAATCGCTATACTGAACACAAAGCTGATGGCCTATGGCACCCCAGCCGAGCTCGAACGGTCGGCGAGTGGCAGGAAGGTCGTGGTCCAGCTCGAGAGCGTCAGCGACGCGATCATATCTGCAGTGAAGAAAGTCGCGCCTGGTGATGTCGAGGTGGACGAAGGCAACAAGCTCATCATAGGGGTGGATGATCCTGAGAAGGAGAACCCTGACATCATGAGTGCAATCGGAGCTGCGGGGGGCCGCATTCAGTTCGTCACGGAGGCGAGCTCGACGCTGGAGGACGTGTACCTGAAGCTGGTCAGGAGCCAGTGATAGAATGGACCTGCAGAACGCGTGGTCGGTCGCATCGAAGGACTTCGAGATCTTCAAGAGGAGGAAGGGGGTCCTCTACGCCACGATAGTGTCCCCATTCGGTATTGCCTTGGGATTTCCCGGGATACTTGTCGCGATTGAAAGCGTTGCTGGCACGGGAACCATGTCCGCATCTGTTGCCCCATTTCTGAACGCGTTTTCCTTTTGGTACGTGATTCTAGCGGCGAGTCTCCCAGCTGGAATCGCCTCGTACAGCATAGTCGGCGAGAAGGTCCAGAAGAGCCTCGAACCGCTGCTTGCAACGCCCATGACAGATGGTGAGATTCTGCTGGGAAAGATCATCGCTTCATTCGTCCCACCGATCGCTGCGATCTGGGCTAGCTCGGTAGTCTTCATGGTCCTGATAGACCTGATTACTCACGCCGGGCTAGGGTATCTCTACTATCCAAACTGGAGCATCGGAGTGAGCCTACTCGTCCTATCACCGCTCGCGAGCATATTCTCCATCGAGCTGACCGTCATCCTATCCGCACGCGCCAACGACGTTCGAAGCGTTCAGCAGTTCACCGGGGTGATGTTCTTCCCCTTCATCATCATCTACGTGTTGACGGAGATCGGTGTGATTCAATTGACCACGATCAATCTGCTCATCATGTCCGGCGTCTTCCTCGTGGCCGATCTGCTTCTCTTCTATCTAAGCACAAAAACTTTCAAGAGAGAGGAGATACTCACAAGATGGAAGTAAGCAGATGGAACCACTGCCAGGTACTGCCTTACCTCCCGACCGTATGACCATCTTATCTGAACCAAGCTCTGCCAGGGCGCCACTTCTCTCGAAAAGGGCGAGCGTCTAACGGAAAGGTGCGACTCTCCGGCTCTCTAACATCATGGTGCGCCGAGGCTGCTAATGTCGACCAGCACTTCCCTCTCGTTCTCAGAGGTGATCAGGCCCAGGTCACGCATCAGCCCTTCTATCTCCCTCTGAGTCTTGCCGTCGAGCCGAACGATGTGGGTGGTCGACGGGTCTACACTGTGCTCACGCGCGAGGTCCGCCGTATACTTCTCGAACGCCTCGGGGGTGGTGCCGACGAGCTTCAGAAGCATGAACTCTCTTGGGAAGTCCTTGTAGCAGAGATACATGGGAACGGATGATTGGGCCAAGTTTTTGGACATCTTATGAAAGTCTGCGTCTTCCTTTCTGCATTTTACCGCGCCCAGTAATAAAGCTGATTTTTCAGTTAAGAGTACGACTCGAACTCCTTCCCGAGCACCGAGATCGCGATCTTTTGCTCGAGCACCTCATTCGTGCCCTCGTAGATCTGACAGACCCTCGTGTCGAGCAGATGTCTCGCCGGCCTGTTCTCGAGCGAGTAGCCATTGGCCCCGAAGACCTGCACAGCCCGGTTTGCTGCGTCGAATGACGCTCTCGCGGCGAAGTATTTCGCCTTGGAGATTGCCACGTCCGCCGCGTCTCGTAAGTCATTGTCTCCGGGTCGGTCCAGGTGATTCTGGTGGAGCGCGGCAGCGTTCAGTGTGATCCATCTGGCGGCCTCGAGGTTCACCGCTATGATTCCGATGTGCCTCTGCACCAGCTGGTGCTTCCCAATCAGCTTGCCATGCTGGACCCTGAGGGAGGAGTAACGAACAGACTCATCCAGACAGTCCTTCATGACGCCCACACACCCAGAAGCAACGCTCAGCCTTCCGCTCATGAGCGCTGAATAGGCCACGGACAGACCCTTCCCCGACGGGCCCAGCAGGCTGGACTTGTCGATGGAACAATTCTCGAGATATATGGTCCCGGTGTCGGAGGAGAAGAGGCCCATCTTGTTCTCTATCGGCGTAGCCGAGAAGCCCGCCGAACCCCTGTCCACGATGAAAGCGCTCATTCTCTCCTTCTTCCCCTTCGGGTACGCGAAGATTATCACGGCGTCCGCTATGGAGCCGTTCGAGATCCAGGTCTTCTGTCCGTTGAGGACGAACCGTCCGTCCTTCTCCTCGAAGTTCGTGGAGAGCGACGCGGGGTCACTCCCAGCACTAGGCTCGGTCAATCCGAATGCGAGCACCTTCTCACCCCTGGTCGCTGGAGTGAGATACCTCTCCTTCTGACCTTCGTCCCCCCACTTCTGGATTGTGAGCATCCCGAGCGAGGTGTGCCCGGAGAAGAAAGTCCTGACGCTCGTCCCCTCCCTTCCGATCCGTTCTATTGCGAGAGCGTAGGTCACCATATCGGTCCCCTGGCCGTCGCCGTACTTCCTCGATATCGGGAGACCCAGCAGATGGGCCGCTCCGAACCTCTTCCTTACCTCCACGTTCGGCCTGTGCTGGAGATAGCTCTGATCCTCCAGGGGTCGTACTTCCTTGCAGATACGGTCAACCTGTTCTAAGAGAAGCTTCTGTTCGTCGGTCTGCTCGAAATTGAACTTGGAGATGTTCGCGAACCCTTCGGACAACCTAGGTCCACCTTTCCTTCCTCACCCTATCTTTGATGTGCGTGATCACTTCCTCCATGGAAGTACCGGGACCGTAAAGGCCGGTTATGCCGAGTTTCAGGAGTTTAGGCTTGTCCTCGTTCGGGATTATCCCGCCACCGACCACCAGGATATCTCCGCCGCCCTTCTGCTCGAGGACCTTCTTCACCCGTGGGAACGCAGTCATGTGCGCCCCGTTAAGCAACGAGAGCGCCACGACGTCCACATCCTCGTCGACGGCCATCTGCGCGACCTGTTCCGGCGTGGGCAAGAGGCCGCTGTAGATTACCTCCATCCCTGCGTCCCTGAACGCCCTGGCAAGTACAAGCACTCCCCTGTCATGCCCGTCGAGCCCTGGTTTCGCTACGAGTATCCTGATCTTCCTAGGCGCCAGTGAGACTCTCGCTCGAGACATCATGCTCATTGCCCAAGTCGAATACAAAAGTATTCCAGTGGCGTTCTTATGCGCGCTTCACCTTCACCAGTACTTGAAACTGGAAAGAGAAAAGCTCAACGAATTGTACTGGAAGTCTGGACTTTCCATTCCCGATGTGGCAAAGGAGCTCAGAGTGCCAAAGAGTAATGTCGAATATTGGATGAAGAAGTTCGAAATTCCAAGGAGACCGTTACTGAGATACCCGAGAGCACACTTTACTGGAAACATGGGTGAGAAATCATACATGCTTGGTCTTCGTTATGGAGACCTGTATGTCGCACGATACAAGAAAGCAATCGTCATCAGCACGACCACCACCCATCCGGCGATGGCAGAGACATTTTGGCTCACCTTCAGAAAGTATGGGCGCATCTACATGCATCCATTCCTTAATCAGTCCGAGAACAGATACCAATGGGTCCTACGTGTCATCGTTCACGACTCTTTCTCGTTTCTCCTAGATAAACCGCTCCATCCTCCAAAGTGGGCACTGACAAAAGAGACAATTCCACACTTTGTGGCTGGCTTCTTTGATGCTGAAGGATCTATCATCGTAACGACTAGAATTAGAAATAGTCGATGGAAAGTCATCGAAATATCACTTCGCATTTGCAACACAAGAAAGACTCTATTGCGAGCTGTTGCATCGCGGATGAGTTACTATCATCCCGCCATTGAATTGGTACACCGCAAGGGTCCAGATGCCTCTGCTTATGGAGCAGCGCGAAAGAGAAACGTTTGGAGAATAATCGTCAGGAGGCGTATGGAATTGAAACGGTTGCTGGAAAAGTTACCTATCAGGCATCCAGAGAAGGCAATGAAGTTGAGGATAGCGTTAATGGCTATGAGCGGGCAACCATACGCAGATGTGCGAAGCTCCGTCGCTCAACTTCAGAGCCGAATCAGGAGAGAGGTAGATGCGTTTGCCAAACTTGCAGAGGTCCGCTGCAGAGTTGACGACGAAATTGCTTCAATGTTGTCCTAAATTAACATGGGCTCGGTCCACGCGCCAAAGACCTCTCTTCCCACTTCCATTATCTCGCCGAGGCTTGCGTAGGCCATCACCGCGTCCATCATCGGAATCATGGCATTGACGCCGGGCTTCTCGTATGCTCTTCGGAGCTTGTCCAGGTGCAGCCTTACCTTCCCCGAATCCCTCTCTGACCTGACCCTTCGAAGCCGGTCAATCTGCTTCTTCTGCGCCTTGGAGTCTATCTTGAGCGTGTTGATTGGTGCGTCCTCCTCGGTCGAGAACTTGTTCACCCCGACGACGGCATCGTCTCCTTTCTCGACGCGCTGGGAGAGTCTGTAAGAATTCTCCGCTATCTCCCGCTGCAGATAGCCGGACTTTATCGCTTTCAGGAGCCCTCCTGCTCCGTCGATCTTCTCAAAGTACCGGTAGGCTTCTTCCTCGAGCTGCTCGGTGAGCCATTCGACATAGTAGGAACCTCCGAGCGGGTCTATCACGTTCGTTGCGCCGGTCTCCTCGGCGATTATCTGCTGAGTGCGGAGGGCCACCTGTACCGCCTGCTCGGTCGGGAGCGCCCAGGCCTCGTCGAATGAGTTCGTGTGCAGCGACTGGGTCCCTCCGATGACGGCCGCCAGTGCCTCTATCGCTGTCCGGACGATGTTGTTGTAAGGCTGCTGCCACGTGAGGGACGCGCCGGACGTCTGAGTATGGAATCTCATCAGGAGGCTCCTCGGGTTCTTGACGCCGTACTTCTCGCGCAGCACCGTCGCCCATATTCTCCTCGCCGCCCTGAATTTGGCGATCTCCTCGAAGAAGTCCATCGTCGAGTTGAAGAAGAAGCTCAGTCTGGGCGCAAAGTCATCGACCTTGAGGCCCGCCTCAAGACCCAGCTCGACGTATCCGAACCCGTCCGCCAAGGTGAACGCCAGCTCCTGGACCGCGCTGGAGCCGGCCTCTCTGATGTGATAGCCGCTGATGCTGACGTAGTTCCACTGCGGCATGTTCTTCGTGCAGTAAACCATCATGTCCCGGACAAGGCGGAGGTGCGCCTCCGGGGGGTACGCCCATTCCTTCTGCGCTATGTACTCCTTCAGCATGTCCGCCTGAACGGTTCCCTTTAACGAGGTCAGCGGGACACCGGTCTTTCTGGCCACCCCGGCATACATGCAGGTCAGGACCGATGCGGGGGCGTTTATCGTCATAGAGGTACTCACCTTGTCAAGCGGGATTCCGCGGAATATCACCTCCATGTCACGGAGCGAGGAGACATTGACGCCGCACCTCCCGACCTCCCCTTGGGCTTTCTCGTGGTCAGCGTCGTAGCCGTAGAGCGTCGGCATGTCAAAGGCGATACTCAGCCCTGTCTCGCCGTGCTCGAGGAGAAGCTTGAGCCTCTTGTTCGTGTCTTCGGGTGTGCCGAACCCGGAGAACATCCTCATCGTCCACAGTCTACCACGATACATCGACGGATAGACGCCTCTCGTGTAAGGATAGACTCCAGGGAACGAAAGGTCCGGATAAGACTGGTCCGATATGTCGTCTGGAGTGTAAGAAGGCTTGAGCGGGATTCCTGATGCTGTCTGGAAGTCCTTTCTGGCCTCTCCGGATTTCTCGATCCAGGGGCCGAGGACCTGCCTCTGCCACTGCTCCATCCCCTTCTGGATGTCTTTCATGGCAGCATGGTCGAATAGCTTGCCCTTCCCCTTCCTTTTTGCAGCGATGGACCGGGCCTTCTTCGACCAATAGACCTCTCCGCCGGAGTTCAGCATCGAGGTCGGAGGCAACAATCCCACAGATAAAGCATGTCCTCAGGGTTCGTGGAGTTCGTCGCCTGCCTCCAGCTTGGTGATCCTTCCGTCGTCGAGCTGCACCCCTAGCCTGCCCAGTACATCGATCTCGAGCGCCGAGCCCGTGAATCTCTCGCCGCCGTCTAGAACGGAGACCCTCCTTCCTACCGTCTCTGTCATTGACCCTATCCTTCGCAGGAGCTGTGGGTGCATCCCGTTCGACCATCCGAAGTGCATCCAGGAGAGCGACTCTAGTATCTTATCCAGCAGGATGCCCCTGTCGACTTCGACGCCGAGAGCGTCGAACAATGAAGTTGTGCCGGTCACCTCGGTGTGGGAGAGGTTCACACGGAAGTCGAGCTGAACCCAGCCCTCTCCGACAGACCGCGTCACGGACGCGGAGGCAGTCGAAACGACCTTTTCATCAATCGTGACTAAGTTGGGCCAGCGGACCCAAGATATGATCCCGGTATCTTTCCTTATCCCTTCCGAGACGGAGAATGCCGCGATGAGCCCGAAGAGGAGGGGAGTCTCGCTGCCGCATATGGCCACCGCCGAGAACCGGAGGTACGCTGCATCGTTGGCGGGCTTGAGCAGAAAGACGACTCCTTGGCGAGGGCTGCCGGCGACGAACCTCATCGCAAGTCGCTCGGGGTCGGCCCCGACACGTCTCATCGTCCAATTTATCGGTTTCAAGACAAACCCGGCCCGGCGCGTTCCTCAGACCCGCGGATATAGCATCAGCGACTAGGTTTAATTCGAGAGCAATCTCCGAGGCGGCTCGGCACTCACAATGAAAGAGGATACCCTCGCCGGGCGGGTCCTGAAGGGCGACAGGAGGGCAGTCGCGAGGGCGATAACGAAGGTCGAAAACGGCGAAAAGGGGACGGCTGAGCTCCTCGGGGTAATCGGCAGGCATACGGGCAGAGCCTTCATTCTAGGCATCACCGGGCCACCGGGCACCGGCAAGAGCACGCTTGTCGACCGCCTGATCTCCGAGTACAGGAAGAGGGGGACGAAGGTCGGCGTCGTCGCGGTCGACCCCACTAGCCCCATCACCGGAGGCGCGCTGCTCGGCGACAGGGTGAGGATGGTCCAGCACACTCTCGACAAGGGGGTATTCATCCGGAGCATGGCATCGCGCGGGTGGGTGGGCGGGCTGTCCGGCGCGGTGTCGGAGGTGATACAGATTCTCGACGCCTCGGGGACCGAGGTAATCCTGATCGAGACGGTAGGCATCGGTCAGTCCGACATCGAGATAATGAAGGTCGCGCACGCAGTCATGGTGGTGACGATGCCCGGGCTGGGAGACGACATCCAGGTCTCGAAAGGAGGCTTGATGGAGATAGGCGACGTCTACGTCGTGAACAAGTCGGACATGGCTGGCGCGGACGCGATGGTCGTCAACCTTCTGGGCATGGTGCGCGACATGAAGGGGCGAAGCCCACCCGTTCTCAAGGTCTCCGCCCTCAACGCGGAGGGAATCGACACGCTGTTTTCCGCCGTGGAGAACATCCACGGGAAGTTCCTGTCTCCTGCCGGTGAGGAGATGAAGCTCAGGAGCGTAAGGGGGATGATGCTCGAGTTGGCCAAGAGACGGCTCATCGACGACTTCGAAGCGAGGGCCGAGAAGGGGGCCTCGGTGCTCGTCAAAAAGGTCGCGGAGCACAAGCTAAGCTACGAGGAAGCCGCTCGACGACTGGCGGAGGGCTAAGGGAGATATTGGAGCCACTCCCGCCTGCGGCGGCGGGAACCATGAACATTGCACAAAGACTTGGTGACTATGCTCTCTCGGTAAGCTACAAGGACCTCGACGAGAAGGTCAGGCTCGAAGCGAAGAAGAGGCTGATCGACAGCCTCGGCTGCGCCATCGGGGCCTTCCGCGAGAGGCCGGTCAAAGTGGCAAGGAGCGTCGTGGAGTCAAACCACGCGGGGAGTTCATCCACGATACTGGGAGGGCGTACAAAGACGACGCCCGACATGGCAACCTTCGTGAACGGGCTCATGATACGCTACTTCGACTACAATGATACCTATCTTTCCAAGGAACCGGCACACCCGAGCGACAACATCTCGGCGTGCCTCGCAGTAGGCGAACGCGAGGGGGCGAGCGGGAAGGATTTGCTCACGGCTATGGCGGTAGCGTACGAGGTCCAGTGCAGGCTCTGCGACGCAGCGGACATCAGGCACAGGGGCTGGGACCACGTCTGCTACGGGCTCGTCTCCAGCGCTCTCGCCGCGGGAAAACTGATGGGCCTTACGGGCAAGAAGCTTACCCACGCCGTCAACATCTCGCTCAACGCGCACATAGCGATGAGACAGGTCAGGGCAGGCGAGCTCTCCGAGTGGAAGGGCGCTTCATTCGCTAACGCCGCAAGGAACGCTGTCTTCTCAGCGATGCTGGCTGGAAACGGGATGACGGGGCCGTCACCCATCTTTGAGGGAGAGATGGGTTTCTTCAAGCAGGTCTCGGGGCCTTTCGAGCTTGACGTCGATGGTTTCGGCGGCGAGAAGGGCTCCTTCAAGCTGGTCGAGACCTACATCAAGTTCTTCCCGGCCGAATATCACGCCCAGAGCGCCATCTGGGCCGCTCTGGAGGCGCGCAAGAAGGTCGGGAGCATTGGCGAAATCCTGGAGGTGAAGGTTGAGACCCACGAAGCCGGATACACCATCTTGAGCAAGGACAAGGAGAAGTGGGCGCCTTCGACCAAGGAGACTGCAGACCACAGCCTCCCGTACATGGTCGGTATGGCACTCCTTCAGGGCAGGGTGGACAACAACACCTACTCAGCCAAGAACATGGCGGACCCCAAGGTGATTGCTTTCTTGAAGAAGATCAAGGTGATGGAGGACAAGGAGCTCACCGACATGTACCCGGAGCACATCGCCAACCGGATCACCCTGAAGCTCAAGGACGGGCGCAGCATCACGGAGCAGGTAAACGACCCGAAGGGCCACCCGAACAACCCGATGACTAGAGAGGAGGTCGAAGGGAAGTTCAAGGGCCTGACCGCCAAGTTCCTGAAGGAGGCGCAGGCGAGGGAGATACTCGACTACGTCTGGGATATCGAAAGACGCGAAGTAGCGCCGCTGCTTGGTCTGTGCGACCTGGGCTAGTCAGCGCTGCTCGATCGGGATATAGGTAAGGTCGTTGGAACCGACGTACACAGAGTCGGGACGGAAGAGCTTGTTGTGTGCAATCTGCTCATTGTAGTGTGAGACCCAGCCGGATATCCTGCTTGCGGCGAATATCGGTGTGTAGACGGGAATCGGTATCGAGAGCGTGTAGAATATCGGCGCGGCGTAGAAATCCAGGTTGGCCGGGATGTGCTTAGCCTCCCACATCGCGTGGTCCACTGCTTCAGCCAGCCGGTAGATGGTGTCGTCCATGTTCTTCTCTCTCAAGAGTCGCTTGAGCATCCCCTTGCTGAGTTGGGCCCTTGGGTCCACCTTCTTGTAGATTCGGTGCCCGAACCCCATGATCTTCTTCCCCTTGGCCAGCCCGTCTTGGACGTACTTGGCGGCGTTCTCTGGCGGGCCGACTTCGAGGAGCATCTGCATGGCCGCCTCGTTCGCCCCGCCGTGGAGGGGCCCCTTTAGTGCCGCTAGACCTGCGGTCGAGGCCGCATAGATATCCGCCAGCGTCGAAGCCACGACCCGTACGGTGAAAGTGGAGGCGTTGACATCGTGTTCCAGATAGAGAATGAGCTCTCTCTCGAAGGCCCAGGAGTCGAAACTGGTGGGGGGAGTCCCGCTGAGCATGTAGAGCAGGTTGGCAGCCTGGTTGAGGTCGCTTCTAGGCTCCACGACTTCCATCCCCCTCCCTATCCTGTAGCAGTTGGCCACGAGTGCGGGCATCTTGGCAATAAGGGAGAGCTGCTGTTCCTTGGGCGAAAGGGACTGCTCGGTCGCACCCAAGGCCGAGACGGCGGTCCTCAGCACATCCATTGGATGGGCATTGGCGGGCAGGTCCCTGACGAGGTCGTAGATGTTCTTCGGCGCCTTGGCGCGCGATCTCAGCTCCGAGACTAACCCGTCCAGCTCGTTCTTGGTGGGAAGCCTTCCCTCAAGGATCAGGAAGACGCATTCTTCGAACGAGGCCTTGTCGAAGAGTTCTCCGATGTGGTAACCTCGATAAGTTAGGGTCCCGTCGGCGGCGCTCTTCGAGATGCTCGTCTCGGTGACCGCGACACCATAGAGCCCGTCAGGAACACGAATCGGTTCGGCCATTATGAATTTCTTCGGGTTTTTCTCAGCAAGCGGCCTATTAATTGGTATCTAGCAGTCTCTGCGCCTTCGAGGCGGTCGCTCGGTCCGTCCGCTCATATCCGTGATAGCCGATCAGGTCGTAGAACTCGTTCCTCTCCATCATGTCTTCGAGGAACCCTTTCTGGGTCCCTTTGAGCGCTAGTTCGGAGAGCGAGCGCTGGACCGCCTTCATCATCGCCCTGAAGGTGGTCACGGGGAATATGACGACCTTGTAGCCAAGCTGGTCGAACTGCTTCACGGAGAGATACTCTGTCTTCCCGAACTCGGTCATATTCGCGAAGAGGGGGGCGTCCACCTTCCTTGCGAACTCTCTGAACTCGCTCTTGTCCTTCAAGGCTTCGGGGAAGATCATGTCAGCGCCGGCCTTGAGATACTGCTTCGCCCGATGTACCGCCGAGTCTATGCCCTCGACGGACGCAGCGTCGGTCCGCCCGACGATGACGATCCCAGTCTCCGACGCCTCCCTCGCCGCGATTATCTTCTTCACCATCTCATCGACGTCGACCAGCTGTTTTCCATCGAGATGGCCGCACCTCTTCGGCATCACCTGATCCTCTATTTGGATTCCTGCTACGCCGACCCTTTCCATCTCGGTCACCGTGCGGGACACGTTCAGCGTCTCTCCGAAGCCCGTATCGACGTCGACTATCAGCGGCAGGCCGACCCGCGCCGTGATCTGGCCAGCTGCACATGCTACCTCTGTCAGAGTCGTGAGCCCCACGTCTGGGAGACCGAGCAACCCGGAGTAGGCGGCCCCGGAGAAGTACGCGGCCTTGAAACCGGCTCTTTCGGCGAGTAGCGCGACTGACGGGCTAAACACTCCCGGGACCGCTATGCAGCCCTCCCGCGAAATCAGCGTCTGCAGCCTTCGAGCCGAGCCCTTCGAGCCATTTCTCAAGCAGGTCAGCACGCGGTTGTGCGTGGGTTCCTTATGAACGATAAGGAAGGTTCTACAGTCAGAATGATCCACTGTAGGTCGCGCGGTTAGACCTGCGCCTTCCAGTGGTTAGGACTGCCATCGTCACAGCCGCAGCGACAACCATCGCCAGAAGCGCCGTCGGCGCGATGCTGGAGCTGCTTGCAGTGGAAGAGGTGGTGGTCGTGGTCGTCGGTGTGGAAGAGGTGGTGGTCGGCGTGGAAGTTGAAGTCGTGAAGGTTGTGGAGGACGTGGAGCTGGTGGTTGAGGAGGTCGTCGAGGGAGTCGACGAAGTCGTGCTCGTCGACGAACTGGATTGGGTCGAGCTGGTCGATGACGTCGACGATGTACTGCTCGAAATCGAGGTCGACGAGCTGTTCGATGTGGAAGTCGAGGAAGTGCTCGACGTGGTGGCAGATGTGGAATTACTGGTCGACGAGGTTGAACTCGTGGAGAGGGAAGTAGAAGTTGATGTTGTCGTGGTCGAGGAAATGTCGTAAGTGAAAGTAACCGTAGCGGTCGTCCCTATGGAATCGGTGGCGTTAATCACGTAGACACCTGGTACCCACGCAGAGTTACCGCCAACATTTGTGGCATACGAGAAATAGTCGTTGGAGCCATTACGGACGAGGGGAACGTTCTGCTCGTCTAAGGACAGGGATGAACCCTGGGCGTGCACTGTGATTGCCACGTTATCTTCCTGGCCGGGTATGGGAGTTATAGTCCCACTGATCGTATACGATTGCGTCCCCGTGTAGTTTGCCCCAGGGGCCGGGCTTGTGAAAGTCATCGTGTAGGAAGTGGCTGTGACCATCGAAGCGGAGAACACCAGCACGAAAATCAAGGGAATCACAAGCAGCAAAAGTTTGAGGCTCTTTCCGGAAGGGGGAACGCGGTTCATGGGGATTAGAAGGACTTCATGGGGCCCCTAAAATGTTGTCGGAACATTCTTCCATTTTCTTGCCCATTGTATGAAATTCCAGTCGATAGAGTTACGTTGAGGTACCGTTCCTGAATGCTTTATACACCGAATAGACGCGGTTTTGTTGTGCGCAACGCCGCTTCAAGAAGAATAGACGTGGATGTCCTCAGAGCGAAGAAAATCCGCAAGTTGGTTTCGCTCATGAAGAAGGAAGGGCTCGATGCGCTCCTGCTCAACCGCGTCGAGAACGTTCGATATTCCACTGATGCAAGACCGGTGGTAAGCATGTGGTTCCAGAACAGTTACTCGTCGGTCGTGACATCCGGTGGAGACGTTGTGCTTCTCACTGTGCCGGGAGACTACATGCATTTCAAGCATTACATGCCCTGGATGAACGACATCCGGCTAATGCACGGCCTCGGGCGGGCAAATGAGATTGCAGCGGTCTTCCGTGATTACAAGGTCGAGAGGGTGGGTTTCGATCAGCTGGGGTTTGATGAGCACCAAGCGCTGGAGGGGGCGGCCAAGGGTGTCGAGCTTGCCAGTGTCGGAGGCAAGGTGGCGGAAGAGAGAGCGGTAAAGTTCGACGAAGAGCTGGTGATAATGCGGGAGGCTTCCAAGGTGACCGAGGCTTCGATAAGGGGGGCGCTCAAGTCAGCGAAGGCCGGCATGAGGGAGTACGAGATAGCGGCAGAGGGAGAATACGCGGCAAGGAAGCTTGGCGCCGAAGGCATGTCTTGGGGCCTGGCGACTTTCTCGGGACTCAACACCGGGCTCATGCTCCGACACGACTCGGAGAAGGTCGTGTGCTCGGGTGAGCTGCTGATAATGGGCTACGCAACGATCTACAAAGGATACAATACCGACATCACTGTTACGACCGTCATTGGGAAGCCGAGCAAGAAGCAAAGGGACATCTACACTGCAACGTACGACTCCTACATTGCCGCCCTGAAGGCGACAAAACCAGGAGCCACGACTCTGGAACTCCACGATGCGGCCGAGAAGGTCATCGTGGAATGGGGTTATGGTGAATATTCGTTCAGCCGGATTCAGCCCATCCTACATGGAGTTGGAATGAACGTCTATGAGCCACCATTCTCTCCCGAGCCAGGAAAGAAGGAACCTTCCGTCAAGCTCAAACCAGGGCATGTAATCGCGATTGAGCCCGCAATAACTCTCTATGATGACCTTAAGGTCGGCGGGTGCAGGATAGGCGAGACCCTGGTCGTGACGGAGAACGGCTACCGTCTGATGACCGATGGCAAGCCGGACACGCACGATTCGCTCTACGAAAACTAATTTTCAGACCTTGAAACCCAGTACTTCGAGCATTGAGTAGACCCTGGGCTCCCTACCTTGGGAAATCCAAGCCGCGGCAATGAGAGCTCCCTGGGAGAAGGCTGACCTGGAGAACGCCAAGTGCTCCAGTTTCAGCATCTCGTACGGGCCGAACGCGTACACCGCGTGTTCCCCGGCCATCCCGCCGCCCCTGAACGAGCCGACCTCCAGCTCTTCTTGCGATCGCTTGGAGAAACCCTTCCTGCCGTAGACCGTCGTCGAGTAACCTCTGGCGCTGGATACGATGTCAGCGATCGTCTTCGCGGTCCCGCTCGGCGCGTCGGCTTTCCCAGAGTGATGCATCTCCATGATGCTGATGTCGAAGCCCGCTGGCAGGCTCTTCAACGACGACGCCATCGCGAACAGCATGTTAGCTCCTACCGAGAAATTTGAAGCCATGACCGTGGGCACCTTCCCGCTCAGCGAGTTCACTACCCAACCCTCCTCCGCGGCGGTGAAACCTGTCGTTCCCAGGACGAAGGGGCGCCCCGCAGCCAATATCCTCGGGAGGTTCGCCACTTCAGCCGCAGCGCTGGTGAATGAAACGCAAACGTCGCTGTCCGCCAATAGTTGGCCGAACGATTCTGGAGGTTGCACTCGAAGGTCGGAATCGGCTAGCCCGAGCTCCCGCAGAGACTTGTTTACTCCGGGCTCTCCCTCCGCCGCCACCGCGCCAGTTATCTCGAACTTGTCGAGAGGCGCCTCCCTGATTATCGTCCCGCCCATCCTGCCAGTGGCGCCCACCACGCAGAGTTTGACCCTTTTAGTATCCGCCATAGGATAAGCCCTCCCAATATCGTGGTATCTGCAGACGGTCTGGGACCGAGACATCGAACGACCGCTCGATCGGCTCTAGAAACTCCGGGTTAGACGCCCAGACTGTTCTCAACGACTGCAGGATTGTCTCAAGGGCCTGCTTGGTCACGCGTCCGAGAGGCGGACGGCATGGACCGTCGATCATCCCCAGTATCGACATGACCGTCTTGACAGGCAGGGGGTTCCTTGCGCGGACCGAGACGGGGCCCAGCTGACTGGATTCCTCGGTCTTTATCGTGACGAGTCCGAAAATCGGTTGGAGGCCGGCGGACATTTTCTGTGCCTTGTCCCAGTCTCCGCTAAGCGCAGCCTGTACCAAACTCTGGGTTGCAGCGGGGACGAAGTTCGAGACGACCGATATCGCACCCGAGCACCTCACGGCCTGATCGCTCATGAGGGCGAGCGTCTTGTCGTCGTCGCCGGAGATTATTGAGAAGTTCTGACCGCAGTAATTGCGCGTGAGCCGGGCGTTGTCAACGCTTCCGGTCGCCTCCTTCACGCCGCTCACGTTCGGGTAATTCGCGGCTAATATCCCAAGGTCTTGCGGAAGTAGCTGAGTACCCGTCCGCCCTGGGATTATGTACGGGATGAGCTGGATATCAGGGAAGGCCTCAGCGATTGGCTCGTAGTATTCGCGCCTTATCTCGAGGGAGCTCGGCCCATTGTAGTACGGGTCCACCAAGAGGGCGGACCGTATGCCCCTGTTCGCGATGTGGCGCGTCGCCTCGAGGGCTTCGTCAGTGCTGTTCGACCCCGTCCCTGCTATCGTCTCGGCCCTGGACCGAGCCGCGTCGAAGACCGTCTCGATCACCTTGTTGTGTTCCTCCCAGCTCAGGGTCGGGCTCTCTCCCGTCGTGCCAGCCGGTACTATTCCGGTGATGCCTTGAGAGCACTGGAAGTCGACTAGGTTTCGTAAGCCCGCCCAATCCACCGCGCGTCCTCCATCGAATGGAGTGACGATGGCAGTGTAACAGCCTCTAAATCGGTACACCATCGGGAACACCTGACTTTCAGCCGGTTCTTAAGTGTTGTTTTCGTTTTCTGGTTGCGTTTAGCATCGTGAAGGAAAGAATAGAGCAGCTATTCCGCACCAAGTCAACCTGAATTCGCAACCGTACAATGTTTCCTTATGCGTGGCGCTGCCATTCTTCCAATGGGACGACTCAGACCCGACGGGCAATCAATTCAGCTTGTGGTAGCCTTCAAGGGAACGATAGGCGTGGGACTGAAAGGCACTTTCGCACGAGATTCATTCACGATGACGCAGCTACCCTTCCTCGTATTCCTCTCCCCCTCTGAACATCCGGGAGAACTCACCCACCAGCGCGATGAACCCGTCGCGTGTATACGACGACACGGGATAAACGCCTGACGAAAGCGATGACCTCCTAAGGCCACGGAAGAGCTCAGTGTAGAACGTGTAGTCGTCTCCGGACCTGACCTTCGAAAGCGCGTCCTCGAATGCGAATGGGTCTCTGCTCCACTTGACTATCTCGCGGGCCGACTCTTTGGCCAGGTCCACCTTGGACAGGACATTTAGCTGGGGCATCTCCATCCTGAGCTGCACCGAGATGGAGAGCAGAAGAAGGGAGAGGAAGCTGGCGGGCGTGGACGCTACCACGGCGTCCATCAAGAAAAGCAGCGCCTTGGACTCGCCCTGAAGGCCCTTCGCGATGTACGGTCCGCTGTCCCGGAACGCGAAGAGTTCGATCTGTCCGGGGGTATCGACAATCGCAAAGTCAGCGTTGGTCGACTCCATCTCCTCCTGAATCGTGGCCAGCTTACTCGCGATAAGGTCGTTCGCAAAAATCAAGGCCCCGTTGGGCCCCAAGGAGTAGTCGACCATTATCTGCTGGAAATCGATGCTGTTTCTGATGTCAACGTCAGGGTCGTAGGGGAGGGAGAGCACACCCGGGTCAAGGTTGACGGCTATAGCGTCCTGGGACTTCTCCCTGTACCAGCTCACGAGCGAGGAGGTCAAGAGAGACTTGCCCGAGCCCGCTGTACCGGTTACGTAGATTATGTTCATCTCGGCCCATCCAATATCAGTACGTACCTAAGCTTAGCGCCCGACTGTCGAGACCGTCTTCTTCGCTATGGAGCCGCCGGCATCGGCTATCTTCCCCTCGAAAAAGCGGGCTATCGCCTCGCACTCGGACTCCGCCTGCTGCTTTTTGGTGGACACGACGACCATGTCGAGCTCGACGCTGGACTTCCCTTCCTTCACTCCCTTGGGATGCGACTTGATGTAGGCCGACGGGTGTTTCTTCAGCGCTTCGGCTATCTCAGGAGCGAGCGTGGATTCGTAAACGGCCACGAGGTGCATTACCACTTTCGAGGTATACAGCTTCCCGACCTTCTTGCGAATCTCCGGCTGGACCGATTTCTTGTAGATGCGCTTCATCTCCCGCGGCACCCCGGGCAGGCAGAAGATCACCGCTCCAGAATGCTCGATCCTCACTCCCGGGGCAGTACCGGCACCGTTGGGGAGCGGGGTGGAACCTTCCGGCAACGTCGCCATCTTTCTCCGCGCGGGCGTCAGCTCGAAGGTTCTTCCTATGCTGGCATAGTACTCCTTTATCATGGAAAGTGCCACTCCACTCAGCTTGACCCTCTTCCCCACCGCAAGCGACACGCCCTTCAGCGTCATGTCATCAGGAGTGGGTCCGAGCCCACCTACTACGATTATGAAATCTGGTCTTCTCTCAAGCAGCTCTTCGAGGCCAGAAGATATCTCGTCCAGAGAGTCGGTGACGATCAGTACCCGGTCGAGCATCGTCCCGATTCCGAAGAGCCTGGCGCCGATCCAGTGAGCGTTGGTGTTAACGGTCTTGCCGATGAGGAGCTCCTTCCCCACGCAGAGACAGGTTACCGAGACCATCAGACGTGTATCGCGAATTAAACGTTAATACGTTATTCTATTGGCAACTCGTCATTGCCAGGGAGAGAGTATCCGGAACATCCGCTGGTGGGCGTCGGCGGGTTCATTCACAAGGAGGGCAAGGTATTGATGATAAAGAGGAAATTTGAACCAAACAAGGGAAGGTGGTCTCTGCCGGGGGGTCTCCTGGAGGTCGGCGAGGACCCGGAGCAGGCTGCGAAGCGTGAAGTGCGGGAGGAACTCGGGCTCGAGGTCGCGGTGGAGGGGCTGCTGCAGGTCGCGAACGAGGTCATCCCGGACGCCGCGGGCAGGGTCAGGTATCATTTTGTCCTCGTGGACTATCTGATGAGGCCGGTGGGAGACAAGATAACACTCAACGAGGAATCGGAAGAATATGCCTGGTTCGAGCCATCGGCTGTGGAGGGCCTAAACACCACAAACAACACCAGGCTGATCGTCAAGAAGTACATGGAGATGCGAGATAAGGACGCGCGGTAACCGGTCGAGTTCGCGGTTACTTCTTGTCCTTCTTGTCCTTCAGCCACCAGTCGAGATAGTCTGCCTGTTGTCTCTGCTTCTTCCTCATGTCGTCGTCGGTGCTGTTTCTAAGTTTGACCCTGAGTTCTGAGAGCTGCTCTCTGGTTAAGAAGAGGCCGCAACCTTTACAGGAAAAGCGCTTGCTCATGGCATCGAATAACATGGGACTGCCGCACTCGGGACAAAACTGATCCAAACCAACCGGTGTAATGTGTCAACATCCCATTGATTAAGTCTTTGGTGAATAATCCGGTTCTACTGCGTCTGCTGTGCATGGCGGCTTAAATGTAGTTCTCGGATGAATCCGTGTGCTCGCGATGAAGTCTGTCAAGCAGAGGTTCGCTTCGCCACCATCAATCGATCCTCTGATGGAGGCCTTCCGCCTGATGTGCAACGATGCCATCAGAATCGGCCTCGCTGCTGACGCTTCATCACTAAAGCGTCTCTCGAAACTAACTTACAGCGAGTTGAAGCGGTATGACGACGTTCCATCCTACTACAAGCTCTGCGCGATATCCAAGGCGGCTGGAATCCTAGCAGCGAGGAAGAAATCCATCAGGCGCGGATTTCCCACGAAGAACCCATATCTCTCCAAGCCTCTTCTCGTCTCGGGCTACGGATTCAAGGTCAAGGACGCTTCACTTGTCGTTCCTCTCGGCGAACGCCGATTCGAGCGCGTATCTCTGAACGCGCACACGCTCGCCGTCATGTTGCAACCGGGCGTGAAGGTCCGGTCCTTCACTCTGACTGAGCGCTCGCTCTCGCTCTGCATCGCGAAGGAGGTCGAAGAGGTACCCGTTCAGAGCGTGGTGGGCGTCGACAGGAACCTTAGAAACGTGACCGTCGGGAACGCCGAGCAGGTGACCTACTACGATGTCTCGCACGTGGTGGAGATAGCCGAGAACACGAGAGGCATCATGCGCTCGTTCAAGCGAAACGACGTCCGAATCAGGAAGCGACTCGCGGAGAAGTATGGCCGAAGAAGACAGGAGCGGATAAGGCAGATCCTAAATCGCGCGTCGAAGAACGTCGTCACGGAAGCCAAGAGGAACAGGCAGGCGATAGCTTTCGAGGACATCGGGGGTATCAGGAAACTCTATCGAAGGGGGAACGGTCAGGGTCGCGCCTTCAGGGACAATATGAACTCGTGGCCGTTCCACGAGCTGAAGCGTCAGGTGGAATACAAGGCTGCGTGGGAGGGCGTCCCCGTCGTCACTCTCTCCGCGAAGGAGACGAGAGGCACCACGATGGACTGTCCGCGATGCGGGGAGAGACTCCAAGCAGCGGTCCGAGGCGATAGCCAGCGCTACCGCCAGCTGTGGTGCAAAGGCTGCAAGAGGTGGGAGGACCGCGACCTTGTCGCTGTCATGAACATCTCGCGCAGGGGTTGGGTGAGGTTCGCCCAATCGCAAGGAGAAGGGGAGGCAGGTGAAGCGGTGAAGAGGAACCCCGAAGGCAGGAGACAGCAGGTAATCCTCAGAGTCGATGCCTCGAAACCGTGCCATGCGCACCGTGCGCGGTAGAACCAATAATCTGCCCTTTGCTGAATGGAAAATCAATTAATTAACCTCTCACGGGCGAGTGGTTGAGGCTTGACAGATAGGCTCGTTTTCGCCGGTCCCGCCAGCAGGGAATTTGCAAAAACGCTCGCCCAGCGTCTGAACCTGCCCATCCTGTCTGTCGAAGTCAAGGAATTCTCCGACACTGAGACAAAGTACAGGTTCGAGGAGAATGTCAGTGGTACCAGCGTCCTCCTCGTCCAGTCTACTTATCCCCCAGTGGACAAGAACTACATGCAGATTTTCCTAGCGGCGCATCACCTCAGCCAGGAAGGGGCGAAGGTGCACGCGGTCATACCGTACCTTGGTTACGCGAGGCAAGATAAACAGTTCCTGAACGGCGAAGTGGTAAGTCTGGGCGTTGTCTCTCACCTGCTCAGGACCTGCGGCGTCGTGAGGGTCACGACGGTCGACATCCACTCTGCCGAGGGGCTCGCGCTATTCGCGATGCCGACATACAGTGTCTCGGCCATACCCAGCCTCGCCCAGTACGTGAAGAAGAACCTGAAGCTGATATCCCCGGTTGTCGTATCGCCGGATTTCGGCTCCTCGAAGCGCACGGAGGCGTTCGCGGCCCTGTACGGGGCGCAGCATATGCAATTCGCCAAGGAGAGGGACAGGACCACCGGCGAGGTGAAGGTAGAGACCGGGGAGCTGCAAGTCGAAGACAGGGATGTCATAATAGTGGACGATATGATCTCGACCGGAGGGACGATTAGGGCAGCCGCGGAGAAGCTGAGAGCGGCGCGCGCCCGGAAGATAGTCGTCACGTGTGTTCACGCCCTGCTGCTCGGTGAAGCGTATGAGAGGTTGATTGACGCAGGGGTCGACGAGATAATAGGGACCAACACGGTCCCGAGCAAGGTAAGCAAGGTTGACGCGACAGAGCCGCTCGCCGCCTATCTCCGGACGGTCAGCGAGTAGCATTCTCTTCCTGCTCTCCGGCGAGGAGACAGGCATACCAGCCGCAGAGGCGCGGGCGCTGGTGAGGATGCAGGACCCCTCTGCGAGCTTCATGACCCCCCACAAGAGGGTGCTAATCGCCTCCACCACGGCCAAGCCGTCTGAGATCGGCATGCGGGTCGCGTACTCCAGAAGGGTCGGCCCGATGGTCGCGCAGGACGGACTGAGCAAGGACGACCTACGACTGTTGAGAAAGGGCACCTATGCGATTAGGGTGTTCGACCTAGAGAGGAAGAACGACTCAGAAGGCCTGGTCTCGGACTTGGCGGATGAGATCGGCGGGAAGGTCTCGCTCGATGAGCCTGACAGGGAGCTGACCGTCGTCCGGGGCGGACACGACTACCTCGCGGTGACGAATCCATCCCTCATGAGACAGAACTGGATCGTGAGAAGGCCGAGGGGGAGGGCCTTTTTCCATCCTTCGGCAATCTTCCCGAAGTTTTCGAGGCTACTGGTGAACCTTTCCGGAGTGAGCCGCGGAGAGACATTCCTGGATCCGTTCTGCGGGACAGGCAGCCTGTTGCTGGAGGCGTCAGAAGTGGGCGCCCGACCGCTCGGGATAGACCTCCATTCTAAGATGGTGAAGGGGGCGAGCCGGAATAGAGACAAGTTCGCTCAGGAATGGCTGGGGGTCATCAGGGCCGACTCCCAGCACATCCCGCTGACTGGCGTGGACGCTATCGCCACCGATATCCCCTACGGGAAACTCGCTACCACATCGGGGTCCAGCATGAGCAGGATTCTTGAGAACCTTATCAATGAGGCCTCATCGTTGCTTGCATGTGGAAGGAGACTCGTCGTGATGCACCCAAAGTCGATCGAAATTGGGAGAAGTGACGGGTTCGAAGTCGATGAGGAGCTTCATCTCTTTGTCCATAAGAAGCTCACCCGCACGATAAGCGTTCTCAGGAGGACCTGAGGCGTGACGACGCTCGAAGTAACTTTCCTGGGCACGAGCTCCGCGACACCGACCAAGATGAGGAGCCTGCCTTCGATTGCTATCACACGGGACGGACAGGTCACCCTGATGGATTGCGGGGAGGGCGCGCAGAGTAGATTTGTGAAGTTCGGGATAGGACTGAACAGGGAGATGCTCGTCCTCATAACCCATCTGCACGGGGACCACGTCAACGGCCTGCTGGGCCTGCTCCAGACGATGAGCATGAGTCAGAGGATAAGGACGCTGACGATCGTCGCCCCTGGGCAGCTCTTCGAATGGTTGAAGTTCACGATGCGCGTGCTCCACATCGGGCTCTCGTTCCAGGTCCTGATGGTCCCGGTCAGGGCCGGCGTCGTGTTCAGGGGCAAGGACTTCAGGATAAGGGCCGGGAGAGCCAACCACTCCATCGAAGCCTGGTCGTACGTCTTTGAGGAGCTCCCGCGGCCCGGGGTATTCGACCCCAAGAAGGCTCTTGCGCTGGGAATCCCTGAAGGAAAGAAGTGGTCGAGCCTGCAGCGCGGAAGGAGCGTGGTGGTCAAAGGAGCCAAGTTCCTTCCAGGTCAGGTCGTGGGGCCGTCGAGGCCCGGCAGGAAGGTCGGTTACTCCGGTGACACTAGGCCGACGAAGACGCTGGCGAAGTTCTTCGCTGGCGTGGACCTACTCATCTTCGACTCCACTTTCGCGGCCGGTGACTCCGACAAGGCCATCGAAAGGAAGCACAGCACCGCCGTGGAGGCAGCGCAGCTGGCGAAGGATGCCGGCGTGAGGGCGCTCGCTCTGACGCACTTCAGCGCACGATACAGGGACGCGGGGCGACTACTGCGGGAGGCGACGAAGGTGTTCGAGAACACCGTCGCTGCTAAAGATGGGCTTGTCCTTGAGGTTCCGCAGCACGATACGGCGTGAGCCAGTCCATCAGTTCCTCGGGCTTCTCGCATTCCAGTTCCAGCGCCAGTGGCCCGACCGGGGATTCCTCTCCCGTGGAGACCGCCGCGATCACTCCCACGAAGGCGGCCTGCCGGTTGAATAGTATGCGCATCCCGTTGCCGTCGATGCTCTTGAGGAGCAGCCTCCGCGCCGCGTTTCTAACGTGCCTGTCCCTGAGCTGGTCGTGCACCTTCTGCAGGCAGGCGGGTTCGGACGAACGAAGGACCACGGTGTCTTCGCTCTCCTCGACCTGATAGCTGCAATCCCCGAGTACGTTGCGGGCTGCGGTCAGGACCCTTTCCCTGTCCTCGGAGGGGGACACCCCGGCGCGTAGGACTATGCTTAGCGGGCCACCGCTAAACAGGCTTCATCCACCGATCCACTACCATCTTCGCGCTGGAGCCGAGTTCTTCTATCGAGATGCGCTCGTTCGAGACGACCTCGTCTGCAAGCGCTATGGCCCCACCTATCCCTATTGAGAGCTCCCTCTCGTCCCTTGCGTTGAAGCTCTCTATGCTCTGGGGGTCGTCCGTCCTGCCCCTCGCCCTGAGCAGCTGGAACCTCCTGCCCGGGGAAGCCCAGATCGCCAGTAGTTTCACCTCGCCGGTCTTTCTGAACAGCTCCACTTCCGCTGTCGACCTTATGCCGTCGACGACCACGGCGTCGCCCGTCATCGACTTGATGCTGAGAAGGCAGAGCTCAGCGACCGCGCCCGCGCCATACTTCTCGCGGAGTTCACGCATGACGGCACCCATGTTCTTGTCGTCAGGGTAGAGGTTCCTACGCTTGGTCTCCTCCCTGATCATGTCGCCCATCGCTATATTCTTGAGACCCAAGGCCCCCAGTTCCTTCGCCACGGTCGACTTGCCGGCCCCTGGCATCCCTGTGATGGCGATGATGAGCAAAACCTGTATCCTCCAAGCGAGCCCTACTGAGAGTATTAATCATCATCGGGTTCTAATTTATTAGTTCGGGTCGGCAACGCGAAGAAAGGTGGAGCTTCATGCGCGCGTTTCTGGCTTTTGACATCTCGCACGAGGTAATCGAAAGGCTCGTCGAGTCCCAGCAGGAACTCAGGGACACCCGGGCAGACGTCGGGCTGGTCGCAAAGGACAACCTCCATTTCACCGTTAAGTTCCTAGGGGAGGTTCCTGACGAGATAGCCGATACGGTGGATGGGCGGGTCGCCGGTCTCAATCTTTCATCTTTCGAAGTCCGAATGGAGGGCGTCGGAGTGTTTCCGGACGTTCAGCGTCCCAGAATAGTCTGGGCGGGAGTCGCGGCCGACGACGAACCCGTCATCGCCGATACGGCAGAGGCCGTTATCGAAGCTCTCGATGGCATCGGCAAACCCGAAGAGCGAGAGTTCCGCGCGCACGTGACGATAGGCAGGATAAGGTCGTCTCGCAACATGGAGGGCTTGGTGTCCTTCGCCCGCGGGAACGCGAAGCGTGAGTTCGGCAAGACCAGGATCTCGAGCCTCAAGCTAAAGTCCAGCCTCCTGACGCCGAACGGGCCAATCTACAAGGACGTCAGGGAGTACGCGCTCAAGTGACCAGCCTGCGAGCGGTTCTTGCAGAGGCGGGCAAACTGGTAACACCGTCCGCGGGGGAGGAAGCCAGCATGCGGAGGACTTCAAAGATGATGCTCGAAAGGGTCGAGGCATCCGCGAGTCGCTTCAAGGAGGTACGCGGCGTCCAGCTGGGAGGGTCGTTCGCCAAGGGGACGTGGCTCCCACGTGACGTCGACCTGGACATCTTCGTGAGAATCGCTGAGGACGTCGACGGTCCGGACTTCGAGCGAATCGGGCTGGCGGTGGGCGAGGAGGCGGTCAGAGGATACCCGCACGGCAAGAAGTACGCCCAGCACCCGTACACGGAGGCGTCGGTGGGTGACGTGAAGGTGAACATCGTCCCGTGTTACGACGTGAAACCCGGGAAGTGGAAGAGCGCCGCCGACAGGTCACTGTTCCATGTCGACTTTGTGAAGGAGAAGATGGGCTCGCGTGAGAAGCGGCATGTCAGGCTGCTGAAGCGCTTCATGAAGACGGTCGGCGTCTATGGGGCAGAGATCGAGACCGAGGGGTTCAGCGGCTACGCGTCGGAGGTGCTGGTCTACTCGCACGGAAGCTTCGAGGGAGTGCTGAGCTACTTTACCCGCCTGAAATTCGGCGAGGAGAAGTTCATGACCCTGAAGGACCCCGTGGACGCGGACAGGGAGCTGGCCACGGCCATATCAAACGAGACCGTCGCGAGGATGGTTCTAGCTTCGCGGGCTTTCCTTGAAGCGCCCGAGCTGGTCTACTTCAAGAGGGTCAAAGGCAAGGTCCGGAAGGCGCTCCGCGGCAGGCTCTATTGCATCAGGTTCAACCACGCGCAGTTGAGCGAAGACACTCTCTGGGGAGAGCTGAAGAAGAGCACGAGACAGCTTGTGAAGCACGTCGAAGGACAGGGGTTCGTGATAGCAAGATCTTCTGCGATATCAGACGGTGCGGAAAAGAGCGCGATCGTGCTCCTGCCCGAGTTTGATGAGCTGCCGGATTTGGTCGAAAGGTCAGGTCCGAGCGTAGACCTGGTCGACGAAGCGAAGAAGTTCGTTCAGAAGAACGAGGGAAATGCGGAGCTCATTTGGGCCTCAGGGGACGGTAAAATGCACATGCTGCAGAAGAGGAGGTTCACCAGGCTCGGACGGCTACTCGAGCAGCTCTGCGCGGGTGAGATCGAAGGTATCGGCGCCTCGCGCGACGTGACGATCTCAATCAAGAAGACCGGAAGAGCGCTTACAGGGCGAGGGATAGCGAGAGAGCGACAGAAGGAAAAGTGGTTCAGTGCGGGGTTGGATTCTATTGTCACAGACAACATCGGAACAGATTCCAGTTAGCGAATTCGTCAGGATCCCGTACCTGCTGGTCCTCACTTATCCGAGGCCGAACCTGGCGGTCGCGAAGTCGAGGGTCAGACAACTCGATAAACTCGGAGTTACGGAGGTGTTCTTTGGCGGCAGGACGAAGATAGGGAGGCTCGGGTTGGTCGGGATTGGGACGGTCAGCGTGGTCGTGAGGGCCACCGTGAAGGGGAACGAGCAGGCCCTGAAGATAAGACGCTGCGACGCCAACCGCAAGACCATGCTGGATGAGTACAGGCTCACTCAGATCGCGAATCAGATAGGGGTCGGGGCGTTCGCGTTCGCCGCTTCGAGGGACTTTATGGTCATGCAGCTCGTTGAGGGCGAGGACGTCGACGACCATCTACGGTCGATCAAGGGAGTCGGGACACGAGGACGGGTTCGTGAGATCATACACCGCCTACTGAACCAATGCAGGAAGCTCGACCTTGTGGGCCTCGACCACGGTCAGCTCAGCGACCTGAGGAAGCACGTCATAATGGCGGGGGACGAGCCATACATCATCGATTTCGAATCATCTAGCCGTGGGAGGTCGACCAAGAACGTGACCACGGCAACTCAGAACCTGCTCATAGGGGGCAGGTCCTCTCCGCTGGTCAGAAGGCTGCTAGGGCTGAAATCGCACGACGAGGTCCTGCGAGCACTAAGGGAATACAAGAAGGATATGTCCGACGAGAACTACGTCGCGATTCTGAACACGCTCGGGATAGTCACATGATCTCTCGATATCTGGACCTGTAACTTTTTCCGTACTCCGCCGCCTTCTTGACCGCCTCCACCATGCTCAGTGGATTAGCCAGCCCCTTGCCGGCGATATCGAACGCCGTGCCGTGGTCCACGGAGGTCCTCAGAAATGGCAGGCCAAGGTTGAGGCTGACGGTCCGATGAAAGTCGAGCATCTTGGCCGCGATGTGCCCCTGGTCGTGATAAAGCGCGATTACTATGTCGAACGCGCCCTCGGCGGCCCTATGGAAGACCGAGTCTGCTGGATATGGTCCGGAAACATCGAGGCTCTTCTTGGCCCGATTGATAGCGGGCGTGATCTGTTCTATCTCCTCCCTCCCGAAGAGGCCTCCTTCGCCCGAGTGCGGGTTCAGGCCTGCGATCGCGATCCTGCGCCTGCCCACCCCGAGCAGGCGGAGGCAGTCGTCCGCCTCCAGGATAGATGCATGCACCAAGGACTCGGTCACCTGACTGCACGCTTTCACGAGAGAGACGTGCTTGGTCATGAAGAATATCCGCAGCGCCCCGACTTCAAAGACCGTGTGATTCACCTTAGACCCCGTCAGCCCCGAGAGCATAGTGGTGTGGTCGATGTACTTCGAACCCGCCATCAGGATGGCTTCCTTGTTTATCGGCGCCGTCGCCATGGATTCAATCCGATTGGCCTGAGCGAGTTCCACCGCTTTCTCGATGCTCTTGACTGCAATCTCCCCCGCCGCCTTCTGTACGCGGCCGTACTGGACGTCCCCTCCCTTGATATCGACGAACTCGTAATCGTCCGGGTTAACGTCGAGGCGAAGGTCTGATATCACGCGCACGAAGTTCTCTCTGTTCCCTATCAGGATGAGCTCCCCCTTCGCTAGGCTGCCTAGCGACTTGGCCACTATCTCCGGACCCACGCCCGCCGGATCCCCGAGGGTTACTCCAATCATCTTTGTTTCAGCCACTCCAAAATCGTCTTATACGTTTTCTCGTCTCCGATGAACCCTCCCTTCAGTACCACGAACTTCCCGTCGAGCACCCCTCCCCTCACGGTCCCGGATGAGAGCAGAGGCTGGACCTGGGGGCCGTTTATTATGCATCCAAAGTCGGACATCTCCAGCACATAGCTGGCAGTGGCGCCTCCGCTAAGGACAATGGCGTCGTAGTCTCGCAAGGAATCCACGAACGAGTCGTCGATGAGCTCCGCGTTGGTGTCGAGCGAGAACGAGAAGATGCTAACGTCAGCTGGCTCCGTTGAGGCAGGTGGCCGAACAGCGAAACCCTCTCTCCGCATGTGCTGTAGCTGCTTCAGCGTCATCCCGTCTCTTGTGCCGATCACGAACGCGACCTTCTCGATGGGGCGTCGGCCAATCTTTGTCTGAGCCAAGAGAGACCCGTGGGAGATACCCAGCCTTTCCTTCACGACCAGCGACACGAGTGGGCCGGGGTCGACCGGTATCAGGTTCTCGCGAACGCACCTGGACGCGAGGCTCCGCAGGTCGGCTTCACTCTGGGAGTCGGCGACGATTACCCTACCCCGCTCAATCAGTTCGCGGACGGGCTCAAGCACGGCTTCAAGGTCCGTTTCCCGATTCCCTACGACTGTCTTACCGTTGCTCGTTCGACGGCCGTATTCCGGAATGGTGTCCGTCACCAAGATTCTTCCTTTTGACGATAGCTGACCGACAAGTCCGGCGACCGAACCCCGCAGGGTGCTGTCTATCCTCAGCGCGGTCCATGAGTCTCCTGCCCTGTCAAGCGCCTCCCTGGCGAACCGCGTGGCATCCTGCTCGCTCACTTCCCGAGCTTCCAAGTTAATCGCGATGAAGGAGAACTCTTCTGCAAGACGGCGGTCGAACCGCGAGAGATTGACGGTTGCCGCGAGCGACCCGTCCACCATAGATGCTACACCTGAAGCCCCGGTGAGGTCGTCGGACAGGACGAAGTGGGCCACGACACGGAAACCAACCGTGCCGATTTAAGCTAGGCGGGGTTCATTCCCAAGAGAAGGCCTCTCATGGGTTGAATCGCAATCGTTATGAGCTCGTTCGTTATTGTTGGTTTGAAACGTTTGGAAATCGCTAAGGGAATCCAGTACGTAGACGGCTCTAACGCGAACAGCTATTTCATCGAGGAAGCGGATGGTTCGTTGACTCTGGTGGACACCGGGATACAACCCGACGGGAAGAAGATTCTCGGTTACCTCACGGCGAAAATGATGCGCAAGCCCTCGGACGTGAAGACAATAGTACTTACGCACTGTCATGTAGATCATATCAGGGGAGCAGCCGCTCTGAAGACGGCGACGGGCGCGAAGGTCGCGATCCATGAGGCAGACGCGGATTACGTCTCAGGGAAGAAGAAGTACCCATCGCCCGGAGGGATGACCGGGCTCCTCTTCGCGTTGATGTCCCCTTTCTTCCGCTCACCTCCGGTGGAGCCAGACATCAGGTTGAAGGAGAACGACTTAGTCGGGAGGTTCGTCGTGCTTCACACACCGGGCCACACGCCCGGTAGCATATCGCTCTACGACAGAGCGGGCAAAGTGCTCCTTGTCGGAGACACGGTGAGGTACATCAAAGGCAAACTCCAGGGTCCTCCTCCGCAGTTCACCCCTGACATGGGTCAGGCGAAAGTTTCCATCGAAAGGCTCTCCCAGCTGGACTTTGACGTCGTACTGAGCGGGCACGGGGAACCTCTCAAGTCCAATGATGCCCCGCAGATGTTGAAGGAACTACCCAAGAGGCTCTGACATCATTTCGATAAGCATGTATACGGCTCTTAATACGCGAGGCCTCGCGGGGCCGTAGTCTAGTATGGTCAAGATTCCTGCTTGGGGACCCGGCAACGGGGCAAAGTGCAGGCGACCGTGAGTTCAAATCTCACCGGCCCCACCAATATCAGCGGGTTCAAGCAACGAGCACGCTGGTTTACCGCTACCACAGGATGGAGCCTGAGCCGACCTCGTCTTTCGGTCCCCCAGGAAGACCGCCCAAGTAAGGTTCTTGGATGGCACCCTCATGAACAGGAGTGAGGGTCGAAAGCCTAAGGGAATCGGAAAGGAGGCCTAAGAGGCCGATGGAACCTAGGAAGACCCGAAGAAAGGATGAACCGAATCACGCAAGGAATAGTATGCCGAAGAGCTACTAGGTCCTCTGGATCGAGGACTTTACCTTGCGCATGAGCTCGGGGCTCAGGTCGCTCGGCTCCAGACCGTGCACATCAATGGCGTGCTGGTTGATCTGCTTGATTATCTCTTCCTCTGTCTTCGCCGAGAAGATCGCGTCGCAGTCGAGCCCAGACGTCCTGCATGAATACTGGAGCATCTTGTAATTAGAACGAAACTGTGGAATATAATCGTTACTTCAGGGCCTCTGACAGCGCAAACCGAGCCTGCAACAATGTGACCTCGTTCAGATAGTCGCCCCTCACTGCTATTGTGTTTCACGACTTCCGCCCCACGCCTATTCTATCGTTGGAATCTCTCGGGCGAGCTTCGATAGGAGAGACTCGAGCTGCTTGGACCGTTCTTGTAACACGGAGATCTTCTCTCTTAGGGATGAATCGGGCTCATCGAGCGTGCTGTCAACAGAACAATCCTTGAAGATAGATGAGAGGTCGTCGAAGGCTGACGAGAGCTGGTCTACGAGTTCCAGGTCGTCTATGAACTGAATCAAACGCCCTAAGTCGCTTCGTAGCGTGGGGACGACATACTCGTCCAGATGCTTACTGTGGAACACGGAGAAGTTCTTCACCCTGGTCTTGCTGGCTGGCGATCGGTCGGTCAGATACTCTCCCAGAAACTGCTGCAGCTTCAAATAATTCTTCTTCACAAGCTCCAAGTTCGTTATCAGCCTCGTGCCGAAGTATTTCTTCTCGAGTTCCTGTCGCCTGAACTGCGTTTTGATAATGTTGTTTATTTTGGCATCGGCCCTCGTCTGCATCAGAAATATCGTGAGGCCTATCGCGATGCTCAGCACGGCCAGTATAGTATCCAAGGAGACGAAGCCGGTCATTCAAATCGGTTGCTTGGCGTCTCATGTTTTTAAGTGCAGATACGTCTTGAGATGGGGCTCCGCAATTCGTCCATTATTCGGCTGGCTTCTGCTTGGCGAATTCGACCGGCCCGTCCCTGAGATTGACTCTCTCACGGCCGCCGTCGCAGAAGGGCATTTTCGCCTACGCTCCGCGCTTGCACAGGGCGGCCAGGTTTCTGACCGAATGGGGTGCCCAGCTGCGAATCTCATGGTAATCTCGCCCCAGACTTACTATCTTGATGTTGAGGCCGGCGGGATGAGAAAATTCAAATCCATCGAACGAAAGTATACTGGTCGAATCTCACCGGCCCCACCAATATCAGCGGGTTCAAGCAGCGACCACGCATCAGTTTGCTGGTCATCGGCCCTTGGTTCACGTTGGATACCGCCGAGTTTCCTATTTATCCATCGCTTCACTTTCGCCCAAATCGTTTAGGCAACGGTTCAAATGTTCGCGCCGCTTACGCCCTGGCATGGATGCGAGAATCAACTCGATCGCGCTGGTCGTGAAGAACAAGGAAGAGGCGCTGGAGTTCTACACCGAAAAGGTGGGCTTCGAGAAGAAGACGGATTACACCAACGGCGGATACAGGTATGTCACGGTCGGCCTCAAGGGGCAGGACTTGGAACTGGTCCTCTGGCAGGAGGGGACGCCAGACCCGGGCGCATCTTCAGGCCAGTTGAAGGCAGGGATGTCCCCCCCGATAGTGATGTTCGTCGATGACGTCCACAAGACAGCCGCCGAGCTGAAGGCCCGTGGGGTGCTGTTCAAGGCGGAGCCGCAGGAGTACGGCTGGGGGGTATCGGCCACGTTCGCGGACCCGGACGGAAACCGGTTCTCGATCAACCGACTCACCCAGAAGGGTTCCTGAAGGCATTTAAACTCCGGAGAGGGATAGAATTCCATGTCACCTGCGCAGAAGGCCATGCAGAGCACCAACGCGACCAACAAGAAGGGATTCACGGACGAGGAACGAGCCGCTATGAAGGAGCGCGTCAAGGAGATGAAGGCGGAAAAGGAGAAGGCGGACGGGGAAAGCGCCGTGGTCGAGAAGATCGCCGAGATGTCGGAACCGGATCGCGCCATGGCCAAGCGACTCCATGCTATCGTCAAAGCCAGCGCGCCAAGCCTCACGGCGAGAACTTGGTATGGGATGCCAGCGTACGCCAAGGACGGCAATGTCGTCTTCTTCTTCAAACCAGCCGAGAAGTTCAAGACGAGGTACGCTACACTGGGCTTCAGCGACGAGGCGAACCTCGACGAAGGCGCCATGTGGCCGACCGAGTTCGCGTTGAAGAGGTTGACCGCCGCCGAAGAGGCGAGGGTCGCCGCGCTCATGAAGAAAGCTGTGAGCTAAGGACAGAGCTCGCCACTGGGCTCACCCCGAACAGGATCGTCTGTCGGGACGAGATGTTCCCGCGTGACGAGAGTGCGCACTATCGTGCCCCTCACGAAACCGCCCTCAAAGGCGCATGACGGGAGTAGCCGAGATGGATTGGTGGCTGGACGTTATTTGAAATCTATCCACTTGGATTTTCGCGCTGACTCATAGGCAGCGTCTATGATTCTGTTTACAATCAACCCGTCCTCAAATGTTTCAGACGGTTTCTTACCCGCTGAGATGGACGCGATGAACTCCCTCATCTCATCGAGGTACCCGTTCGTCACGTACTCGCGCCACGTGGGGAAGGTCCAACCCGTAGTGGAATCCGCCTTCTCGACTATATAATTGGTCTCCTTGTTGGACGCGACCGTGAACATCTTGATTCCGGTCTCGCGACTTGAGTCTACGAAGATGGTCCCCTCGCTTCCGTAGACTTCCAGCCGGATGTCAAGACCACCCTTGGCCGACCAGCTGTTCTCACTCTGACCCATCTCACCTCCCTCGTGCCTCACCAGGACCAGGCTGTTGTCCTCTACCTTTGTATCATGGACAAGCGTCTTTTTCCATCCGCTGACGGCTTTTGGTCTCTTGCCGAACAGGTTGCGTACCACTTCGACCGAATGGCATCCCATGTCGAGCATCACCCCTCCTCCGGCCCTCTCGGCATCCCAAAACCACTTCTTGTGCGGGCCCGAGTGGGCTTCCCTCGACCTAATCCAGACGGGTTTGCCGATCGCACCGCTCCGGATGAATTCCCTTGCGCGAACCACCTGCGGCATGAAAATCTGGTTCTCCGCGTAGCAATGAAGCACACCATAGCGTCTGGCCGCGTCGAGGGCCTTTCCAGCTTCGACCGAATTACGACCAAGAGGCTTCTCGCATATCAAGTCCTTGTGGTTCTCTGCAGCCGCGAGAATCGCGGGCAGATGCAGGTCGTTTGGGAGCGCTACAAGGACCGCGTCCACCGATGGATTCTTGCAGAGTCGCTCTATCCCGTTGCTACCATGGAATCTCGTCTTGATGCCCCATCGTCTGCCGAATTCCTCCACGGCTCCTTCCCGCCTGCCCGCTACCGCGACGATTTCGGCGTCGGGCAGGGCATTCAGCGCGGGAACGAGGAAATCATTTAGGATGAACCCTGCACCCAGCAACCCCACTCGGACGAGCTTGCTCACGCTAAATTTCCCACCCTGAACTTGTTCAAGCTCCACGGCCAGGAATCCTGTATCCAATCGTAGGTAGTGCGTCTATTATGGACTTTTCTGACGATAGCGTTCAAGGCTATGAAGCTGAAGTGTATGCCTAGGCTTACCCTCCGACTGACTTTCCAGCTCGATCATTTTTGGCTAGGGTAGAATCTGATAAGCGGGCATGGCGGCGGACCGATTCTCGCTTTCGACAATCGTGTCTATCCCTTAAATGCCGAAGACAACCGGTCGTTAACGATGAGCGCGCAACAAACTGCCTCAGAGATTACCCTCCAGCCAAATTACAGTAAGATCCTCGTCGGCTATGATGGTTCCAAAAACTCCACCAGGGCACTCGCTCGCGCTGCGGCGCTCGCGCGGGAGCACGGAGCCACGTTGAGCGTGCTCGTCGTCGTGAACACGACCCTTTTCGCCTTCGCCCCAATGGCGCCTCCCGCGCCCGAGGAATTCTTTGAGGACCTGATCAAGAACGGACAAGAAACACTGGCACAAGCGATTAAGATTGCGGGTTCTGTCATCCCTGGGGTGACCGGGGCCGTGAAGGAAGGCAACGCCGGGGAGTGCATCCTAAATCTCGCTGCGAGCAACGGGATAGACCTCATCGTAATTGGCAGGAGGGGTATATCAGGAATGGAACGCTTCCTCCTCGGAGGGGTTTCATCGAATGTAGTCGCACATTCCAAGTGCGACGTTCTGATTGTAAAGTAGCGACAGACGCAGAGCGCGTCTCGTCGAATCAGGAGTCATCGTCATAGCGGCGGGCAGCGGTGGCATTCCTGTCGTTTCCCTTCAAGACGGATCGACCAGACGTGTCGAGGCGGTGATAGACAAGGACATTGCACCCTCTGTCCTCGCAGTTGACGTGAAGGCGGAGATGCTTCTAATACTCACCGACGTTGAGAACGTATTTCTGGACTATGGCAAGCCGACCTCGAGGGCGCTGACGCGCGCGACGCGGGCCGAATGCGACCGATACCTGACGGAGGGCCAGTTCGCAGCTGGGAGCATGAGACCAAAGGTCGAGGCTGCGGTAGGATTCCTCAATTCAGGGGGCACAGTCGCAGTGGTCATTAGTCTCGAGAGCGCGCGTGAGGCAGTGGCTCTTCAGGCAGGCACCATCATAGTCCCCTCCTGACACCTTTCTCAAGACCGAGAATTGCATCTAGGTTCTTAAGGGCGGTCAATGTATTCGTCGGCTAGATGCAGCATCATGACGCCGAGTGAACTGACCGCGACTTCAGTAGCTGATGTGATATCGGAGACCAGGCCTTTTTCGTCCATCGACAAGGCCTCTACGCTGATAGGTTACCTGAGGGAGACGAACAACTACGAGGCGTTCGTCGAGGAAGAGGGTAGGACTTCTATCGTAACAATCAGAGACCTTCTCGGTCTCAACGACACCGAGACGAGGCTGTCCAAACTGATGCACCAGGTCCCACGGCTCAACCAAAGCAATACTGTGGGGGACGCGGCCTCGCTCATGTTCGAGTACAGGACGCGGTCGATACCAGTCTACGAAGGAAGCAAGCTACTCGGCGTGGTCACCTCTCCTGAGATCGTCGGAAAGATGCTGGAGGAGGACGTCAAGTTGAGGTTGTCTTCCATCATGACCCCATCGCTGGTCACGCTCGAATCATCCTCGCCGATATCGGCCGCGAGAGAACTGATGAGGAGGAAGAAGATTGACCAGATCCCCGTCGTGGATGGCTCTAAGTTGAAGCGAGTAGTCACCTCGGCGGAGATAGTGTTCAACAAGCTCCCCACGCCCGATAGAGATCAGAAGGGTGCGAGACTCAAGGGAAGGTACGATGAGTCAGTCGGCATGTTCGGCGACGACGCGATGCAAACCAACGAGGTTACAGATTCTCTGCAAACCGTCTTCCGCGACATGCGGCGTAGGTCTGTGAACTATTCCATCATCATGAACACTGGAGAAGTTCAGGGGATTGCTACTTGCAGAGATTTCATGAAGCTTCTAGTTAGGAAGGATGCGACGTCGCCCGTCCCAATGTACGTCGTCGGGCTGCCTGAGGACTCATTCGCGGCGGGGGTGGTGCGTGAGAAGTTCCTCGAGTCAGTTCATCTTCTTATGAGGGTCTTCCCTGACATCAATGAGGCGCGCGCCGTCATCGAGCTAGAGGGAAACAATCCTCAAAGAAAGAAGAACCTCGTCAAAGTGACGATACTCTCGCCTAAGGAGAGGTACTCGTACGAAGTGTTCTCGTATGATCTGGGCGAGTCCTTCGACCTAGTACACGCGTGGGCGAAGAAACTAGTGATACAGAAGAAACCAAACCGGAGACGCAAGACCGAGGGGCGGGCGTTCCCCCAATAGGTGGTCTGACAGCACTACACTTCGAATGCGCCTGAGGGCCTGGTCCCCCGGACTACCCCCTTGAGTTTCCTATTTATCTGCTCAAGCGTGCGCTCCGCACCATCGTAGCGTACCGTGAATTTGCGCGTTAAATAGTTGAACTCCACCTCAGCGACCCCTTCGATTTCCGAGATGGCGGCCTTGAGGCCCTCTAAATCAACATCCCCGTGACGTATTCCTACCACGCACGTACCGCTTCGAACGCCCACCATCTCTCTCGAACCAATGGTTCCCCATGAACTATATCATTCGCTCGTATCGATTGCAATGAGTTGCAATTTAGGAGCCACAGATGCATCGCGACATTCATTGGTCGTCTTTAGACTTCGAATGTGATGGCGTCGGACAGCTGACGAACCTTCGGGTTCTTGTCTAGCGATGAGAAGATGGCCTCGACGTAGTGGGTCAGGAATATGCTTCCCTTCGGTCCGAGGTCATGCGTAAGCGTCACTGAGGTCTTACCTGCGTGTGTGACCTCGCTGAAGTCGAAAAGGTTCGCGTGGGCCCCCATGAGCTTTAGATAATCCAGAGCGTTCGGGACGGAAAGCTCCCCGGTCTTGGCAAGCATGAAGCTCTCGGGTACACTGCTCCCTGCGTTCTTTCCAGCCTCGACGATTGCGTCGTCGGTGGCTGCATTGATTATCTGCTTCAGGGTCGGTGTTGAGAGCTTGACCATGTGGAACTTCTGTAAGAAGCGATCATAGTCGGCAAAAGCGACGAACATCTGATTGGCGAGGGTGTTCAGGCTTACGTTCTGCTTCTTTGCATCCTCTTGGAGAGCCCTCAGCGCGTTTTCGGCGATTCGAAACGAAATCGTGACCGTCTTCTCCTTCAAGGCTCTCGGCAACCTTCGGTGATATTGCGATTAATAAATTACAAGCGTTGAACGCTCGCATCAAATTCCTGATGTTCTTCGCAGTCAAGACTTGCAAATCGCTGCATTCAATTTGATTATGACGGTTCTCACGCAGTCAATACGGCCGAATCATATACGGTTCAGGCCTCCTAGAAGCCGTTCAGCGATGATTACCCTGACAACAAAGCTTGAAGCAGTGCACATCGCCCCTGCCGCTTATCTGACTGCTGTCAGTCAATCGATGGCGCACTCGATAATGGAGGCCCTCGCAGATAGGTTCTCCGCGAAGATAATGACCTTCGCAACAGAGGAGGCAAGGACAGTCGAAGAGATAAGCTCGGCGCAGGGAATTCCACTGAGCACTTGCTACCGTAGGATACAGGAACTCGTCGACGAGGGATTGGTTCTCGTCGAGAGGATAGTGATCACAGAGTCCGGGAAGAGATATGCGACCTACAGAAGCTGCTTCAGGTCCTTCCGGATATCGGCAGACCGGCACGGTGTCGTAGTCGAGGCCGAGCTGAATGAGGATGTCATGGAGAAGATCCGCAATCGCCGCCTTTCGATAAGTTATGCAGGTCACTTCGAGGGGATGGCCTAGATGAGCAACGTTCCTGCAATCAGTCCCCATGATATGCAACAGATACGAGGAAAGTGGGCTGGAAGATTCATCTGGGCGGCGGTGCTTCAGGGGGCAATAGTGGCAGTCATTACTGTGCTCATAGTTGAGCCGCTCAGCTACTTCAACATCGATTCGTACTTCAGCCCCTCCAAAGTGATTGCAGGTGGCGGGGGCGGCACATGGATGTTCACCGGCTACATACTCTACCTTGTAGTCGGGGTGGTCGCGGTCGCAGTCACAGCGATCTTCTACTTCTACATCGAAGGAGTCATGGGCAAGGTGTATCGCGGCCTGACAAACTACTTGGCTTGGGGGCACTACATCCTCATGAACGTGGGGGTCGCCGGCTCTATGATGCTTATGATTTGGGGCGGTTACGAGGCAGGCTACGCTGGCACTCCGGTCGCCTCGGGAGGCTTGGGCTACACAGACTACCAGATCCACGTCAACTATCTGAGTCAGCTCGTTGACCCCATCGGCGCGCTGGTCCTTTTGGCAGCTCTCGGCGCCATTCTTGGAGGCCTAGGGTTTATACTCGGCCAGAGGAGGAAGGTGTAGGTCAATGTCAAAGGGAACCACAGCGGCGCTCATCATAACCCTCGTCGTGCTGAGTATGGCTATCGGCGGGGCATTAGGGACGATTGCGGCTGGGAATCAGGCCGTTGTTTCTACCGTCACGCAGACTGCTTCTTCAGCGAGCACCAACTCGAGCGCGCCATTCATCCTGACGATGGTCATAACAAACAACAACATCTACAATTCGAGCATTGGTTCACAGCCAGCGTTCTTCGTCAGTGGGCCCAATGGCCTCGAGTCCTCGGCCAACATCACATTGCCCGCCCATCGAATAATCGAGATCATAATCATGAACTTCGACCAGGGCAATGCCACATTCATCGGGCCACAGTATGAGAACGTGACGGGGACGGTGAACGATACTATGACGTTCTACAACAACGACGCTATGAACGCCACCCAGGGGCCCTCGGGTATCGTCTTGCAGGGCGCGCAGACCGTCTCAAACCTCGCTCCTCCGAGGGAGCAGTACCTGTCACACACCTTCACGGTTCCCTCCATAGGGCTCAACATACCGATTGCGGCTGAATCGACCGAGGTAGCATACTTCACCACCGGCGGTCCAGGGTCGTACACGTGGCTCTGCGAATCGCTCTGTGGCTCAGGGGCTAACGGCCTGGGAGGAGCGATGTCGGCGCCGGGATGGATGACCGGTGTGCTCACGGTGTCGTAGGATTGGGGTTCGTAGCAGCGCCCGTTACCTGCGCCGAGTGCCACGCCGTCGACTTTCTCAACCTCCGCTGTCCGAACTGTAGGCTGAATTATTGCGACGACTGCGCGCGAGGACTGCGCTTTACCTGCCCCGTATACAAGGGCCGCATCGGAACCGGCGCCCTGTAGCCGCTTTCGGAGGTCGCGCCGGTTCAGCTCGAGAGCATGAACAGCGATGTTTCCGCCCTGAGGTTCGGAAGAATCTTGAGCCTAGTTCGTCCAAAGAAAGCCGAACGTTCGATGTGAACGCCCCTCTTCTTGCAGTATTCGATGAAGTTCGAGACGCTCAGGAAGTGCAGGTTTGGGGTATCGTACCACTCAAACGGGAGCGAGGGGGTGACAGGCACCTTTCCGCCGAAGAGTATCTGCAGCCGCACCTTGTAATGTCCGAAGTTGGGAAAGCTCACGATGGTCCTCTTGCCTACGCGCAGAGCCGCCTTCAAGACCTCATCTGGCTTTTTCACCTGCTGAAGGCTCCCCGCGAGTACCACATAGTCGAACGACTTGTCGAGGTACTCGGAAAGACCCGTCTCGATGTCCTGCTGGACGACGCTCAGCCCCTTCGCCACGCACTCATAGATGGCCTTCTCATCTATCTCGATTCCCTGGGCCCTCACGCCCTTTTCCTTGACCAGTTCTGCCAGAAGGTCGCCGCTTCCGCAGCCAAGGTCGAGCACGCTAGAGCCTTTCTCGACCCATTCGACGATCACCTCGTGTTCGAGCTTCAAGGGGGCACGCCACTCAGGAAGTGCTTGAGGAGATGCGTCTCTTCCTCCACCTCCAAGAGGAAGGCGTCATGCCCATAGGTGGAATTGACCTCGCAAAAGGTAGCATCGACGCCGCTGAGCTTGCACGCCTTCAGTATCTCCTGGGACTGGTATGTTGGGTAGAGCCAGTCTGACTTGAACGCGATTAGCAGTATCTTCGCTTTGATGCCCTTGAAGACCTCGGAGAGCTTCTTCGAGGAGAGCAGGTCAAACCGGTCCATGGCCTTAGTGATGTACAGATACGAATTGGCGTCGAACCGCTTCACGAAGTTATCCCCCCTGTAGCGAAGGTAGCCCTCCACTTCAAAGTCTGCCCCGAATTTGGAAGGATGCTCGTTCGACTTCTGCTGACGACCGAATTTCTCGGCCATCGATGCGTCGCTCATATAGGTGATGTGCCCGACCATCCTGGCGACTGCTAGGCCACGGGCGGGGAGCGGATACCCGTAGTAATCACCATCCCTCCAGTTCACGTCGGCCATTATCGCCTGCCTTCCGACTTCGTCGAAGGCAATCTGCTGTGGTGCATGCTTCAGGGTGGTCGCAATCGGGATGGCCGAACGTATCCTATCTGGGTAAGATACCACCCACTGCAGCGCCTGCATACCACCCATGGAACCTCCGACCACCGAGAGGAGCTTCTTGATCTCCAGTTGGTCTATCAGTCGGCGCTGGGCCTCCACCATGTCCCCTATTGTGATGGACGGAAAGGAAAGAGCGTAGGGCTTGCCCGTCCCCGGATCGGTGGACGACGGCCCCGTCGAGCCCTTGCAGCCTCCGATTACATTAGAACAGATTACGAAATACTTGTCCGTATCAAGCCCCTTGTCAGGACCAATCATATCATTCCACCACCCTGGATGCTCCTCATTCTGATGGTAGCCTGCCGCGTGAGCGTCGCCCGAAAGCGCGTGCATGACTAAGATGGCGTTCGACTTGCTCTCGTTCAGGGTCCCGTAGGTCTCGTAGGCAAGCGTAACAGGGCCGAGCCTTTCGGCCGAGTCCAGCACAAGCTCGTCCGGGGGACTCGCGAAGGTGAACTCCTTCGTCTCGACCAAGCCCAGCGCATGCGCACCTTCACTCACGGGTCGGTACCTCCAAGCTTTGAGGAGGACCTCGCTTCCGATCCCTGGAGCGAGGGATGTCTCGGAGGACGGCCCTCCGATATCCTCACTTCACGGACGCCTTCAGGGCCTGGTCGATGTCTTCCTTGATGTCCTCGAAGTCTTCGATGCCTACTGCGATGCGGACGTAGTCTTCGGTGACGCCCGTCTCCTCCTGCTCGGCCTTGGTGAGCTGGGAGTGGGTTGTGGAGGCCGGGTGAATCACAAGGCTCTTGGCGTCGCCTATATTGGCGAGGTGCGACAGTAGTTTCACCGAGTTGATGAACTTCTTGCCGGACTCCAGGCCTCCCTTGATCCCGAACCCGACTATCCCTCCGTAGTTGTTGCCGAGGTACTTTGTGGCGAGCTTGTGGCTCGGATGGTCCGGGAGCCCCGGATAGTTTACCCAGGTGACGAGTGGGTGGGTCTTGAGGAACTGGGCCACCTTCAGTGCGTTCTCCGAGTGCTTCCTCTGCCTCAGCGGCAGGGTCTCGAGCCCCTGGAGGAACAGGAAGGCGTTGAATGGGCTCAGGGACGCGCCGATGTCTCTCAGGAGCTGGACCCTCACCTTGATGATGAAGGCGACGTTCCCCAGCCCGGGGAAGTTTCCGAACACGTCCCAGTACTTGAGGCCATGATAGGTTGGGTCAGGCTCGGTGAACTCTGGGAACTTGCCGTTCCCCCAGTTGAACTTTCCGGAGTCGACGAGGACCCCGCCGATCGAAGTGCCATGCCCTCCGATGTACTTGGTAGCTGACGAGACCACGATATCCACGCCGTGGTCAATGGGCCTGACGATGCCGACGCCGACCGTGTTGTCGACGATGAACGGAATCCCCGCATCGTGAGCTATCTTCGAAATCGTCTCGAAGTCGGGCACGTCGAGCTTCGGGTTCCCCACCGTCTCTGCGTATATCGCCTTCGTCTTTGGTCCGATGGCCTTCCGGAACTCCTCTGGTTTGGTGGAGTCGACGAACTTTACCGTCCTCCCAAGTTTTGGCAGCGTGTAGTGGAAGAGTTCGTAGGTCCCGCCATAGAGATTGTTCGCCGAGACGATGTCGTCTCCCAGCCGTGTGATTGCCAAGATTGCGAAGGTCTCGGCCGCCTGGCCCGAGGCGACGGCTAACGCCCCTGTCCCTCCCTCAATCGCAGCAATCCTGCGCTCGAAGACGTCCTGGGTCGGATTCATTATCCGAGTATAGATATTGCCGAATTCTTTCAGGGCGAAGAGGTTCGCCGCATGGTCCGCGTCCTTGAACACATACGATGTCGTCTGATAGATCGGCACCGCCCGGGCGCCGGTCGTCGGATCGGGTGACTCTTGTCCAGAATGAACGGCTATTGTGTCAAGTTTCTTGCTTGGCATAGGGTATACCGTTATTCGTGAAGTATATAACGGGTTATGTTCAGTATATGCACGAAGGAATATTCACCGGTCCACCCCGTCGCCCTAAAACATCCACAGGGACTTTGGAACGCGAGACTTGCAGATAACAGATAAGAACCGATGGTCGAAGGCTGTGCTGTTGCCTGCGCGAGACGCGAAGCTTGTGGAAGAGGTCCTCTCCCTAGACCGTGCGATACGCTATTGCGGAATCATAGACAAGGACGGGAAGATTATCGCGGGAGGCATGAGGAAGGGCGTTGATTCTCTTGAACCCAGCTCGCTGGAACCAAAACTGATAACGCAACTGGCCATCCTTCTCGGGGCAGACAAGGGTTGGGACGCGTATCTCGGCAGGACAGACTACATCCTTATTCACAAGAACAAGGTCAATCTGGCGCTGTTCCCCATCACAGGATTCGGAGGCGTCCTAGTGTCGACCGAGCCGTCCTTTTCGATCGGTAAGATGGATGAGATACTGCAGACGATAACCCAGTACGAGAAGGCCTAGAGCGGCGCCGAGGCAGCAGGGCCTCTCCCACAGCGCGGACCAGCCAAACTTATCTGTGCAGCCGAGGAGGAGTCATGATGGCTGTCGCGACCATCGAGCTGGCCCTGACGGGGTTCATCCTGGTGATGCTCGTAGCCCAGATCATCTCGCTCAAAGCCAAGGTACCATACACCCTGGTGCTGGTCTTCATCGGGCTGGGCATCGCGGTAATCTCGACTCTCCCATTGCTGGGCAGAAATCCCGTCGGCGACACAATCCAGCAGGCAATCTTATCGATACGGTCCATATACTCTAGCCTGGTCGACGGCGGCCTGTTTGTTGGACTCGTCGTGCCCCCTCTCATCTTCGAGGCGATGGTCCACATCAAGGCTCCGGACCTGAGGGCCGTGATACGCCCCTCAATCGTGCTGGCAACCGTCGGCGTGGTCATCGCAACGGCGGTCGGGGGGCTGGTGCTCTGGCAACTGACGGGGTTGCCCCTCGGCATATCCATTCTGTTTGCGGCTATAATCGCGCCCACGGACGTGGTCACCGTTCTGGAGGTCTTCCGGCGAGCGAAGGTACCCTCCAAGTTGGCCGCTCTGATGGACACGGAGGCGGCTTTCAACGACGCCACGGCGATCGTTATCTTCAGCATCGTTCTGGCGTCGATGAGCCTTCCCAGTCTGCAGTTGGTTCCGGCGGTAGCATCCTTCGGATTCTCCACGTTAGGAGGTGCGCTGATAGGAATAGCGGTTGCGTTCGTCGCCCGCGCAATCGGAGCGACGTTCGACGACAAGACTGCCAAGGTGGTCCTGACGATAGCGGCTGTGTACGGCTCCTACGTGTTCGCGACGGGTCTGGGCGCGTCCGGACTTATCGCGGTCTCGGTAGTTGGTCTGTATTTCGGCAACGTGATAATGAACGTGAACATTACCCCCGAGGCCAAAGAGGCGGTACTGAACTTCTGGCAGATTGCGGCGTTCGTCGGTAACTCTGTGGCCTTCCTCCTCATAGGTTTCGAGACCAACCTCGCGATGATATCCCAGTATTCCTTCTTCATCTTGGTGGCGTATCTCTCTGTCACGGTGGCGAGGGCCGCGTCGGTCTACCCCATCCTCGCGATCTTCAACCAGGTGGGCGAAAAGATTCCCATCGCGTGGAGCAACGTCGCCATGATAGGCGGCATGCGCGGGGCGCTCTCCATCGCGCTGGCAGCCTCGCTAGTCACCTCCACGGTGGTGACTGGCTCAGAACTGAACGTCGTGACGAGCATGGTTTTGGGAGTGGCGTTCCTTTCCATAGTGATACAGGTGCCTCTGCTCTCTCAGTTTCTCAAGAAGAAGTTCGAGACCCAGGCGAAGCTGGACCCTTGATGCCGTCCAACAGGTCCTGCACGAAACTCCTCGATGTGGTTATCGTACCGACAACGGGCCTGGGCTTGCTCAGCTCGATTGACATCTTGCCCCGGTAATTCTGGTCTCTAAGCTCGGTGAACAGTCCTCTGAAATCCTCGGCTGCCAGCTTCCCCCTCTGGGGCGCCCAGTGCAGGTCAATGACTCCGTCGTTATTGTTCAGGTGGACGTGCGCGATATGGCCCCTGGAGTGCCTGGCCGCGCCGCCCAGGTCTTCGCCCGAGATGGTCGCGTGCCCGGTGTCGAGAACCAGTCCAAGGTTATCTGAAGCCGCCCCTCTGATCAACGCTATCGTCTCCGTGACCGTGGGCAGCTCACCAGTGGGGAACGGTTCGAGAGCGAACCTCACGGCCGACGCCTTTGCGTAATCGGCACACTCGGCTACACCCTCTCCCAGGAGTCCCAGAGCCTTGCCATGTTGCTCCGGAGGACCACGTTTCATTGAACAAGCGTAGACGACACCAGCTTCGAGCTGGGCGGCGAGGTCTATGCTCCTGCGCACATACGCCAGGGTTGCACTACGCACTGACTTTTTGGGGGAATGAAGGTCCAGCTTCGAGTTGCTGTAGAAGAACGGGACTCCAAGGCTCAAGGCGGCGACGCTCAGCCCCCGCCTCCTTAGTGAGGCACCGATGGATTTCGACCGGGGGAGGTATTCGGGCATGGCGGCTATCTCGGTGCTTGTGCAGTGAGCGACGGCGAGATGGCGGAGAGCAGCGTCCAGGGTCATGCTTCGCGAAAACCACGAGGTGAACCCAATCTCGCGCACGTCAGCACATGGCATGCCGCCTCCGATTATTGCTTTCCATAGAGCCACCGACCTGCAAAGCGATAAAAGTTGTAGGGAGGGCTTGCAGGGCGTGCGCACGTACTCGGAGAAGGCGTGGAGAAAGCTCGGAATAGAGATGGTTCAGGCCTCTGGTGCATCAGAAGACCAGGCGGAAGTCGTGACGAAGGTACTCATTTCCGGAAGCCTGCGCGGCATAGACTCCCACGGAGTGAGGATACTGCCGTACTTCACGGAGAAGAGGAGGATGAGAAAGATGAAGGTCCTGAAGGAGACCAAGGCGACCGCCCTGCTCGACGCGGGCAACGTTTGGGGGCCCGTCTCTGCGGAACGCGCGATGACAATAGCCATGGACAAGGCGGAGGATACGGGGCTGGGCTCCTGCACCGTCACGAACGGTGACTGGATCACCAACCTGTTCTATTACTCGGCGATGGCGCTCGAACGGGACATGATCGGCATGGTATTCGTCAGAGACAACCCTTGCTGCTCGCCCTGGGGGGGCACCGTGCCGGTCACCGGGACGGACCCGATGAGCATCGCAATCCCAGCGGGAAGGTCAGACCCGATAGTGCTGGACTTTGCCACGACGATCGTCGCGCAGGGACACGTGAGGACCTTCCTCCTGGAAGGGAAGCCTATCCCGGAGGGCTGGCTCATAGACAGGCAGGGGAACTCGGTCCACGGCAACGTGCTCAATCTGCAGAACATCGATGAGTTCTGGGACAAAGGTGGCTCGCTGCTACCCTTCGGGACGTACAAGGGCTACGGGTTGAATCTCGCCATAGGAGTCCTGGGAGGAGCGCTCAACCTGACGGGCACGGGGACGCGCGGGAAGGGACAGGGCGTCACCGTCTTTGCAGTCGACGTAGGCGCTTACGGGTCAGTGAAGGAGTTCAAGCGGGAGGTCGACAGGCTGGTGAAGGAAGTGAAATCGACGCCCGTCCGGCCGGGCTTCAAGGAGGTGCTCTTGCCCGGCGAGCTGGAATACCGTTCGATGGCCAAGAGGAAGAAGGACGGGATACCCATTGATGACAAGTCCTGGGAGGCAGTACTTCAAACATGCGAGAAGATCGGCGTCGATGCTGACGCGATTATGAACTAAAATCAGCTTCGACCGCGCACTATTGTCTCTTCAGTGAAGCGACCAGGTCGGCCAGGACCTTCTTCGCATCGCCGAAGACCATCATCGTGTTGGGAAGATAGAACAGCTCGTTCTCGACTCCGGCGAATCCGGGGCTCATCGACCTCTTCACGAAGACGACTGTCTTTGCCTTGTCCACGTTCATGATGGGCATGCCGAAGAGCGGGGAATCCGGTCTCGTCCGAGCCGCCGGATTCGTGACATCGTTGGCCCCCACCACTATCACCACGTCCGTCTCCGGGAAGAGAGGGTTGATGCGGTCCATCTCCCATAGCTGGTCGTAGGGCACCTGGGCCTCGGCCAGCAGGACGTTCATGTGTCCAGGCATCCTGCCCGCGACGGGGTGGATACCGTACTTGACATCGATGCCCTTCGCCTCGAGTATGTCTGCAATCTCCTTGACGACGTGCTGCGCCTGCGCGACCGCCATGCCATAGCCAGGGACGAATACCACCGACCTCGCGCTATCCAGAATCGTGGCGACATCGTCCACGGTGTACGCCGCCGCGGTACGGCCCCCCGCCGCCTCTGGTCCAGCCGCTGCAGACGAAGTCACTGCGCCGACTCCACCGAAGAGCACGTTGGTGAACGACCGGTTCATCGCCTGGCTCATGATCACTGCCAGGATGAACCCTGAAGACCCGTCGAGGGCACCCGCGACTATGAGGACCTGGTTGTTGAGCACGAAGCCGAGCGCTGCTGCAGACATCCCGGCGTAGGAGTTCAGTATGGCGATGACGGTCGGCATGTCGGCTCCGCCTATGGCCATCACCAGAAGCAGTCCGAAGAGGATGGCGAAGCCCGCCATTATCGGGAGTACGAACGACTGGGTCGGGTTCGCTATGAGATAGATGCCAAGTATCACCGCGACCCCGAGGACAGACAGGCTGACGAAGTTACGGCCGCCATAAACGAATGGCCTCCCAGGAATCAGTCCCTGGAGTTTGGCGAACGCGATGCAGCTGCCCATGAAGGTAAGGTATCCCAGTATCATCTCGGCGGTCAGGACGGTCATCGTGTACGAGTCGATGCCAGGCAGCCTCTGGTAGTATTCAGCGGTCCCCACCAGGGCCACGGCGAGCGACCCGAACGCGTGGGACACGGCGGTCCTCTGAGGAACAGCTGTCATCGGGACCTTGAGCGCTATGGGCGCGCCGACGATAGCCCCGACAACCACCGCTATCACGAGGAGGTCGGTCCTCTGGACGGCATATGCACTAAGAGTAGCGATTATGGCGACGGCCATACCCGCGGCGGCCAGCCAGTTCCCGTACCTGGAGGTCTTGACCTCGCTGAGCCCCCTTATCGAGATGGCGAAGAAGACTATCGCGATGACGTAGAGATACTCGAACAGTTGGCTCATTTCTTATCCTTCCGTTGTCGGAACAGCCTGAGGATTCTTTCGGTGATCAGGAACCCGCTGACAATGTTCGTGAAGACGAGCGCAATCGCAACGACCACCAGAATCAAGACCACGTTGTTCTTCGGGTCCGAAAGCACGATCAACGCTGCCACTATAGACACCGATGAGATTGCGTTGGTGAGCGCCATCAGAGGTGTGTGGAGAAGGCGCGAGACGCGGCGCACAAGCTCTAGGCCCAAGAAGGTGGCCAAGAGGAAGATCATGAGGTTGATTGCGACATCGTCTGGAATCGCGGTCATTTGGCCGGGGCACCTCCGAGCGCAGTCTTGGTCCCCTGGTGGACGACCTCCCCGCGGTTGACCACCAGAGGTCCGCGTATCAGGTCGTCTTTCGTGTCGATGTTGAGGTTGCCATCCTTCAGCAAAGCGAGCAGGAACGAAGTGATGTTGCGCGAGTACATCTGGCTGGCCTGGGGCGCCATGGAGGAAGGAAGGTTGAGGGGACCGGCCACGGTTACCCCGAACTTCACCACAGTCTTGCCTGGCTCCGTCAGAGCACAGTTGCCGCCCTGCTCCGCTGCCAGGTCGACCACCACAGACCCGGGCCGCATACCTTTGACTGCGTCTTCGGTGATCAGGATGGGCGCCCTCTGGCCCGGGATCAAGGCTGTTGTTATCACGACATCAGAGGCCTGGGCTCGTTCTGCCAAGAAGGCCTGCTGCTTTTTGTAGAACTCTTCGGTCTGCGCCTTGGCGTAACCTCCTGCGTCCTGCGCGTCCTTGGCTTCAACGGGCATCTGCGCGAACTTGGCACCGAGACTCTCGATCTGTTCTTTCACGATGGGTCGCACGTCATAGGCCTCCAACAGTGCGCCGAGCCGTCGCGCCGTCGCGATGGCCTGAAGTCCTGCCACCCCTGCTCCGACTACGAATACCCTCGCTGGAGGAATCGTGCCGGCCGCCGTCATCATCAGCGGAAAGATCTTCGGAAGCGTATCAGCGGCAATGAGAGCGGCCTTGTATCCCGCTAGGTTCGACTGCGAAGAGAGCGCGTCCATAGGCTGGGCGCGGCTGATGCGCGGGATGAGCTCCATCGCGAAGGCGGTCGCCTTCTTGGCAGAAATCTGCTTGACGGCCTCTAGGTTCGCAAGCGGGTATAGGAAGGAGATGATAGTTGACCCCTCCTTGAGCATCTCCGCCTCGGCGGACGAGGGCGGCATCACCTTGAGGATTACGTCTGCCTTCGCAAAGACCGCTTTCGCGTCGGCCTCGATCGACGCCCCCTTCTCCTGATAGCCGGAGTCTGCGAACCCAGCCGATTCGCCCGCCCCCTTTTCCACCGCGACCGAGACTCCCGCAAACTTGGAGAGGGCATCGGGAACGACCGAGACTCTCCTCTCACCCATTAACGTCTCCTTCGGAACGCCTAGAATCATGTCTAGAACTCTGTGAAGACTTCAGTGCCGCACTGGTCTGGTATTATGCTTGATGGTCTGCGGCATGAGCAATTCTCTGAGCTAATGTTACATTCCTTTCCTCATATTTACGGGAAAAAGGCTCATGCTCTGGGCGCGCCGCCGCCGCCGGTCGCATAGTTCTCGAGTGTCTGCCCCATCCATATCATCCCTTTCTCAAGGTAGTCGAGCCTGATGTTCTCGTTGGGGGCATGTATCGCGTCGTCATGGGGAGCAAACCCAAAGTCTACAGCCTCCGAACGATAGCGCCGCGTGAACACGTAGAGTGGTCCGGTGCCGGGGCTGGAGAGCTCTATCACAGGTTTGACGCCGAAGACCTCGGCGGCCGCTCGGATAGCGGCCTGGGCCCAAGGGCTCGTATAGCTCGTCCTCGCTGCTGGCTCCATCGTCATCCTCTCGACCTTGATGTCCGAGAATCCGTGCGACGAGAGAAAGTCCGTGAACCTCACGAAGAGCTCGTCGGGGTCCTGCTCCGGCACGAGTCGGAAGTCCATCTTGCACCGGACCTCCGCAGGGAGCACGGTCTTGCTACCGGGCCCTGAGTATCCGCCCCGGATGCCCGCGATGTTGGCCGTCGGACCGGTCACTAGGGCCATCCGCGCCTCGCCGAATGACAGGCCGCCGGCGAACCGCTGGGCGCCGTACGCGGCCAGCAGACCCTCAGCCTCCGAGGGTTCCTGGTTGAGGACCTTCAGCTCGTCTGCCGAGAGTCCCTTGACGCGGTCGTACCATCCCGGTATCAGGATGTGCTCGTGCTCGTCCTTGATCATGCTCAGGAGCCGCACCAGACGCCACACCGGATTAGGCAGGGCGGCGGCATACATACTGTGCGCATCCTGGTTCAATGTCCTCGCGACCAGTTCCAGATACATCATTCCCTTCACGCCGAGGCTGACGACGGGCCTCCCTTCGTTGTCGATCCTTCCATACTCCCAGAGCACTGCGTCGGACTCGAAGAGCTGGGAGTTCTTCGTGACGTATTCCTCGAGGTGGCCGCTGCCTACCTCCTCCTCACCCTCGAAGCAGAACTTGATGTTGCAAGGCGGTTCGCCGTTGACCTTGAGGTACGACTCTATGAGCTTGAGCCGGGCGACGAGTTGGCCCTTGTCGTCCGAGACCCCCCTCCCGTACATCCTGCCATCTCGGATCTCAGGCTTGAAGGGTGGAGACTTCCAGAGCTCCAGCGGTTCGGCCGGCTGCACGTCGTAGTGGTTGTAGATGAGCACGGTCTTGCCGGGCCCGGGCCTGAGTACCTCGCCGTAGACCAAGGGAGGTGCCCCTTCGAGCTTGAGCAGCTGGGCCCTTCCGCCGATCTCCTCGATCATCTTCTTGACGAGCAGGGCGCACTCCTCGACTCCGTCGTTCGTGGCCGAGACGCTAGGCTGCGCAGCGAGCCGCGCAATGTCTCTCAGAAACCTGTCTTGATTGTCGTGTATGTAGTCCTTGAGCGCGGGGGCGAGCGTCAATGCAAGACCAGAATCCGCGTTCGAAATTAAACTTTAGGGAACCTGTTTCCCTGTTCAGGAGTGCCGTTAGGTGCTTGCCGAAACTTGCAGAGGACCGAGACCTATTCAAATAGCCCCAGCCCGGGTTTCGTTCATGGTCTCCGAGGAGGCCCCGGACGAATCGTCAAGGAAGGCGCTGGAGTACTCAGCATACTATGGCGGGAAGGTGGAGATTGTTCCGAAGGTCCCCGTCAGGTCCCTCGAAGACTTCTCGGTCTGGTACACCCCGGGAGTGGCGGCGGTTTCCAGGAAAATCGAGAAGGAACCGGACCTTTCTTTTGAATACACCAACAGATGGAACACCATCGCGGTGCTGACCGACGGCAGCAGGGTCCTCGGCCTCGGGAATGTCGGACCGGAAGCCTCGCTCCCGGTCATGGAGGGGAAGGCGCTAATCTACAAATACCTCGGGGGCGTCGATGCCATCCCGATTCCCATAAGGGCATCCACCGAGGACGAAATTGTCAGAACGGCCGAGGCTCTCGAGCCGGCTCTCGGTGGTATCAACCTCGAGGACATAGCTTCGCCGAAGTGCTTCGGTGTCCTCGAGAGGCTAAGGGAGAGCATGACCATCCCTGTCTGGCATGATGACGAGCAGGGAACCGCCGGCGTGATACTCGCGGCGCTCTACAACGCCCTCGAACTTACTGGGAGAAACCTCAAGGACAGCAGGATAGTGCTCCTCGGGTCCGGGGCGGCGAACATCGCGGCTGCGAGACTTCTGATCCGGGCGGGTGCGCCGGCGGGAGAGATGATCCTGGTAGACAGCAAGGGGGTACTCCAATCCGAGCGGGAAGACATGGACCAACTGCTCCTAAAGAACAGGTGGAAGTACGAGATTGCGCTGGCCACGAACTCGTCGAAGGTGAAGGGGGGACTGCGCGACGCACTCGATGGCGCGGATGTCCTGATCGCTGCCGCCACGCCGGGTCCCCACGTCGTGAAGCGCGAGGACATATCGGTGATGCGCACGAGGCCAGTCGCCTTCCTGCTCTCGAACCCAGTCCCCGAGATGTGGCCCGACGACGCGAAGAAGGCGGGGGCCGCGATAGTCGCCACAGGGAGGTCAGACTTTCCCAACCAGGTCAACAACAGCGTCCTCTTCCCAGCCGTCTTCCGGGGAGCACTCGACGTCCGGGCAAGGACGATCAGCGACACGATGGTCATAGCAGCGGCCCAAGAACTGGCGAAGTTCTCGAAGGAGAAAGGCCTGAGCGAGACGAACATCATCCCCAGCATGCTCGATTGGACCGTCTTCCCCATCGTGGCGGCCGCCATAGGCGAGCAGGCCCAGCGGGAGGGGCTTGCGAGGAAGTCAGGCAGTCGCAGCGAGCTCCTGGGCAGGGCGCAGGCTACCATGGAGAGGTCCAGGAGGGTGCTATCGATCCTGATGGAGAAGGGGATAATACGGGCCCCTCCGCAACACGACGCGGACGGGAAGTGACGCCAAGCCTTGGAAGAAGTCGTGATTAGGGAAGCCAAAGGCGAAGACATCGAGCAGGCAGCGGAATTGATAGTCAGGATGAAGAGGCTGAACGGCGAATTCGACCCCTTGTTCAAGGTGGTGGAAGACGCACAGCAGCGCGCCGTCAAGTATCTCGACGCGTCGATGGGCACGGCGGACAAGCTGGTCCTCGTGGCCGCGAGGGGGAAGAAGGTGCTCGGCGTCCTGAGGGCCGAGGTCAAGGACAGGCTGTTCTACATCCCTTCGAAGGAGGGCGACATCACCGACTTCTACATCCTCCCCGAGGTCAGGAGGAAGGACGTCGGCAGGGAAATCATCTTTCAGGCCTCCCAGAAACTGAAGAGCATGGGGGCCGAGATGATTGTCGCCGAGTTCCCAGCGCAGAACGCGATAGCCGTGAAGTTCTATGGTAAGCGAGGGTTCCGGGCGCTCGTGGACACCTTCGCCAAGGAAGAGAGGACAGAAGGTCAGTAGTCGAGGGGGGAGCCTAGAGCCGGGCAGTCGCACCTGCCGAGGAACATCCCACACCGATAGCAAACGTGATTACGGCTGTTGCAGGTAGAGACGTGGTTCTGGGTCTTCAGGCAGTACCCCTCGTCCACGACAATCTTCAATCGGAGCATTGTTAATCGGTGTCCGGCACAGGTATTTATCCATCGTCGGAAGAGGAACCATAGTTCGGCAAAAGCCGAGTGTTAGGCGAGCTTGAGCAGCCCATCCCCGCTGACCACGATCGACGTCTTCTCCTGCTTCGGCTCCTTGACTACCACGCCGCCGCTCACGAGCCACCCCCTGAACGCCTTGAGCTCGCCCTTAGCTTCGACCTTGTGGGTCGAATTGACCCTGAAGGTCCTCTTCTTGGCCGTAAGGTCGCGGTGGTCGACGACCACCTTGCCGGCGGGGGTGACCGTCTGGAACTCTACCTCCCTCGTGAACCGGCGATACAGGCGCGCCATGACCAGCGCGTAGAAGACGGCCGCGATTGCCTCGAAGGATATCATCAGCACCTCCTGTATGGTGCTCGTGACGAGCCCGAAGAGGTCGAGGAATAACATGGCCACCAGCATGATGAGGGTCACGAGCAGTGTACGCCTCATGTAGCCCGGCCCGGGCAGATAGTCGAAATATACGCCTATGGCGACGGCGAAGAGCATAGCGACGACCGCGGTCCGGACGAAGTCGTAGAGAGGGACGCCGGGAAACACGAGGTTGGAGAAGCAGTACTCCGCCGAGCCGACCACATTGGCGGCGCCGTTGCCTACGCAGTCCGAGTAGTTCTGCATGAGGTAGCTGACGGCCTGACTCTTGAAAGCGAGGAGCAGGAGGATGTTGAAGACGGAGATCGAGCCTGCGAAGTAGAGGCTCGCGACAGCACCGGCCTTGGCACCGGCTATGGCTGACCCCACGACATCTCACTTAGGAGGCCAGGGCCTCTAGGACCGCTTTCTCGTGATCCTCGACGCGCACCTTCCTGAATATCTTCTTGATCTTACCGGCTTTGTCGATGACGAACGTCGAACGCACCGTTCCCCAATACTTCTTCCCGTACATGTTCTTCTCCTGCCAGGTCCCATATAGGTTGTTGACCTTCAGCTCCTCGTCGCTGAGGAGGGTGAAATTGAGGCCGTACTTCTTTATGAAACTCTTGTGGGAATCGATCGAGTCTTTGCTGATGCCCAGTATCGTCGCGTTGAGGTTATTGAACTTCGGAAGGTTGTCGCGGAAGGAGCACGCCTCCTTGGTGCACCCAGAGGTGTCGTCCTCCGGATAGAAATACAGGACTACGTTCTTTCCCTTCAGGGAGCTGAGCTTCACGTTATCGCCGTTCGAGGAGGGCAGCACGAAATCGGGGGCTGGATCACCCTCTGCGAGTTCCCTATCTGCGGCCATGGGTTGGGAGTGAACAGGCCGATACAAAACCTTACCCCTCTAGACCGTTCAGGGCGAGATTACTTGCGCGTTGAGCGATTTCCTCGCGCTGAACCCTTCCTTTGACCCGTGCCAGTACTCGATGTCGGCTTCTCCATATCGCCAGCATAGGTAGACGGTGTTTCCGAACCGGTTGGCGGGGAAATCGACCAGCCCCGTATCAATATCGCGGACCCGCAATCCGAGGTCCTCCAGCTCCGAGACACGTGCCATCAGGTCTTTCACCACAGCCTCCAGCTCCTGGTTCTTCTCCGTGAGCTCGGGGGTGTCGAAGCCGACGAGCGCGTAGCGCTCGACGTCGCTCTTCAGGACATCGGCGACGCGCTTCCTTTCCATAATTTCCTTGAGCTTTATCTTGACATCAGGTAACAATCGGGAAGCCTCGTGCGGCGTGAAAAGATGACTGACATCATCACTCGAAAACTCGTTTGGCGTTGTGTCTCTGCACCTAACTCTTATGTCTGCAAAAGATTAGATTATATGCCTTGGGTCGGGAAAACATGCGACCTCCAAGCCTAAATATGTTGATAAGAGGAGAAAGAAGGGTTTCCTGATTGTACACAAGGGGCGGAGACGCCGGGGAGACGGGACTCTACGGTTCGAAGAGGGTCGGGAAGGAGTCGCAGAGGGTGGCGGCGTACGGGACCATCGACGAACTCAATAGCTGCGTCGGGCTGGCGGTGTCGGTCAGCGCCCATCCGGAGATATCAAGCGACCTGAAGTGGGTCCAGGGGAAGCTGTTCGTGGCCGGGGCCGACCTTGCATCAGAGCTCAGCGAGGGACAGTCGGGGGACAGGGTGCCGAGGATCGGCAAGGAGGATACAGAAAGGCTAGAGAAGATGATAGATGTCCTCCAGCCGAAGCTCCCTCGGCTGACCAGCTTCATCCTCCCGGGGGGGAGCATGCTATCCGCCCAGCTCCACCTGGCAAGGTCGGTCTGCAGGAGGGCCGAGCGCGGCGTTGTGGCGCTCGCGAAGGCTGAGAAGGTCAATCCGCAGCTGATCCCCTTTCTGAACAGGCTCTCCACCTATCTTTTCAATGTCGCAAGGTACGGCAACCTGCTAGAAGGGAAGCAGGACGAAGTCTGGCGGAGGGACTAGACCTTACCGTTGTCCCAGGAGTCTATTCTCTCTGGGATGACCTCGATGAAAGCGCGCGTCTCTTTGCCGCGCTCGGCCACCCAGCCGCGTGGCATGTCGGCAGGCTTCCACTGCTGCTTCTCGTACTTCTTGTCGAGTATCTCGTTGATATGCCGTATGAGCTTCTGGTCCGTGAGGACGCGCGACCGTCCCCAGACGACTACCCCACGGAGCTCCCTGTAAAGGAAGCCGTCGTCGGTGGCGCAGCAGGCCTTCCCCGTCCGGGCCAGCTTGGTCTTAGTCTTGTAGTCGTGTGTCCGGAGGTAGATCTTCTTGTTCTCGACGCAGAACCAGATGGGTGAGACGTGCGGATAGCCGTCATCCATCGTGAAGCCAGCGTAGACCTTGTTCTGAGACTCGAGGAACTTCCAGACCTCCTCCTCCGACATCGCGACGTATTGTCTGTTGGCGCGCCTATAGACGACCATGAACGGGCGCAGCCTGCCTTCGTGCAGGCGAGATAAGATTTGCCCTGAGTTGGATCATTGGCCTTTGAAGTCGGGCCTGCGCTTTTCCAGGAACGCCTTCATCCCCTCCTCCTTGTCCTTCGTCGCAAAGAGCGCGTAGAAGAGTTGTCTCTCGTACTCGAGGCCATCGGAGAGCCCCGTCTCCTGGGCACGGCGAATTGCCATCTTCGCCAGCTTCAGCGCGAGGGGTCCCTTCGAAGCGATGACGTGTCCCATCTTCTTCGCCTCTTCCAGCTGCTGTCCCACGGGGACGACCCTGTTGATGAGGCCAGCTGCCTCAGCTTGCTCGGCGGTCACGCTCGTGCCTGTGAGGATCATCTCCATCGACCTGTATTTTCCGACGGCCCTCGTGAGCCTCTGGGTCCCGCCTCCGCCGGGTATTATCCCGATGTTGATCTCCGGCTGGCCCAGCTTGGTGCCTTGTGAGGCCACGATGATGTCGCAGCACATTGCGAGTTCCAGACCCCCACCGATGGTGTATCCGCTCAGGGCGGCTATGATGGGCTTGGGGAACGTCCCGGCCTTGTCCCAGAGAGCGCGGAGATGCTCCTCCCTTATCATGTCCGCCGTCGACATGCCGGACATCTCCTTGATGTCAGCGCCGGCGCAGAACGCCTTGTCGCTACCGGTCAAGATCACGCACCTGACGGACTCCGTCGCCGCGAGGACGGAGAGCGCGTCTACTAGCTCTGAGGCCATTTGCCGGTTCAACGCGTTCAGGGCGTCGGGCCGGTTCAACGTCACTACAGTCACAGGACCGTCCTCCGCGACCAGTATCGTCTGGTAGTCCACGTGGTTCGGAGCGCCCGAGAACGTAAAAAAGATAGCCCTCAACGACCTCTGCACTGAGGAGAATGATGGTAGAGCACGAGATCACGCTGAGGGTCAGGTACGCTGACACAGACACGATGCGTGTCGTCTACTACGCCAACTTCTTCGTCTGGTTCGAGTCGGGAAGGGTCGAACTACTCAGGTCTAGGGGGGTCGTCTACAGGGATATCGAGGAATTGGGGATATTCATCCCCGTGGTCGAGGCTCAGGCGAACTACAAAGCCCCGGCGCGCTTCGACGACGAGCTTCTTGTGAGGACACGCCTGGCAAAGATGGGGGAGACGAGCGTCCGCTTTGAGAACGAAGTCTACAGGCTCCCTTCCATGGAACTGCTTTGCAGCGGGCACACCGTGCACGTGGTGGTCGGCAGGGACGGGAAGCCCATGCGGATACCGGACCAGATTCGCGCTAAGCTGTCGCCTTAGTCGATGATGGAGATGGCCATTCGTAGAAGCCCTTACCGCTTTTCCTTCCGAGCAACCCCGCCCGAACCATCTGCTTGATCAAGGGGGACGGCCTGTACTTGCTGTCTTGGAACTCCTCCATGAAGACTTGGGAGATGTTGAGTGTTGTGTCGAGCCCGACATAGTCGAGGAGTTTGAGAGGTCCCATCGGCCAGTTCAGCCCGAGGGTGATGGCCTTGTCTATGTCCTCAGGGTCGGCCACGCCTTCGTTCACCAGAAGGGTCGCCTCGTTGAGGGCGGGCACGAGTATCCTGTTAACGATGAAACCCGGCGAATCTTTCTTGCACAGCACGGTCTCCTTCTTCATGGCGGCCGCCGCCTCCTTCACCAGCCCGACCGCGCCGTCACCGGTCTTCTGCCCCCTGATGATCTCAATCAGCGGCATCAGCTGTGCAGGGTTGAAGAAGTGCATCCCGACCACGTTCTCAGGGTTCTTCGTCGCAGCACCCAAGAGCGTGATGCTGATGGAGGAGGTGTTCGAGGCCAACACAGTATCGGGGTCGAGGTGCTCGGCGACCCTCCTGTAGAGCTCGAGCTTGAGTCTCGGGTCCTCGGTTGCGGCCTCGATTACGAGTTGGGACCCGGTAACGGCTTCCCGGAGGTCGAGAGTCGGATGTATGCGACTGAATGCAGAGTCGGCCTCCTGCTGGGTCAGCGCCTTCTTCGAGACGAACTTGGAGAGGCTGTCCTTGACCATTGAGACGCCCCTGTCGAGGAAGTCCTGCTCTACGTCCAGAAGCGCGACCTCGTAGCCGGCGACCTGTGCGGAGACCTGAGCGATGCCGTGGCCCATGAGTCCGGCACCGAGCACGGTGACTCGACGAATCGTTGAGACCATACCCGGGAATTCAAGAGAGTGGGTAATAACGCTTGGTCGGTCTCTAAAATCATTCCTACCATCCGTGGCCTGTGTGGCGTTTATCTGCGGGTCACGTTTAGTCTGGCATGGTCAAGCGGAGGCGACTCTCCCGAGCTTGGAAACCTCGAGTAACTGATCCGTATATCTCCAGGGTTGATGTCATCGCGCTGTCTGAAGACGAGTTGTTTACGGGGTGGTGGACCGAGGGTTCCACTCCATTTCGAAAGAACCGGTCGGGAACGGTGAAGAGAATAGTTTACCTGAGTCAGAAGGGTGACAGAGCTTTCATGGAGTGGTGGAGTGACCAAATCTCAGAAGAAGGGTATCGATGCACAGTTCGAGAAAAAGACAAGGATGATTTTGAGCTTGAAGGGGATCTTGGTTCTGCTTGGCGCTTTCACAGCCGCATAATTGAACCACGCAAAGCCAAATTGCCGCTTCACAAGAAAAGGGTCCATGAATTAGCGATGAAGGTCTTGCCAAGACAGATTTCACGTGGCATGGGCAAAAAGATAAGAAGCCAGCTAAAGTGATTCGAAATAGCCGGGGTAGCAGAGTGGTCAACCGACGTCCACAATAATGCGCGGGCCTTGAGTTCACGTACGTAAAGACAGCCTGTGACCCTTCCGGGTCTCGTGGGTTCGAATCCTACCCCCGGCGCCTTATCAAAACGGATTTATTGCGAGACCATCAATGACCCTTCGTGCAAGAGCTCGACAAGGAGGTCAGGAAGCTCGAACCGAAGATAATAGAGATCAGGAGGCAGATACACCAGAAGCCTGAACTGGCGTACCAGGAAGTCGCCACCTCGAGGCTCGTCGCCCGCGAGCTGAAGGCCCTCGGGATAGAGGTCAAGACGAGAGTCGGCGGCACCGGCGTGGTGGGTCTGATCAGGACAGGGAAGAAGGGCAAGGTGGTTGCGCTCAGGGCGGACATGGACGCCCTCCCCTTGCAGGAGGAGGTCGACGTAGAGTTCAAGTCGAAGAGGAAGGGCGTGATGCACGCCTGCGGCCACGACACGCACGTCGCGATGCTCCTCGGCGCCGCGGCGCTGCTCGCAAAGCACAGGAAGCAGCTCGGCGGAGACGTGAAGTTCCTCTTCCAACCTGCTGAGGAGAACGGCGGAAAGGGAGGCGCGAAGCCCATGATAGAAGCAGGCGCCATGGAGAATCCCAAGGTGGACTACGTATTCGGACTTCACATAGCCGCTGACATCGCCTCGGGGGCGTTTGCCGTCAGGGCGGGTCCGTTCATGGCGAGGCCCGACGCCTTCAAGATTCGCGTGATCGGAAAGGGGGGCCACGGGTCGGCACCGCACCGCACCGTCGACCCTGTGTACATCGCTGCGCAGGTGACCATCGCGCTCCAGGGAGTCTCCTCCAGGATGGTCAACCCGATCAGGCCGTTCGTGATTTCGGTGTGCAGCATCCACGGCGGGACAAAGAACAACGTGATACCGGACGAGGTCGTCCTGGAGGGCACGGTACGTACGTTCGAGAAGGACACGCGGTCCAAGGCCATCGCCGACATCAAGAGGGTGGTCGCTTTGACCTGCCAGGCGTACGGAGGCACATGCGTGATTGAGTTCCAGAAGGACACCTATCCGGTGACCTACAATGACGAGAAGGCGACGGAGAGGGTGGCGAAGACACTGCGGAAGATACAGAACATGAAGACGAGGCAGGCCGACCCTCGCCTTGGGGCTGAAGATTTCTCGCGCTTCCAGCAGAAAGCTCCGGGCACCTTCTACTATCTGGGCACGAACAACCCCTCAAAGGGTTGTATCGGCCCCAATCACAGCTCCAGGTTCAAGGTCGACGAAGAAGTGCTCAAATATGGGGCACTGTCCTTGGCGAACATAGCCCTGGAGTTCGCCCGGTAGGGCTCGGACCCGCCCTAGAAGGCGCCAAGACGGTCAAGGGCCGCTTACGTAGGCAAGTAAGGATGATTTAGTAGGTTCAATAATACTACTAACTATAAATACATCCTTATGAGTTATTACATATGTGATATTCCGTGTTGTCGATTGAAAAAGACGCGGCCCGTCAAAATAGGCTCCAGAGAGCCCTAAACAAGTGTGCCCGCTGCGGGAAGGGTCCCATGGTTTTGGACTCTCAGAGCGGAGAGCTCGTTTGCAGCAATTGTGGATACGTTGTCAAGGAAAAGATAGAGGACACTGGACCCGAGTGGAGGTCGTCGTCGAACGGCGAAGGCAAGGACGAGAGCAGGGCCGGTCTCCCTACCTCGATCGCCTCGCACGACATGGGCCTGGCTACCATGATCGGCAGTAGGAATGCGGACTCGACCGGAAGGCCGCTCTCAGGGGGTATGAGGACCTCGGTCGACAGGCTCCGGACATGGGACAGAAGAAGCCAGGTCCACGAATCGGCGGACAGGAATCTAAGCAGGGCGTTCGTCCAGCTTCGCACCTTCTCGGACAAGCTATCTCTCTCCAACGAGATCATCGAGAGGGCGGCATACATCTACAGGAAGGCCCTGGAGAGAGGGCTGATCAGAGGAAGGTCCATCACCGAGATGATCGCCGCTTCGTTATACGCCGCGTGCAGGGACAGCGAGATACCGAGGACCCTGAAGGACGTCGCGCTCGTGGCCAACATCGGCAAGAAGGACCTTGCGAGGTCCTACAGGCTGCTCATCCGTGAGATGGACATCAAGATGCCCGTCCCAGACCCGGCCAAGTCCGTCGCGAAGATAGCGTCGAAGGTCGAGGCCGGGGAGAGGACCAGGCGCAGGGCCCTAGAGATACTAGCGAGAGCACGGCAGAACGGTGTCGCGGCGGGCAAGGACCCGGTGGGTCTCGCAGCTTCCGCGCTCTACGTCGCCAGCATACTGTCCGGGGAGGAGAAGACGCAGAGAGACATAGCCAAGGCGGCGGGGGTCACCGAGGTCACGATCAGGAACCGCTACAAGAACCTGAGAGCGGCCCTCCAGATATAGACGTCCGGTCCAACCCTTAAACGTCCCAGTCAGGGGAGCGGCGTCATGGATGGCCTGTCCGAGTTTATGGAGCTCGTCAACGCCAAGGGGAGAAGGGTCTACGTCGCCGCCAAACCCATCGACCTGAGGGCGGTCGAGGCGCCAAACGACATCTATGTCCTTCAGCTTCCAGACGGTTCTACGGCTGCAGGTGGTAGGGGCGGTGGTTTCGGCGAGCGTAGGATAGTCAAGGTCTACCATTTCGAGTGCGGACCCGGGGGGTGCAGGAAGACGTCCGAGATAGAAGACGACGAAAGGCTCGACGCGCTGGACCTCCCATACCACGCCACCGCGATGCCGATCCTCGACCCCCAAGGGAACGAGAAACTGGTATCCGGCGTCATCGATCAGCCGTTTGCGGATTCCTACCGGGAATTGCTCGCATAGGTCGTCTTCCTGAGTCTTAAATAACGAGACAAAAATCCCCGGTGCACCGTGAAGGTCCTCGTTACGGGCGCGTCGGGATTCGTGGCGAGGCACGTCATCGAGTACCTCTCGAGCCACGGTCACGAGCCCGTCCCGACAGATGTCGTGGGTGGTCTGAATCAGGGCAGTGTCGCTGACAAGTCCTTCGTGTTCGACGTCCTTTCCAAGCTTGAGTTCGAGTCGGTGGTCCACCTCGCCGGCATCGCCGACCTGAGAAAGACCCTGGAGAACCCGCACGCTGCGTTCGAGGTCAACAGCTACGGGACCCTGAACATGCTCGAGCTGGCGTCGCGCAAGAACGTCAAGAGGTTCGTCTATGCGAGCTCTGCGAACGTGTACGGGGCGCCGAAGAGGAACCCTGTCGCTGAAGACGCCCCGTTCGACCCACGCGTACCCTACGACTATTCGAAGGTGGCTGGAGAGTCCTTCGCGGTTGGATACTACAAGTCGAAGGGCCTCCCCGTGGCGATAACAAGGTCCTGGCTCCTGTTCGGGGAGTATGACGCCCTCAACAGGGCGGTCCCGAGATTCGTAAAGTCATGTCTGGAGAACCAGCCGATCAAACTCTTCAACTCAGGAAGAGACACCACAGCGCCTTCCCACGCAGTGAACTATGGAAAGCTCGTAGCCTCGCTGCTGGATAAGCGAGAAGCGGTGGGGGAGGCATTCAACTTCGGAGGGGAGAGGGTGCTGACCATAAGGGAGCTGGCCGAGCTCGTCAAGAAGCTCACCGGTTCAAGCTCTGAACTTCAGATGCTGCCGCCGAGGAGCGAGGCTGAGACCGAACCACAGGTTAGCTATCCTTCCACCAAGAAGATGATGGAAAAGCTGCAGTACAGCTACGAAATCGACCTTGAGACGGGATTGAGGAGAACGGCAGATTGGATGAAGAAGCTTAGCTCGTGAGAGTTAGCTCGATCTTTACGTCTTCGGGAATGCGCAGTTTCGTTATCTGTTTCATGGTCCTGTCGTCTGGCTCGATGTCCATTATCCTGCGGTGAATCCTAAGCTGCCAGTGGTCGAACGTGTGAGTCCCTTCTCCCGTGGGGGCTTTTCGGGTTGATATCTTGAGCTTCTTGGTCGGCAGAGGCTGCGGGCCCTTCATCTTTACGCCTGTCTTCTCTGTGATCTCTTTGATCTCCCGGGCCAACTGGTCTAATTGTTCCAGGTTGCTGCTCGTGAGCTTGATGCGAGCGTACTGCGGCATTATTTTCTTCATTGCGGCGTCGCGGGTGCATATTTAGATGTTTTTGCTCCCCGCAAGGATATTATCCGACAGAGGGCGAGTCGCGCCGGATGATAGACCTCTCCGGGAAGAAGCTGTTCCTCTTCGACCTCGACGGGGTACTGCTGAAGGGGAAGGAATCTCCGGTGAAGCTCGGAGGTAACAAGGTGTTCGAGAAAATCCGGTCGAAAGGCAAGAAGCTGATGATCGTCACGAACAACTCGACCGACACGGTCGACGCCGTCCTGGAGCGGCTGAGGTCTCAGCAGATAGAGGTCGGAGATGATGAGATACTTACGAGCGCGAGGCTCACGGCGGAGTACATCGCGAGGAGGTACGGCAAGGTCACCTATTTTCTCGTCGGAGAACGCGGGTTCGGCAAGGAACTGGACAGGGCGGGGCTGAGAAGGACCTACGGCAAGAAGGCCGATGTCGTCGCCATCGGGCTCGACAGGAGGCTGACATATGGCAAGCTGGACAAGGCAGTACAACTGGCACGCGGAGGAGCGCACATAGTGTCGAACCATTCAGCCAGGTTATACATGTACAAGAAGGGTCCCGCGATAGCGGTGGGCCCGATCCTGAAGGCCATCGAATATGGCGCCCAGAAGAAGGGGTTCTCGGTGGGAAAGCCACACTCGCTGATGTTCGAGACGGCGATGGAGAGGACCGGCTGTACGAAGAAGGAGACTGTGATGATCGGGGACCAGGAGGACACCGATGTCGACGGAGCCAACAGGGCCGGGATCGACTCGATCCTGGTGCTGACGGGGGTCTTCGACGGGAAAGCCAAGACGAGCGCGAAGGCGATAATCGGAAGCGTGGACGAGTTGGCTGATTACATCTAGAGTGACCTGCGGACCGACTCCCAGGGCGTACGCACGGAAGATAGAGTGAATGAAAGCTCGAGGGGCAATGGGGCTTGAGGGGGAGGGAAGGAGGAGAGGGATGCCTCGTCGGCTCAGGACGAATCGAAACCGTCTTAAGTGAATACATCCTCCACGGGTCAGGTATGCAGCATCTGAGTTCGAAGAAGCCTGCAAAGTGCGCGGTCTGTGGCAAGGAGGAGTCCACCCCGGGTACGTTCCCACAGGTTATCGGCGTCGGCAGGGTCTGCATGAGCTGCGGAATGGAGAAGGTGAAATGCGAGGTTTGCGGCGACGAGGTGAAGAGGCTGACGTCTTCGCGCTTCCAGGGGAAGAACCTCTGCCTGAAGGACCACATGAGAGAGGTCGAAAAATATAGGCAACACATCGTGAAGAACTTCGATGAGGAGCGAAACCCTCTCGAGGAGATACTGCACCTCGCCGTGACCGAACAGCCGGAGGGATACACGCTCCTAGCGTTAAGAAGGGCAAGAAACAGCACCCACTCGTGGGAAGCAGAGTACGAGAAATCGGAGCTGTTTCAGATGCGGTGTAGCTAATGCCAGATGAAGAGACGAGGATCATCGAGAAGCTCGTCAGGGAGATAGAGAACCTCAAGCTCGGCTTGGACACGAACGTGCTGGCGGGATGGTACAGGAAGGTGGAGAGCGACGCCAAGGCGCGCACCCCCGAGCACTTGAGGGACAGCATCCAGGTCGTCCAGAACGAGATACTTCCGATGAAGTTCGAGTTCAAGACATCTAAGAGGGCGGTTCGCTACGTACTTGAAGCGATAGACCGCAATCTCGCGGAGATGCCCATGGCGACGAGGTTGTATTTCCAGAAGCTCTCTGAGCTCATCCAGGCAGAGATGAACAGGTAGACCTGGGCGCGTGGCTGCACCAAATGTATCGCCGCGAGCAAGTCATAGGGATCGTATCCTCGTGGGACATCCGCTGGAGGGAAAGCGAAGGCTACGCATTGTTGATCACAGACAGCAGGCTGGTCGGTGCGAGCCTACCCGCCGTCGCAGATGACTTCCGAGCCTACTTCGCGCCGGGGAAGGAGCGGGACCCGAAGGTCGACGAGGAGGCCGGAAAGAGGGCAGAAGAGATATCCCGCAGAAAAGATTTTGAGTTACAGAGAGATCACATCATCAAGATAATCTACTACGGGCCGGGAATGCTGTTCGGAGGGAGGTTGCTCTTCGCGACCGTCGGGAGGAAAATAGATGTCAGCATAACTGTAATTTCGGGTTGGAACCCGGGGATCGTCTCGACTATGAAGACGCTGGTCTCTTCTCTACTTGCCTTCGCTCCAGAGAGGCTCTACGACGAGAAGACTGGTGCACGGATTCGCGACGAGACATCCGTTCTGAGTTAGAACAAGTTCTTTCATACTCTAGGCGAAGGGGCCAGAGGCGGCCCTGCGACTCTACGAGGTTTGGTCAGCAAACGGATGACTCTGACGAGCAGGTAAAGACCAAAGGCTATCCCTGTTATGAAGAAGCTGACAGGGTAGACAGTGTAGAACGCGGTGAAGAGCCCCACCCATGTGGCCATAAGGGCGATACCTACCGAGAGTACGATAGCCCATGACGGTCGTCTCGAAAGGTATTGGGCTGTCGCGGCCGGTGTGACCATCAGAGAGAAGATCAGGAGGACTCCTGTGACCTGGACGGCGAAGGAGACGGCCACGGCGACGATCAGCATGAACGCCGTACCGAGGAAGAGCATGGGCAGACCCTTTGCCTCCGCGACGTCCTCGTCCAGCGACGCGAACAAGAGCGGCCGGTATAGGAACGCCATCGCGGCCAGTATCAGCACGCCGGCGGCGAGAGTCAACTGGACCTCGCTGGTGCTGATGCCGAGGATTTCGCCGAACAGGATAGAGATTGCGGCAGTGGCGAAGGCCTTGTAGATGCTGATGAACAGTAGACCAAGCCCGAGCGCGAACGCGAGAACTATGCCTATCTGGGTGTCTCGGTTTGCGGCTCTGCGGCCAAGCGCGGCGATTGTGAGGCCGCCCAGTATCGAACCAAGGAGGAGACCGGCAATCGGTGCGATTCCCAACAATATCGCGCCTGAGGCGCCAGCGAACCCTATCTCGGAGAAAGCGTGGGCGACGAAAGCGGAACGACGGAGCACGACGAAGTATCCTGTCACCCCGGCGATGATCGCGATTATCGTCCCGGTCTCGAACGCGTTCCGCATGAACTCGTAGCAGGAGATGTTCTGCAGGTCCGCGATTATGTTCGGGCTGAACGAGGTAGGGCAGAAGGTCATACCATGTCCCCGTGGTGCTCTTCAACGCCTATGATTGCTACGTTTCCGTGCGGGTCTCTGAGGACCTCGACCTGGACGCCATATAGGGCAGTTAGGCTCTCCGAGGTGAGCACCTCGCTTGGCTTCCCCGTGGCCACTTTCCCGTTGGCCACGTACATCACCTTGTCAAGGTGCGGCAGGAGCGGATTAATGTTGTGCGCTATGAGGAGCGCCGTGACTCCGCGCTTGCGCACGACATCGTTCACGAGGTGCAGGAGGTCCGTCTCCCGCCGGAGGTCAAGGTTTGAGAGCGGTTCGTCCAGTAACAGTATGTCTGGATTGCTAACCAACGCCTCAGCAAGGAACACCCTCTGCAGCTCTCCTCCCGAGAGTACGCCGAGCGGGCGGTGCTCGAGCTCGGTCGCGCCCACGCCTTCCATTGCGACCGCGGCTGCGTCCCTTTCTCGGTGGGAGAACGGGTTGAACCCCCACTTTGTCCCCGAAAGGCCCAGGCGTACCAGTTCGAGGCACTCCACGTTTGTGTCGCTGTCAATGATGTGGCGCTGGGGCACGTACCCGATGCGGGGATTTCCCCGCTTTGGCGTTTCCCCAAAGATCTTGAGCGAGCCGCCTAGCGCTGGTTGCAGACCGAGCAGCATACGGAAGAGGGTGGTCTTCCCGGCGCCGTTAGGACCGATGACTGCGACGAACTCGCCCTTCCCAAACGAGAAGTTGGCGTCTCGCCAGATGGTTTTCTCGCGATACCCAGCCGATACGTCCTTGGCCTCTATGAGTCTGGCATCCACTGCGATCGCTGCATCCGGACAGGGTCCTATATCTTCGTAACCTTCACTGTCATTGGCCGAGCTCCGCTGCGTTGAGGGCGTTGAGCAAGTTCCCGACCTCGCTCTGCATCCACGCTTGGAAGGTGAAGTTCACGGGCTGGATGGTCTCGGTCACCCCGATGATCGGAACCTGGTACTGGGCAGCCTCCGCCTTTATGTTCTGCGTGAGCGGCGTCACCGTCTGCTCGTTGTAGACCAACACGCGAACGCTTGTATTTCCGCCCTGCAGGAGGTTCTCGAACTGCGCCACGCTCGCTGCTGGGGGGTCGTTTCCTTCAGCGACGGCAGCCATGAACGCGCTCGGAGAGACGACCTGCAGGCCCGTGGCGTTTGCCATATAGACGAAGATACTCTCCGTGGATGCCACTGGCGTGCACCTTCCGGTGCAAGAGTCATCCGAGCCATCCGGCGCTAAGGTCGTGGTGCCTCCGTAGTTCTCCCTGATGTACTGCTCCTGGCTCATGTAGGACTGCCAGAGCGATGCGTTCAGAGCAGCATACTGCGCGTGGTAGTAGGATGTGTCGGTCGGATCTATCTTGACCAGGTCCTTGTACATGGCGGCCACTGTGTCGTTGACATAGTACGGGTTGTACCAGAAGTGTGGGTTAGCGTCTATCGTCTGGTTGATGAGCTCCTGCACGTTTAGGACGACCTGGTTCGGCGTGTTCTCAGCTGAAAGGATGTCCGAAGCCCACGTATCGTATCCCGCTCCGTTGACGATGATGAAATTGGCATCGGTTATTGCGATGGCGTTGGCCGGGTTACTTTCGTATTCGTGGGGATCCGTATTCGGGTCAGAGACGATGCTGGTCACGTTGACGTGGACTCCACCGAGCTGAGTTACGAGGCTGCCCCAGAAGTTTTCCGCAGCGACCACTTGGATGACCGTGCTAGACCTTGATGTACTCGATGTGCCGGTCGAACTAGAGGTCGAGCTCGTGGTTCCATGGCCGGTCAGCTCTAGCCCTGCGACCACTGCCAATGCCAGAATCACGATGACTACTACCGACGGGATGAGATACTTGTTGCGTTGCGGCTTTGCCTGCATAGTCGGTGGTAGTCTTACTATCGATTATTAAGTATTCGATAATACTTATGAACTTTAAGGGAGCGTTTTCTTAACTGACTATTAACAATGCCCTTTGGAAATGATAAGCTCCTATGGACGAGTTACTCGAGGCCTGCGCGACTGACCTTCTTGAGCACTTGTCGCCTAGATCTCTGGGAAATGCGGAGAGATTCCCGGCTACAACCTAGCGGCCGGGAACATTAGGAAGAGAGTCGAGCTAAATGTCGAAGTAGAGATAGAACTCGTACGGCGTGGGTCTTGCGGACACAGCCCTGTAGTTCGCCATCTCCAGATCGATTACCATCTCGACAAGGTCGTCTGAGAAGACTCCCTTGAGGAAGCCCGAGTCGCTCTTGAGAGAGTCGATCGATTCGAGCAGACTTCTAGGAAGCTCCTTGACACCGAGTTCCTTCCTCTTCTGTGGCGAGAGCTCGTAGATGTCCTCGTTGACCGGGTCTCCCGGGTCGAGCTTCTTCTTGATGCCATCCAGTCCAGCCGAGACGATGGCTGCGAAGGCGAGATAGGTGTTGGCGGATGGGTCTGGTGTCCTGAATTCGGCCCTTTTGCCCTTCATTCCTGATTTGCCCTTGTAGTGCAGCGGAATCCTGACGTTGGCGGACCTGTTGCCCCTGCTCCATGCGACAAAGACGGGAGCCTCATATCCTGGGACTAGTCTTCTGTATGAATTGGTCGTCGGGTTGGTGATCGCGCACAGGGCTCTGCTGTGAGCGAGAAGTCCTCCCACGTAGTACCTTCCAGTCTGGCTCAGGTTGGCGTACTCATCGGCCTCGTCGTAGAAGGCGTTCTTATCGCCCTTCCAGAGGCTTGAGGAGACGTGCATACCGGACGCGTTGTCCCCGAATATGGGCTTCGGCATTATCGTCGCGATGAGGCCCCGGTTCGCGGCCACGTTCTTTATGACGTATTTGTAGCTCAGGATGCTGTCGGCCATCGGAGTGAGAGTGTCCCTGTAGAGGTTGATCTCGCACTGCCCGGCCGTAGCGACCTCGTGGTGGTGAGCGTCGTTGACTATGCCGAAAGACTCATCGAGATGGTAGGCGACCTCGCTCCTGTAATCCTGAAGGGTGTCGGAGGGTGGCGTCGGATAATATCCTTCCTTGAACCTGATTGGGAAGTTAGTCCCGCGTGCCTCATGCGCGGATTCAACTGAAGTGATCTTGTGGCTGCTCGAGAACGGGCTGGCGATATCCCAGGTGACGGAGTCGAAGACGAAGAATTCCATCTCAGGGCCCCAGTACGATTCGGTGAAACCTGCAGCCCTTACGGCATCTTCGGCCTTCTGCGCGACGTATCGGGGATCCCGCGAGAATCTACCCTTCTGATATCCCCAGTGGACATCGCAAATCATCCTCGCTGTGGGGAACCGCGCATCGCCCCACGGAATGATGGCGAAGGTAGAAGGATCGGGAAGCAGCAACATGTCCGAGTCGAAGATTTCTGCGAATCCCTTGATTGAAGAACCGTCCAGCTTGGGTACACCTTCCTTGAATGTATCCACCTCCAGCATGTTATAGGGGATGGTCACGTGCTGGGATCGGCCGGGTACGTCGGTGAACTGCAGGTCTATGAAACGAATACCCTTGGATGCGACCTCGTCAACAATCTGCTTGGGAGTCCTCTTCCGCGGAATCGGGCCTTTTGCCGACTTATCGAAAGGCAACGACGCCCATCTCGGTTTAGCGGATATAAATCTTGCTCCACTATTTTACAATCGTTAACATTATTAATACCAATGCTTACCAAATGCGCAACAAGAGGGAGTCGTCGTTCACAAATGAAATTGGACAACCTGGACAGGCATCTGCTGAAGGAGCTGGAAGCAGATGCGCGCCAATCATTCAGGGACCTAGCGAAGAAGACCGGGGTATCCGTCGTCACGGTCGCCCAGCGCGTCAGGAAGATGGAAGCTGATGGGGAAATCAAGGGATATTCGGTCTTGGTCAACCAGGAGAAGCTAGGATACGAAATCACCACCATAACCGAGGTCACCGTTTCAAAGGGCAAGCTGGTCGAAGTTCAGGAGAGAATCGCGAAGATGAACTCGGTCTGCGCGGTCTACGACGTGACCGGAATCGAGGACAGCATCGTGATCTCGAAATTCAGAACCCGGGACGATGTAAGCAGGTTCACAAAAGAGCTTCTTTCGGTACCACACGTGGAAAGGACGAACACGCATTTGGTCCTCAACACGTACAAAGAGGATTTCAGGTATCCGCTTCTAACCGAGTAGCGCCCTATCGTTCTTATAGTTCCGGGGAGGAGCGACCTCAGCTTGAGGCCAGAAAGGAAGAGCAACCTCGTGGAGTACAAGATACTGATAGAAGAGGTGAGCGGAGGGGACATCGCGAACATCATCCGAGGCCACATCCTGGTAAGGGGCGAAAAGGTCCGCTTCACTGGGATTGCTTATGGAAGGTACGGTGGTCAAAACGTCGCGCCGAAGCTGTCCCCGATAGCGAAGAAGAAAATCAAGGCAATTTTCGGTGACCTTTCGGCGTTTGAGGAGGACCTTCAGATCAGGCTCGTGGGGGGTGATTTCGATATGAGCGCCAAGGGCGGCGGCGTACACTCCCATCAGCATAGCGGAGAGACGAGAGAACGAACCTGATCGTTGGGGGGACGGGCTTTATCGGCGGCCACCTTGCAGAGTATTTCTTCAAGGAGGGCGAGATTTCCAAGGGAATATTCAGGAAGGGCTCGCACCTGCGCATCATGGACCAGTGCGGCATCCAGTGTTTGGAGGCGGACGTGATGGACCGGCACACGCTACATGAACCTCTCGACATGGTGGACGTAGTCTACAACCTCGCTTCGCCCCCACCGGGAGGCAGAGCGGATGACTATGCCAGTTACAATAGCGGGGCGCTGAACAACCTGCTTGAAGAAGCGAACGAGCACGGTACGAAGGTCTTCGTCCACCTCAGCTGCCTGGACGTCTACGGGTCTGGTGGGCCGATAGACGTTAGCCTCGTCCCCAGACCCAAAGACGAGTACCAAAAAGCTAAACTCGAAGGAGAGAAGATCGTGAGCGAGTTCGGCAGGGGGCACCCTGACATGAAAGTCCGCGTGGTGAGGGCCGCGAGGGGCCTGGGTCCCAGAGACACTACGCTTACAGTGCCGATTCTGAAGATGATTGAGCGGGGGAGGGTGGTTCTGCCGGCGGGTGGTTCAGTTGCGATGTCATTCAGCCACCCAAAGGACATAGCCCAATCGCTCCTCAGGGCAGCCACTTACACCGGAGAGTGGGAGACGTGCATGGTCAAATCATTCGACGCCACGGTAGAAGACTTCTCCAAGGCGTTGTCGAGCGCGACCAGCAAGAAGGCCGAAGTCAGGTCGGCGGGCCTGTTCTCGGGAAAGACCATGGTACCTCAGTATACCGCAGACCAGATAAGGGCCGGGCTGATTCTGAAGGAACAGGATTCTTGGAAGAAGATATCGTATGCGCCCGCATACACGATGGAGAAGACGGTCGAGGAGGTATCTGAATGGTACCGGAAAGAGCCATGGGCAACAACGGACCAAGCATAGGCCAGATTCTGAAGAAAATCAGTAAGATGGTCTCTGCCAGCAAGGACAAGCGAGCCACGGCGCTGGCCGAACTGAAGCAGGCAGAGGCGGGAGACCCGTTCAAGATACTCATCGGCACCGTTCTCTCGCACAGGACCAGGGATGAGAGCACCTCCAAAGCGACGGAGAGGCTGTTCCAGGTCTACGATACGCCAGAGAAGCTCGCAAACGCCGATGTCCGGAAGGTGAAGGAGCTGATAAGATCGGTCGGGTTCTACAATGTCAAGTCGAGGAACGTGATAAGGGTGGCCAAACAGGTCGTCGAAGAGTTCGGCGGGCGCGTCCCCGACGACCTGGAGAGCCTGCTGACCCTCCACGCGGTCGGAAGGAAGACGGCGAACTGCGTGCTCGTCTACGGGTTCAACAAGCCGGCCATCCCCGTGGACACGCACGTTCACCGGATCGCCAACAGGCTCGGACTCGTGCAGACGAAGACGCCGGAGCAGACGGAAGAAGAGCTGACCAAGACCGTCCCGAAGAGATACTGGTTGGAGCTAAACGAGCTCTTCGTGAGGTTCGGTCAGACGACCTGCAAACCAATCGGTCCACGGTGTGACATCTGCACCTTGACGGCCAACTGTAGATACTACAGGGAAGTGGTCGCGCCCAGCTCCCCGGCGTAGTCAGCTGCCCTTCTCGTGCTGATAGAACCCGCTGTAGAGGGACTCCGCAGCCTTCTCGTTCCTCAAGAAGACCAGTTGGATCAGCGCCTCTCCCTTGTGAACCTTGGCCGCTATGGGTGTGAAGATCACCTGCGTCGGCTCCCCGTGGTATCCGCTGTCGAAGACCGCCGATTCTAGTTTGATTATCCCGAGCCGGTTGACCGAGGAGCGTGGGAAGGCGAACCCCGTGCAGGTCGCTGGTATCGTGACCTCGGGGAAGCGCAACTCGTACATCATCCCCTTCTCGAAATTGTAGAAACCTTCCGCATCGGGGAGGACACTCGTCTTTTGGGTGGAAAGCTCGCCCCGAGAATCCAGGTAACCTCTCTTGTCCCCGTGAAGCACGATGATGAGGTCCGCTGGGAGCCTGCTCGCCTGTGTTGGCGCGAGGTCAACGCCATTGGGGTTGATCTTGACGAACGACTTGCAGCAGGCGGCGACCTCCTTCCCGTTCACCACTGACACGGCTAGGGACGCGCGAGAGAGAACTAAAAAGTTTGGTCGGGCGCCAGCTTAGGTTTTGGTGGCCCAGTAACCCGTCACCGCCCCTGCGGTCAGACGCCTGCTCCCCACCTGAGAGAATCCCGCCGACTCGAGGGTCTCGTCGAAGTGCTCGTCCCATATCCGCGACCGAATCACTTCGGGGAGCGCTTCGTAGGTCAGCGCTGCGTCAGGGTCGAGAGGGCGAAGGACCCTGCCGAAGATTCTCAGGGCGCCGTAGACGTAGAGGGCATGGAAAGGCGCGAACGCCCCCCGCGGCCTGGAGAAATCGTACAAGACCAGCGTCCCTCCCTTCCGGAGCACTCGAGCCACCTCGGAGACCAGGCGCTCAGGGTTGCAATACTTCACGACGTAACACGACAGGACGGAATCGAACGACCCGTCCTTGAAGGGCAGGTGCTCCCCGTCTCCGAGGCTGAGCGATGCCAGGGAAGGAATCCGCTTTTTCTGAGCTAACCGGACCATCTCCTCGGTAATGTCGACCCCGACCACTTCCGCGCCAACTCTGTTCATTCTTTCTTCAAGCACGCCGGTCCCGCAGCCGATGTCCAGGACCCTGTCTCCCTCCCGTACGCCGGCCCGGCCCAAGAGCCAGCTCTTCCAGTAGGCGTCCTGCATCAAAGTAGCGGCGGCTAGCACTCGGTCGTAAGAGGGCGAGAGTCCCTCGAAGATCCTCTTGGCGAGAGGTTGGACGCCTGAATCCACGTTTATGACGGCTTATGCACAGCTTAATAATCTGAACTCGCTGAATTCAGCCAGGTTGGATACCCCTCCGGTCGAGCCCGACCTAGTAGGGCCCTGGAAGAGGAACACTTGGATCTACGGCCTACGGACGCCCTTCAGCCTAGTATTCTTGGGATGGGTGACGCTGGCCCAGGCGATTGCACCGAGCTTCAACCTGCAGATCTATCTCTTCACGCTGCTCGCTTCATTCCTGGGGCTCGTAGTGGGCGCGCACTACATAGACATCGGGTCGAGCAAGCAGAAGTTCTCCCCTTACCTAAGGATACCTCGTTACATGCTGGCAGTGGGCGTGGTTGCGGTCGCCCTCGGCATAGGGGTCGGGGCTTACATGGCAGCAAGATGGAACATAGCCTTCCTGGCGTTCGTCATCGTGGAAGGTTTCGCCGCAGTCGCGTATCCCAGAGAGAACCCGAAAATGGTCCATTCGTACATCGGATTCGGCCTCACGTGGGGCACAATACCTTTCCTCGGAGCTTACTTCATCCAGGCCTCGACGCTAAGCCTACTGGCGATAGGGCTCTCGATATTCATCGGCCTGAGCGTGGTAATGATGCACCATCTGGCGATAATGAGCAGAGAGTCGCCCGCCTGGAAGGACGCGCTGTACCTGCTCAGAATCTACAACTACGCAGTCTACGTGGTAGCCATAGCGGCGATCCTGGGCAGGTTCCTGGTGCTCTAGTCGCGCTTCAGCCAGAAGATCGTCTTGCATTTATGGCAGACTATGCCTTCGTAGACCAATCCCTTCTTGTCCTGGACAGGTCCGGCCTTCTTCATCTCCCCTCCACAGGTGACGCAAAGCCGGTCAGCTCCTACCTGCGTTATCGTGGCCCAGTCCATCATGTAGTAGGTCCGGAACAAGAGCTCGCCGGCCTCGTCTATCTCCAATTCTGGCTGACTTTGGCCGTCCACTAGAAAAGCCTGTCTCCGAGATGCTTTAATCGACGGCGTAGGAAGGTGCCAACATGGAGAAGCTCTTCGAGAGGTCGGTGAGCGACGCGTCGAAACTCATGAAGCTGACGGATGACGACTACGCACTTTTCCAGCGGGTGGATCAGGCCTGCGACGAGCTCCTGATCCCAGAATTCGAAAAATATATGGAGCGGAAGTTCAACGACAAGGTCCCGCAAATCCTGAAGAAGCACCGCCTGATGGGGGTGCCAATCTCGAAGAAATATGGAGGCGACGGCGCCAGGCCTCTCGTCCTCTCGCTCGCGCTCGAAAGATTCGGCCAGCTCGGACTGGGGGTGGTGACATTCGTCGATGTCCACGAGGCTCTCGGTAGCCAGACCATCCAGGAGTGGGGGAACGAGGAGCAGAAGCAGCGATATCTGACCAAAGCCGCAACGGGAGAAATCGTCCTCGCTTACGCGCTTACGGAACCCGAGGCCGGCAGCGACCCCGCCTCCCTGAAGACTCAGTTCAGGAAGGACGGGAGTAACTACTATCTCACCGGTTCGAAATACCTGATTTCAAACGGCTCCATAGCAGACAGACTGATAGTCTTCGCCTATCCGGAAGGGCAGACGAAAGGGATGACCGCCTTCCTAGTGGACGCGAAGGAACACGGGTTCTCTGTCGATATGAAACTGGAGGAGAAGATGGGTCTATTCACGTCAGACACCGCAATGCTCTCCTTCAGCGACCTCAGAGTCGCCAGGGAGGACGTCCTCGGGGAGGAAGGTAGGGGACTAGCCGTCGCGTATTCGGCATTGCTGAACGGCAGGATAGGCATAGCTTCCGGCTCGCTCGGAGTGATGGAGGACTGCCTCAACCAGGTGAAGGAGAGGGTCTCGTCGAGGACCCAGCACGGGAAGCCGATCGGCAAGCACCAGCTGGTCCAGAGGCACGTCGCGAGGATAGCCGCGAACCTGGAATCCTCCAGATGGCTCGTCTATCAGGCGGCGATAAAGAAGGATGAATATGATAACAACAAGTCCGATCTGAGTCTGAGAATGGAGGCGGACCGGATTTCGGCGGTCGCCAAGTACGTAGCCACCAAGGCGGCCTGGGAATCGGCCGATAGCGCGGTCCAGTGCTTCGGCGGCTTCGGTTATTCCATACTCTCGCCCGTCGCGAAGCACTTGATCGACTCCCGCGTAGCTCGAATCTACGAAGGGACGGACGAGGTCATGGAGCTCAAAATCGCTTCGACGGTGCTCGGAAAGGACTTCGAAGCTTACCGCTAGGACGAGAAGGGATAAAGACATACGGGCGGGGAAGCCCGGCCATGCAGCTCCATCTTGAAGGAGCGGAGGACCTGGCACTGCGGAGGGAGCGGGTCTACCAACTTCTCACCGATTCCAGCTTCATCGCGAAATCGCTTCCGGACGCGCAAGAGACAAAGGTGATAGACGACAGTCACCTTGAGGCAAGGCTGAAGATAGGTATATCGTTCCTGACGACCAACATGAACGTCAAGATGGCGCTCGCAGACAAGGTGCCCCCCCAGCACGCGAAGCTCCTCGTGGAGGGGTCCGGGAGCGGCAGCAACATGAAAATCGTCAGTGACTTCAACCTCGAAGGGGACAACCCGACGAAGATGAAGTGGGCAGCCGACGCCGACATAACTGGCCTGATGGCGGGCATCGGCTCGAGCATCCTGAAGGGGTTCGCCGAGAAGAAGGTCAAAGAGATATTCGAAGGGATAAAGCAGGCGATGGAGAAGGCGGGTCCTTAGGCTAGGCTCCCTGCGTCACATATAGTCCAAAAGCGTCGCCGGCTTGGTCTTCCTGTCCGGCTTCTTGATCTCATGGCCTGAGACGAGGCTCCTCATGAACTTCTCGCGCTTGATGCTGCTGTAGTAGTAAGCCTCGTCGATGGTCCCCTCCGCGAGCAATATGATGACCCTGCCAGGGCGCGTCCTGCCAGTCCGGCCCTTACGCTGTATCGAACGTATCTCAGAGGGGACGGCTTCGTAGAAGACCACAAGGTCCACGTCCGGCACGTGCAACCCCTCTTCCCCGATGCTGCTGCTGACCAGAGCTGTGAATTCTCCGTCGCGGAACTGCTCCAGGACCCTCGTCTGCCTCTTCTGGTCCATCCCCTCGCTGTCCGTCTTGTTCGCCTGTCCGACGAAGCGGTTCGAGGTGACTCCGACCTTTGCGAGGCGTTCGACTATTGTCTCGATCGTGTCTCGGTATTGGGTGAAGACTATGATCTTCGAGTCTTTCTTCGAGGCAACTTGCTGCTCGGCAATCTCAGCTAGTTTCTCAAGCTTGGGATACGGGACGTCACGGAGCTTCTCGGCCTCCTCCTCGATGATCGACCAGCGCTTGTCTTTGAGGAGGGCCAGCGCTGACTTGCCCTGCTCAGGTTTCTCCCTGAGTCGCACGAGATACTTCTGGAGGACCGCCAGCCCCTGGGTCTCGAGGAGCTCGATCGCGTGGATGATTATGATGGACTGCGCCTGGTTGATCAGGGCTCCGAAGATGTACCCCTTGTCTGAGCCGCTCGCCTCGGCGCTCCTCAGCCGAGAGACGATTGTGCCGCGTGCCTGCAGCAGGATCTTCTTAGAAAGGTGGGACTTGGGGATGAAACCTCCCTCAACCAATCTCGTGACCTTCTCGTTGTATATGTCTCTGAGCGCGTTGAGGAGAGTGGAGTATTCCTGCGGGAGGGCCACCTTGATTCCCTCGAGCTTCGTCTCCTCGACGTAGGACTTGACGTCGTCGTCCTCCTCGTTCCTAGCCTCGACCTTCTCGATGAACAGGTTCTTCATTATCTCCGCGACCTTCTCCCTGGAGCCGCCTGGGGAGGCCGTAAGGCCCAGGATGAGAGGGGTCCAACCCTGCTCCTTGTACATGCTCGCCAGCTGCGTGTAGGAGTAGTCCTTGACGGACCGATGCGCTTCGTCAAAGACCAGCAGGATGGTGTCGTTTAGTTCGATCCTCCGTCTTTTCAGGTCGTTCCGGACCGTCTGCGGGGTAGCAAAGATGAACCGCGACTTCCTCCAGAGGTAGCTACGCTCTTCGGGACCGGTCTCGCCGGTCATGACAGCCGCCTCACCGTCATCGAGCTTGAGCATGCGCTTGAACGTCGCATAATGCTGCAGCACGAGAGGTTTCGTTGGCGCCAGCATCACGATCTTTCCCTTGGGGAACTTCTTCAGCCGGGCCTTTGCGACCAGCATCGCTACCATCGTCTTGCCTAGACCGGTGGGCAGCACCACGAGGGTGTTGGTCTGCGACGCCGTCTCTGCGATGTTGTGTTGATACTCTCGGGGCTGCAGCGTGTCCTCGGCAGACAAGGGAAATCGTGTTGAGATTCTCTTTACGCTAAAAGCGTTTGTCCGCAAGAAGCCGATGGGGCGATAGTCATATAATCGCACGAAACCGAAAGGTACCAGAAGATTGAAGGTTACAGTCGAAGCTTCCGCATCATCGGCAAACCTCGGACCTGGGTTCGATGTCTTCGCTCTTGCTCTTGATGTTCCCCGTGACAGGATTACTCTCGGGTCTGAGAAGGCGAATCGACTCTCCGTCAGCATCGAGCAGGTGAAGGGCATAAAGACGCCCACTGTTGCCTCCAAGAATGGCGCTGGTGCGGTCTGTCTCGCCGTCGCGAAGGATTTCGGCATCAAGGATAGGATCTCGGTGGAAATCTCCAAGGGAGTCCCGATTGGGCTGGGGATGGGGAGCAGCGGCGCCTCCGCCGCGGCTGCTGCGTTCGGTATGAACCAGCTTTTCGAGCTCGGGATGAGCGGAGACGACATGATTTTCTACGCGGGGAAGGGAGAGCAGTTGACGTCGGGCACCGCGCACTACGACAACGTCTCTGCATCGATACTCGGGGGTTTCGTCGTCGTGAAGGTCTCCCAGAGGCCCACTGCCATCAGTTACGACGCTCCGAAGGGGATGTGCCTCTGTATGGCGACCCCAATCGTGAAGCTCCCAGAGCGAAAGACAGAGTTCGCAAGGTCGGTGCTCCCGTCAAGCGTCCCTCTGAATATGATGGTTTCAACCGTTGCAAACGCGAGCCTGATCGTGTCTGGGTTCGCAAGAGGCAACATCGGGATGATAGGCTCAGGCATGAACGACAAGGTCGTTGAAGCGGCCAGGAAGAAGTTGATTCCTGGATATGACGCAGTGCGCAAGGCGGGAATTGACGCGGGTGCGGCCGGCGTGTGCATCAGCGGAGCGGGTCCATCCATGCTCGCCGTGGTAGACAGCGGTAGGAGCAAGCCGAGCGCCGTCCTCGAGGGCATGATAGGAGGATTCAGGAAGGAGGGAATAGAGGCCAGTGGATTCATGACGGTCTCCGGTGAGGGGGCGGTCAGGATTTGAAGGTCAGCGCAGGCTGGACCCTGCACTGCGTCGATTGTGGCGCGGTCTTCGAAGCCGACCCTCCCGGGTACTCCTGTTCAAGCTGTGGAGGGTTGCTGGAGGCCGTGAGACAAGAGGGCTCTCTCTCGAGGGGGGAGCTCTTCAGCAGGCCCGGAGAGGGGATTTGGAGGTTCAGGGCACTCCTGCCGTTCGGGCAAGACGTCAAGCCTGTATCTTTGAGCGAAGGAGGTACGCCCCTGATCAAGACGAGGAACCTGGCCAAGGAGACCGGGTCGAACAACCTGTACGTGAAGAATGAAGGCCAGAACCCGACAGGCTCGTTCAAGGACAGGGGAATGACCGTCTCCGTCACGAGGGCTGTGCAGGCCGGCGCCCGCGTACTGGTCTGCGCCTCAACCGGTAACACGTCAGCGTCCATGTCGGCGTACGCAGCGAGAGCTGGCAAGAAGGCCGCGATCATCGTGCCAGCCGGAAAGGTCGCCGCCGGGAAGATGGTCCAAGCGGTCGTCTACGGGGCTACGATATTGCGGGCCGAGGGGACCTTCGACGATGCGTTGTCGATGCTCCTGAAGTCGATTTCGGGGCTATCGGACTTTGCGGTCATGAACTCGGTCAACCCATACAGGCTCGAGGGGCAGAAGACGCTCGCTTTCGAGGTCTACGAACAACTTGGCTTCGTCGTCCCCGATTACGTGGTCCTTCCTGTGGGGAATGCCGGTAACATCAGCGCGATTTGGAAGGGGTTCAAGGAGCTCAAAGCGTGCGGCATATCGGACGAGACCCCCAGGATGGTAGGGGTCCAGGCAGAGGGTGCCGCTCCTATAGCCAGGGCATTCTGGAAGGGGAGCGACAGGATAACCCCAGTCCAAAACCCGCAGACGGTCGCGTCCGCTATCAGGATAGGGAACCCCGCGTCGTGGAAGAAGGCGCTCGCCGCCCTCAGGGAGTCCAATGGGATGGTCCTGACCGTTTCTGACGATCAGATAACAAAGGCGAGGAAGGCCCTCGCTTCGAAGGAAGGGATATTCGTGGAGCCGGCAAGCGCTACACCAATCGCGGCGATGGGCGAGATAGGGGGCAAGCTCGAGAAGGATGCCCTCGTCGTCTGCGTGGCCACTGGGAATGGGCTGAAGGACCAAGAATCGATCGAGGTGGACATCGAGAACACACCCCTCGTCTCTGGTGGGTTGGCGCTGATAGACCTGTTCAGCAAGCTGACTGCTTAGCGCGTCCGAGCTTCAGTACCCGAGTCTTGCCCTCGCTGGGACTCAAGTCGATTTGGTCTCCGACTCTTATCCGGAGGCCCTTCCTGGACTTTGTTATCCCGAAGAGGCGAGCATCCGCATCCCTCGTGAGCGTTATCTTGATGGAGGTGCCCCAGGGCATCGCATACCGGAGAGGGGTCTCCTTGGTCCCGTCCCGCTTGGTGAGCACAGGGGCGATGTGACAGACGCCGACCTCGTCCGTCCCTATCTGCGTGTACTTTCCGGCCTCCAGGCTATGGCCGTTGCGGAGCTTGTCCACGTAGGAGTAATAACCCGTCGAACCTGCGCTGGTGCAGATTATGACGCCGTTTGCTATCGCCGATTCCGTGAATCCGATGCCCGTCCCTTTGACCCCCAGATGATACCGCAGACAGTTGCTGTCGGCACCTTTCTCGAGATAGACGTCCGTGAAGATATCTCCCTTTACTGAACCGTTTATCGAGACCTGCAACCTCCGATACTGGAGCTCCTGGTAGTTCTTCCGACCTATCTCCTCGAGAGCCTGAGGGAGGTCGTCGAGGTCGACGTCCGCGAGATAACCCTTCGAGGCCGTCGTCTCCCGCGACCTTACGCTCACGAAGAGAAGCGGAATCGAGATTAGCCTCCCATAGTGGCTGAAGATCCCGTCGCCTCCGACGACGACCCCGAAATCGGGCTCCTTCGGTGAGACGCCGATTCCTGCATTTCGCAGCATCCGGACTACGTCCTCTCTTCTGGCCTTTGGCCTCTCCGGGTCGATAAGAATCGTCGCCTTCAATCCGGTCGCGCTCGTATCTGTCGGCATCGCTCAGGCATCCAACTCTTTCCTCAGCGAGCCAATGTCGGTGATGGGACTCTTGCAGGCGAAGTTCTGGCAGATGTAGACCGTCGGCTTGCCCCCGATGGCCGTCTTGCCCTGGGTCAGGGAAGAGACCTCAGGGACGCCCTCGTCCGCCGCGGCGAGGACCTTGTCCGGGAGGAACCTCTTCCATACCTCAGCGACGATCTGCCGTACTGCGGGATCGCTCCGCGGGCCTGCAATCACTATCTCGCGTGAACCAAACCAGAAGTCAAGAGCGCAGAACATGTAGGTGTGCGAGAACGGCGAAGACTCCATGGCGTCGCCGAAGACCTTCATCGTGCCCTCGGCCTTCAGTTTGTAATCTTCGCGGCCGGTCAATTCGGAAAGCCGTAGTAGCGTTAGGGCCGCCACAGAGTTGCCCGACGGGGTCGGTCCGTCGTAACCCTCCTTCACCTTGACCAGGAGGTCGCCGGATGAGTTCATGAAACCGCCGGCGGAACCGTCCCAGAACAGCTCGACCATCTTGTCGGTGAGCTTGATCGCCTCCCTGAGCCAGGAGACCTCGAAGGTGGTCTCGTACATGTCAACGAGCGCCGCCGCCATGAACGCGTGGTCGTCCAGCGCCCCGTCGAAGGCAGCGTCCCCTGCCCGATAGCGTCTGAGCAGCCTCCCGTCCTTGACGAGATTCTTGAGTATGAAGTCTGCCGCAGCGCTCGCTCCGTCGATATACCTCTGCTGGCCGGTTACCTGATAGGCGCAGGTCAACGCCGATATGGCGAGGCCGTTCCATGACGAAAGGACCTTGTCATCGGTAGCGGGGCGAGCTCGCTTCTGCCTGGCGACGAGGAATTTTGACTTGGCATCAGCGACGACGCCCCTCACGACGTCAGGCTCTAGTCGGTGCTTGGAGGCGACACGTTCGAGAGGGGTGTCGACGTGGAGTATCGACCTGCCGCCCTCGAAGTTACCATCTGCTGTCACTCCGAAGAGCTCGCCGACCAACCTCGAGTTTTCGCCCCCGAGGACACGTGCTATCTCGTCGGGTGTCCAGGTGTAGTAGTATCCTTCCCCGTCAGGCGTATCGGCATCCTGAGCCGAATAGAAACCACCTTCGGGTCCGCGCATCTCCCTCAGCATCCAGTCGAGGGTGTCGGTAGCGGTCTCCAAGAAAGCCTCGTCCGCGGTCACCTGGTAGGTCTCGAGGTAGACCCTTGCGAGCTGGGCGTTGTCATAGAGCATCTTCTCGAAATGAGGCACCAACCATAGGCGGTCCGTCGAGTAACGGTGGAAGCCGCCCCCGACCTGGTCGTGGATGCCACCTGCGGCCATCGATTGGAGGGTCTTCTTGACCGCCTTCAAAGCGGGTTCCTTTCCGTTCCTGCGATAGTAGCGAAGGAGGAATTCTAGGTACGTGGGGAGCGGGAACTTTGGGGGAGGGCTGAAGCCTCCGTACTGCTCATCTAGTACCGAAACGATCTCAGCGTAGGCCCCGTCGAGGATAGACTTTGGGAGAGTGTCGCGCGCATGCAAAACGTAATTCTCCTGCAAGCTCTTGATTATCTCATCCGAATCGCGGACTATGTCCTCTCTCTTGTTCTTCCATATGTCAGCGATGAACTCTAGGACTTGGGGGAATCCAGGCATTCCGTGCCTTGGAACTGGAGGAAAATATGTCCCTCCGTAGAATGGTTTCAGGTCGGGTGTGAGGAAGACCGACAATGGCCATCCACCCTGCCCGTGCATCGCGATTACGGCCCGCATGTATATGTCGTCGAGGTCTGGCCTCTCTTCCCTGTCCACTTTTATCGGGACGAACTTCTCGTTGAGGAGCGCCGCAATGTGCCCATCCTCGAAGGACTCTCCCTCCATCACGTGGCACCAGTGGCATGTGGAATAGCCGATGCTCAGGAAGATAGGCTTTCCTTCTGACTTGGCCTTCTGGAGCGCCTCAGGACCCCAGGGGTACCAACCCACCGGATTGTACGCATGCTGCAGCAAGTATGGGCTCTTCTCGCCGGCCAATCGGTTCGGCTTTCTCTCAGAGGTCATCCAGACCGTGGTTCGCACTGCGACTGTGATTTAAGCATAGGTTTGGATCAACCCGTCGGAGGACACCGCTTGTCCACCTCGAAGGTGTTGCGGCCGGAGTGCGTTAGTCCAGGTAGTCGGCGAGACTGCCAGGGATGATCTTGTTGAGCGCTCTTTCTCTCGCCCTGTAATCTGGGCAGAGCTCGGCGAGCCTCTTCTTGAACGCCATGGAGTGGTTGAACACCTTGAGGTGGGCCAGTTCGTGCATGACCACGTAGTCTCTGAGAGGCTCAGGAAGCGCTATCAGCTGCCAACTGAAGGAGAGCCTGCCGTTCCTAGTGCAGTATCCCCAGTTCTTCATCTCCCGTACATCGGCCCTCTTGTACTTGACCGGGAGTCCGGCGGAAATTTCCCGCAGCCTCCTCACGACATAGCGGGACGTCTCCCTCACGAACCATCGCCTGACAAGCTCGAGAATCCGTGACCTATCGCTCGCCCTCACAACCACCACCTTCTGTTCCAGGTCGGGGAGGAACTCCTCTTTCTCCTCTGTCTTCTCGAACAATATCGAGAGCATCTTCCCGTCGTACATCACCGCCTCGTCGTCGAGAATCCTCGGGTTGGCGGATAGCTGCTGGAAGTGCTTGAGTATCCAGGCCTCCCTGCTCTTGATGGCGGAGTGGACGTCGACGGCCCTCCCCGTCGGAAGCACCACCTCGAGTTTCCTGTCGGACCGGAACCTGAAGTACGTGTAGCGCCTGCTCGTCCCTCTCACGACTGAGTACTCGATGCGGTGAGGTCCAAGTTCGATGAAGGGCAGTGCGTAGCACCTCCGCTGCGGGTTGAATAACTAATTGTCGGTCACACGAGAAGCGTTTTAGCGGGGGACGCTCTCTCGGAAGGTGCCGTGTCCTCGCAAGAGATGCGCAAGGAGCTGCTCGCCGCCGCTCTAGAACGAAGGACGGTCACCTACGGCCAGCTCATGGCGCACTTCGGCCTCGCCCGAGGGGATTCCGGCAGGACCGTGGTTGGGATGCTTGGAGAGATAGACAGGCACGAGTACGAGAGTGGGGCGCCAGGGTTCGCGGCGATAGTCGTACGAAAGGACACGGGCTATCCTGGAGGCGGGTTCTTCTGCTGGGACGACCTCCCCGTCGCGCTGCGAAGGCCGAAGGAAAAATGTCAGGACCCGAAGCTATCGCAGGCCGAGAAGGACTACGTCAGGGAGCAGCAGGAGAAGATCTGGGAGCACTACTCTGTGCAGGGGAAGCTCTGATCAGACATGTGGCAGGCGCCTGTCTACGACGCGCCAGACGCTCTCCACACGGTCGCGGAACTTTCTCCACTCGTGCAACGATTCCACGTGCGTCACGTAGAACCACGTCAGGCGCCTGACCTCAGACCTCTCTCTGACCGGGAGGAAGACCTTCGGATCCAGAAAATACCGCTTGAACCAACCTCGGCACTTATAACAATAGTAATAGTCCCACTCCTGAGACATGTACAGCATCTCTGCCGTCTTCCGCCCCGTAACCTCGGAACAAAAGACGCAGTCGTGGTTGGCATATCTCGCGAAGCCTGAAGTTGTGGTATCAGCGCTGGTTTCGCGGTCCCGTTCGTCCGCCCAGTCGCTCGAAGGCAAACCTTCGTGGGATGTTTGTGCGCCGGAGATATTTGAAGCTATTACAGAATCCCTTCCAAATCACGGTCGAGGGACGGGGATAATCATTTATCCGGGGAAAAAGGGAGTTTCGGAGGTTGGCAAGGAGCAAAGCTTCCGAAACATCCTCCGGCTCCGCGGGTCTCCGTAAGGCCCTGTTGTCGGTAGGCTCCGACAAGGGTAGCGTCGACAGGCTCATCTCAAGCAAGGTCATCGACGACGTGGTCATTCCTATCTACTGGAAGGACGGGCTCGTAACCACCGTCCGCCCGATGTGGCTTGTCAGGCTGCCGGGATTCCTGAAGGGCTTCGAGGAGGAGTTCCCCGACGGCCAGGTGAGGTGGGACCACGACTATGAGAGCAGCGACCCTGCAGCAGGGGACATCGCTCTGCGCGTCTACTTCAACTACCAGGAGGACGACCAAGGCGACCACTGGTCGCCGCCCCCGACTCTGCTCGAGGAGGAAAGCTACTACAGGATGCTTGCGAGAGCATTCTACAAGGGCAAGAAACCGGTGCCGGTGAGCAAGGTAGTCCACGGAAAGTAATGCTGAAGCGAGAGCGCGAGTATCTGCAGGCGTCAAGGCGAGGATTTCTAGCCACTAGTGCACGCAGAAGACCTGCGGTCGTCCCGGCATGTTTCTGCTTGAAGGGCGACGTGATATACACGGCGATAGACCGAAAGCCCAAGGGACATCAACTGGCCAGACTCTCGAACGTACTCTCGAACCCTTCCGTCGCGTTTCTGGTCGACAGGTACTCCGAGGACTGGACGGAGCTTTCGTACCTGCTCCTCCATGGAGACGCGCACTTGGTGAAAGACGAGGGGGAGGCGGAGGCGGCCAGAGAGCTTCTGAGGGAGCGGTACCCCCAATACCGGTGGCTGAAGCTGGACGGATGTCCGATCCTCGAGATCAAGGTGCACGAGAGCAAGTTCTGGGCGTTTGGGAAGCAGGACTGAGGCGAACGGGTGTTCAGTACTTCCTCGATGCTAGGTAGTCGGAGAGCTCTATGAGCTTCTTCTTGGCATCGCCGAGCTCTACGTTCTCGACGACCTTTCGGGCGTTGGCTGCGTAGCCGGCGGACAAACGGCGTGCGTAGTCTACCGACTCATGCTCCAGGAGCAGCTCCCGCACCCTCTCTACCTCCAAGTCGGCGAAGGGTCCCTTCCTCCGAAGGAGTTCCCGCAGAAAAGCTCGGTCTTCCTCCGAGGATTTTCCCATGACGTGGATCAGGACGGCGTTCTTCTTCCCGCCTCTGATGTCGGCGAATATCGGCTTGCCCAGCGTTTGCTCGTCGCCCATTATGTCCAGGAGGTCGTCCTGAACCTGGTAGGCCATCCCGAGCCACTCTCCGGATTCGTACGCTGCGCTCAATAGCTCGTCGTTCTTCAGTCCGCCTCCAACCACGGCTCCGCTCGCCGAGGACGCCCCTATCAGCGCCCCCGTCTTCATCCTGATCATGTAGTCGTAGTCACCCTGCTCCACTTCGTCCCTTTCAGCCATCTCGAGGTCTAGGAACTCTCCCATCACGGTCGCCCCGAAGGAGTCGCCCAGCAGCTCGAATAGCTTCCTGAGGACCTCGCCTCCGGATTTGTGCAGGCCGTACTCCGATATCACACGGGGCACCTGTGCCAGCAGCATGTTCGAGGCCAGCATGGCTGACCTGAGGCCGTGCTTCCTGACTATCGACCTATCGCCGCGCCTCATCTCCGAGTCGTCGAGTATGTCGTCCTGGACAAGGGCCGCGGCATGGGCGAGCTCGTAGGCCACTGCGACGGGAATAGCGGTCCTGTAGTCACCGGAGACGCCTTCGCACCATAGCAAGGCAAGGACGGCCCTCACCCGCTTGCCGCCTGAGAGGGCTTCCGTGACCGCCATCTCGAGCGAAGAGTCCCCCGTTCCGAAGAGCTTCGATACCCTTGAATCAACGAGCTCTACGTACTGTTCTAACCACTGCGGGTTGGATTGTTGCGAGCTCCATGCACCGCTGGCAGCTTTTCCTGTAAAGGGTGGTAAATAGTTTGGGCTCGCGGCTGTGCTAATGGTTGATTGCCGAGTGGACCGCCTTCATTATCCGCGGAACGGAAGGCGGAAAGACGTTCTCGTGGACGTACGGGAACGGGGTGTCGAACCCGCCCACCCTGATCACCGGGGCTTTGAGGTAGTCGAGAGCCTCCTCGGCGAGGAGCGCCGATATCTCGGCCCCGAATCCCATCACTTTGGGCGCCTCGTAGAGGACCACGGCCCTGCCGGTCTTCCTGACGGACTCTAGAATCGCTGCCTTGTCGAGCGGTATCAGCGTCCTAAGGTCTATCACTTCGATGCTGATTCCCTCCTGTGCCGCCTTTGCGGCCGCCTCGAGCGCGGTGGGGACGAGAGAACCATAGGTGATGAGCGAGAGGTCCTGCCCGGGTCTCGCGACCGCGGCCTTGCCGATGGGGACGACGTACTCTTCCTCGGGTACCTCGTTGCGGAAGGATCGGTACAGCCTCTTCGGTTCGAGGAATATCACTGGGTCCGGGTCGCGCATCGCGGCGGTGAGCAACCCCTTCGCGTCGTATGGTGAGGATGGAGTCACGACCTTGAGCCCTGCTATGTGCGTGAAGAACGTCTCAGCGCTCTGGGAATGGTAGGGCCCTCCTTTGATGCCACCTCCGTAAGGAGCCCTGATGACCACTGGGGCGCTGTACTCGCCGCCCGACCGGTAGCGAATCTTGGAGAGCTCGGAGACTATCTGGTCGAATGCCGGATATATGAAATCGAGGAATTCAATCTCCGCGACCGGCCTCATCCCATACATCGCGAGGCCTATCGAGACACCCACCAGCCCGCTTTCGTTGAGAGGGGTGTCCATGACCCTCTCTGGACCGAATTCCGAGTAGAGCCCCTCTGTCGCGCGGAACACGCCCCCGTTCCTTCCTACATCCTCCCCAAGTACCACGACATCCTCGTTCCTCCTCATTTCGTCGCGCAGCGCTGCGTTGACCGCCTGGACCAGCGTCTTCTGCATGCTAGGCTTCCCCAACCTCTTCTGCGAGTTCGTCCGCTTCGCTTCGGAGCTCCTCGGTGGTCTCGGCGTAGATGTCCTCGAAGAGTGACCGCACGCCCGGCTGGGGTACCGTCTCTGCCCTCGAGATCGCTGCCTTGACCATGTTGAGCGTCTCCTGGTGCAGCCTCCCCTCGTACTGCTCGTCCCAGAGGCCGCGCTCCCTCAAATACCGCTGGAACCTCAAGATAGGGTCCTTCGACCGCATCAGCTCTACCTCTGCCGAGTCGCGGTATCGCGTCGGGTCGTCGGACGTGGAGTGAGCGCCCAGACGGTAGGTGACGGCTTCTATCAGCGTCGGGCCGCCGCCGCTCCTCGCCTTCTCTACGGCCGCGAGCGTAGCATTGTATACAGCGAGCACGTCGTTTCCGTCGACTCGGACACCCTCAATGTTGTAAGCGGCCGCTTTCACGGCGAGAGAAGAGGTAGCGGTCTGCTGCGTCACCGGCATCGATATGGCGTAACCGTTGTTCCTGCAGAAGAAGACCGTCGGCGTCCTGAAGACAGCCGCGAAGTTAAGCCCACTATGGAAGTCGTTGCTCGAGGTGCCGCCGTCCCCGAAGTATGCGATGGTACAGATCTTCTCTCTGCGCATCTTCGCGCCGAGAGCGACTCCCACTGCGTGCGGGAGCTGGGTGCAGAGGGGCGATGATGGCGGGACGACGTTCAGGGCCCGGCTTCCCCAGTGCGATGGCATGGAGCGACCCTTCGAATGGTCATCGGCGTTCGCCATCAGCTGCGCAAGTATGGTTTCTAGCGTCATCCCTCTCGTGATCATCACGCCCGAGGACCTGTAGTCTGGGAACAGCCAATCTTCAGGACGGAGTGCAAGGGCGCTCCCTACAAGCGCCGCTTCCTCGCCTTCGGTCGGGACGTAAAAGCCAATCCTCCCCTGCCTCTGCAGGTTGACGGCCTGAGAATCGAAGGTCCGTGTCAGCACCATGAGTTCGTAGAATTTCTTCAGCTGGCCGTCTGGTAGCCTCTTTCCTTCCTGCGTGTCGAAGGACATCTCGGCCATTGTCTTGGTCACGGGGACCGCAGCGTAAAAGACTTGTGACACAGATATGCTAAATATAACACGATTGCCATATTTGGAGCGGGTTTGCCAAATACTACGACCATTGTGGAGAGGGTGATACAGAGAGACGCTGCAATTAGAAACGACCTGGCCAGAGGGCTGATTAACGTGAGGGCCCTGGCCAGGTACATCCAGGAAGAGGCGAGGAAGGATGGAATCGAACTATCCGTTGAGGCGCTCATTGGGGCGATCCGGAGGTACGACGTCCGGGGGAGCATGGCGGCTCACCGAGGTACCGGCAGTCTGCTGAAGAAACTGACGATGAGGAACAAGATCGTCGATGTCGCGATTCTGAACGACCCCGAGATCACGGCCGCGCTGGCCAAATTCGCTTCCACAATAGACTACAGCCTCGGGGAGACATTCAGGCTCGTCTCGGGTGTCGAATCGATCCGGGTGGTCATAGACGAGAAGAACCTGGACAAGATGAAGAGCATCATTCCGAAGAAGAACATTCCCAAGATCTCCACTGGGCTGGCTGAGATCATAGTATCGATGTCTGAGGTCGCAGACACCACTCCGGGAGTGGTCTCAGACGTTACGACCGAGCTGGCGATGAACGGCATCAACATGATAGAGTTCATGAGCTGCGTCCCGGAGCTGATAATAGTGGTCGACGAGAAGGACGCGCTACGAAGCTACGACGCAATAGAGAAGCTGACCAGGTCGCTGACTGGGAATGACCCTAAGACTTAACACTGCGCTGGTCTCATCCGCGTGACTTGAGCATGAGCAAACCACCGACGATGTTCGATTCCATAAGGCTGATCTTGTTGCTCGCCGTCATATTCCTTCTGTCATTACTGGGTACGAACATAATTGGCGCCCCCATAATCACTGCACTTGCCTACTTCATCGTGCAGTACAGAAGGAGAATCAGGGTATTAGAGAACCGTCTGTCTGACGCGGGGACCTCCGCGGCTCAGGGGAGCACACCACCCCCACCCGAACCGCCTGCACCTCCCACGTCCACGGACGCCTGAGCCGTTGCTGACTTGGGGTTCAGGGACATCAGGATCGCATCGTCCCCGTTGGAATAGTACTTCCTCAATCTGCCCGTCCTGACGAACGAGAGATGTTCATACAGGGCGATGGCCGCCGCGTTGTTTACGCTAACCTGAAGGTATACGCGGGCAGTCCTCTTCGAGAGATAGCCGAGCTCGGCTTGCATGAGCAGACGGGCGATCCCGCGCCTCCTGCTCCCTGAGCGGACAGCTATGGAGTAGATCATCGCCTCCTCGGCCCGGGAAGCCGCCGCGACGTATCCCAGCACGAGGCCGTCCTCCTCCGCGACGAAGAAACCCCCAGGCTCCACCGAGAGCAGCTGCGAGAAGGTGAACAGGTCGTAGGGGTCGGGGAACGCCTCTCTTTCGACCTCAAGGACCTGGTCGAGGTCCTTCTCACGGCAGGGTCTTATGATGTAGGACGAGCCGCCTGAGAGCTCCATCTTCTCACTCGGGTATGAGGGGGGGTGTGTGATTAAGCCTGTGGGACTACGGATGGCGGGCCCCGCCGAACCCCTTGTAGTTGGACTTGTCCACGACCCTCTCCACCGGCTGCCCCCTGATGAAACGAAGGACGTTCTCGAACGCATGTCTCTGACCCTCCCCGATCGCCTCCGGCACTCCGTCCGCGTTGTGCGGGCTGCCCAAGAAGTTAGGGAGTTCGAAGAACGGAAAGTCGGGTGAGAACGTCTCTCCTTTCTTCGGGTACTTCCACCAGACGTCGATCCCCGCCTTGAAACGTGGATGTGCCTTCAGATGCGCGTAGAGGTCTGGCTGTGAGATTATCGGGCCTCTGGCGACGTTAACCAGGATTGCGTCCTCCTTCATCAGCCCGAGCCTCCTCGCGTCGATGAGGTCCCGAGTGTGGATGTTCAACGGGATTGAGATTACCACGAAATCAGATCGCTTCAGTAGTTCGCCTAGGCGGTCCATCTTCCAGACAGCGTCGAAGCTGGGGACGGCCTTGCCAGACGTATTGATCCCGATCGTCCTCATGTTCAACGCCTTGGCGACCCTCGCAACTGACTGCCCTATCCCTCCGGCGCCCACCACCCCCATCGTCTTGCCGGCTAGGAATATCCCATCCGTGGAGACTTCGAAGGTGCCCTTCCGCAGCCTGTCGTGGTTACGGTTGAGGTGTTTCGTGAAGAACAGGATCATCCCGAACACGTGCTCGGCGATTGGTTCCTTGTATGCCCCGCCGTTCGAGCATACGGTCACGTCGTCCGGTATTGAAGTGAAGTCGATGAAGTCCACCCCAGCGGACATGGATTGCAGTAGTTTCATGTTCGGGAAGTCTTCGAATAGCTTCTTGTTCACGAGGCCGCTCGCTAGCAGGACGAGCGCTTCGACGTCCCCTCTTCGACGCGCGTCTATCGCCTGCAGCTTCTTCACCTCGAAGTCGGCTCGGGAGACCTTGGACACTTGCTTCACGATGTCCTGGGGTATCTCCATGTCTGTCGCGACTATCTTCTTGTCTGCAGCCATCCGCGCACTTCTCGCAACGTTCTATTTATCCGTGGCCCGGCCGATTTCTCTGGATATCCCTAGGACCAGGAGCTCTTCGGGGGGCTTGGAACCCCTGAAGAAGGCGAGAAGAGCCAGCGACGCGGCCACATAGCTCGCCACGCCGAGCACGAAGGGTAATGTGAGCAACCCGTCCCCCAAGAAGAGGCCTCCGGCATATGTCCCAAGCGTGGCGCCGACTCCCCACGCCGTGAAAGTGATCCCCGTCGCGGTCGCCCTCTCCAGTTCGGGGACGATGCCCATCGTGTATGACAGTAGGATTGCCCAGGACATCGCCTCCAGCACGCTGCGGAGCACGAACAGACCGGCGGCTCCCTCGAACGTGCCCACTATCGGCATCAAAGCGAGGAACGCCGCTGCGGCCAGCCCCGTCGCCGCGCTGGAGGCCAGAGTCCCTCTCCTCCTCACAAGTACAGGTATGATTGGGATGATGATCAGGGAGGCGCCGTTGGCAAGAGCGGTCCACGCGCCTACCGTATCTTCCGAGACGCCAAAGTTGAGAGCGTACCAGGTCGGAAGCAGCTGGACCAACGTCCCCAGACCCAATCCCGTGAGCGCGAATATCGCGGATAGCTTCGCCATCACTGACCACGACGACACGCGCAACCCGGCGCGCATCCTTCTGGGCGCATCCACGACGGCGGATGCAACCGTTCCGGGGACAGAGATGGGGGAGGTGTCCCTCCTCTCGACGAAGAACAGGAGAGGTAGCACTGAGGCCACCACTATCCCCGACATCAGGAAGTACGAGGCCGAGTGGGCGGCGCTTGAGCTCTCCCCGAGAATGCGGATCAGCCACGCCGGCACCACGCTGAGCAGCGCACCGATGCTGAGTCCAAGGGTGAAGATCCCTTGGCTGAGCCCGAAGAGCGTCGTCCTGTTACCCTCGGAAGTCGAACGCGCAAGGAGGGGGATGATCGCCGGGTTCCCCATGGCATAGGCGAAGCCTCCGGCAAATCCGACTCCGCCGAGCGCGCTGGCGAAGATCAACCAGGCGGAGTCAAGAGTGAGCCCAAAGATGGCGTAGGACAAGCACGGTATCAGGCTGCCCACGACGATGAACCACTTCCTCCCATATCGGTCGGCCAGGAATCCCATCGGAATCAGCCCGACGGCATTGGATAGCGCGCTCACGGCGTAGATTACGCCGATGACGGAGGGGTCGTAACCGATCTCGGTCAGATAGACCAGAGGCACGACGTTCATGTAGCCGATGGGGACCGTGTTGAGTAGGATGGAAGCTAGGAGCAGCTTCCCTCCCCGGCTGAGGAGCTTGTCCCCCATGGTCACAAGACCCATGCCGCGGCGTTATTGTCCTTTGGCGAGGTCTCAGGCGCAGGATGGGCGCGGCTGGATATCCACCAGGAAGACCTTCTCGCCGCTAGTCCATTGCCAGGGCCTTGCGGGTCAGTCCGCCGTAGTGTCTCATCCAGTCCAGCAGGATGGAGACGTCGAAGCCTATGCAGTAGTCTCTTACACCTAGGTCGGAGTACCGCTTCAAGGTCTTCTCGTAGCCGGCGGCGCCAGAAGTGTAGTTCGACCCGAGCTCAGCCCTCGGGTGCTTGTCGTACTTGAGCGAAAGCTTGATCGTGTGCTCTTCAGCTTCCCGGACCTTCGGGTTGGAGAAGTCTCCGGCCAGCCCTATCGACATCGCGTAGTCGCACGGTCCGAACTGGATCATGTCGACGTCGGTCATGTTCAAGACGTCTTCGAGCTTGTCGTAGAGGGGCTTCTTCTCTATCATGATCGCGATTACGACGTCTTTTGCGTATCTGATGAAGTTCTTGGACCCGTTCTCTATCGAGTAGCCTTCTATCCTGTGCATCCAGCATCCGTTCATCCCCTCAGGCTCCGGCCTCACCGCCTTCACTCCGTCTTCAACCTCCTTCACGGTCCTGAAGTCGGCGAACATGACGTTCTGGAAACCCGCGCCTATCGAGCGCTGCGCCAGGAAGTAGCTCGGCACCGGGTCGATCTTGATCATGGTCGACATATCGTAGAGCTCGGATGCCCTTGCGAGGTTCTCGAGGGCGTAGAGGTCGAAGGGCGCGTACACACTGCTGAACTCGACATAGTCCATCATCTGAGAGTTGCCCACCACCTCCATGATTCCGGGCCAGGAGCTGTGTATGTGGGTGCCCAGCGTCGGCTTGCCCGCCCTCAGGAGCTCCCTAAGCTTGTTGCGTCTCAAGATCGGTGTCATGAATCGGGTGCGCGCGAGCCCGAGGCGATATAAGCTCTGTCGGTGGTTCACTCTTAATAGGGTGCGCGGGTGACAATGGACCGTGCAAAGGTTCGTCGGAAAGACCGTTCTTGTCACGGGGGCGGGCTACGGAATCGGTCGGGCCGTAGCTCTCCGGTTCGCGAAAGAGGGTGCCAAGGTAGGTGTGCTCGACCTTGACCAACAGAGAGCGGAGGAGACGGTGAAACTGATGTCGGGAATGGGTGCTAGCGCCCATTTTGTAAGGACCGACGTCTCAAACTCGGCAGACGTGAAGAGGGCCGTGGATGAGGTCTCGGCAAAGCTGGGCCCCATCGATATTCTCGTGAACAATGCGGGGATCCGGTACATCAGGAAAGTCCTAGAGACTACAGACGAGGAATGGAATAGGACCCTGGCCGTGAACCTCACCGGGATGTTCTATGCTGCTAGGGCAGTGGCCCCCCAGATGCTCGCGAAGGGTGGGGGCAAGATAGTGAATGTCGGTTCTATGAGCGGATTGATCGGTCAGACGGGACGCGCCGCCTATGGCGCTACCAAGGCAGGGGCGCTGCAGCTCGCCAGGTCGCTGGCCATCGAGTTGGGCCCTACAATCAACGTGAACGCGGTCGCGCCCGGCTACATCGCCGGGACGGGAATGATGGTCGAGGTCGACAAAGACACCAAGACCGTCAACTGGATGGTCGCGAGCACACCAGCCCATCGCGCTGGGACAGCGGATGACGTCGCAGCCGCTGTGGCATTCTTAGCCTCAGATGACGCGTCTTTCATAACAGGTGCAACTCTGGTAGTCGATGGTGGATTCAGCGCTGTGAGGTACATGCCGGCAGGCCAGTTCTAGAGGGGCGCTAATAGCCCTCTCCGAACGTCGCCAGGAAACCCTTCATCTTGCGGTATGTGTCGAGGAACTCAAGGCCCCGAGGCGTGACCCCGTAGTAGACTTCGTTGCCCTCGATGGCCTTCGTGACCAGCCCGAAGGAGCAGAGGCTCTCGACCATGGTCTTCAGCCTGTCGACCGGGACGCCTACCCCGTAAGAGACGCGCGTTATCCTCCCTCCTTCCGGGTACCTCCTGATGACCTCGAGGACGGTCGCGTAGAGGTCGGCTCTTGAGCGCTTGGTGTTCCCCAACGGCACGGCCCCCTAAAAGGGAGGGTCCTTCAGCTTGTCCACCTTCCTTACTGGACGCGCTATCTTGACGTGACCATCCACTGTGAGCTTGCTGACGTAGGTGACCTCATCCACGTCGCAGCCCGACCCCAGCTGGACAGTCTCGGCGAATATTCGTCCTGCTCTCGAACCCGGACCTATCACAACCCGTGAGGCGTAGACGTCCTGCACACGGCTCGTCGAGGTCTGGAACCGGAGCCGCTGGCCCAGGACGAAGGCGCTGACCCCGGGTCCGCTCTCTCCGACCTCGACGTTCTCCCCGATTATCGGTCCGGCGCACCTCGTGCCGCTCCTGACCAGAACGGACTTTGCCTTCAGACCATCCTGCGTCTCAACCGAGCCGAAGACCTCCGCTTCATTCGTCACAAGCGCTTTCTTCGCGGAGAACTTCCCGCTCACCCTGAGACTCTCGCCGCTGAATCCGTCGCCCACGGCCGTCGCCCCATAGACGTCCAGCCGGTCGGAGGTGCTGAGCGACCCGGCCACATCCAGCTTCCCCTTGACTTCGACCCGGACGGCCTTGCAGTCGCCCGATACCGAGGCCACGCCGGCTATCTCTATCTGGTCGCACTCGAGGTCGCCTTTGGCCTCGAGCTTGCCGGCGGCGGTTATGCTTCGGCCCTTGGAGCCCGCAGCGAGCGATCCAACCCCATAGACCTGGAGTTCGCCGAAATCCAGCCTCGACGAGCTCTCGAACTTGCCCCCCACGTTTATCGTGCCCGTGATGGCGCCTCCACCGATCTCAGCCTTCCCACCCACACGGAGCTCCTTGACGTCGAGCTTCCCGCGCGCCTCGATCTTACCTCCGACCTCGACCAGTTCGGCCTGCAGTGATTCTGATATTTCAGCGGTCCCACCCACCCTCATCCTCTTGCAGGAAACGGACCGAGCGTTCACGCGGCCTCCGACGTCAACATCCTCGGCCTTCATGGTCCCCTTTACCTCTATCGCGTTGGACACATCCAGCTTGGCGTGGACCGTCAGGTTGCCGGAGACCACGAGCTTACCCGAGCGCTCTACGGTCAGGCTCTCGCACTCCAGGTCGCAATCCACTGTGGCGCTGCCTCCGAAGCGCGCCTCGCCCGTCACGACGACCAAGTTCCCTTCGGCCGCGCGTATGGTCGCTCCTTGCGCAACGTCGAGCCCGCCTTCGACGCGGCCGAGCCTCGCAGAGGCACCGCGTGGGACGCTTACGTCTCCCATCAGGCGCACGCCCCCGTTTTCCAGAGAACTCTCGTCTCCATGCCAATCACTGGGCGCTCAGGGCCTTCCTCGCTGCGAGATAGCCTATCAGTCCGAAGACCACGACGAAGCCGAGGAGATACAGCATGTCACCGGTGAACGTGGAGAGCTCGCCGCTTGAAAGATTGCCGTTGACGATGAGAAGCCTCGCGGCCTCGTTTGTCTTCGAGATCGGGTTCACGTCGGAGATAGCCTTCAGCCAGTCCGGGAAGGAGCTGGACGGGAAGAGGGCGTTGCTCATGAATATGAGCGGAAGGGTCAAGAAGTTGACTATGGCCACAAGCGAGTCTATGCTCTTGACGCTGAGAGCAATTGCGGTGAAGACGGAGGACAGCCCAAGACCGAGCAGCGCGAAGGCCAAGAAGACCCCGACGAAGTCTACTACCCCGAAACCCGACGGGAGCTCCAGACCATTGGGGATGACCAACGCTATGAGGAAGGTGAGGAGCGCCAGGAACATGGCCTTGACGAGGTTCTGCACCACGCCTGAGAGGAATATCGCTGCCCTAGGTATGGGGGCGGTCAGGAGCGTGCTGAGGAAGCCCAGCTGCCTGTCAAGGACGAGGTCTATGCCGCCGAAGGCCATGTTGAAGACCAGTATGAGGCAGATTACCCCGGCCGTCAGGTAGGAGATATAGTTCGGCGCGCCGCCGAAGGACTGCTGCAGAATCGTCTGGGCGCCAGTGGAGCCCGAAGGGATGAGGTTGGTCGGGTTGAAGGAGCTCCCGAAGAGCACGATGTAGAAGATCGAGGTGACGAGCCCCGGTACGACAGCGGCAGGGTTCCTGATCCACTTCTTGAGCGCCCGGGCCGACAGCACGAGGGTCTCGTTGATCATTTCTGCTTACCTCGCTCTCTCCATCATGAAGTTCTGCATCACCGAGTCGCTCTCGGACGCGTCCTCGTCGCGCATGGACTTGCCAGTGACTTCCAGGAACACTTGGTCGAGCGTAGGCTTCGTGAAAGATATCTCCTTGATCTGCATGTTCTTCTTGAGAACTCCTTCAACTATGATGGGAAGGGCCTTCTCCGTCCGGGGCAGCTTTATCCGGTACACCTGACCCGTCTTTGTGACCTCCGAGACATCCGGTATCTCCTTGAAGAAATCCGTCAGGTCGACGGGACTCTCCGCGAGCTCCAGCGTCAGGATGTCGCCCCCCAGTTTCTGCTTCAGCTCACCGGGCGAGCCCGATACCTTGATCACTCCTTTGTCGACTATGGCAATCCTCTTACACAGAGAATCCGCTTCTTCCAGGTAGTGCGTGGTCATGAACACGGTGAGACCGCGCTCGCGATTGAGCTGGGCGATGTAGTCCCACATCTTCTTCCTCGTCTGGATGTCAAGCCCGAGCGTCGGCTCGTCGAGGAACAGCACCTTCGGCATGTGGACGAGGCCCATCGCGAGTTGAAGGCGCCTCCTCATGCCTCCCGAGTACGTCTTGACCTTCCTGCCCGCTGCGGCTTCAAGGTCCACGAGCCCGAGGAGCTCCTGCGACCTCTTGCGGGCTTCCGCCCCGTTGACGTGGTGAAGGTTGGCCGCGAGCATGATGTTCTCGATTCCTTTGAGCTCGTCGTCGGCGGTCAGCTCCTGGGGGACGACCCCTATGCTGTCCCGGACCGCGCCGGGCTCCTTCTGCACGTCGTGGCCGTTCACGAAGGCTCTCCCCTCGGTTATGGTGGCCAGGGTGTTGAGCATCTTGATCGTCGTGGTCTTCCCGGCGCCGTTCGGTCCCAGGAGGCCGAAGACCTCTCCTTCCTCGATTGAGAACGAGATGTGGTCGACCGCCTTGACCTTCCCGTTGTAAATCTTGGTTATGTTCTCCGCCTCTATCATGTTAGTCAATTCGCTGGACAGAAGAGTTCCCCGCTCTGAATAAAAGGGCAGCTCACAGTTCGTAATCACAAGATGTGAGCGCCGGGCGCCCTTCGAGCGACGGCTACAGGTCTTCCCTGTTCCTTATCGAGTCCCCAGCAGCGTCCAGCAGCAATTGCAGCACGACGTAGGTATAGAGGACGGCGACGGAGATCAGAACGGGTGCCCAAAGGGTCGGCGGACCCGACAGGAACCCCGCACCGAGGACCAGGCCCAAGAGAGGCGAAACCAGGCCGAGGTTTATCACCGTCTGGAATAGGAATCTCTTGATGTTCGTCAGGTCCTGCGCCTGAATGGAGAGTATGTCGTCGGTCGTGCTCTGGCCATAGCGGGCAGCAAAATACATGCCCCCGCCCATCGTAATCGCTGCGATCTCGAGCGCCCCCGGGAGGGCGAGCAGCACGCTCAGGAGAGACCCCGGCTTCCCGGCCTCGCTGAAGACCAGGGGAACTCCGACCGCCGCCGTGACGGGCGTCAGAACCAGCAGCAGCGGCGTCAGCCTCGCGCGGAAGACCTCCTTGACGTACCTCTTGACATCTATGGCCGAGGTCTTGATTATCCAGAGCCTCTCCTTCTCCAGCCAGCGCGAGGCGGTCCCCGACCCGAAGGAGCCTATGATGAAGAGTATGAGAAGGAAGGATGTCGGCGAGGATTGGAAGATGCCTGACAGCGAGTAGATGACCATGAACCCGGCGAGGAACAGGGCGTTGATCAGAAGCGACCTTCTCTCCTTGGTCCTCCGCATCACGACCGATTCCTTGCTCCTGACCACTGACCAGACGGACCGTCCCTGCGTCTCCAGACTCGGGCCCAGGCTGCCGCTCAGGGAATCCGTAGAGACGCCGGGCTCGTATATCTGAAGAACCTCATAGAAGTGGTTCCGCGACATGCGGAGCCCAAGGGCGAGGAATCCTGCGAGCCAGGAGAGGAGCAGAAAGAGCTGGACGCTGCTTACCAGGCTCCATGGCTCACCGCTCACCAGATCTGTGCTGATCGCGGCAGCTAGGCCGCTCGGCAGCACCTGGACAAAGTCCCCCACGTAGGGAGGAATGCCCGGTATCAGAAGGGTAATCGGGAGGAGACTGATTGCGACGATGACGCCGATCAGGACGCTCTTCAGGGCCTTCAGGCGTTCAGCGATGTTGGAGTTCAGGGAAAGCGTCACGTCGGCGCTCAGCACCAGCCCCATGGCGAAGAAGGTCAGCGTGACTAGCCCGGCGAAGAGGGCGCTCAGGAGCGGAGTCCCGTACGCGAAAGAGAACCGGATGTACAGCGCGAATACGGGAGGGAACGAGAGGAGCACGGTAGTGAATGAGTTCATAAGGATCTTGGCCGCGAATATCTCGCGAGGCTTCACCGGAGAGGTGAAGACGTAGTCGACATCCGCGCCGGTCACGGGGAGGCCGCTGCCGCTGAAGCCGCTCTGGACTAGCCCGACGAGAAAGAGCGACATTATCAGGCTCAGCCCTGCGTCCGACAGACCTGAGCCGAGGCTGAACCTGTTCGCGAAAGAGAGGAAGGTGCTGCCCACGAAGAGGACTGCGACTATGGAGAAACCCTCGCCCAATGCAATCGCGAGCGCGGCCGTTCGCGTGAACCTTCCCTTCATCCAATAGCGAACGAGGGTGGCCACGGTACCCCAGAAGCTCGTCAAGCTCGACAAGACCTCTCTACGTCGAGTCCGAAGTGAGCTTCAGGAAGACTTCTTCCAGCCGCGCGTCAGTGCCCGCGTCCGCGAGCTCCCGCAGGCTCTGGAGTCCTCCGGTGGCCACGATCGCGCCGTGGTCGATTATCGCGATCTGCGTCGCGTAGTCCTGGACGACCTCGAGGTTGTGGGTCGAAAGGAGCACGGTCGTACCCTTCCTTCCCTGGGAGATTATCCAGTTGTTGACGAATATCTGGGTCTTTGGGTCGAGCGCAGTGAGCGGCTCGTCCATTACGAGGACCTGAGGGTCGTGGAGCGTCGCGGCGATCAGTGCGACCTTCTGCTTCATCCCCTTAGACAGGCTGCCCAGGAGCGCTTTCTCTTTCTCCTCCAGGGAGAAGGTCTTGAGCGACTCTGCTATCTTGTCCGCGAGCTCTCCATCCTCCACGCCCCTGATCTTCCCGACGAAGCTGAGGAATTCCCTCACAGTCAGCCCTGTGTAAAGCGTCGGGTTCTCCGGCACATAGCCGACGGCCTTCTTCGCCTTCTCAGGGTCCTGCACGATATCGTAACCGCTAACGGTCACGGTGCCGCTGGTGGGCCTGAGGATGCCGACTATGATCTTCATCATCGTGCTCTTGCCTGCCCCGTTTGGGCCGAGCAGTCCGACCACCTCTCCCGGGCGGACGGTGAGCGTCACATGGTCGAGGGCGACGAGCTTACCATAGACCTTGGTAAGATCCTGTATGACTATGTCGCCCATGTGACGTTCGCTCCTGTTCGCTCGTCCCTGACCGCGCTAAGAAGATACATGTCTCGGTCCCGCTGCGACTATCCGGCTATCTCGATGCGTATTCCGTCGGGGTCGCTCAATCTCAGCCTGCCACCCTCCGACATCGACTCCGGTAACTGTGAAGACAGGGAGCCGAGCGCCGTCTTGTTCGGGAGAATCATTCTGAACTCTTCGAGCCCAGCCTCCCCCTGGCGATGCCGGCTGCCACCCTTGCTGTGCCAGGTGTTCAGGCCCAGATGATGATGATATCCTCCCACCGAGAGGAATGCGACGCCCATCTCGGGCATGTACGCTTTGACGTCCATGCCGAGTCTTTCTTGGTAGAACCGCACAGACCTGTCGAGGTCCGTGACTCTTAGATGCATGTGCCCGATCCCCGCACCGTTCGGGAAGGCAGACGGTTTCGCCCTCTCTGCCGAGCTGAGTTCTCTGAGCAGCGAGTCAAAGTCAAGGGGACCGTTCATCGCTGCGAAGCCGTTGTAGCCGTCTTGCATCATCTTGGTCCAATCAGGCCAGGTGTTCCGGGGCCTGTCTGCATAGATTTCGATGCCGTTCCGCTCCAAATCGTGAAGGTATAACGCCTCGCTGAAGGTGTGGTCCGCGAATCCCTCGTAAGCCACTCCCGAGTTGCCCACCGACAGAAAAGTGGAAGCGAGGTCTTTCCGCCGCGGAAGCAGCACTGCGTAGTGATAAAGTCCCGCAAAATCGTGAGCGGGCCTCCTTGCGTCGGGGTCGTGCTTGAGACGGAGTATCGGCTCCCCACCCCTCTTTAACCCCAGCTCCACTACCTGCAGGCCGTCAGAGTCGGTGGTCCTGTCCCCAACAGCGAATCCGATGTTCCCCTGGTAGAACGATAGTGCGGGGTCCAACTCCCTCACCCTCAGTGTCGGAGCGCCAAGACGCATCCCGCTGTCGAGCCGGAAAGCCTCGCGCGGCTTTAGGCCAGAAGATGACATGGTTAGTTGACCTCCCTGCCCGAAACCGTCATTGCTCTCTCGTCCATCGTGGGTAATCTGGATAATATCGTTATCATTAGGTTTCACAAGTCTGAAGATTGGACATCCAATATAAGTCTATCGCATGTCCAATACTCTTATATCGTTCCGGGGTGGCATAACTGTTTGGCCATGAAGAACAAGGAAGGTGACGGAGGCATGTGTGACATGCGTGGGATGCTCTCATTCATGATCCTCTGGATGCTTTCGAGCCGCTCCATGTGCGGTCAGGAGCTCGCCTCCGAGATAGGGAAGAGACGGGGCGACAAGCCTAACCCCGGTACGATATACCCGGCGCTCAAGGAGCTCGCCAATCGCGGGCTCATCGAGTCGCACTCAGAAGGTAGGACCCTAGTGTACGAACTGACCGAAACCGGCAAGTCGACCCTGTCAAAGTCGCTCGAGTACTTCGAACGGGTCTTCGGGGACATTCTCGCTGAGCCCGTCACCCGCGCCCCGACCGCCCGGTAGCGACCTCTGAGGCTCGTGCGCGCATAAATATCGGGCCCGGTTCTCTGTCATGGTTTCGATGGCGAAAGTCAAGAAGGTAAACCGAATTCCTCCTGGATTCCGCACGGTGACGCCGTACCTGTCAGTCGATGGCGCGGCAGCGGCCCTCGCCTTCTACAAGAAGGCTTTTGGAGCCAAGGAGATCGCCAAGGCGCGACAACAGACGCCCGACGGGAAGATTGTACACGCAAGGTTCACGATAGGCGACTCCTTGTTCATGATGTCGGATGGGTTCGGCGCACCCACAGGGGCGGGCCCTGTCACCCTGCACGTCTATTCGAAGAACGTCGACAAGCTCTGGAAGGACGCTCTGGCGGCCGGCGCAAAGGTCGTGATGCAACTGGACGATATGTACTGGGGCGAGAGGTACGGTCAGTTCATGGACCCGTTCGGATGTCGATGGTCCGTCTCTATGCGGGTGAGCATGAGCAAGGAAGAGATGGCGGCGAAGCAGAAGGAGGCGATGGCGATGTTCTCCCGCGGAGAGCACCCCGTAAAGAACGAGTGACTCGGTAGTTCGGCGCCTCGCGAAAGAATTTAAGGGCTCCAACCATACTTTCTCCCGTGCCAAAGGTCGACGTCCAGATTGACATAGGCGAGAACCACTACGACCCGATGAGGTTCGTAGAGGCGGTACAATACTCTGAGGAGCACGGTTTCAGGACCGCGTGGCTCGGCGACCACTTCGTCCCCTGGTTTCATTCGGCCAACAGGTCGGCCTTCGTGTGGAGCGTGATGGGCGTCGCTCTCGAAAGAACAAGCTCGATCAGGATTGGGCCTCTCGTTACTACACCTATCGGCGCGCGCTATCATCCCGCGATCGTCGCCCAGGCCAGCGCCACTCTGGACAACATGTACCCCGGGAGGTTCCTTCTGGGTGTGGGTAGCGGTGAGGCGCTGAACGAACGGCCATTCTGGAACGGACGATGGCCTGAATGGGAGGAGAGGATGGAGAGGCTCGTCGAGGGAGTCGAGCTGATAAGAAGGCTCTGGGACTCGGATCGTCCGTTCGCGTTCAAAGGCAAGTACTATTCTGCGGACTTTTACTACATGTACACCAAACCGAAGAAGCGGATCCCGATCTACTTCTCGGCCGTCGGGAAGAGGGCCGCTTACAACGCAGGGCTCTGCGCCGACACGTTGGTCACGATCTGCCCGCGCAACGACGAGGAGAGGTTCAGGGACGTCATTATTCCCGAGTTCAAGAAGGGTCTGAAGAAGGCGGGGAAGAGGAAGGGAGGGGTGCAGGCGCATGTCAGCTTCACCTTTAAGGACCCCGCTCAGCTCAGAAAGGAGGCGCATGGCTCCCTCGGCTGGTTACGGAAGGACTCGTGGAGCATCAAAGACCCCATCGCCGTCGAGAGCGCGGGGGAGAAGGTGACCGACGACGAATTGAGGAAAGGGATGCTCTTCTGTAAAGGCTGGCCGGACCTGGTCAAGGCCCTCCAGATCTACGTCGACGCAGGGGCGACCGAGATATGCCTTTCCTCCGGGGCGGACAAGGCGCAGATAAGACAGATCGGGGAGAACGTACTCTCTGTCTTCTGAGAGCGATGACAATGAAAACAAGTGAATATGAAACGCCCGTACTCCTCCTTGACGTGGACGCGCTGGACCGGAACATAGCCCGGATGGGCGCGTTCTTCCACGGGAAGAAGGCGACCCTGAGGCCTCACGTGAAGGTCCACAAGTCTCCGTGGCTCGCACTGAAGCAGATAGCGGCGGGAGCCGGCGGGATCACGTGCGCCAAGGTCAGCGAGGCCGAGGTGATGATGTCAGGAGGGGTGGATGACATAATGATCGCTAACGAGATAGTTGGCGAAGACAAGGTCAGGAGGCTGGTCAAGCTTGCCAACCTCTGCAAGCTCACCGTGGCGGTAGACGATCTCGAGAACGCGAGGCAGATCTCCTCATTCGCGTCTCAGGAGGGCTCAAACGTGCACGTGCTGGTCGACCTGAACCTCAGCGGAGCGATCACCGGCATCCTCGACAGGACGGGCGTCCTACCCGGAAAGGAAGCGGTGACCCTCGCCCAGGATATCTCGAAGTTGCCGAACCTGAGGCTCAGCGGCGTGATTGGGTACGAAGGCTCTCTGGGCGCTTTTCCCGACGAGAAGTCCAAGGTAGAAGGAGGCAAGAAGGCCCTCGGTCTGCTCGTCCAGACCGCCGAAGCCATGTCGGCCTCCGGACTGAAGGTCGAAGTCGTGAGTTGCGGAGGAACGATGTCCTACAAGACGGCGGCCGACTTCCCGGGCATCACCGAGGTGCAGGCCGGCGGGTATGTCTTCATGGACCTGGGCTACCGCAGGTCGGGCATCGACTTTGAGACGTCGCTCACGCTCCTGACGAGGGTGGTCAGCAGGCCGAGGGCGGACAAGGCGATCATAGACGCCGGCTTCAAGACCATAAGCGCCGAGTCTGGCCTTCCGGGAGTGAAAGGAAGAGACGACCTAGAGGTCACGTTGCTCAACGCGGAACACGGTCACATGCGCGTGAAAGACCCGTCTCGCGGTCCGAGGAGGGCGGAGAGGCTGGAGCTTTTGCCTACGCACGCCGATACGACGACCTGCCTTCACGACGAGTACGTCCTGGTCCGGCGCGGGGAGGTGGAAGGGACGGTGAAGGTCGCTGCGCGCGGGAAGCTTCAGTAGGACCTCCGGAACGGATCTCATCGAGAAAGAGATAGAGCGCAGAGGTATCGTACTCCTCGTAGCCCAGTTCTACAGCCTTGGATATGTAGCGGCTGGCGAGCTCGGCGAGCGAGAGCTGCGCCCCGTCTTTCATGGCGCTCTCTAGTATGATTCCCAGGTCCTTCTTGAGGTTCCTCATCGAGGCTCCCCCCTTCAGTTCGCCGGAGATCACGACCGAAGCGAAGTGACGGAAGACAGGTGAGTCGCCCCAGCTCATCGAGATTATCTTCTGGAGATCCTCTACCTTCATGCCCATCTTCTTGGCCCAGAGGTAGGCTTCGGTTATCCCTACGAAGTAGACTCCGACGAGCGCCTGATTGAAGAGTTTGACCCTCAACCCGGAGCCTGACCCGCCCAGATAGAAGATGTTCTTCCCCATCTTGGAGAGCACATCCCGACATTTCTCGAAAGCCCTCTGGTCACCACCCACCATTATCGAGAGGGTCCCGGCGGCGGCTCCTTCTGGGCCACCGCTGACAGGGGCGTCGAGGAAGTACATCCCCTTGGTGCGGAGCTTCTCCGCCACATTAATCGCCGTGCCCGGATCTATGGTGCTGGTGTCTATCACGATGCCACCCTTGGCGAGTCCGTGAACCAGCCCTTTCTTTCCCAGGACGACCGCCTCAACCGCTTTGGAGTCCAGGAGGGCTAGCACCACCGTCCTGCAGCTCCTTGCAAGCTCCTCCGGGGAGGCCGCCGCGATGGCACCCTCTCTGACAAGCTCCTCGACAGGTTGAGGGCTCCGGTTGTACACTACGACTTCGTACCCGGCCCGGAGCAGGTTCTTCGCCATCCTCTTTCCCATGACGCCGAGACCGACGAACCCTACCCTGGAGGGCCGCGGGCGGCTCAAAGCTTCCAAACGTCCTCCGAGCACGGCGATTGAGATTTAACTTTTCTAGAAATCGGTTGTTTTTGGGAGCCTTGAAGAAGCCGAGGCTTCTGCGCTGCTCCCAGACTTGGATTCATACCGGGGATACTGTCAAATCTCTGTTGATATGGTGTTTCTCTCCGTGTCAGCCGGTATGCTTCTTGTATCCTATCTGCTTAACTAGGATTATGCAAGCATTCGCATCATGGCCGAGAAGCAGCTGATAAAGACGGTCAACGTTGCGGCAAATCCCGATGAAGTCTGGGACGCATGGACCACCGTTGAGGGGATCAGGACGTTCTTCGCTCCCGATGCGCGGTTGGAACTCAGACCAGGCGGCCTCTACGAAATCTATTTCGACACTGAGCAGCCCGAGGGTCTAAAGGGGAGCGAGGGATGCAGAATCCTCAGCTTTGTCCCTTCGAGAATGCTATCGTTCACTTGGGGCGCGCCCCCGCGGTTTCCCCGGGCGCGCAGAGCGAACGCGCAATGGGTTGTGATCTTCCTCGAGCCTTCGGGCGGAGGGACCAGCGTAACGCTAATCGAACTCGGCTGGGAGGATGGAGAGGAGAGCGATGCGGTCTACCGGTACTTTGACCGAGCATGGGCGACGGTCCTTGCACTCTTGGCGCGCAGCTTCTCAAGTGGACCCGTGGACTGGGCGAACCCGTAGCAGGCCATGCGAATCATTCCGTCGAATGACGCAAGATTCAGCTAGGCATCTGAAGAAAGGAGAATCTACCGGGGGACGGGCGCCGCTTCTTCGAGCAGTTTTTCCGCTTTGAGGTCATCCCAGACCCCGTGCGGTATCTTCATCCTCAGGGAGCGAGCGTTGTCTTCGACCTCTTCCGGGGACCTGCTCCCGGGTATCACCGACGTGACCGCCGGGTTCGCGAGGATGAACTGCAGTGCGGCGGCCTTGAGGGGAACCGAGTAACCATCACAGACTTTCTTGATCTTCCTCGCCTTCTCCACCAGCGCTGGAGGCGCGTTCTCGTAGTTGTATGTGACGCCCTTCTTCAGGTCAGAGGCAAGAATCCCGCTGTTGAACGGGCCGCCGATGATTATCCCTATCTCCGCGTCCTCGCAGAAGGGGATGAACTCTTCGAGCGCCCCCTGCTCGAGGAGCGTGTATCGTCCCGCGATAAGGAAACAGTCGAACTGGGCCTTCTTTGCCAGCTTCAACGCAGTCTCATAGCTGTTCAGGCCTGCTCCTATGGCCTTGGTCGCTCCCTTCTCCTTCAGCTTGGCGACTGCAGGCTGGGACTCCTTCAGGGCCTGCGGTATGTCGTCGTCGCAATCGTGTATGAGGAGTATGTCCACGGAATCCAGCCGCAGCCTCTTCTTGCTGTCCTCGAAGGACTTGATTATCCCTGCGCCGCTGAAATCAAAGACCGGCTCGACCTTCGGGGCTCCCTTCCAGGGGGCCGGCCCCGAGTACGGTACGAGGACCCTCCCGACCTTCGTAGAGATCGTGAACTTGTTTCTTTTTACGCCATCAAAGGCCGCTCCCATCCTCCTTTCGCTCTCGCCGCGCCCGTAGAGAGGTGCGGTGTCGACGTGCTCCATGCCCACCTCGAGGGCCTTCCGCACCGTCGCGACGGCGACCTCGTCCGAGACAGACTCGTACATGTGGCCCAACGCGCCGCCTCCGAGGCCGACTCTGCTAATCTCAAGCTTGGTAGCGCCTACGCGCGCCCTGCCAAAATCACTCATCGTAGGCCGGACCTAGCCCGCGGATAAATGAGTCTTTCCAGACCATTGAAACCGAAAATCCGTGTCTTAGGAACAAAACGCTGATAGCGTGGACGTCTTCAGAGGATGGTATGGAATACGTCAGACTCGGACAGGCAGGGGTCAAGGTCTCCAGAATCTGTCTGGGCTGCATGACATTCGGGAACTCGGCCAACTGGATGGTCGAGCAGGAGGGCGCGGTCCCAGTGCTGAAGCGGGCGTGGGACCTTGGAATAAATTTCTATGACACGGCGAACGTCTACTCCCGCGGCAGGTCCGAGGAGATCCTTGGGAACTTCCTCAAGGGCTCGAGGGAGGACGCCGTCATCGCGACGAAAGTCTACAATACGATGGGCGATGGCGTCAACCAGCGGGGCCTCTCGAGCAAGCACATACACTGGCAGCTTGGTGAGTCCCTGAAGAGGCTGGGCACTGACTACATCGACCTCTACCAGACCCACAGATGGGACTACGAGACACCCATCGCAGAAACGCTTGCGACCATGACCGAGCTCGTGAAAGGCGGCAGGGTCCGGTACATCGGTGCATCCAGTATGTGGGCCTGGCAGTTCGCTAAGGCGCTCCACACGAGCGACGTCAACGGATACGCGCGGTTCGTGAGCATGCAGAACCTGTACAACCTAATCTATCGCGAAGAAGAGAGGGAGATGAACCCGCTCTGTATGGACGAGAAGGTTGCGCTGATTCCTTGGAGCCCGACGGCCGCGGGAATCCTGTCTGGGAAGTACTTCGAGGACGGGAAGATCGTAGTGGCGTCCAGCGCCAGCGGAAGGGTAGCCCCTGGGTCGATGGCTCACGAAAGGTACGTGGGGAAGGCTTCCAACGATGAGGTCGTCAAGAGGACGAAGGAGCTAGCAGCGAACAAGGGAGCGACTCCTACGCAGGTGGCGATAGCGTGGCTGCTCTTCAAGGGTGCGACCTCACCTATCGTTGGGACGACCAAGGTCGAGCACCTCGAGGAGTTTGTGGGCTCGCTGGACGTCAAGGTGTCACCGGAGGACGCGAAGTACCTGGAGGAGCCTTACGTCCCGCAGCCGGTTACGGGGCACGAGTAGAGGGTCGATCAGCGTTTCGGGACTTTGCCGGCAGCACTCGGTGACAGCGCGGCGAGCAGTTTTGCCCCGTCCGGGCTTCCCCAGCCTGTGCAGGCGTCCCAGCCGGGGCCCGCACGATACGCGCCGTTGGTACCGGAGACTACATCGCGGAACGCCTGAGCGGATGCCTTCCCGTAGAGCAGCGGGTTGATGAAGCCTGCCGGCTTCCCTATGCTCTGGTTGATCAATGCGAGCAGGCCCGTCCAGAGCGGCGCGACGGCGCTCGTCCCGCCGACCGTGGTCTGCTTTCCGTCAACCCGGATGCTGTAACCCGTCTGAGGGTCCGCGTCCCCCGAGACGTCGGGGACTCCCCGTCCGGTCTTCCCTCCGGGATTTGCGGAAGGTGGGACGCCGGCGCCGGCCTGCCATGAGGGCGGCGGGAAGACGTCGCTGACGCCTCCTCCGGTCGCTCCGCCGTTGGGCAGGTCATCCCAAACGACCTGGTTCGTTATCTTCCCACCACTGGCGCCTAGGTGGGTTCCCCCGCAGCCGACGGCATACTGTGAGGACGCCGGAAAGTCAACGTGAGCGAGACCGTCGCTGACACCGTCGGAAGAACCGCCATCGCCTGAGGCAACGCACACCGTAACTCCGAGCGCCGAGGCATCCTGGAGGGCCTGGTCGAGGGCCTTGATGCCCTGTGACGTCCACTCGGACTCGGCACTGCCCCAGCTGATGGACACGACGGAGGGTTTCCCTCCGGGACCGTGCACGGCTGCATTGATCGCGTCCACGAAGCCGGCGTCCGTGTTGGGTGCGAAGTAGACGAGAATCTCCGTTTTGGGTGCTATCGTCCCCACGACTTCGATGTCGAGCAGGACCTCGCCGTCTGGGCCGTTCGAGTCCCCGGTGGGAGAGTTGGATGCGCCATCCACAGGCACCGAGGTCACCGAGGGGGGCGCAATCCCGAGATTGGAGCAGTATGCCTGGATATCCTTCAGCGAATACCCGCCGCCTAGCTCGACTATGCCGACCGACTGATCGGACCCGTCCAGCCCTGAGGGGAAATCATAGAGGCCGGCGACCTGGGGAGGGGTGTAGGATACGCCCCCGGAGATGGACGGGTTGAAGCGGATGTGTGCGCGCGCCTGCGGGCGATTGTCTAGCCCTAGCACCGCGCTCACAATCGGCGCGAGCTCGGCGGAGAGGTATATCGCTCCGAGGCGGCCGCGATAGTTGCCCCTCTCCGGGTGCGTGTAACGGGATAGGCTCACGCCGAAAGCAGCGCTGAACTGCGCAATCGTGCCCGACAGGATAACGGAGCGCTTCGCCGAGCTCTCCTGGAGGACCTTCAGGGAGGCGTCACGGGCGAAGTCGCTCACCTTCGCCAGCTCCTCCCGCGTCGACCCAAAGGTCGCAGCGAACTCCGACCTCGTCGGGGAGGAGCGGTCGCGCGGCAGCTGGGAGCCCAGCCGTGTCACCAGCGAAAGCTCTCTTTCTGGCGAGCGGGGCCGCAGCACCAGCGTGACGAGTATGCTCTCTTCTGGGTCGAGCCTTCCCGAGATGCGGGAGCCCGCCATCGGCTTGCGCTCGCTCCCCGTCAGGGGTATGCGTGGAGCTGGGGTGGACATGGCGGATAACTACTCTACGCAGTGTTATGAAGCTAGTCTAGGTACGGGCCCTACATTCCCTTCCGGAATTCCTTTACCTCTCCGGTCGTCGCATCAACGACCAGGTAGGCGGTGTCGGGAAACATTGCCTTTGGTTTCTTGTACTCCACGTCTACGCTCCAAGTTCCCTTCACTTCTTCCAGCTTCGCCGAGGTGATATCGAAATCGTCGGCGCCCACGGCCAATTTGACGTGCTCGGCGACTCTCTTCTTCAGGTCGTCAAAGTTCAGAGTTGGCAATTGTCTATGCGACCTGTCGTATCGGAGCAGCTCGGCTCATATAAGGTTGAATTGGCAGGTCTCAATCGGGCTATTTCTTCGGTCGCCACCTGCTCGTGGCCGCAGCCCTTCGGAATGTTTCGGTCCATTTTGCGGTGAAACTGCGTCTGGGCCACGCTGCATTTAATAATCAACCCGCTGCCTTTGACGACATGCAAGCCCCCTCTTCCGACAAGATCATCCTCACGGCGGCGGTCACCGGTGCCATCCATACGCCCACGATGAGCCCTTACCTCCCGATAACCCCCGAACAGATCGCCGATGACGCAGTGCAAGCTGCAGTAGCCGGCGCAGCCATCGTCCACATACACGTCAGGGACCCCGAGACCGGCAAGCCCACGCCCGACCTGGAACTCTATCGCAAGGTGTTGACGTCAATCAAGAACAGGTCCGATGTGATAATCAACACGACCACCGGGGGCGGGTTTGGGATGAGCCCCCAGGAGAGGCTGAAGGTCGTCCCTACCTTCAAGCCCGAGCTCGCTTCCTTCAACATGGGCTCCATGAACTTCGGGACCTACCCGCTCCTCCAAAAATACAAGACATGGAAGTTCGACTGGGAGAAGCAGCACGTCGAATCGACCAAGGACTACATCTTCAGGAACACGTTCGCCAGCATGGAAGAGTTCTGCAAGACCATGAACGAGAACGACACCAAGCCGGAGCTCGAGTGTTACGATGTCGGGCACATCTACAATGCCCACAAGCTGATCTCGGACGGGCTGCTCAGGACACCGGTGCACATGCAGTTCGTACTCGGCATCCTCGGAGGGATAGGCGCGTCCGTCGAGGACCTGCTGTCCATGAAGCAGACGGCGGACAGGGTGATAGGCAGCGAGAACTATACGTGGTCGGTCGCTGGTCCGGGGAGGTTCCAGTTCGGCTGTTGCATCACCGGAGCGCGGCTGGGCGGCCATGCAAGAGTCGGGCTCGAAGACAACATCTACCTGAGGAAGGGCGTTCTGGCAAAGAGCAGCGGCGAGCAGGTGACCAGGATGAAGGAGCTCGTCTCCGAGATCACCGGAAGGGAGCACGCGACGCCCGATGAGGCGAGGTCGATGCTAGGTCTCAAGGGCAAGGATAAGGTAGGCTACTGACCTCGGTTTCCAGTTAGTGCATAACCTGTCCACCGCTCACGCAGATGTTCTGGCCGGTGATGTAATCGGATTCGTCGGACACGTAGAACGCTATGACCCGAGCGATCTCGTCCGGCTCGCCCCACCTCTTCCAGGGAGTCTTCTTGACCGCTGCGTCGATGAACTCCGGGGTCACCTTCTGGAAGAAGCCGGTCTTGATGAGGCCGGGAGAGACGCAGTTCACGCGTATCTTGTACGGCGCCACCTCCCGCGCTATAGCCTTGGTGAACTCGATGATGCCCGCCTTGGCTGCCGCGTAGACCGCGAACAGGTCCCCGCCGACGTTCGAGTCGCCGAGGCCCTGTGTGGAGCCGAGGTTCACGATGTTTCCTGACTTCCTTGGAATCATGTGTCGCAGCGCGTGCTGCGTGCAGTTGAGGGCTGTGTAGAGGTTGTTGGCGAGGGTGAGGTCCCATTTCTCCCTCTCCAGGTCGACGAACGGGGTGCCTCCGAAGCCCATGCTTCCCCCAGCGTTGTTGACCAGGATGTCCAGCTTCCCGAACTGTCTGACCGTGTCCTCGATGAGCGAGCTCGCGAAATCGTATTTGCTGGCGTCTCCCGGGACGGTGAAGAGCCTCGAATCCTCCACTCCTCGGGCTTTTGCGTCTGCCCTGAGCTGGACGAGCCTGTCTTGGTACAGGTCTGCTCCGGCGACGCTCGCGCCCCCGGCCAGGAACATGAGGGCAGTAGCCCTACCGATCCCGCTTCCCGCACCTGTGATGACCGCCGTCTTCCCCTGGAGAGTGCCGTTGCCCATGACGGCGATGTTACGAGAGGCCGGTCTTAAATGATGAGAGGCGCTTCCCTCCTCGAAACCGGTTTAACTCATCCGGAGGGAATAGGGCCGCAATGAAAGCGATAGTCATGAACAGGGTGGCGCCGCTTGCTGATAATCCGGTCGAGTACAGAGAATTCAAAGATCCTGTGATAGCCCCGAACGAAGTCTTGGTCAGAGTGACCGCCTGCGGCGTGTGTCACTCGAACATTCACCTCATAGAAGGGGAACTGATGAAGTGGGGGCTCCCCGCGAGCCTGCCGCTGATACCCGGACACGAGATAGTCGGGATAGTGACCGCCGTCGGTCAGGAAGTCGATGACGTCAAGCTCGGACAGAGAGTGGGTATCTCGGTCATCTGGGAGACGTGCAGGAAGTGTGAGTACTGCCTGAGAGGTGATGAGAACCTGTGCCCGGACAGGAAGATATCGGGCGAAGGCGTGCACGGAGGCTACGCCGAGTACACGAAGGCTCCCCACGATTTCGTCTACCCGATACCCGACGGCCTCAAGGACGTCGAGGCGGCGACTCTATTCTGCCCGGGAGTCACCGCGTACCGGGCCGTCGAGAGGGCGAACATCCAGCCTGGTGAGAACGTGATGATAATCGGCATTGGGGGCGTCGGACACTTCTCTGTCCAGTTCGCAAAGCTCAAGGGCGCCAGGGTCACGGCCGTCGACATATCCGAGGCCCAGCTGAACCTTGCGAGGGAGATGGGCGCAGACAACGCGGTCCTCTCGGGCAAGGCGGAGGAGTTCACACGGTCGGACAAGCCTACGAAGGTCATCATGCACACGCCGGCCCAGTCGGCCCTCGACCTCGCAACGCGCGTGGTCAAGAACAGGGGGACGATACTCATGGCGGTGTTTGGCACGGTGCTGGTCGGTTTCGGGGGCGAGGTGACCATAGTGACCAGCATGGCGGGGTCGAAGAAGGACATCGCCGGGGTTCTGGAGATGGCGTCCCACGGCAGGGTCAAGGTGAAAGCCACGGCCTATCCGCTGAGCCAGGGAGTCGAGGTCCTCAAGAAGCTGAACAGGGGAGAGATAGTCGGACGCGCGGTGCTGGTACCGTAGGTAGCCGGAACAGCTTTCGGATTCGAGCCAAGCCGCTGTGGTCCACATTCGGAGGGGGGTTCACAGCCCGATGGCGAGCAGAGTGTCGTCCGCCTGCGACCCATATCAGGACAAGACCCCACGTCATGTCTATCTCTGCACGTGCCACGGGCGTCTCGAGCGATGCATTGAAGGTCCTACGTCTCAAGGCTCATTATCGCCAGAAGCCACACCGTCGATGCCGCGATGGCGATGTGGCCGAAGTTCAACGCGCATCAGCTAGAGCGAGCTCAGGTTAGTAAATACGAGCCCGACTCTACGTTCATATTCAAGCTCCGGGCACGATGAAACGTGGACGACGTGAAGGTTCGACCTGGGGCGCCAGCAATTTGAAGATGCCAAAGGCCGACAAGGAAGTCGAGGCGTTCTTCAGGTCCATACTACCCGATGACCCTCGCATAACCGTCAAGCCGATGTTCGGCCACGCGGCGGCGTTCGTGAACGGGAACATGTTCGCCGGTACGTTCGGGAAAGAGATGTTTGTGAGGCTGTCGGATGAAGACGGCTCCGCCCTGATGAAGGAGAAGGGTGCGTCGGGTTTCGCTCCCATGAAGGGCAGGCCGATGAAGGGCTACGTGGTCATCCCTGATTCGTGGACCGCGACCCCGGCCAAGGCCCGCTCGTGGGTCTCCAAGTCGCTCGCGTGGGCAGGCTCTATGCAGCCCAAGAAGAAGAAAGCCTAGTAGCCTTTCGACCCAGACTTCCACTTCTGAAGGCTGAATCCCGGCTCATGGAAGGTCGCTTGGAACTTCTTCTCGCGGCTGATGAGCTCGGTCGCATAGCTGAGGACCTGCGGCAGTTTGTCCGCCGGGAACTTGCACGCCCCACACTGGTCCATGTGGATGATGTCTCCCGGCACGACGGTCATGCCGGCGACCTTCACCGGAATCCCCGCGCCCCTCAGCTGGGTCGGGCCGTGGCCGGAGGTCATCCCGCTCGCCAGATACTGCATGTTCATCTCTTTGATCTCCACATAGTCTCTGATCGGGCCGTCCGTCAGGACGCCGTCCACCCCCAATGCCTTGAACTCAGTTGTCATGTTGCCGCCGAAGAGTCCGGAGAGGTTCTCGAGACCTTCGGAATAGGTCTGTTTCGCCACCAGTACCACGGGCTTTGGCGTCTTGTCAAGATGGTCGGGAAGGGCCCACGGGTCAAGCTTGGTGTGCTCGGCCCTTTCGTCGGAGTACCATGCGGTCGCTGCATACCCGCACACGGGCGGATACTCCGGGTAGATGCAACGGATTGAGGTATCGGTGTAATACTCTCCGCGCCACGCGTCGTACAGCTTCAGGCAGATGTCGCTCTCGGGGTAGGTAGCTACGACGTTGCAGATCGTTGCCGTGTCAAACTTCCTGAGTTCTCCGATGATCCTTACCTGCTCCTTCTGGTTCTCCGAGCTCATCAGTACGCGCCTGCTCTCCTTTCATCTTAAGTCTTCTGAGCGAGAGCCGATCCCATCGAAGATTTGCTAACGATTCGGGAACGATTATGGAAATCGGTTAAGTAGCGTTGCGAGGGTCGAACTCCGAACAGAAGCTTTGCTCGCAGAGACTAATGGACCACCGCACACGCATAGGTCTTCATGCCACAATTTCCTGCGCGAACACTTACGCTTCCAAGGCGGGAGACAGTAGAATTTGTCCTCGATGAGCATGGCTTACCGGAGCTTGAGGCGGAGGAAAGTGAGGACCGCCCTTACCGTATCGGGTATCGTCACGGGCGTCGCGCTGATACTTGTGCTCTTTTCCCTTACCGCAGGAGCTTCGACTCAAACCAACGGACTGGTGAGGAGCCTTTCTCCGGCCCAGATAACGGTAACGAACTCGACCAGACCAAGCTTTCCCGGCGGTACGGGCGCTGGTGGTTTCCCAGGAGGAGGAGGCGCCGGCTTTGGAGGCGGTTTTGGAGGCTTCTTTACAGGCTCCGAAACGTTGAGCCAGTCCCTCGCAGATCAGATAGGAAACATAACAGGCGTCTACGCGGTTACCGCGCAGCTCTCAGTCACAGGATACGTGGGCGGAAGCAACGCATTCGTGTATGGAATCCAGCCCAGCACATACACTGAAGTGACCGGTGGACTCACCATAGTCGGCGGGACCATGCTCTCGTCCCCGTCTACGAGCTTCCAAGTCGTCCTAGGGCAGACGCTAGCTCAGAACCTGAACGCGGCGGTGGGATCCGTCGTCACAATCGGACAGAACAGCACAGGTGGAGAAGCTTTTACCGTTGCGGGAATCTATTCTGCAGGGAACGCCTTCGAAGATAGGTCGGCCTACATCCCACTCTCCAGCGCCCAGAGCATATCGAATGATGCGGGCAAGGTCACCGACATTTACGTCAAGGCGAACAGCGCCAGCTATGTCAGCACGATCGCTTCGGAGATAACGTCCTCTATTCCGGGTGTCAGCGCGCTGACCGCGAGCTCGGCTACGCTGTCTGCCTCTTCGCTCTCCGGGACGCTTACGACGTTCTTTACGGTCATAGGTCTCGCCGCCCTGCTCGCCGGAGGTTTCGGCGTCATCAACACCATGATGATGTCGGCGACCGAGAGGACGCGTGAAATAGGGACGCTCCGTGCCATAGGCGCCAGGAAGAGCCAGGTGCTGAAGCTGTTCATCAGTGAGGCCTTCCTCATCGGGCTGATAGGCGGCGGTGCCGGGGTGCTGGTCGGAGTGGTCGTAGCTCTCGTGCTGCCCTCGTTCACCGGGGCTGCGAGCTCGACAGGCTTCGGAGGGAGGGGTGTCGGCGGCCTATTCGGCGGCGCTCTCACACCAACACTGACTCCTGAGATTATTCTGCTGAGCTTGGGTCTGGGGATCGCGGTCGGAGTCCTAGCAGGACTTTATCCCGCCTGGCGCGCGTCGAGGTTGGACCCGGTGGAGGCCTTGCGACATGTCTGAGAGCGGCTCCTCAGCGCCAGTCGTCCAGGCCATAGCGGTCACAAAGCAATACAAGCATGGACACATCCATGTCGACTCCCGAAGGAGCGATGCTCGACCTGCGAAAGAGCGGGTCCGGTTCGTCCCAGCTCTGAATGGGATAGACTTGACAGTGGCAAAAGGCGAGATTATCGGTATAGTCGGGCCGTCGGGGTCGGGAAAGACCACGCTACTAAACATGATTGGTGGCCTTGACAGACCGTCGCACGGGCAAGTCCTGGTAGACAACGTCGACCTGACGACGTTCAACGACGATCAGCTTGCCGACTATAGACTGCGGAAGATTGGGTTCATCTTCCAATTCTACAACTTGATACCCACTTTGACCGCGCTAGAGAATGTCGAGCTTCCTATGAACCTGGCCGGCGTGCCAAAACAGGAGCAAGAGACTCGCGCCGTCGAACTTCTGCGGATTGTGGGTCTGGAGTCTAGAGTGGACCATATGCCAGTTGAAATGAGCGGCGGAGAGCAGCAAAGAGTCGCGGTGGCAAGGGCGCTCGCGAATAATCCGTCAGTGATACTGGGGGACGAACCGACCGGCGACCTGGACTCCAAGTCCGCCGAGGCGTTAATGGACCTTATTGTGTCCCTACGCAAAGACAGGAAGATGACATTCATCCTGGTCACCCACGACCCGCTTGTTGTGATAGAGTGCGACCGCGTCTATTCCGTGAGGGATGGAAAGGTACTACGTATGCAAACCAAGGCGGAGAACAGGAAGAACATCGGCGATGAAAGATCGATGCTCAACAAGCTGTACTGAAGGCCCGCGCAGTTAACCCCTTCCGGATACGAATTGTGCCGGATGCCCAGGATCTCGTAGAACATCTTGAGAAAGAGACCCGCGGCTGCAGGGAACGAATCGTCAAGGGTACCTACGAAGGCTCAAGTCGCGCTGGTGAGACTTTGGTTATTCCAAGCTGAGATACAGGAAGATTGTGTAGGCGCAGATCGTGACAAAATCCGCGGCGAAACTCGAGTATCCGGGTCCGGGCAGTGACACCTGCCCGATGAAGCTGTCGGTGACCGGGTATGAAACCAGCGCCTGGAGGAGGAGCGCGCTCAGCACTACCACGAGGCCGAGCGCGAAATTAGCCTTCGTCTCGGCATATAACTTGCAGTAGATTACGACAAGCGCGATGAGCAGCGCCACTTCCACGGTCGTCAGGATAACATGGTACTCAAAGAGCGGGTTTGTGGGAAACGGGTGGAAGTAACCGAACGGCCCACCGCCGAACTGCGAGGGGGGCTGTGTCGGCGTCGCTAGTGAAATCGCTTCGCCGGCCACGAGGCCGACGAGGAGCACCACAAGCACCCACACCTTCTGGAGGTAGGACCGCTTCTGCGGGATAGGTCCTTCACTTGCGGTCATGGGTTATCCTCCGGCCCCACTCTTCATCCCCTTGTTTCTCTTCAATATAGCCTCAAGCTTGTCCCAGTGCGCCTCCATGTTCTCCGACACGAAATAGACCTTACCGTACTTGTCCCCTTCGGTGAGTACCAGCCGGTTCGATTCTAGCACCTTGAGATGGTGTCGGACGGTCGTGTAGTCGACGTGGAGCGCTAGGCACAGTTGCTGCGCATTCCTAGGCTCCTTTCGGATGCTGAAAAGGACCAGGGCCCTCGTTCGCGCTCCTGCGCTCCCGGCGAAGAGCCACCATAGGAGCCGCTCGAAGGAGTCCATCGTGAAGCTGGTCGCGGCGCCTATCAATAATTCTATCGAAGCCGGTTTCCCCAGGGCGCTCGCGCTGCGTCTGTTCATGGATACCAGCGGTCACCAGTCTATGCCGCAGGCCTAGTCCCAAGCGTGAGATCGACCGTCGTCAGCTGGCCCGACCTGATTATTCCCAGCTGGACCATCTGGCCGGCGACGGTATACTCCTCGAGATAGCTCGAGAGCGCGTCCCCGTTGATTATCTTCGTTCCGTTGATGGAGATGATTATGTCGCCTCCGACGAGGTACTGCGCGCCATCGGCCGTGACGGTGGTGGTGCCTGCCTTGAGGCCGGCGGTGGCTGCGGGGCCGCCGCTCACGACATCCTCGATGAGAACGCCGTATGTCACGTTGGTATCAGAGTCTTGTGCGAGCTGGTAGTTCATATCGGCCGTCTCAATGCCGAGATACGCGTGTCCGTCATAGGTCCCGGTGGTTATCAGCGACGGCATCTCCTTGAGGATGGTGCTCGAGGGTATTGCGAAGCCGATTCCCTCTGAACCGTTAACCGTGGCCGTGGTTATGCCTATCACGTCCCCATTCTCGTTCAGTAGTGGTCCTCCGGAGTTGCCGGGGTTTATCGGGGCGCTGAACTGGATGATGTCGGAGATTGAGAAGCCGTTCGTGGTCGCCTCTTCTATCGTCCTTCCGAGCTGGCTCACGATTCCAAAGGTTATGGACCCTGATAGGCCGTACGGGTTACCGATTACCACGACGGGTTGTCCCACGGCGACGTTATTCGAGGAGACCAGTTGGAGCGGTACGAATTCCCTGGTAGGTGCGGTCGGAACCGTTACTATGGCTAGGTCGCTGTAGACGTCGCTGCCGATGACCTTGACCGGATATGAGTCACCGTCAGCGAAGGTGGCAGTAATGTTGCTGACTCCATTGACGACGTGATCATTCGTCACGATGTAGTACCGGTTAGAGTACAGAGTCACGAATCCGGAACCCAGGACCGTCTCGACCCCAGATTCCGTGCCGAAGAGACCGGCAGCCGAAACTAGCTCTGTGCCCTGTATCGTTACCACGCTAGCGTTGTCGACTGCGTAGATCTGCTCGGCGTTGATTGATTGAGATATGGAGCTGTTTCCCTGTGACGTTGTAGAGACAGCGGCGAGCTGAGACTGAAGTTCGTTGTTGGTGGCCTGCAGGCTGGATACGGAACTCTGCAGGCTACTGATGGTCGCGCTGCTCGCGCTGTTACTGGTCGCCGCCGCCTGCGCGAAGTACACCAAACCGGAACCGAGAATCAGGGCCACGACTACCAAGGTAACTACAATCTTGCGGCTTCCCGAAGGAACGTTCTGCTCAGGGGTCGTCTGCATGCGAATCCAACCGACTAGCTCGCTTCTCTCCGCCGACATCCGGACCGGAGGTTCTGAGACATGGCTACCGAGGCGCAACTGATGATATTTAGGAACTTTCCCGAATGGTTCCCAAATCTTTAGAGAATCTATCGGTGCGGCGCTGCCTGCAATAAGCCGAACTGCACCGGCAATCAAATCCGGCGGGGATTCACTAACGATTAAGGGTGAATTATGGAAATTGGCTAATTACGACACCGGGTTCCGATTTGTTCGTGGAGGTGAAAACGAAAATGAGTCTCAAACTCAGCACAGACAGAAGGAGCGTCCTAATCGCGTCAGTAGTGACAATCGCAATCCTCGCAGCCCTTTCGTCCCTCACGTTCGCAGCGGCCCAGACAAACTCAACGTCAACTTCCAGCACGGCATCTTCGAGCGGCACCGGTCAGCCCACATCTTCCGGCACTTCTGGCAACTGTCCCAACATGTCAAGTAGCGGAACTAGCTCAGGAGCTAGCTCGACATCCAGCGGGACGACAGCGTCCACTTAGGAACTTGAAGCGCGTCGGTCAGAGGATGCTCCTTGTCTTCGCGTCCCGAGGAGCATCCTCCTGACTTGACTCCTTTCTTGGAATATGACTGTGTTTTTCGCTACCTTCACGGTTTTTGCAGTTCAAATATTAAATCGTCGCCCGGACCGGCTAGGCTACACCATCGTTCGCTTCTGCCGGTCTCGGTCATCATGAGCGACGGCGGGAGCAGACCCTCCGGAACATGACGCGTATACGAGCGCGGCGGTCTCTAAGGACCATCCATCGCCCAAGAAGCTCAATGGAACGTGAGCAGGAAAAGGATCAGAAATGGCCCGTAAATCAGGATGGCGAGGCACGGGAACAGCAACCACAGCCTGGAGCCGCTCGGAGGTCTCTTCGCCCAAAATTCCTCGTATGATTTCCTCACAGCCAGCGCCGGCAGGACCACGATTGGTGAGTAGACCAGCGTGAAGATTGGGATGAGGATGAGCAAGAAGAGCCATCCGGATGCGAGGGTCCCTCCGATCAACGAACCGAGCAGGCCGTCTGACATCAACTCGTAGACCCCGCCCAGGAGAAGCAGTTGGAACAGGCTTGGTCTCACGTGCTTGAGGGCCACGCCGAGGAACAACAACAAGAGCAGGTACCAAGGCATCGTCTCGAGCAGGTCCATGGCGAGGTTCGGGCTGGCCGCAGCGCCTACTGCGCCAGTCACGTGCTCCCACGCCACGTATTCAGCTTCCACGAAGGCGGCGCCCAAACCTCCGGCTAAGAAGAGCTTCGCCGACGGACTCATCTGAAGTCCATACCAGAACTTCTGGAGGTCTACCCTCCTCCAGATGCCGAACATCAAGGTCCCCACGCATGTGGAGATTGCGGCCAACTGTGTCAGTTCGTAAGGCGCTGGGTCGTAGAGCAGGGTGTACGGCACAAGTATCACGGCGTAGCCAGAGACCATCAGAACGTACAGCCTACGGGACAGCCTTCCCCATACAATGTCCTTCCAGGAACGAGGGCGACCGATGCCAGAAGGCGCCTCGGCGCCTGGGGAGTTCTGCGTCAACCGTGGGCCACCTGAATCTATGCACGGGCTGCGCTAGATAAAGGGACGCGACCCCGTGTGACCTCTAAATACCCGGGCCACGTCAGTCCCTTGACGATGAACGTCCTCGTCACAGCGGACACGCATATCCCCGACTGGTACGACTCTCTCCCGAGCAGACTCATCGAAGACGCGAAGAAATCGGACCTTATCCTTCTTGCCGGCGACATAGTCTCGGAGGAGGTCATCGACATTCTTGAGAAGTGCGCCCCGGTCGAGGCTGTCCACGGGAATTTCTGCCATGCAGACCTGAAGAAGACGCTGCCTGCAAAGAAGGTACTGGAACTCGCAGGATGGAAAGTGGGGCTCACCCACGGCCACCTCGGAAGAGGCCGGAACTCCGACGAGATGTCGGTGAGCCTTTTCGAGGAGCCGCTGGACCTCGTGGTGCACGGCCACACCCACCATCACCATCGGACAATGATTGGGGATATCCTGGTCGTGGAACCCGGTTCTCCTCTCGACACGCGGTTCACCTCAGTCCATTCGTACGCGCTGCTGAGGTTGGGCGATGAAATCACTGTAGAGTTCGTTGTGCTCGACTGAATCCATGGGTGGCGACCAGCCGGCCGGTGGCAGCTCCCGGGAATACGGCGTAGAGCGCTACGATGGGCTCTATTCCGCATCCTGCCAGATCATGAGCTGGTTGCCCTCGGAGTCTTTGAAGAAGGCCTCTGAGCCCCACTCATGCTTCGCGATGGGACCGTCAATCTTCGTATCCGGTGTCACCTTCTCCGCCCGGCTGAACTTCACGCCCTTGCTCTTGAGACCGGCCACGGCAGCCTTGATGTCGTCGACGATGAATGAGTTGTACGCGAGCTCGCGCTTCTCCCACGACTCGGGGACGATCAGCCAGAACTCTGCCCTCCCGACCTTCAATGAGGCGAACGAGCCTTCCATGTCTCCCTTTCCCCTGCTCGTCAGCTTCCCTCCGAGCGCCTCCGTGTAGAACTTCACCGCCCTGTCCATCTTCTTGACGGTGACGAGCGTTACGAAGCCTGATTTCTCTAGCATGCCTGCATGGTGTGTCCCGCCGTCTATAAGTTAGATTTGGATTCGAGGTGACGCTAGCTGCAGCCTGACAGCTCTCTCGCCACGGCAGACCAGGCGGCGTCCACGTTACGGGCATCATAGCCTCCGCCGCCCATAGCGAGGATATGCCCTTCGCATATATCGTGGGCGAGCTGGTGAAGCCTTTTGGCAGCGTACCCGTGTGCGCCAGAAGAGTACTGGAGATGCGTCAGCGGGTCTCCCCGGAGACCATCGGCCCCGCACTGGAGGAAGATGAATTCTGGCTCGAAACCCAGCAAGAACTTGTAGGCCCTATCGAACGCTTTGATGAACTCGGCGTCGCCAGAGCCAGGACTGAGCGGCAGATTCAGCTTGGTCCCTGCGGCTGCGCCCTTGCCCGTCTCGCTGGCGTCCCCGGTCCCGGGGAAGAGGGAACGTCCATCCTCGTGGACATCGGCGATGATGACACGGGGGTCAGACTCAAAGCCATAGAAGACACCGTCACCGTGATGGGCGTCGATGTCGACATACGCTACCTTGGTTATGCCGTCCTGCTGCAGCGCTCGGGATATCGCGATGGCGGCATCGTCGAAGACGCAGAAACCGGAGGCCCTGTTCCGCGCCGCGTGGTGGAGTCCCCCCACCGGGTTGAAGAAGTGCCTGAACTTACCCTGCAAGACGGCGTCCAGGCCATAGAGGGTGCTCCCGACGGTGTAGAGGGAGGCTTCGTAGACACCGGGGAACGACGGCGTGTCGGGAAAGTCGAGGTAGCCTTCTCCCGATCGCGATGATTCTATCACGAAATCGATGTACTCCTCAGTGTGGAAGAGCCGCAGGTCCTCCTTCGTGGCCTTCTTCGGCGTTATGACCGCCAGGTCACGCGTCGGTCCCTCCCGGGCGTCTTCAGCCATGGCGGCAATCGACTCTTCAAAGAGCCGAGTCCGGCCGTTGTTCATCGGGTGGCCTCCTGGAAACGAATAGAGCGCGGACTCCGGGCCGTAGCTGATACCTAGATTGACCCTTGCCGTGGGGAGCGACATCACATACGCGATCCCGCGCCCTTCATATGAACAATCCTGAATGCTAACGTCGGTGATCGCGCGCGGCGTCCTTTGCTGTGGGCGCAAAAGCCTTCTTGACTTTTCGGATCAGATGCCCGACGAGGAAGACTAGTATTCCGACCGCGAAGAACGATGCAGCTCCTTCTAGCGTACTGATAGTGATTCCGCTGTAGTATAGCGGGAGGAATCCGAAGGCAAAGATCAGAACACCAGCTATCATCAGGGTAAGGGACCACTTCAATCAGACCGGATATCCTCTTGCGTGAGTGGCATGGGTCCAGCCTTGAGCTAATCAGGTTTTCGATGCTCTTGGGGAGCTGGCGGAGGTCCGTTCCTGGCCTTGGCGAGGAGACCCTCCAGCCACAGCTGGTGGTATCTTTCCATGTTCCCCGGCCTGAAAGAGTTGCTCACTCGCGCGAGTATCCCGTTCTGGCTCTCCTCGGTCAGGACGTAACATCCTGACAGCCTTTTCTGGATCAGCCATGCGTGATAGACGTCAATCCCCATTGATGACGCGCTCCATGCAAGACGCTCATCGGGCACGAACTCTTCCACCTTCGAGCTCAGCCTGACGCCGAAGGTCGTCCAGCGGAACCTAGTCCCGAGCTGAAGTTCGTGTCCCTCTCCTTCAATCTTTACGCTCCTTGCGTTGACATACCAGGTCGGCCAAAGGTCGGCACGGACAAGCCACGCCCAGACCGTTTCAGGTCCGGCGGGTATCTCGAGCTCGTTCCGCGCGTGCACAGAAGTCCGTTCAGGGCTGTACTTCTCGGGCCAGCGGATCATCGAGACGACATTCTGTGGAAGCCGGTATTATGGGTTCCACGCCGCGAGTCGGGTACACAAGGTATGTTTTAGTCACAGCGCCTCGGCGGACACTCGATGATGAGTGGTGCCCGGACGCGACTCTGATTTTCTCTATCTCACGACGCTCGGGTGGAAGTCGGGGAAGCCCCATCGGATCGAGATATGGTTCGCAGAGTACGAAGGCAAGTACTACATCGTGGCCGAATACTGGCTCAAGGCCCATTGGATTCAGAATGCCAAGCGCGAGCCGAAGATCAGCTTGACGGTGGCGGGCAAGGATATCGAAGGGACGGCCAGGGTGGTCGACAGGTTGGCAGAGCCTGCTCTTGCTGGCGAGGTCGCGGCCCGGATGAAGGCGAAGTATGGTTGGGGCGACGGCCTAGTTCTGGAACTTACACCCCGAAGTTGACTTGCTCCCGTCGCCAGACCTAACTCACTGAGAAATTGTAGCGGTCGGCCATCTTCGAGCGAAGGATCGACTGGAGCTTCGGCAGGTCGTCCTCGGGAATCTTGACCCGCACCTTCCTTCCCTCGACCGAAACCGTCAATCGCGTCCCCTTGATATCCGCCCGGGAGACCACCGAGTAGGGGATCCGGAGGGTCACGAGTCCTTTCTGCTGGAGTTCCTGCACGGGTATGTCGGCCACCGTCTCGCGCCTCCGTTTTGCGAGGTTCCCGCTCGTCACGTAGATTATCCCGGCCACAACGGCCCCGATGCCCACCCCGAGGATTCCCAAGATGGCCGTCAAACCCACGAGGATCACAATTCCGACCAACGTGATCGTCTGTGGGACGAGCCTGACCTTGAGGATCGCGTCGTCCGTGAACCAGTAGTCGTGATAGGAACCACCCCAGATTCGCAAGACTTGGTCCAAGCGAGCAGTAGCCTGGGATTTTTCTATATAAACGGGAGAAGCTGGCGACCAAACGTGGTCGTAGCTTCGGGGGGGCCTACTCGTTCATGAATCTCTTGATACCGGTCCCGAACATCAGCATCATCAGCCAGAACCCTGCAAGGAGGGTCGGCAGAGCGTAGTCGCTATACAAGTTGAGCGCGACCAGGCCTGCGACTATCACCGTAGCGGCGACAAAGTTCGAAAGACCCCAGAGCACATTGGTCCTCGGAGAAGACTTCTGCCCGAAAGGGCTCCTGAAGACCTTCCCGGCCGCACCGAATGCGAAATGCGGCACGCCGTTTCCGAGTAGGAAGCCGATCAGGAAATACCAGATTAGGAAGAGCTGTAGGGACAACCAGGTGAATCCTAAGCCAGCGGAGAGGAAACACTCACTTGGTGTGAGCCGGCTTGTAGACGAACGATTCGACTAGGATTCTGACGTCTTTTCCCTGCTTCCTTGATTGCTTCGAGATCTCGTCCCGCCTTCCCGGGGGGATCTTGTTCCAGTATCTTGCCACGTCGTCTTTTACCTCGTAGACATAGTACTCGCCCTGCTTGAATGGGGCATCGCGGCCTTTCTCCACTATCGGTGCCGCCCCGTCGTCCTTGACTCTGATTGAAGTCATGCCGTCTACCCCGTTGGAATCGGGTTAAAAGAGCGACCGTTGGCCTTGACCGAGCTTACGGGTCCGGGACGCCGGTGGTGGGAGGGCCTCATCTTCCTGCCTCACGGATGGCTATCTCCATTGCGGCTACCCCAAAGTCGATCTCCCTCTTCGAGATTATGAGAGGCGGCTCGAGCCTGAGCACGTTGCCGTAGAGCCCGCCCACGCCTATCAGGAAGCCCCTCTCCTTCATGAGGCTCTTGACCTTGGCGGCCTCCTTGGACGCCGGGGTCTTCTTGCTGTCCTTGACTAGCTCGACCCCTATCATGAGCCCCTTGCCGCGGACCTCGCCGATGAGGGGCTGCTTCTCACCGATCTCCTTCAGCGCGCGCATCGTGTGGTCACCGACCTTCCGCGCGTTTTCCTCAAGCCTCTCCTCCTTGATTACCTCTAGGGTCGCGATCGCCGCCGCGCACGCGACGGGGTTCCCTCCGAACGTGGAGAAGTGGTCGCCTTCCTGGAACGCAGAGGCGACGTCGTCGGTCGCTATGAACCCGCCGAGCGGGAGCCCTCCGCCGATTCCCTTCGCGAATGCCATGATGTCCGGCTCGATGCCCCAGAGCTGCGAAGCGAACATCCGGCCGCTGCGCGCCACCCCCGACTGTATCTCGTCTATCGCGAGTAGTATCTGCCTCTCGCGGCAAATCTGCTGTATCCTCGGGAGATACGTGTCAGGCGGCGTGATGATGCCGCCTTCTCCCATTATCGGCTCGATCAGGACCGCTGCGACGTCTCCCGGGGCATAGTTGTCGACCAGTTCAGCCATCTCGTCGGCGCAGACCTTGCCGAACTCGTCGGGAGTGAGGCTGCCACCCCTCCTGTAGTGGTAGGGGGCTGGCGCATGGAAGATGCCCGGATATGACGCGTAGTGACCCAGGTGCTCCTTGTACTTGCTCTGCCCCGTCAGCGACAGCGTGAGCGCCAGCCTGCCGTGGAACGACCCTTCCAGAGAGATGAGCGTTGAGCCGTTCTTTCCGCGCGCGTAAGCGTACTTCTTCGCTAGCTTGACCGAGCCGTCGATGGCCTCGCTGCCGCTGTTGGAGAAGAAACTCCTCCGGAGTCCCTTCGGGGCTACCTCTGCGAGCCGCTGCGCCAGGAGCGACATCACCTGGCTGTGGTAGTAATTGGAGACGTGCATGAAGAGCCCGGCCTGTTCCCGGACCGCTGCCACCACCTTCGGGTGGCAGTGACCGACGTTGTTGACGGCTATCCCGGCGAATAGGTCAAGGTAGTCCTTCCCGCTCGCGTCTGTTATCTTGGTCCCCTTTGCGCTCGCGACCACCAGGTCCACCTGATGGGGAAAGGATTTGATCAGGTACTCGGAGTCGTCCCTAGGCACCGATTTCAAGCTGAGGATGAGCGGCGGAGGTTCTAATTATCCATTGCACCGCTCACCGTGGACGACCCCGTTCTCGACCGAATTGAGAGGAAAGAGAATTTAGGGGTTGCTTCCAGACGTCAGCGCTAGTAGACATGTCTGGGGTTCTTTGTAGATGAGCGGGGAAGAAGCGATTTCGCGGATGGATGCAATTCTGAAGGACCATGAGAGAAGAATCAGGCTCCTGGAGCAGCAGCTCCGTGGAAAGGAGAGCGCCGAGACAAAGGTGGTCGCCCCGGCCCCGGTCGCAGCCCCGGCCCCTCCTCCCATCCCGTCGAAACCTACCGTCAGGCAGCTGGTGCTCGAGAAGGGCCCCGTAGACGACGTCCAGAGATGCGTGGTGATCGCTTACCATCTGGAGAAACGCGAAGAGTACAAGTCGTTCAACGCCAAGGACATAGAGAAGGGCTTCGTGGACGCGCGCGAGAAGGTCCCGGGTAACGTAGCCGACAAGATTCTGAAGAACGTGTGGAAGGGCCACATGATGCAGGTCCCGGAAGAGAAAGACGGACTGAAGGCCTACGTCCTGACCAACGCCGGGGTAAAGTTCGTCGAGTCCGGTCTGAAGCAGGCATAGACGGGGCGTCCGCCGTAGCGGGCCTACGACAAACCCGGGTCCGATTTCTCCCTATGCCGCGTTCGGCATTTGCAGGGCATCTAGGAAGTATTTCGGGAAGAGATCCCTGTTCTTGGTCACGAACCTCGTGAAGTTGGAATCCAGGACGTACGTCGTCGCATGGTCTGTCTCGCTCCTCACGCTCCTCCCGTAGGTCTGAACGAGCCTGAGGGCGGTCTGCCAGTCATACCATGCCGCGTCCTTGTCCAGCTTGACCCTCGTCCGCCTCTCAGAGAGGTCAGGGTAGGGCACCTTCACGACCACCTGGAACCTCGACATGTCGTCCTTGAGGTCCACGCCCTGATAGAGGCTGGGTGATATGAGGACGGACGCGCCTGTGTTGCCGTGGGTCTTGAGGAGGGCCGACCTGCTCGAACTGCCCTCGGTGCTCACCAGTCTTGTCCTGTTGAACGCGGAGATGTGCTCGATGATGTAGTTTGCCTGCTGGTAGGACGTGGTATGGACGACGCCCCTCTCGCCAGAGTGGCGGTCCATTATGCCGTCGATGGCCTTGGTAATGCTCTCGAGGGACGAGTCCATGCTGGCCCTGTTGAGGTACGCGATGTCCATCGCGTGGATCCGTCTGTTCTCGACCGGGAAAGTGGAGTCGGGTATCCTGATGAAGCACGATTCGTCTCGGGTAATGCCGAAGGTCCGGCAGAGGAGCTCGTCGGAAGAGAGCGTGGCGGACATGAGCATGACGGTGTCCGCCGAGCCGAAGAGTTCCTTCGTGTAGCCGCCCACCTCCAGGGGCTGGAAGACGACCTCCTCGACCGAGTCAGTCCCGTCCGCGCTCACGACCCTCCTGACCTTGTTCACGACCCAGTTGGTCGGGCTCCCCTTGAGCTCCTCGATGAATCCTTCTAGGGAGCGCTGCGCGCCCTTCGCGGTGGCCACCTTGTCCTGCATCTCCGGGTCGTCGAGGCGCATCTCGATGAAGCTGTCGAGCACCTCGTTCGAGTTTCGCAGCACGTCCAGCCACGCCGCTGCGTCCTCCTCTCCCCTCAGCGGGATCACGGGGTTCTTGTCCCCCATCCCCGCGCGGTAGGATTCCAGCATCGACCTCTTCAGAGAGTACGATGCGAAGCCGACCAGGTGCTTCTCGAGGTCGTGCGCCTCGTCGCATACCAGCAGCTTCCTCTTGGTGACGTCGTCCGTGTACTGGAGCTCGCTCAGGAAGAAGGAGTAGTTGGCCACCACAATCTTGGCCCGGAAGGCGTCCCACTTCTGCTCGTAGTACGGGCAGAGCTTGCGGTCCTTCAGATGCTCGCACTTGGAGTTCTTCGTGTGGTGACCGCGCTTGTGCTCGTCGTATTCTTCGAAGCTGAGGTAGTGCGGGCACTCGTCGAGCGTCCAGTCCACCTCGCACCTTCCCTTGTTGCAGGCGACGTGATGCCCGGTCGACGTGGGGACGCAGCAAGTGAAGTTGGACTTGCCGATGACGGGCGGGAACGAAAAATCGCTGGAGTACTGGTCCTGGAGCTGCTTCGTCGAGGTCAGGAGGTAGGCGGTCCCGAGATGCCTGCACAGGGCAGCAGCCACCGCTGACTTCCCGAAGCCCACCGGGGCTTCGAGGAGGATGAACTTTTTCTTCGCCGCCAGCGCAGCCTCAATCTGCTCCATCACCTCCTTCTGGAATGGCCTGGTGGAACTGAATGGGAAGCTCTCGCTGAGGACGGCCTTCCTCACCTGCTCGGTCGAGCCGCACTTCGGGCACTTTGCGAAGCCGCGGATGCCCGTCTTCATGCGGGTGCCGCACTTGGCGCAGAAAATCATCCTCGTTCGCACGACGTCAAGGCATCACGGATTTAGGTTTGCGCGACCAGAGAGCCGTCTACTTCCTTCCTACCTTTCAGAAAGACAAGGGGCGCCGCCAGCAAGATGGCGACGATGCTTCCTGCCAGCCAGGCTGAGGGGTAGCCATAGTCGAGGACTATGACCGAGAAATATAGAGGGGACAGGAAAAACCCCACAAACGAGAAGGAATCGACGAACCCGACCGTGAAGCTCTCGATCTCGCGGGTGGGCGCCCTGTCACGAGCCGCTGAGAACCCGACCGTGAAGAAGATCCCCGTCGCGAGGCCTACCACAAGCACCGAAACGATGGCCGCGAGAACTGAGTCCAGGGCAGTGATCCCCATTCCGACGGCGAGAAGGGTGACACCGGAGAGGAGGATGCGCTTCTCACTTCGCCCCCGGTCGTAGAGCCTTCCGAAGAAGGGGCTCGACAACAGCGGGAGCACGTAGGTAAGCCCGCCTATGAGCCCGGCGCTCTCTTCGCCGAGTCCCAGGTGCTGCTCGAGGTAGTACACCATGAAGTTACCTACGAGAGCCGTCGCGCTCCCTGCTCCCACGAAGGCGAGGCAGATGATGAGGAGCTGCCGGTTGAAGACCACCCTCTTCAGGTCTGAAATCATGCGAGTCGGCTCTGTCAACTGCGGGTCGGCGGGTAGCAACAGGATCACCACAATCGTGGAAAGCAGGCAGAGCGCCCCGCCGATGAGCACGCTGTCCCTCCACCCCAAGGCCACGCTCAGGACCGCCCACCCGAAGACCCCTACTCCTCCCGATATGGAGAACGACGTCGAGACGAGCGCGGCGCCCAGTCCCGTCGACCCTGCTCTAAGGTTCCTGATCACGAGCACCACTATCGGCGGGAAGGAGAACCCCAGACCCATCCCGGCGAGGAACCGCAGAGCGATCAGGACGGCGAAGCTGGGAGACGCCGCGCTGGCTATGACGGCCGCTGAAGTGACTAGACCTCCGACGACAAGCAATTTCTTCGCGCCGATGCGGAAGGCGAGAATCCCGCCGGGGAGCTCGAAGAGTCCGTACGCGACGAAGAAGCCGGCCGAGAGCAGTCCAAGACCAAAGAGGGTCTGATGGAACTCAAGCGATATCGGTAGGTTGAGCGAGGCTATGTTGGTCTGGTTGATGGACATGAGGATGTTCATCAACAGCAGCGCCCCGACTGCCGTTACGTTCGTTCGGCTGCCCGAAGCCATCCGCCCCCCTCCCATGCTGCTCCGCTAAAAGAGCAAAGGGGTGGTCGGCTCCGGTCCGTCATTCGTGAACGATGCCGTTGATAAGGCGCGCTAGCGCTTACTCACTTCCAGACTGTCTTGGTCCTGCTCTTTGACAAGCCCCAGCTCCAGGAGAGCTTTGGCTTGATCCTGATGTACTCGCCGTTTCCGAACTCTCCCTTGTGCTCGACTATGTCTGCCAAGCCGTTTACCCTCACCCCGCGAGGTGTCCAGGGGTCCACGGAGACCAAGTCGTCTATTACCAACGCTACCCGCTTGTTCCCGTTCTTGATGTTGAGGTAGCGTGGGGTTGAGCGGAGTATCTCCTGTTTGACGCTGCCTATGTAAAAGTACTTGCCATCGAACTCATACCCGACCGGCGCGACGTTCGGCTTGCCCTTCGGCGTCGCCGTCGCTACTCTTGCGAGGAACTGTGACTTGAGGTACTTGACCTCGTCCTTGTTGAACATAAGATTTTGTCGTGCGGGGTCATCTAAAAGCATGCGCCTGCTCGGCCGCGCCGCGTTTGCGACCAGATGCCTTTACTCGAGCTACACGAAGCACGAGATAAATAACCCGGCGGGGCGTCGTGTCCTGAGTTGTACGAGACCGAATCCGAACTGTCGGAACTTGAGACGCTAGTCGAGAAGAGCAAATCCAAGTCCGGCGACCACCTCGACTCGCTCTTCGGGCAGGGAGAGTGGCTCTCGGGCAGGCAGGTCGCGCACCGCCTTCAGGGGATCGGGAATGTGGCACTGGCCACGGTTAACTCTAAGATGGAGCCAAGGGTCGCGCCCATGGAGGCCGCCCTCTTCCATGGGAAATTCTACATCGCCGTTCAGAGCGGCTCGACCCGAGTGAGGCAGCTCACCAAGACACCGTCTGCAAGCCTCGCCTACACCAGGGACGACGACGTGCTGATTACGGTGAACGGGAACGCGACCTTTGTGCAGAGGGGAGAACCGGATTTCGCCGGCCTCGACGCCGAATGGAGCAAGAAGTACGGAAGAAGCGTCTGGGATACGGTCGTATTCATAAAGATAGAGCCGACCCACATAGTAGCCTTCGCCCTCAATCCGGAACTCTTCCCCACGGCGTGAAATCATGGAGCGTCTAGGACCCGAAGACTACCTCAGCAACAGGTACATCCGGAAGCTGCTCACGCTGGCGAAGGCCTCAAGGAGGGACGTCTTTTACGACCTCGGGTGCGGCATGGGCCAGCTCTGCGTGGTCGCCGTCAAGGAGTTCAGCGTGAAAAAATCAGTGGGGATAGAATTGCACAGAGGACGGGCTTCGAAGGCCGCCGAGCGCGTCCGGAAGCTAGGGCTCGCTGACAGGATCGAGATATGGAACGAGGACTACATGGAGTCAGACCTCCGGGAGGCGACCGTGGCGTACTGCGGGCACAGCGAACTGGAGGAGGACCTGCCTTATCTCGAGGAGCAGCTGAGGAAGGGGTCCAGGTTCGTCTCCCTCTTCCTGCCCTTGGTCGGCGTGGTACCTTCCGCAGTGGACTACCCTTTCTACGCGATGGACCTGCCCTTCCGAAAGACCGATGACGTCTCTCTGTGGGTCTCAAAAGTGCTCTCGAGGAGAGCGACCGTCGAGGAGCTCTACGAGGAACTTGATACAGACAGGGAATACCGTTACGACAAGCGCGCCTTCAAGCGGCTCATGAAGCTCAGGTTCGAGACGTAGCCGTATACTTTCCATCCCTGCCCATCCTAAATAGGTCAGGTGGGCGCTGCAATCCATGGTATTCTTTAAGGATGAAGGAAGCGAATTCGACGCGCCGCTTGACAAAGTGTGGAAGCTGAACCAGTCTGAAGGTAGTCATAGCCATCCCAGCCTGAAGAACTCGAACTCCTCGATGGACGGCGAGCACACAATTCTGAGCTATGAGACGCAGATGCCCGACGGCAGCTGGGTGAAGAACAAGGTAAGGATGAGCGTTTTCCCACCGATTGGGATCATCTTCGAGACCCTCGAGGGACCCCTGAAGGGCTCCGTCTCGTTCCAGTACTATACGCCCAAAGGCGCCAAGACCGGCATAACGGTAGTCGGCGAATGGAAGGCATCCGGGATTCCTGACGCCCAGCTTCACGCCGTGGGAATGAAGTTCCTGGAGGCAGTCTACAACGAAGACAAGGCGAACCTGGCAAAGATGTAAAGGAATAACTTCCTCTCTCCCTCCGGGGACAGGTGCACGCCCCACTCCAGCGGCTCAAGTCGAGGTGAGCGGAATAGCTCCGCGCCATGTTGTTATATACGAAACGGCCAACTCAGGGCTATGGGAAACTCGCTCAAGCTTGAGGGCATAATCCCTCCCATCGCCACCCCCTTCACAAAATCAGGGGAGATAGACTTCGAGGCTCTGAAGGAAGAGGCGAGGTATCTTGCGAACACGGGTGTCAACGGGCTGGTCGTAGGAGGCAGCGGAGGGGAAGGCTACGCCATGTCGGCGCACGAGCTCAAGGAAGCCACGAACGCGGTCAAATCCACCGTACGGAAGATACGGGGAGAGAGTTTCCCTGTCCTGGCAGGCGTGATCAGGAATTCCACGAGGGAAGCGATAGAGTTCGCCTCTGCGGCGAAGGAGGGCGGAGCCGACGGACTTCAGATGACCCCTTTCCCGGTATACCTCTACAGGCCGTACATCGAGGAACTCGTCGAGGGGTTCAGAGAAGTGGGGGCGACGGTGGGCCTGCCAATCGTCATCTACAACGTGGTGCCGACCAACAAGATTTCTGCCCGCGACTTCAGGAAGATGTCTTCCGTGGAACAGGTTGTCGCCATCAAGCACAGCGGGATAGACATCCACGCCCTCGGAGATGTGATCTTCGAGGTCGGCGACAGGTTCACGATACTCAGCGCGCTGGACGATATGCTCCTCCCTTCGTTCGTCCTCGGCGTCAAGGGTTCGATATGTGGGGCTAGCATGATGCTCCCAGACCTGTGCCTGGAGATGTTCAAACTCTACAAGCAGGGCAGGGTCGATGAGTGCGTGCCGATTCACTGGAAGATCTTCCGCGTGGTCAGGGCAACCATGCACCGCGGCCCCAACGACATCTTCCCGGACATGATAGGGAGGATAAAATTCGCAATCACAGCTCAAGGTCGAAACGTCGGATACATGCGGGCCCCCATGTCGCTGCCCGGCAAGGAGGCCAGGAGCGAGATTCTTGCTGCGTTGAAGGCTTCCGGGCGCCCTACCAGTCCAGCGGTCGCGCTCGAGATGGCCGCAAAGTAGGCTCCGGGGAACTTTTCACGGAGCCGCCCGGACCTCAGAAGCCTTTTATCTCCTGAATCATCCCATCGGTTCTGAAGCTGGATGGCAAGAGCTGTTCAGGTGAAAGGTGAGACCCCCCGGCTAGAAGACTATCTGGAGGCAATCTATCATCTGGAACACGACAAGGGGTACGCGAGCACTCTCGACATCTCGGATACCCTGAAGGTCAAGCCGCCCACGGTCACGATCACGGTCCAGAAGCTTGCCAGCAAGGGGTATCTCATCTACGAGCCCTACCGCGGGATGACGCTGACCCCCAAGGGCGAGAAGATAGCCCTCTCCGTGATATCGAGGCACAACATCATCTCGGAGTTTCTCTCGCTGATCGGCGTGGAGAAGAAGGCCGCGTATGAGGACACGGAGGGGATAGAGCACCACATCCACCCGATAACGATACACAAGATAGAGAAGCTGAGTGATTTCCTGCGCAAGAATCCGGACTATCTGGGCGCGATCAGGAAGTATCTGGACGACTGATCAGCCCCAGCACAGGTCCGATCGTGGCCCCGCGAGGCGGCAGACAGCAGTAGAGGAGCCTATCTCAACGACGCGCCGTTCGATGCGTTGGAACCCATCGACCAGGAAGACCTCTCCGAATCCGCCGAATTCCTGATCAGGATTTCGCAGTAGTCGTTCGCCTTGGCGCAGCATTTTGTCTCCTCGACGTAGTGGGGGGAATCGAAGACGGTGTCCGCTATCCCTTTGCAGACCCCCATCAGGAAGTGGCACGGGTCACTGCGGCCGATGCTGGCGTTCCTGCTCCTGCAGAAGACGCAGTTCCAGACCCTCACGGCGAGCTTCGACCCTTTGGCGATATCACCGGACATCGCGAACTTCCCCCATCCGGCGGTCAGACCCAGATGCTCGAAGTAAGCCGGAAGATTGTCCGGGTTGGTCGTCACCGACCTGTAATCCAAGGCGGTCGCCCGACCATAGGCTGCGCCCATCTCCGAGAGCAGAGGTGCCGCTCCCTTGAGCAGCTTGGCGAAGAGGTCCTGCTCGACCGAGTCCCACGACCGGGCGGTCAGGATGAAGACGCGCTTGTTGGCCGGGGTGAAGTTGATAATGCCCTTCGCTTCGTCCCATCTGTAGAGGCCCTTTACCCCTGCGATGTCCTGAAGGTCCAGCGTCGTGGTGACCAGGTCGCGGTAGCCTGAGCTTCCGGGGGCAGACTCGAGATAGCCGACGATGATCTTTTCGACGAGTTCTGGGGCCTGCAGTCGCTCCTTCTTCGCGAGCGCTTCAAGTTTCTCGGAGTTCAGGTCGTTGAGCGTGAGAAGGTAGGACATGCGTGTTTTCAAGGCCTCTTCCCCAGTTCGGCTTAAGGGCGCTACGTTTGCGATTGATTCGTTTAATCACAACCGAACACGTGCGCGAACATTATTAGTGAACTCCGCCTCCAACGATGCTGGAGTCGAGTGAACTTGGGTGTCACGAGAACGATTCGCTTGGACGATGACTTGGACGAACTCCTGCAGAGAATCGCGAAGGATGAGAAGGTGACGGTCAACTCCATCGTCACGAGGTCGCTCAGGAGGTACACGGACTGGGACAGGCATGCTGAGAGGTTCGGCATGATGGCCGTGAGGCCGGCGATGCTGACCGAGCTGATGGAGCGGCGGACGCTGGACGAGGCGAGGCAGTTGGGGAGGCTGTCGGCGAAGGAATCGATGAGGCCAGCCGTCGAGTACATCTTCGTGGACTTCACGCTCCCAAACGTGGTCGAGTTTCTCCGGAGGTTCTCGAAGTACGGCGGCCGATACGAGTTCGAGGACAGCTCGGAGGGCCGAAAGCACGTCATCCTGATGAGGCACGCCCTGGGGATGAAGTGGTCGGCATACTACGAGGGCATACTCAAGTGCATCTTCGAGGACGAACTGGGAATCAAGATCAAGGTGAGCGCCAGTCCCGAAGTGGTCATAGGGAAGTTCGAGCTCCCGGGGTAAACCCTTAACTTGACAAATTCGGTCGTAATCTCCAGCTTGAGATTGAAGGGAAAGATCGCGCTGGTTACCGGCGCGAGCAAGGGGATAGGAGCTTCGATAGCTACGGCCTTTGCGAGAGAGGGAGCACGGGTTCTGGTAAACTACCTCTCGTCGGAGGCCGGTGCCAAGGAAGTCGTCGATTCTATCCTGAAATCCGGCGGCAAGGCGTGGCTCATCAAGGCGGATATCTCCGACCCACAGGATGTGGGCAGGATGTTCGATTTCATATCGAAGAAGTTCGGGAGGCTCGACATTCTAATGAACAACGCTGGTGCTGCCGACGCGAGCATATGGAACGCGAAGCTGAGCGAGATAACGCCGGCGATGTGGCAGAAGGTCATCGCCGTGGACGTGATAGGCGGCTTCCTGTGCGACCAGCGCGCTGCGCTGTTGATGAAAAAGGGCGGGGTGATGATCAACATCGCCTCCACGCCGGTCCTCGTGGGAGACACGCAGGGGCTGGTGTATGCTTGTGCCAAGGCGTCGGTCCTGACCAAGACAAAGATGCTGGCCAGGATGCTCGCGCCGAAGATCAGGGTGAACTGCATGATACTTGGCTCGATCGAGACGGGGTGGGTGGATTGGCTGGACAAGGAAACGCTCAAGTCCTATGAGAGTTCGATATCGCTGGGAAGGTTCGGGAAGCCTGACGAAGTGGCGAAGGTAGCCGTATTCCTCGCGAGCGACGATTCGAGTTACATCACCGGCGAGAGCGTAGTCGTCGACGGTGGCGACGTGCTGGACTGAACCAGGCTTAGGGCTTGAACGACAGGATTCAGGGCGTGTTGGAGGTCAGAAAATGCCCTCACGGGAAGGGAGTCTTCGCGCTTAGGGATTTCAACGAGGGAGAACTAGTAGCGATGGTGGTCGGCGGCAGGTTCGTGGCGCATCCAAGGTCCACGAAGGGTTACGCACTCCGCCTGGGGGACGAACTATACTGGGACGAAGCCTCGGTCGAGGACCCAGGCTACTGGAGCAACTTCCTCGACCACACCCGAAACGCGAACTGCAAATTCGTGGATTTCGAGCCGGACATTCCGGGCGCTAAGCTTGTGGTGACCCGGAAGATGAGGAAGGGCGACGAGATGTTTCTGAACTATCGGGACTACCACCCGAGCAATCCCGTCTTCTGAAGCGCAAAGGTGCATCGAGCCGATTTCCAGCCGTCGGTGGTTCGCATGCCGTAAATATCTGCCAACACACGACAACTGACACCTAAATAACCGGCTGGCGATAATTCCGGCAGTAGGAGACGTATTTGTCTACCAAAATTCAGATAAGCGATGAAGCCCGGGCTGGGCTCAACCGCTACGCTTCAATCATGAAGAAGAAGCTCGGCAGAAGGGTGACCTTCGACGAAGTGATCAGAGAGCTGCTGGAGGAGGCGGCTCTGCGACCGAGCGCTTAACGCTCCGCAAACGTTCTTCGCGCCGCGATAAGGAGAGGTCGGCGCTACACTCGGAACAGTGCGGTCGTTGCGATTCCCGCTAGCGCGCTGAATACGAAGCCTATGACCAGGGCCACGACGAGCACCACTATCACATACACGAGTACCTTGTCCTGCGGCGTGTTCAGGAGTATCGGGACTCCCTTGTAGAATATGTAGAGCCCGTAGAGCAACCCCACGATGACCAGGAGACTGATCGGCGGTATGAGGTACACAATCGATATGAGAAAGACCGGCGTGTAGACGTAAGCCGCGAGCGTCGTTGCCATATCCTGGCTTACCTTCGTGCCAAATGAAGGCCCGACCTTCCATATCACGATACCCAGAACGAATATGGCTACCAGCTCCAGGATGTAAGCGAAAATCGCCGCCGGTATAGCGGAGGCGTACTTCCCGTCATGGGCATAATACCAAAGGTCGCCCAGGAGGGTCGCGAAGAATGGGATCGTCGCCAGAACTGCCACGTAGTTAATCATGAGCGACTTCAGGGGAACAGCGGAACGGTTCTCTTTCATGTATCCGACTGGATTCTTGACGATAGCGATCGCGGTCTTGAAGACGCCCATTATCCTCATCTTGGGACTTCCGCCTTGCGAGGCGACAGGAGAAGACGCGCTGACTGCAGCTGGGGCGGAATCGGAAAGCTTTGCTCCGCAGGATTTGCAGAACGCGGCATCGTCAGCATTACTTGCTCCGCAGCTTGGACAGTACAACTTCCGTTCTATCGAGATGTCTATCATTTAAAGAATCTCCTCGTATCGCGTCTCCAGACGGACTAGAAACATTTCGAGATTCCAAGAAAAGCAATCATGATTTTTGTCAAAGGATGGTCCGTCGTTTCGTTGTCTTGGATAGACCCGGCAGCAACGGGCTCTGGGTATCTACGTCGTCGACGACCTGCGCCGGACAATGAGTTGATGATGCTTATAACTCGGCATTCAATCGAGTGGACAAGTTTGCCATGAAAGGTCCGATTTTCAGCTATCACGATACATCCGCAACCAAACGCGTGGTTGATTGGGAGCTGCGGTAGAACTTGGCCGACGTGGAGAAAGAGGCCGAGACGGTGCGGGAAGTACTCTCGAGCCTGACGGGAGCGGAGTTCGAGGTCTCGAACACACCGGACGACTTTCGAAACCAGTCGCTCAACCCAAGATGGTTCGTGAGATGTAAGGACATGAAGCAGGCCCGGAACATCCCGTACCTGAACGAGGCCTGGAAGCAACCAGACGGTACGATATGGCTTGAGTCTCTTCCGCTTGGCGATACCATTGACTGGATCGAGGCGGCCTACGGGGAGGAATCGGCGGCCAAGTCCATCGACGTAAACTACTCGGACTTTGGTAGCAAGAAGTTCCAGGCCGAGTTCGGCAGCGAGTATCCTCTGGTCTATCAGAGGATACAGACATACGAAGAGGTCGCGGGAAGGGTCTCGAAGAGCCAGAAGGTCCACGTGGAGCTCAGGAACAGCGGCTCCAAGGGGATCGTGGTATTCACGTATGCCGCGAGGCTGACCGAGACTGATGCGAAGTCGCTGAGCAAGAAGTTAGAGGCTAGCGTCGAAGCGCTGAAAGAAGCTTATACGCAAGCGATGCAGGTATAGCGGTATCTTGTTGTCTTCTCCGGTTTCGTGCTGCTTATCTGTGGTGCAATAGTGATTGGGCATGTCAGAATGCAAACTGTGCGATAGAGAGAAGTCCATCCTTTCGGTAACGGGGATGCAGATTCCCGTGGGGGAGAGGTGCTACACCAAACTCATCACGAAAGAGGTGCTGTGGAACCCTGAGACGAAGCTCAAGAAGATAGAAGAGATGCTGAAGATAGGTTGAGGCTTAGAGCTTCGTAGCCCTTTCCGTAATCTCTGACCCTTCGAAGACGAACAGCCTGGGTTTCCCGCCTTCGATGCGAACGTAGGTGTTGTGGACTGGCATGGTGGTGATCCACGAGCCCGTGTTCGCGACGTTCTCTGCCACGCTCACGAACGGCCTGTGCGTGTGCCCGAAGACTAGAATCTCGCCGGGTTTGACCGCCGCTCCCGCCTTCTTTTCTACCCCACCAAGATTTTCTTTGAGCCTTTCCTGCGGGTCGAGCTGCAGCATCTCGGTCGTGCGACGGATGCTTCCCCTGTTCACGAGCATCGTCAAGACGTATCTCAGGTCGCCCTTGTCACGGGTCAGGGACGCCCAGATGTGATTGTCGCGGTCACCCTTCTCATCCGACATGGCGTGGCAGAGGGATTCCATGAAGTGCTCCCTTTGCATCTCGTCGAACTCCCAGCCGTGCATGAACCTGCACGTGACTCCGTCCTGTTGTAGCTCGAGGTCCCTCAGGAAATTCACCGGATATCCCCGGCCCTGCAGCTTGAGGACGTGGAAGTCATGGTTTCCGGCGATGTAGTAGACCTTCATCTTCTTCTGCAGGAGGATAATCTGGTCGAGGACGTCCTTGTTCTCGAGGAAAACGCCGGAGGCGTCCCTCCTCCACATGTCCACGACGTCTCCCAGGAGGACCAGGTCTGTCACTGTGGCGTCAGACTGGAGCTGGGTGAGAAAGCGGAGAAACGCTGCCTTATCCGCAGTTTCTATTCCGAGGTGCTGGTCCGAGACCGCGATGATTGCCAATGAGACTCTTTGCGACTCGCCTGGCTCTGTTAAATAGGTCTTGTCGAGACGATTCTATAGGCTGGGTCACGAAGCCAGCAGCTGGTGTGCGGAATTTCCTGGTCTAAACCCCCCCGAGCAGAGTCCTGCTGAGCGTTCGACACATCAGAACTATATCCTCCCGCCGCATTCCATCTATCGGTAGTTCATGATTCCGAAATCTGCCATCCTGGCTGTCGTCGTGATAGCCGTGCTCGCAGGGGCGGCTTACTATTCGACGTCGTCTCCAGGGACGGTGACGAGTTCAAGTACCGTTACGACCAGCACGAGTTGCACGACCGCGACTTCGAGCAGCTCAGTCTCCTCGGGTTCGTCGAGCTCCGCTATCTCGTCCACGAGCTCGACCAGCACGACGAGGACTGCGACGAACGGCCCGTTCACGTTCTCCCCGAGCTCGCCAGTCAGGATAGACTCGGTGACAGCGACCGCAGCGACTCAAAGCGACGGAAGCGTCTTCGTGACCTTCCAGGTTCTCTTCGAGAACGACGGGGCCGCCCCGGTCTACGTCCTCGGAGGCTGCGGGGGCGGCCTGTCCTCCTCGATCTCCGGCAATTCCAGCGTCCTTAGCCGGGTCCCGGGTGGTCCTCTCTGCGACTGTGCGGCAATTGTGGTCACGTTAGACCAGGGGCAGAACCACACCTCCACCAACCCCGGCTGCTGGAGCGGCTACAACTACGAACTCGTGGGACACGGATCGGTCACGATGAACATGACCCTGGAGTGGTCTTCCAACGGACAGGACCTGCTGGGGACAAACTCGACATCGATCCAGGCTGAGTTCACGCTCTAGCACTGAACGCATTTATCCAGAGCAGCTTCACCTCATCCGATGAAAGTCGGGCTCGCTCTCCGTTCTACTGTCTTCAGCCCTTCGTCGATAGCCAGGATGATCCCGATGCTGGACAAGTCCGAAATCGATTCCGTCTGGTTCCCGAGCGTCGGGAAGGCGTTCGACGCGCTCGACATGTGCGGCATTTCACTCGGAGAGAGCCGCAGACTGCGCGTCGGCACCGGGGTGATAAAGTCAAACGATTATGACGACGCCCAGCTGCTCGCACGCGTGCACACGCTGAGCGAGGGTTCCGGAGGAAGGTTCGTCCTGGGCGTGGGGACCGGGTCAGGGACCGGAAAATCCGCCATCGACGGGCTCGTCGAGCTCGCGAGGAGGCTCCGTGCCGGCTATCCCGAGCATCGGAGGCCCCCGGTATTCTTCGCCGCGCTGAAGGGGAGGATACTCCGGGCTGCTTACTTGAACGCGGAGGGCGCGATTCTCAATTTCTGCCCGCCCGACTATGTGGAGAGGATAATCCCGAAGGGTGCGCGCAGGGACGGGTTCACCCTTGCATGCTACGTCAAGCTCTTCTTCGCTGAGGAGGAGCCCGTCGCCAAGAAGATGCTGGTCGACGAGATGAAGATGTACGATGGCTTCCCGCAGTATCACGTAATGTTCGAGGAGATCGGAGTATCGGACGCCATAAGCGGGCTTGACTCGGAGTCGGCCATCCCTGACAAACTTCTCGAGATATCGCTGGCCAACCCCAGCGACGGTCAAATGGAGCGCCTCGTCGACCGTTTCGCCCGCGCCGGCGTCGACCTTCCGATAATTTACCCGTATGTCTCGGGAGATGAGGGTTACAAGAAGGCCGTCGTCGAGAGGCTCTGCAACCTAGTCTAAGATCGAATCAAGCGGCTATCGATATGTGAAGCCCTTGGGCATGCGACTAGGGGGTTCGGGAGCGCATTGCTATCAGCCGAGGAAATCCGAGACCATGTTGGCAACCTCGGTCGGTTTCTCTTCAAGCAGGAAATGCCCTGTGTTCTCAAGCGTCACGAGCTTCGACCCCTTGATGTCCTGATTCAGGCGGCCACCCGTGCCAGACGGTATGAATGGGTCGTTCGTTCCCGATACGAGCAATGTGGGCATCTCGAGCGCCCGGACCCTTGATAGCAGCTTATCCGTGCCCTTCTGGATCAGACTGAGGCTGTCTTTCGAGCAGAGCGTCGCCATGTTCTTTATGGCTCGCTTGACGAAGAAGACGTACTGCCCGAGCTCCTCTGGGGTGAGCACGGTCTCCTGCCTCGGCGCGATAAGATGCTTCACCTGCCCTGGGCTGATGAAGCTGCCCGCAAGCGTCCGGTAAAGCCCGCTGTCGGCCATCCTGCGAACCTGAGAGTACGCTGGGCTCCGCTTTACGTGGTCTATCCAGTCGGGATAGATCGACGTGTTCATCACGACCAGCTTCGAGACCGACACTGGATTCCCGGCGGCGTAGCGTAGCGCGAGCATCCCTCCCCAATCGTACGCGACAAGTCTGAACTGCTCCATCTTCATCATGGATACAAAATCGTCGATGAATGGGAACAGCTTAGCGACGGTCGGTGCGCTTCCCTTGGGGATATCGGAGTAACCGAACCCGTAAAGATCTGGCGCAATCACAAGGCCCAGCTTCGAAAGAGGGGCAATGAGCTTGCGCCAGTCGTAGGACGAGGTCGGGAACCCGTGGAGAAGGAGTATCGGCTCCCCGGCGCCGGCCTTCCGGTAGAATACTCTGTTTCCTTTGACGTCGACGAAGCTTCCGACCTCCTCAGGGTTGTCGAGAGGCACGTTCCAGCTCGTGAGCTCAGAGGTAATACGCCTTCCACCGCTCCCTAGATGTGTTTCAGCTAAGGCTGGGCTTCGGCGGGAGCGCGTGGCCTTCCGGTCGCGGATATCCTGAGGTTGGAGAACACTTCGGCCCAGGCCGCGGTCACTTCGCCGCGGTTCATTATCCAGAGAGCCAATACGGGTGTGATTGGGATAAGCGCATAGGGATAGAGGATCGAGCTCAGTCCCGTGCTGAATACCATCCCGATGAACCCCGCCCCCATCCCTGGCGAGAGAACCAGGATTGAGTTCGAGGCGACGAGGCACACTGCAAAGGACGTCGCCGCGACGCCCAGCCTGCTCCTGTTGTACATCACGAACAGCGGCACCGCGAAGATGCCGAACCTAGGGTCGAAGAAGGACAGGCCGAGCAGAGCTCCGGAGAGGGCGGGCAACTTCAGGCTCCCGGCATAGAGCGCGGACAGGATCAGGAACGTCTCGAAGACCTTGGCCTGACCCTGGCTCCACTGCCAGAAGTACGGGATAGACATCCCCCACCCGGGGGCAGGTATGGGAAGCGTAAGCACGAGGATTGTGACCAGTGAAGCTATCAGCATTCCCTTGGCGCTTGTGAGCCGGTACACCAGGAACCCGATGAACGGGAGCAACGAGAACTGCAAGACATCGAATCCAGTGATGGCTCTCTGATAGGTGAGCAGGGCGAACGGCGAGATCATCAGCAGGAACGAGGGCAGATACTTGTATTGCTCCTGGACCGGGAAGACGTGTATCTCTCCGTCACTGACAAATCCGCGTGTGTAGAGTTGAGAAGGGTCGTGAAAGAGGCGCCAGATACCCACGTAGTAGGCCGAGAAGTCCTTCGCGAGCAGCTGGGAGGAGCCCGGGTCCACGTTGGGAGGAAAAGCGGCTAGAAAGGTGAAGGTGCACAACACAGCCGCGGCGGTCGCGCATGCGACGAGGATGGCCATCGTCCTTTGGCCGACGCGTTCGCCCGACATCGCGTCACCCTCTGGGTGACCTTGCTAATTATGGCCGACGGATACGGTACGGCCTGAAAACTGGTGGATTGTACGCTCAGGCTGAGAAGGCGACCTCTGCGTCGGAGGAAGCTCAAGGATGGGCAAAATCCCCATAGATGGAGGTGCTGGCTGGTCAGGTCAATAGCCTTAACTACTAGACGGCGGGACCGTGGCTTACTGGATGGAATAACGGTAGGAGCGTGAATATTGAATGAGTTTCGGACAACGAGGAGGAGGATACGGCAGTCGTAGTGGTGGAGGATTCGGTGGCAGAAGTAGCTCCGGTTCTTTCAACAAGCCCGTTGAAGTCGGCAAGGAATACAATGTTAGTATCACCGACACCAGCAGGCGCGGCGACGGTATCGCCAAGGTCGATGGATTTGTGATCTTTGTACCCGGTACAAAGTTAGGCCAAAACGTAAGAGTTAAGGTCACGCAGGTCTCGGACCGCTATGCGTCAGGACAGGTCATAGAGGGTCCAGCAACGGCTACGGCACCAGCCTCTGACAGTACAGAGAAGACCGCGTAGCAGCAGATCGTAAGGTCTGCCCGACAATGACTGGTTGGTCCAGCCGGATCAACCCGCCCCTTTCTTATTATCATGAACTGTGTTACTCCTAGATTCTAGACCGTGTACGCATTCCAAATTATCCCGCTTTCTTGCCCGGTGGCATGCTCCCGTGTGGCTGTTTCTTTGGATGCATCGCGTGCTCGACCTCCCGTTTTTTCTGGGGGCTGGCCGACATCCAGAGCTCCTGGACTTTTGAGACGTATTCGTCGGTGTCCTTCTCTACGGCATGATACGCCTCAAGGTCGACCGTAATCCTCCTCAGCAGGTCGTCCGGAGAGTCAGAAGCAGGTGACTCCTGTCCTCGGTAGATGTGCGCTTTGAGCAGTGGCCCGAAGCCGCTACTGGTCGGGGCCAATATCGAGGCGAAGCGGACCAGCTCGTCCAGATTTGAGGTCGACGCGAAGACGCCCCTGAGGACGGCCTCTCTCCGTCTGGCGAGTGCTGAGAACCAGAAGTAGTTCCACATGAAGACATAGCCTCCAAGGGGGGATTGCTTCCCTGCCGCCGGCTCGGATCCCTGCTTCAGCCGCTCCACCGCTTCAGCTATGCGGGCGACGAGCGCGGGCGCAGGAACTGCCGGGAGAAGGAAGAACCTGAACCATTGAGCCCAATCGGCTATGAACTCTGTGTTCGAGCGGTCGCCTGCCAAGCTGTAGAGCCCTGACGTGCGGTCGAGCTTGTCCACCAGCTCCTTCAGCGTATCGAATTCCAGCCCAGGTCTCCCGAAGGCCTCCCATATCTCAGCCTCCGCCAGTGCAGCGTCAAACCAGGCCACGTTCCCTGGGTCGAATGATTCGGCGAGGCTCCTCCCTTGGAGGAACTCGAACCTTGCGCCTGCCCAGTCGCCCTCCTCTCGTGCGACTATCCCCTTCCATCTCCTAAGAGTGCAGGCGAGGAAGGACCCGCGCGCTGCTTCGTGGCCGTATTCCTCTATGGCCTTCTCCAGCGTCGAGATCGCCTCCTTCCGGATCGAGACCCGTTCCCTCTCCTTCTCGTCGGAGGAACTCATCCAGAGCAGAAAGGCTTGCCTTTCGCTGCTTGAAGTCACGGGAGGGTCAACCGGAACCGGAGGATGTTGGGGTTCGCACCCTAAAAGGGGTTCTGAAGGGTTCCCGCTCCTCCTTCGGCGTTTCACGCCTTGGCCCTGTTTCCTCCCCGAACTTTGCAAACACGATCTGACGTTAGGAAGACCGACCCAGCGTCAAGAAAAGACGGACTTCATTCCTCTGACGAGGGCTCAAGACTTATTACCGGAAGGTCGTCTCGCTCGAACGTAACCGTTTTTGCGAATCCAAAGGACCTCGAACGCTCCCCTCGCGCCACGACAGCGGCCCGGAATTGGAATAATCGTTATCGTGGTTGTACTGGTGGTCATAATCGCAGTGGCAGCTGCGACCGCATACTACGTGGTATTTACTAGCACCTCGACGTCTACGAACCAGACCTCCACTCAGGGCTCGAGCAGCAGCTCGTCCCAGCCATCATCTGCATCCACCGCCACATCCACCATCATCTCTTCGACCACCCTCACCATAGTCTCGACGACGAGCACTCCAGGACAGAAGATGTACAACGGCACGTTCCAGTTCACCAACCCGGAGGGTCCGTTCGGAGAACTGACATTCAGCAACAACGACACGGTCAGGGAATACACCTCGGTGCAGGTGGCGTCGGGTACATTCAGCTTCTCGCTCAATGCTGACAACCTCTCTGGATCAGGGACCGGGCGGGGGACGTTGACGGTGACCACGACGGGGTTCTGCAGCGGACGCACCACCCTTTCCTATACGTTCGGGATACCTGACGTGGCCATACTCGGAGGTAACATTACGGTCTTCATCGGAAACCCCGCGCCTCTGAACTTCACGGTGCCGCTCACCTGCACTGTTCAGCCGAACCAAGGGTCGTCTAACGGTGATACGTTCCCGTTCCTCGCCATCTATCCAAACGAGCTCAGCGTGCCGGCCATCCCCGCGATGGTAAATGAAAACCTCACCGGCGGCATATCCTATCAGTATACCATCACCCCAGCCAATTAGGCGGGCGGCCGGAACGGATAGCATCATTCACGGGTAGTATTCTATTTCGAGGTGATGGCTGAAAGCCACGCGTAGCCGCCCTCTTTGTGGAACGCGCTCTCGAACCGCGCCTCCCGTATCCAGTCGACCTTCCATCCCTCGCTGAAGGTGGACACGATCTCATCCTTTGTGACCCGCCTTGGGCCGCCCCAGCCCGTCGGCTCCTTGTCGCTGAAGCAGAGCATGAAGTATGTGCCGCCTTTGTTCAGCGCAGACCTGAGGCTCTTCGCGAAGATGACCCGTTCCTTATCATCGAAGACGTGGAAGAGACCCGAGTCCGTTATCGTATCGAACTTCTGTTTCAGCTTCTCCAGGTGAAGAGCATCCCCAACGATGAAGGTCGCTCCGGAGCCCCTCTCCGCGGCCTTCTTCTTCGCCTTCTCGATTGCGAGTGGAGCGGCGTCTACGCCCCGCGCCTCCAGGCCCAGCCCCGCGAAGAGGATTGCATTTTCGCCGGTGCCGCAGCCAACGTCCAAGACCTTGCCTCGGATCTCCCCTTCGTCTGCGAGCCTGACGAACTCGGCCTGCGGATGGCCCACGTCCCAGGGTGGGGTGCCCCGGTAAGATTCGTTGAAAAAAGCGGTCATCCGGACCCGCGACTTGATCGATGGCTCATAATCCTATCGCATGGAGCTCTTTGGGATAATTGCGAAAAGAGGGCCGAGTCACTGTATGAGACTAACCTCTATATCGGATAACGAGCGCAGGTAGGGTCGAAGTCAGATTGAGGAACTCTCTGAAGACCAAGCTCAAGGAGGGAAAGGTCGTCTATGGAATTGGGATGTCGATTGCTAATCCTGAAGTGACCGAGATCATTGGAAAGATGGGTTTCGACTGGGGGTTCATCGACACCGAGCACTCACCCTTGGAGGTGAAGGATGTCCAGTTGATGATGCAGGTCATGAGCTCATCCGCCACTGTCCCGATTGTGAGGGTCCCTTGGAATGACATGGTTATGATAAAGAGAGCGCTCGACATCGGCGCCTACGGGATAATCATTCCCTGGGTGAACACTAGAGAGGACGCTGTGCGAGCGGTCCAGGCAGTGAGGTACCCGCCAAAGGGTCTGAGGGGCTTCGGCCCAAGACGGGCGTTGCTTGTCGACCCAGACTATGTTAAGACCGCAGACGACGAGTTGCTGCTCTGCGTCCAGATAGAGTCTCAGCAGGCGCTTGACAATATCGACGAGATCCTCTCGGTCGAAGGCGTCGATGCCATCATGATCGGGCCGTACGACCTCTCGCTGTCCCTTGGGGTGTTCACCGAATGGGAGAGTCCCAAGTTCAAGTCGGCAATCCAAAGGATTCTGGATTCGTGTGCCCGTCACAAGGTCGCCCCCGGAACGTACGCTCCGGATGATATTGAGAAGAGAATTGGGGAAGGCTTTAGGTTTATGTACGTGGCTAACGATACTGCGCTCCTCGGTAATGCCGGAGCCGAGGTCCTCAAACGGTGCAGGGCGATTCAAGGGAGATAGGACGCGGCTAATTTCTTCATCTAGCCAGCCGCCGTCTGCCACAACTAGCGCCGGTGACGACCGCTGCCTTATCGTCGAGACGAAAATTACACCTGTATAGCGGCGCCGAGTCCAAGAAGGAGGGCGCCGGCGACCAGCAAGGCTGCAGCGACGTGAGATAGTAGCTTCTTCTGGGATTCATTCCTCCTGATCAATCCGGCGATCCCCGCGATCAGGGCGAGTTCGATCACGAGGAGCTGAGAATCGAAGAGCATCTTGAGCCAGACTGTCGTCGCGCCGCTTCCGCCGAGCATGGCCAGCAGTGTGAGCATCGTCGCAGCCGTCCCGGAGACCGCGGCTGCCAGAATGTCGTAGTGTGGTTCGTGGAGAGGCCGCGAAGCCAGGGTCATGCGATTCATCCGGGATTGACGGATTGAATAAATATTTTCTCGGCCGGACGCAGCGATCTCAACTGTCCATCGACATCGAGTTGGTGTATGTGGGGCAGCTGTTGTCAAGGCATTGTGTGGTCGCCTGAACACCTGACGGCACATAGAAGGTGACGTACGTAGTGATCTCGGGTTGGATCACAATGGTAGCGTTGTATGACTGTCCCGAGTACACGAACGAGACCGCGAACGAGCCCGCATAGGGGAGGCCGTCGCCACCCGGCACTTGGACCCATCCGGTGGAGTTCGTGCTCAATGTCGGGAGCGAGGCGGTCCCGCAGGGCTGACCGTCCACAGTGGGGCCCTTATGGATCGCCTGAATCTGCTGACCCTGAACCGGCACGCCTTGGTCGGTCACGACCTCGAGGAACAGGGGACCTCCCTCGCCGGTCACCGTACAGGTTACCGACTGAGTCGTATGGATGGACTGGGTGGACTGCGTCGTAGTAGGATTCTCGGGGATGAAGACCGCGTTAGGGCAGACTGGATCCCCGGACACCTCAGGTGATATGCAATACTCAGTAGAGTTGGTGTACCAGACGGTGTAGACGATGTTGTACTGGCCGGTGAAAGTGTAATTTGAGACGTAGTAGTAGCTGCCGCCGTAAAGGATCAGTATCGCGGTCGAGGACTGGTTCACGGCTGAGGTGCAACCCCCGTGTACAGCGCAGCCTGGGATGCTGACGGCCCCTCCGCGGACCGTGGCGTCGGGATTGATGAGCAGCGCATATGGCTGGCCCTCCGTAACATTCATCGTGACCGTGTGGTTCGAGACGACGACATCGGTGACGGTGGAGGCTGCGTTGGTAACCGTGCTCGTTGTAGCGATGATGCTGGTGCTCGTGACCGTCCGTGCGGCTCCGAGCGCGGACGAACTGAGGACTGCAGTAGCGACTACGACTGCCGCTACGACGATTGCCAGCGCGACGCGCGTATAGCCCATGGCAGGCTTGTTCATCGGGATGGGAGGGTGGCGTGCTTTCATTAATGGTTTTGTGCAAATCCGGAAAGGGGGCCGGGGCTATCTGCCCGAAGGAGCTGAAGTGGAGTCGAAGATTTCGCCGAAAGCCTTTCTGAAGTACTCCAAAGACTTTAACAGGCCCGCACGTCCACGGTCGGTCAACTCGTACACTTTGTTGCGGCCCTCCATGTGAGACTCGATTATGCCGCGGTCTGCCAGGTCCTTGAGTGCAGGATAGATCGTCCCCGGATTCGGCTTCCCGCCCCTTTGCTCTCCTATCGCGGCGGCAAGTTCCTGTCCATACATCGGTCGCTTGGAGAGGAGCCACAATATCGTGAAAGAGAGCATGCCGCGCATGTCGCACACGTCTTCTTCGGGCAACCCTTTGGTCCGTTGTGCGCTTCGATATATAGTGAATATTGGACGTTCAATAGGCTTATATCGGTTGACCAATATATGATGTCCGATAGTTATGCATGAGACGTCTAACACTTCGAAGGTAGGTCAGGAGAGTTTCGTCACGGTCGCCGCAGACAATCAGGTCCCCGAAGGGACGATGTTCGGCGTCGCCGTCGCTGGCAATGCGATTCTGTTATCGAAGATTGGAGGGAAAATCTATGCGATGGATGCTGTGTGCTCCCACTACTATGGATACCTCCCGAAGGGGAGCTTGAGGGACCATACGGTAGTCTGTCCCGTGCACAAGGCCGAGTACGACATCGCCACAGGGAAAGTCACGAAGAACGTACCGGCCCTGATGAAGCTCTTCATGCACAGGGAAGCGACAGACGTGCGCACCTATGAAGTCGAAGTGGTCGACAACAACGTCCGTGTAAAGGTCTAACAACTCGCATAGACGCGCCGGACAGTTATGGCGCCTCAGGCCGTCCCTGGGGCTCGACGCACTTCGGTTGTCAACGTGGCCTGCGGTTGTAAGCCTACAAACCCTCTTATCCCGCAATGACCCCAAAGGTGAGACGTTGACTGGACTCGCGGAAGGGTCACAGAGAATCGCTCGGTCCGGAAGGCGCGTTCAAGACGTCGTCGGCGAGGATTCCTTTGGTTAACACGAGTGACCTGACCGAGGACAGACCTATGTCCACGTCGAAGGAGCCGAGAGGTCGGGATTTGGTCCTCCATGCTGCGGTCATCTCTGCACCGCTGATCTTCTTTACTTCAATCGTCTTCTTGTTCTCTGAGTACCGGATCAGCCCGAACCCAGCGGTCGAGGCTTCAGCCGCGAATCCTCTCGGTCTCCTCACCTCGAACTTTGTGTATGATGGCTCGATCAATGTCGAGAACATCGTCCTGTCCTCGGTGTTCCTCCTGGTGGTCTGTCTCTATTATCCAAGAGAACTCCGGATATTCATGGTGTACTTCGTGCCCATCGTTGCGGTGGCCGCTGGTGGCCTTGCAGAGCTTACGGCGATATCGTCGCCGTATGTCAGCATCCATGTCTGCGCCCAATCCTGCTCATTTTACGGGATGTCTGCGGTCGCCAGCGCGATGGTCGGGTTCACCGTCGCGAGCTTCTTCATTTGCTTCGGCCTGATCGTCGTTCAGCGGACCACCGGAAGGCCGGTCATCAGGAAGAGCGACATCTTCACTGAAAGGACCGGGCTGCGTGGTCAGGCAATCCTGGTGTCTGCATTTGTAGTATACGTGGTACTCCTGTTATTCTTCTCCGGTGCTATCGCCCTGCCGAGCGCTCCGTCCGGCCATCAGTCCCCTGGGGGTTCTTCTCCTCCTCCTGCAATATTCACCCAGACCGCGCCGGTCGCACTAGTTCATACGGCGAGCATCACCTACGGGTTCCTGCTATGTCTTGCGACCTTTGCGCTGGTAAACCGTAGGTACCATGTCTTCGTTTCACCGGCGGGACAAGACCGAGTTTGAAAACGCGGGAAAGAACACGGGTGTCATCATCCATCGGTTCTAGCTCAGGACGGCGACGAGTTCAATCTCTACGAGGAATGCCGGGTCGGCGAGGGCTGTGACCCCGACAAAGGTGCTTGCCGGAGGCTCATCGCCCTCTACGAACTCCGTTCGCACCTTTCTGATGACGTCGATTTTCTCGGGATTGGTGCTGTACGTGTTCAGCTTGACGACGTTCTTGAACGACGCCCCCTGTGACTTCAGTATCGCGAGAAGGTTAGCGTATACCTGCCGGGTCTGGACTTCCAGGTCGCCCCTGCCCACGATCTCGCCTTTCTGGTTCTTTGAGACCTGTCCGGATACGTAGAGTATCTTCTGCGGGTCTTCGACCGAGACGACATGGGTGTATCCCGCTGGGGCGGCGACCTCGCTGGGATTGATGAACGATATCTTCGTCATGGTGGGGTAAGGCTGGATTCGGATAAAAAAATGTTCTACGGCCCAGCCACGGTGCCGACTCTTCGAGGAGTTGTAGAGCCTTGATGGGTGGCTCTCGAAAGCCTAATACAAACATCGTAGGAAGTTGCGTGACATTTCGTGAGGAAAGTCGTCCTCTTCATGGTCGTATCCCTGGACGGGTTCGTCGGAGGACCGAACGGAGAGCTGGACTGGGAAGTCAGGGACGAGGAGGTGAGCAAGTCTCTCATTGCTGACTTGCTGTCTACCGCGGATACCATGTTGCTCGGTCGCGTCCTCTATCAGGGTTTTCAGCAGGCATGGCCGGCGATGGCTGCGAATCCATCGAGCCCGAAGGAATTGGTCGACTTCGCACTGGATAGAGCACACGCCGAAGATCGTATTCTCGAAGACGCTCGAAAAAGCTGAGTGGCAGAATTCAAGGCTGGTCTCGGTCAAGACCGACGATGACGTTGCGAAGGAGGTCGTAAGGTTGAAAGAGCAGCCCGGCGGCGACATGGTGGTATTCGGAGGGGCCCGTTTTGCGCAGACTCTGAGCAAGCTGGGCGTGATCGACGAATATCGGCTCAAGCTTCAACCTGTGGCCCTGGGCGCCGGGCTTCCGTTGTTCAAAGATTTCAGGAGCAGGGTGGGCCTGAGACTGGTCAAATCGCAGGCGTTCAAGTCAGGGGTCGTCGCCCTCTGCTATCAGCCGGCAAAGTGATTCTTTGGGATATAGCTGGGCCTTGGTCTGCGGATATGGGTCGACCTGATGAATAGGTGCCAGAGGTCCTGCGTCCGGTCTCTCAGAGGCCCGTTTTCGGAATGAATTTGAGAGATATGGAATTGGCGCAGTGCCGCGTGTTCTTTGCGGTGAACCCTTCCCCCAGGAAGACATGGCCAAGGTGACCTCCGCAGTTGGCGCACTCTATCTCCGTCCTGTCTCCGTCGGCGTCAGTGACCCTCTTGACAGCCCCCGGTATCTCGTCATCGAAGGCGGGCCACCCACACCTGGCGTCGAACTTAGCCTCAGACCGGTAGAGGGGTGTGTCGCACCTCCTGCAGATGTATGTCCCAGGCCTGAAGTTGGTCTCATACTCGCCGGAGAAGGGCATCTCCGTCCCCTTGTGGACTATGACTTCTTCCTCTTCGGGGGTCAGCTTGTTCATAGGCAACGCGTAAACGCTTCGCTATTTTCAGCGCTCTCCTGGATATTAAGTGCGCCGGTGCGCGAGCGTTCCCGGCGCATAGGTAGCAGCGTGCGACGAGCACCTCAGCTTATGTCATTAGTTCGTCTATCTTCCTCACGACGTCGTCGCCGACGCTGCGATTCGCAATGGCGACCGTCTCGGGTAGCTGGTCTGCCCTGGACGCCCCCACTATCACCGAGGTCACCGCTTCTTTCTTCAGCAGCCATCCGATGGCCAGTTCCATCAACGAGACGTTGGCTTCGGCAGCTATGGTCTGGAGCCTTTCCAGCCGGTCGTAATTCTTCGCGTCGAACGAAGCAAGATACCGCTGGTTGTACGCGCCGCGAGAACCTTGAGGGGCGGGTCGGTCCCTCGAATACTTCCCGACGAGGAATCCGCCCATCAGGGGGCTGTACGGGAACACCCCCAGGTTCTCTCTCTTGCAGTAGGGGATGACGTCAGCTTCGGCGCTCCTCTGTATCATGTTGTACTCCGGCTGGTCCGCTATGAACTGCTCATACCCTCTGCTCTCGCAGACTTTGCGGGCCTTATCCATCTGCGTCCCGCTGAAGTTGGAGCAGGCGATGTGGCGCAGCTTCCCCTGGTGCACCAGGTCGTTGAGCGTGGACATCGTTTCTTCCAGAGGGGTGGCTTCGTCGAAGGCGTGGATGTAGTACAGGTCGATACGGTCCGTGCGAAGCCTTTCTAGGCTCCGGTTCACCTTGGCGATTATGTTCCTGCTGGAGGCGCCCCCTTCGAGCCCGACCTTGCTCGCAAGGACCACATCGTTGCGATATCCCTCGACGGCCTTCCCGATTATCTCCTCAGACTTTCCATCGGTATACACGTCCGCGGTGTCTATGGCGTTTATCCCTAGGTCGATGGCCTTCTTGATCATCCTGATGGTCTCATCCTCCGAGACCTGTCTGCCGAAGTTATTGCTACCGAGGGACAGCATAGACACCCTGAGGGCGGACTTGCCTACGTTCTTGTATCTCAAGAAAACAGCCGATTCTCGCCATCCTGGGTCGGGTTATGAGTCTTGTGCGCGGGAGAGGCGCGACACCCTGTATTGGCGTAAAGTGCTCGTCGCGCCTCCAGGGAGCCGGCGGCGATTACTGAACTCTACCCTGATTTGTAAGAATCGATAAATAGAGAACCAGCCAAAAAACGGCAGGCAATTCTTGGCAAAGTACGAGTGCTGCGACACGAAATTCAAAGACGGTCACGAACTCACGGAGCACGTCAGGACCATACACCAGATAGGTCCGTTCGGGGTCGAATACGCCTGCTGTGGGTCCAACTTCACCGAGTCTAAGCAGCTGAGGGAACATATGAAGTCGGCTCACAAGCTGGACCTGAAAGCCGAGGTCTGACCAGGGCCTCCTCCCTGGAATAGAATCGGGGCGCTGGACTGTGCTCAGCTGGTTTTGAGAAGCCGCACCTTAGTTTGTCCTGTTCGACTGGATGAAGTAAGAGAATGAACTATTGGTCAAGGTCTTCGTTTCAAACCTGCCCTGCTCCTTCAACATCTCCGCGAGCTGGTTCATCTCCAGGAACTTGAGGTGCGAACGCATGATTCCGTTCTCGAAGAATCTGAGGTACCGCCCCTGGGCGGAACTGGGCTGGATCTCCACGATGAGAAGCAAGCCCATCGGCTTCAGAATCCTTGCGAACTCTTTGACCGCCCTTCGCTGGTCAGAGAAATGGTGCAGCGCCATGGTGGAGTAGACCTTGTCGAAATGCGAGTCAGGAAAAGGTAGGTCCTCAGAGTTTGCCTGGCTGCTCTTCAACGCCGGATACGCTTCCTGCATCCTCGCTATTCGCTTTTTGTCAGTGTCGACGGCGTAGACCTCACATTTGCCCTCGGACCTGACCAGGTCGGCGAGAGTGCCCCACCCCGCGCCGACGTCGAGGATTCTCTCCCCGGGTCTCGGAGCCAACAATTCGAAGAAAGTGGTCCGGTTAGATTCCGAGTCGAGCCAGGGCATCCCTCTCTGCGGGTCGAAGATGCTTGTGGATGGATAAAAGCATCGGCGGCGCTGACTGATTGTCTGAAGTCCTTTTTGCGCGGAAACCCTGATTTTCGTTCCGTCTCGTGGACATCCAGATTCCAGCTCGGTCCGACCCTGAGCTCGCAGTGATGAGTGACGGGGTCCACTCGCGTATCCCGGATGTTGAACACGACCACTTCTTGCAGCGCAGCACATAAGCCAATTATACTGATGATGCGCCGACAGACCTATGGCCAGTCCTCCACCGGGACAAAGGTCCGCGAGCGGTGCAGAAGACGGGAGGGTCTCGACTATCACCAACGGGGCGATCAAGTGGACGGAGATCCTCGACCCCACCACGACCGAGATGGCGATGCTCGCAAGCGAATATCATTTTCACCCTCTGGACCTGGAAGACTCCCTTTCTCCAAGGCAGCTGACGAAGGTGGAAGACCACGGAGACCACATATTCATCTCTCTGCATTTTCCGGAAGAGGCCGGTAAAGGGATCATCGTCTCCAGGGAGGTCTCCATGTTCATGGGGAAAGACTACCTGGTGACCATCCACCCGTCCAGCCTCAAGGGCATTTCGGCACTGTTCCGGTCCTGCAGAGACGACGAAAGCGAACGCGCCGAGCTCATGAAGTCCTCGGCCTACCTCGGGTACCGGATAATCGACGGGCTGGTCGACGGTCTCTTCGCGATTCTGGACGACGTCCAGGCGAGCCTCGACAGCATCGAGGCCGTGGTGTTCGATGAGGTCAAGTCCACGGCTGGTGCCATAAATTCAGCGCGCCGCCAGATAGCCATCCTGAGAAGGGTCGTTTACCCGCTGGCGTTGTACCTGCCGGAGCTTGTGAAGGCACAGAAGTTCAGCAGCGAAGACCTGTCACTCTACTTCAGCGACATCCGCCACAAGGTAGGGAAGGCATCGGGGACGATAGAGGAGATGAAGGAGATGGTCGAGATATACAAGGACACTGACTTCGTCACGAGCAGCAACCGGACGAACACCGTGCTTTCCATACTTACAATCATCTTCACGCTGACCATACCCGCGACGGTAATCAGCTCAATCTATGGGATGAACGTACCTCTCCCAGGCGGCGCCGTGCTGGGACCGCAGGGGTTCCTAGGAATCTATACGTCTGCGATATTCATCTTGTTGGTGATGCTCATTCCGGCTGTGGCAATGGTGCTGTACTTCAGACGCGTCGGCTGGTTCTAAGCTTTACAGGACCGGGAGGGTCAACGACTTCTCGAACGGTTGGCGCTTCAGGCAGACGACTGCGCGAACGCTGTGACCTTTCTCACGAACTCTCCGGGATCGGAGACGTGAGGCGCGTGGCCCGTGCCGGGGTCGAAGTCCACCTTCGAACCAGGAATGGTCTGAGCTAGTTTTTCGATGACGCGCTTGGAGCCCTGCATCCCCCTTCCTCCGTACGTCAGGAGGGCGGGCTTCCTGAATCGCGCGAGCGCTTCCAAATCGACGCTGGAACCTGCGCTGTCCCTGGTCTCGTCCAGCCATGTGTCGGCGTTCGCGATCATCCTTTCCCTTGACTGCGCGGACATCCTCTCCCACCCTCCCGGTCCGAAGGTCAGAGTCTCGACGAAGAGACGGGCGGCACCGGCCCTGTCGCCGCTCTCCAGCACCCGGATCACCTGCTCCCTTCGCTTCCTCCCTTCGGCAAGTGCCGGCAAGACTGAGGGGTCTCCCGTTATCAGGTCGAACAGCGGAGGCTCGTGGACCATCAGGCTTCGGAAGACCTGCGGCTGAGCTGCAGCCAGCTTCAGGGCTATCGACCCTCCGAAGGAGTTCCCCACGACGTGAGCGGGGACCATGTCTAGCCGTGTGAGCAACGCAGCGGCGTCCAGGGCGTCTTCTTCGCCGCTCCCCTGGGTGCCGGTCTTCCCGCTCCTTCCGTGCCCGCGCCTATCGTAGCTCACGACGCGGAAGCTCTCGGAGAGACCCGCGACCACGGGACTCCAGTTTGAATGGTCTGTCCAGGAGCCGTGGATGAGCACGATTGGATCCCCATGGTCGCCCGTCAGTTCGTAGTACAGGTCGACCCCGTTGGCGTTCGTAATCGGCAAGCCAGATAGGTTCCTCGTAGCGGACAGTTAGTCGTTGCGCTCCGGCGGGGAATATCGACCTCATGTCGGCTTGTCGTCAGCGGTCGATTGAACTGGCGAGCATCTGCTCTCTGGCGAGCCTCTTTGGGAGCATCTTCCCGGACCTGGCCTTGTAGTCGGGGATGCCGATGCCCAGCGCCATCATCGGGGTCGTCTCGGCCGCCCGGGGAGAGAAGAATTCGGTCACTGCTTCGTCGTAAAACGTCGTCCCTGACGCTCCCAGCCCCTGCGCATAGCTCGCCAGATACATCTTCCCGGCGACCACTCCGGCTTCGAATTGGGCGGCTCTGTACCCGCGGTCTCCGAAGAGGTGCAGGACCTCGCTCAGGTCCGTCATAAGGAAGACGACGGCGCCCGCCCCGGTGAAGAGCGGTTGTTCGAGGCAGAGATACCCCGCCATCTCCCTGAACTCGCCCGCCTTCAGCTGCTCGAGCGAGCCGGAGGTGCGGTCAAGACGGTAGCTCCCGCTGGGCAGGTCTTTCACAGCGTTTGAGATCAGGTAGACGTCCAGCAGGGTCGGCGGAACCGCAAAGTCGAGCGGGACCCCTCTAGTGGAGTGATAGAGCACGTTGGACAGCTGCTCGTAGGTTATCGACTCAGAAGAGAACCTCCGGGTCGACCCCCTCTTCAGTATGACCTTGGCGAGGTCGGGTCCTTGGTCTGGCCGGGGCATGCTCTGGTCCAGAGGAAAGCTTCGGTCCGATGACGGCGGCGCGGCGAGGCTGGGCACCTTCTGCTCTCCCGGACTGATCCACGCCCTCACGCCGCTGAAGTCCAGGAGACGGGAGGCTTCGTACGCTTCCCAGACCTGCGGATACTCCACCTCGCTTTGGGAGAGGCGGATGAAGGCGGGGTCGATGGGGGGTGGGGGCTCATTCCCTGGTAATCCCCCGGTGACCGAGCGTGTCGTCCCTGCGGCGGACACCCCGACCGGACATATCGCGATGGCCGCCTCCTGCCTCGCCCTCAGGCCGAGGAGCCTGTTCACGGCCTCGTCCTCGAAACCAAGCACCACCGACGAGCGAAGCCCCGCCGAGTTGGCCGTGGCCAGGAGATTCGCGGCGATCACGCCGCCGTCCCAGAACCAGTGTCTGTATGAACGGTCCTGGTACTTCCAGGAGTTCCTCCAGGCGATCGACGTGAGGACTATGGAGGCGGGAGCTGCTGAGATGTCGGAGCGGGACCCCGCATACGAAGACAGCGCTGGCGTCCAGTCTCCGCTCCTGAGCCGGGAAAGCGAGAAGTCACCAGGGGAGAAGTGATACACCCCAGCTTGAAGGCCCTCGAGGTCCCGACAGACCACATAGAGTTCGATGGGATAGAGCGCTCCGGTGGCCGGCGCCGCCCTCATGTAGAGAGCGTCGTGCCCCGGGACTCTGACCTCACGCGTTATCCCTGCCGAGAAGAACAGGAGCTCCGCGAGGGTACCGAGGCCCAGCCCGGTCGATGTCCTCTCCTTTGGCACACCCCTGCTGATGGATACGAGCGCGTTCAGCGTCGGCCTGAGAAATTCGGTCGGGAGGTCCTGCAGGGGCGCCCCCGTGTACAACTTGAAGGGGCTCGGTTTGTTCTCCCAGTCCAGATAGTGTCCCGAGGCCCGCAGGCTGATCTTGGAGTGCTTTGTGGCTTCGTGGAACTCCAGGGCCCTGTTTCCCCGTCCGCTCTGCATGATGATGTTGAACGGCCTTCGAACGATAAAGAATGTTTCTGCGTGGCTTTCCGCTCCGCATCGGATTCAAACAAGATCCCGCATTTCATGATTTGACTTGGAGGGAATCCACGGTCATTGGGGAGATGGAGATGGACGAGGAGGAATCCGCTGGGTCCTGCAGTGCCTGCGTCCGTCTTGTCGTCTCGGACAGCGAATCATAATCAAATTATATTGACGTCGTGCTGAAAATCTGTTAACCATGGCTTTCAAATATCGAAAATTTCGCTTCGTATCGCGTTGCAGCCGCACAGTAGGGTCGAGGTCTTGACCCGAATCATGCTCTTGGCCAAGGGTGGGGCCACGAAGATGAGGATAGTGGACGAAAGCTCGCTCACATCATCGCATGTCGAACAGTGTCTTTGGTTCCTGCAGCTCTCAGGCCTCCTTCGGAAGAAAGAGGGAGGCGAGGTCTTCTGTCCGACTAGGAAGGGGGCGAGCCTGATAAAAGACTATGAGCGCATCAACCAGACGATTGAATGGCGGCTGCTGGTAAGTCCATTGACGCGCTAAGTCCGCAGAAGTCATTTTCGAGGATAAGACTAATTAAATCGCGGCCCAGTCGACGATTTCCATGCCAAAGCATGAGGTCAAGAACATGTCTGCCTCGACTGAGGTCCGGAAATTTGAGCATGCAAAGATCGAACTGGTGAATATCGCGGGTACTACCGTGGGACGGTTTGTGTTGCAAAAGGGATGGAAATGGTCGAACGATATCAAACCGGTGGTCAAGACAGAGTGGTGCGAGGCTCCGCATCTCCAGTACGTAATCTCGGGCAGGTATCGCGTCAAGATGAAGGACGGGACTGAATTTGAAATCGGGCCCGGAGATGTGGCATCAGTACCGCCTGGACACGACGCCTGGGTCGTCGGCGAAGAGCCGCTCGTCGGCATTGAGTTCGTCGGTGCTAGAACCGCCGCTGAAGGACCGAAGAAAGCTTAGACGGTCACGTCTAATGAAACGCACGTGATGCACAAATCTGGTCACTCTTCTGTCGGGAATCCAATCCGGAGACATGACACGACTGTGCTTACCTAGTTCGGTGCCAGGCCTGCGTTCACCTTTCTGACGGTCAGGAATGTGTCTACCATGCTGTAAAGCCAGAAGATGGGATAGAGGATCACTCCAATCTCAAAGAGAACGGTCAGCAGTAGTATTATGCCAATGACGATGAACCTGCGGCCTCTCCTCTTCTGGCCGGAGTAATACTGGCCCAGGCCAGGGAAGATGAAGGAGAAGACGAGCGCGACCAGTAAGTTCTTTGTCACCTGCGGTCCGGCGCCCGTCTGAGAAACGGTTCCGAACCCCGGTGCTGGTTGGTTACTGGCGGGAACGAGAGCTCCACAATAGGGACAAAAGGTATCATCCGCAGGGATTTGTTTGCCACAACTAGCGCAGAAAGGCATCGGCGTGAAGGTGGTTCTCTCCCTCCGTATTTAACGAAACATATGGGTTAAGCCGGGCGTGGGATATGACCGTGCAATCCTCCGCAAACTTCAATTCGGAGTTAGTTTTCTCCAGAACAGGAGCATGTGACCATATGAGCGATCTATTCTTTGACCGGATGGCCAGGGAGCTCATCGCGCTATTCGTCGAGGCGAGGAAGGAGAAGGTCCAGCATGAGCTGGACGAGGAAGTCGAGAGGATCTCTGGTCAGGAATGTGACGACGCGGCCAGGACGCTCTCGAAGACCGAGTTCAAGAGAGTGGCGGAGGAGGCCATGGAGAACATAAGAAAGCGCAAGAAGAAGGCGACCCTCGAGAACTCTTCACAGGGCACGATGAGAGTGCCGGCCTATGCTTAGGTCAGCCTGATAGGAGCTCCGCTGTGAGAGAGCGCGTAGCCACAGTTCCTTCATATCGATCACTTCATGATACGGGCTCGAGTAGGAAGAAGATTCCCCTTCCGTCTCAGCACGAAGCTAAATAGCTCCAATCTTCCGTCACGCAAGGTTGGGAACCGATGAAAGGGAGGGCCGGTTCAGGTTCGGCCGCATAACAGCCTGGTTTCTCTTAGCGGTAATAGCCGTAATCATAGTTCTCTCCATCGCATGGGTCATCCTCGAGTGGTCGATTGCCGAGTACGTCTACTCGACCAAAGCGGGTCTGGACTGGTTTAGCATCACTTTCTATCACGACTATCTGTTCATCGCCGCCGGGCTCTTCGCGCTGCTCCTGATCAACCCCAAGGTGGGACAGAGCGACCTTTTGCGGCTCATCAGCGCGATTGGCCGGGGCGTTCGAAGACGAGATTTAGAGTATGAGTCTGTGCCGGCGGAGACCCCCAAGACTGGCGGGAGGGTGATGGGCAAGTGGCTCTGGGCCCTCTGGCAGACGCTCAAATGGGCGCTGGGATTCTACTTGTTCGTGGGCATCCACGGCTTCCCGCTGCTGGGGGAGATCATGAATCCGATCATGATGGCGACCATGGGGCTGGGAAGCTGGACGGAGGTCCCGCGGGTATTCCTCCTGCCGCTGTTCCCGGCCTCGGGGCAGGATCTTGTCCAGCTCATGCCTTCGATGCAGATTCAGTACAACGTGCTCTCGTACGCCGTCTCCGCTTTCCTGCTCGTGTTCGCCATTCGAATGATCATGCGGATTGGCGCAAATCTCACGACGAGGAGGAGCGATGTGTGGCTGAAGGAGTTATTGGCGCTTGCCGCTGCCATAGTGGCCAGCGTCCTTCTCGGAGCTCCTTATTGGCTGATGAACATATCGACACCGTACGCGTATGGATTCACCTGGGTGGTCTTCCTCCTGATGATAGTGGGCATAGGATATGTCTCCCAGAGGAGGAACCTGCTGGCGAGGAGGGTCTATATCTTCAAGGGGCTCGCCGTGGTGCTTGCGGTCCTCCTGGTGGTCTCCACGGGGGCCGGCATCTACCTGTACGCAAATTGGAACAACAACTACCTGTCATACCAGTGGACCCCGCAGACGCAAAAGGAAATCACCGTCACGCGATGGGCGGCCGGCCTTAACAACATCCAGGTCAGCAATATCACGGACCTTCCCACCAGCAACCCGTCCACCACGTTGAATCTCGTCAGGCAGTGGGACCAGTCGTCCGCCACGGTCACGAACACCAAGGAGATAGGAGCTTACAACTGGATGGGTCTTGCGAGCTCGGAGATAGTATTCTACAACAACACGGAGTACTGGGTCTCGCCGACCACCCCCACCTTCCCGTCGACGGACTGGATCAGCGAGCACCTGATCTACACGCACGCAGCCAAGGTCCTAGTGATAAACACGCACACCGGTTCGGTGATAAACGCGACTACCGCCTTCGGAGTCCCCACCGAGCCTCTGATCTATTACGGTGAAGGAGCAGGCTTCAACCAGAGCGTGTACGTGCACGTTCCGGGCTACGACGAGGTCCAGAATGTCTCCTACCCGGGAGCCCCTGACTATGTCCTGAGCGGCTGGCAGAAGTCATTGTGGTTCACCTTCGCCGAGGGACAGCTCGGTTTCGCCTTCTCGAGCCGCTCGATCGACATGCTCTGGAACAGGAACATCGTCAACAGGGTCGGAGACATACTCATCCCGGGTCTCACCACGGACCCCGCAGCCTACATCGTCTCGGACGGAAAGAACCTGTACTACGCTGTCCAGGTCTACATAGATTCTCCGCTGCAGTCAAGCTTCTCGGCCAGTCCCTACCTGAGGTTCTTCGGCGTGGTCCTGGTAAACATTCAGGACGGGTCGATGCAGGGTTACACCGTTTCCAGCCTTATGGGCGGGACCAACAGCAGCGACTTCCTCACGCAGTACTACCAGAACTATTACAGTAGCTGGCACGCTCCTCCCGCGTGGTTGGTGTCGCAGATACGCTACCCGGAGCAGCTCCTCGGGACCCCCACCGTCTCCGGTCAGCTCGACTATGACTTCACTTACCACGTTAGCGACCCGTTCGTCTTCAGGTCGGGGACCCAGTTTTACGAGAGACCGGCGAACAACACGGTACAGTATATCCCGTTCGCCGTCGGGAACGAGGTGAACTTCGTAGGGTTGCAGCTGGTGCAGTATCAGGGCGCCGTGAGTAAGAACCTCGCGGGCATGTATGTCGCCTATGGAGGAGACAAGCTCGGGCAGATAGTTCTTTATCAGAACCCGTCAGCCTCGACGCCGATAATCGGGCCCTCTGCGGCAGAGAACGCCCTCAACACCAACAGTCAGGTGAGGACCCAGCTCACCCTCCTGCCCAACAACCGGATCGGTTCATATCTCCTTTACTCGGTTGGCGGGGTGCTCACGTACTTCGTCGCCGTGTACACGAACCCTGGCACGTCAGGAGTAGTCACGCAACTGGCCTTCATGACCTCTGTCAATCCAAACACCGGGACTGTCGCAGTCGGGCCGAACGCCGCAGTAGCATTCCAGAACCTGGGGGTGAGCAGTCAGTCCCAGGTATCGACGTCAGACAAGGGTACTACGCTCCACCAAATCGACGGTCTCATCTCCTCGGAGGGTTACAACCTCGTCAACGCCACCTCTGTCAACCCCACGGTCTGGATAAACGTCGGTATGGTCTCCTTCAGCGGCGCGGGCGCCAACGCGACCATCGCGCAGGTGCAGGGTCTGCTGCAACAATACGGACCTGGAAGCGTGGCTAAGACGGTCTACGAATGGGTGGACAGCTCTGGGAACATCAACTTCGGAGTGATAGTAGCGACAGGCCAGGCCGTCACCGAGCTCTACTACGTAACGATCACGCCGTGAGCGCTCTCAGCGCCTCGCGAACACGACGACCACGACGAGTATCAGCGCGATGAGGCCGAGCACCACGAGACGCATCGTCCCGTTGCGCTCCCAAATCATCGTGTTCGCGCTTATGGCGTCGATCGGGTTCCTCGAGTTAAGCAACCTCGCCAGACGCAGCGCCTCTTCGTAGACGAACTTTCCTCGGTCGACGAGAATTAGGTCGTCGCCCTGCATGACGAAGGAATGGCCCCTGACTGCCAGCGGCAGCTTGGACCTCCTGTTGGCCCACTCGCGAAACTGCTCGACGCTCATTCTCTATTCTTCCCCTGCCTGCGATTCGGGGATGTTTTTCTCTCTTTTGGGTAGGTCCTGCGCGCCTCCACCAGGGGATACCACATCACACGAGGAGCTATAGCCGGGGCCCAAATTTCACTGAAAGAACTCGCAGTCATTCAACACGGCAAGACCCAAACGCTTTAAGAGCGTCAGGAGCTGAATGAACCACAGACATTGCAGACCAGCCAACTTGAGCGTGTGGGAATAGGAGTCTTCCCGACGCCGTTCGAGTCGATGCCGAGGCTACAAGCAGAACTCGGAGGACCTAAACTCTATGTGAAGCGCGACGACCTGACCGGTGTCGCCCTCGGAGGCAACAAGGTGAGGCAGCTCGACTACATACTGGTCGAGGCGAAGAAGATGAAGGCGGACTACGTCATAACGACTTGTGGGGTTCAGTCCAACTGGTCGAGGCAGACGGTGGCCCTGGCCACCAAGATGGGCATGAAGTCCCTGCTGGTCTTGCGGACGGCGCAGTTCAAGACGAAACCCAAGGTCTACGACGGCAACATCCTCCTTGACCACATAATGGGTGCCGACGTCAGAGTAATCAGGATGAAGATCAGCGAGGACCCGACGCCCATCCTGGAAGAGGAGGCCGAGAAGCTGCGCAGGAAGGGGCACAACCCCCTGGTCCTGGGACCATCGGCCTCGGTCTCTCCGGTCGCCACCGCGGCCTACGCTGACGGTTTCAGGGAGCTAGCTGGCCAGGCCAGGGCGGCCGGGGTTGCGCTCGACGCCATGTTCGTCGCTGCGGGGGCTGGCCCGACCCAGGCTGGGCTGATACTCGGAGCAAAGATGATGGGCATGAAGACGAAGATAGTGGGCATAAACGTCGGGGCGTACTCCACGAAGAAAGTGACCCAGGTGATATTGAGCTCCTCCGAGGGCGCGGCCAAGCTTCTCGGCACGAAGGCCAGAGTTGAGAGTAGCGACGTCATCATCAAAGACGACTACGCTGGAAAGGACTACGGGATACCCACCAACGAGTCCAACGACGCGCTGAGGCTCGCCGCGAGGACGGATGCGCTCATCATCGACCCGGTCTACACGGCCAAGACGATGGCAGGGATGGTTGACATGGTCAGGAACGGGGAGTTCGGAGGGGGCCAGAACGTCTGCTTCCTGCATACGGGAGGAGTGCCGGCACTGTTCGCTTACAAGCAGTATTTCCAGCCGAAACACAGAGCGCGCTGAGAGTAAGTCTTTCTGAGCGGCTCATGAAGGGCCCCAAAGCTGAGGGGTTTACTCGCTGCCTTCGGCCATCGACAGCCCTACTTCCTGGAATTGGTAGGGTTCTACCGCTGGTAAGTCCGCTTTGAAGGTGGAAAGGGCATCCGTGCTGGGCAGGGGTGCCTTCTCCTCGATATCCTCAAGGAACCCAATTGCGCGCCTCAGTTCATCGAGCTCCCTGGCGTCGGCCTCCAGCTCGACTCGGCCGAACTCCTCCGTCACAAGGTAACTCCCCTCGTCGATCTCAGACGAGGCGTGCTGGACCTTGATTATTCCGACAAAGTCAGAGACGCTCTGGAATTGAGATTCGACCTCTTTCAGCCTGGCTTCGATCTTCACCCTCAACCTTTCATGGCTGGCGCGTGCCGCAGCGATTTGTCCCATCACCTCTTCGAGGACCTTGGGATTCGTATCAGGGCTCCGTGATAACTCCTCAATCGCCCTCTCCCGTTTGCTGAGGGACTGCATCTCCCTAGCCAGACTCTGGGCCTCTGTCCTCCATTCGGGTACCACCACAAAATAGGATTTGTGCTTTGCCAGCCTCTTTACTGAGTAGACAATAAACCTCCCTCCGCTCTCCCTTACGCCTATAGATTCGATCCCGCCTTCCAAGTTGAAGACGACGCCTACGATCTCTCCCATATCCCTTCCATAGGTGTCTTTGACCGGCGTCCAGACCGTATCCTCGTGGCTTTCCGTCTGCATGTGGCTAATTCCCCTCGTCCCCATTTTATCTGATGTGTGAACTGAGTTTCTTCCGTTGGTCAACAAGTTTGCATTGTTTTGAGGCCGTTACCGGGCCACCGGTCAAAACACAGAGGCAGGACCGAAATGCGTAAATCGTTCTCGCCTGCAAACTCAAGTCCGTTGACGGTCGCTAAGAAGAAGGCGAAGAAACCAGTGAAGAAGACCCAGAAAAAATCGAAGGGTACCGGAAGCAACTACGGAATATTGATCAACGAAAAGTGACTTTCCGGGACTTGCGGGACCCCTGGGGAGTCTCACCGGAAAACTATTTACAAATCAGGGACGGAATTCAGGTTTAGATTGCCTACAAGGGAGCTCGCGACTTTTGATGATTTTCGGAAGGCAAGGCTCGACGACGCCGGGTTCATCGTGATCACCGGCAGCGCTCGTTCGGCCATAGTCCACAAGCTGAACGGGCGTTGCATCACGGCGGACAACTTCAGGGTCAAGGTGATGGTGGACGGGAAGGTCACGGGAAAGTACTACTGGGCAGACAGTCTCTCAAGCGCTGCCACGGAACTGGGGGCTGCACTCTGCAAGATCTGCAAGCCGCATCGGCCGGAGAAGGAAACATGGAGAACCTAGGCGGAGAGATGTCTCCACCGAGGGCTAACTGCGCCTCCGCAGGGGATATCAGGTCGGCAACGATGACATTCACCGGAGCCGGACGTAATGGAGGCTGCGCTGGAAGAACTTAGCCGTCGGGGATTATCAACACCGACTCGGTGCCCTCAGTCACAAAAATCTCGCCCTTGACGGAGTCGTAGACGACGTCCAACGGGTCGCCTGTCGCGGTGACGTTCGCGACGACTGTGTTGGTGCTGTCGGATATCACAGAGATGGAGTTGGAGATGGAATTGGCCACGAAAATCTGGCTCTTGATGGGATCATACGCGATGCCGAACGGTGCATCCCCCACGGTCACGTTCGCGACCACAGTGTTTGTACGGTCGGATATGATGGAGACCGAACCCGTGCCTTCATTGGTCACAAACACTTCGCCCTTGGCAGAGTCGTAGGCTACCCCGTAAGGGGTATAGCCCACAGTGATGTTCGCGATGACCGTGTTCGTACTGTCTGATATTACGGAGACGGTGTTGGAGATATCATCGGCCACGAAGAGCTCGCCCTTTCCCGGGTCGTAGACGATAGCATAGGGGAAGCCGCCCATGTTCACAGTTGCGACTACGGTGTTGGTGCTGTCGGAAATGATGGAGATGGAAGAGGCTTCGTAGTTTGCCACGAAAATCTCTCCCTTGGCTGGATTATAGGCGATACCAATCGGTATGCTTCCCACGGTGACGTTCGCGACGACGGTGTTCGTTCGGTCAGATATCACGGCGACCGTATCCGAACTTTCACTGGTCACGAACGCTTCGCCCCTGGTGGAGTCGTAGGCGACGCCGAACGGGTGTTGCCCTACGGTCACGTTCGCGACTACGGTGTTGGTGCTGTCGGAAATGATGGAGATGGTGCCGGCCTGTGAAT